>JAGWHQ010000002.1 GCA_028866655.1 Nitrososphaerota archaeon
GGACTGCAGTAAGACGTAGATAAGATCCAGGCGTAATACCCTGATCATTCCTTTTTCATTTTTATGTTAATTCTAAAACATGGTGGTGTGAGTCTGAAAATTTCTGATGATTATCTAGTCTTGGCAACTTGTGATATTTAATAAAAAATCTAAATTCATCATGTGATTATCTATTTTTTCCAAACGCTCCCAAGTGATCTGACATGCAACACTTGCATTCTTTATTGAAACACTCTTCTGTAGTTTCATGTCCGCAAGAACCACATTCGCAATTTTTTGACATTTTCTTGCTTTGACATGATTTAAGATATAAATAAATTCAATCATCATTATCAATCATGATTTTATCGTCTGCATGTTCTTCATACGTAAAAGTGTTACATGCTATTTTCATCAAATGAAACCATATCTACTGGGCTAAAATGAATAAATTACAGATTCTGGTAAACCCTTATAGATTATCTGATGTTTGAAAAGATATTGAGAATCTGGAATCGGATAAGATATTTGGAAGAGCAGTTCTTGTCCCATGAAATGGAAGCTCAGTTCTCAGAATTAAAATTCAAAAGGTTTCAGCAGCATGATTGAACAACGAATGAAAAAAATATTGGTACCGTTGGATGGTTCTAAGAATTCTATACGAAGTTTGAACAAGGCAATTTATCTTGCTAGGGAACATGAGGCAACACTTGTGTTTGTACATGTGGTACATCGTCTTCCGAAAAAGGAAGGGAAAATTGCTCCAGAAAAAGGAATATCACAGGATGAACCGACCTTTTTGTTAACGGCTAGGATGCTTGCTAAAAAGAATGGAATCGCATCCAGTGGTAGAATATTAACAGGTGATCCTGGTCATGTTATTGTAGATTATTCTCATACACATAACGTTGATTTGATAGTGATTGGTTCTAGAGGTCTTGGCACTTTTAAGAAGGTCTTTCTTGGGAGTGTCTCAAGTTATGTCATGCAAAAGGCAAATATGGCAGTAATGGTAATCAAGTAAAATTCCTGTAAAATAAAACTAGTTTGACCTACATTTTATTGCAAAAATGATTTCAAGTTTATTGATACTGTCATCTCAAAATTTCGATCATATGAAATAGTTTTCAAATCAATATGCTCTCCTGAATTGCTATTTTTTATTACTAGAATATTTGCTCATGATCTCTTGCACTTTTTCATCACTTACTTGATCAAACTCTTCATAAAATTCACCGACTGCACTAAAACTATAAGGCGATTGTAAAACAATCACCTCGTCTGCTATTTGATCCAGTTTGTCAATGGTTTCCTTTGGACCTACGGGAACTGCTATGATGAGTTTTCTTGGTTTTTGTTTTCTTATCCACATGGCAGCTACAAACATGGTTGCCCCTGTGGCAATCCCATCGTCAACTAGAACAACAGTCTTTCCTGACAAATCATATTCTTTACTTCCTCTAAACTTCATCAGTCTGCGCTCGATTTCCGTTCTCTGTCTTGCAATCTCATCTTCTATGAAACTTTCTGGAACATTTAACATTCTGGTAATTTCCACATTTGGAAAATAGCTGCCATCGTGTAATACTGCTCCTATTGCAAGTTCTGGATTCTCAGGAGAACCTACCTTTCTTGAAACTATGATATCCAAATTACAACCTAACATCGAAGATATCATGTCGCCAGTAACTACTCCGCCTCTAGGTATTGCAAGGATTATTGGGTTTTCTTTTTTCAACCATGACAATTTCTCAGCAAGTTTTCTTGCCGCATCTATTCTGTCTTTAAAAATCATGTCTCATTATTTTCCATTAAATACTTGAACCGCAATTTTGCTACCTGGAAATCATTCATGATTCCATCATATATTGTAGCAACTGTTTAACAATGGTTGATTCTAGTATAATTTTGTGAAGCCATTTAAAAAGATCTTGTTTATCGATATTGTTGTTCTAGTGGGGTGTTTTTTTCTAATCTGGACTCTGTCTACAGGGTTTAATTTTTTGATTCCAAATGCTACTGATTATGTAAAATCACTGCCATTAGCATTGATGTATACCACACTTGTTGGAGTTCTTATTGTGTTGGGTACTGTGATTTTATTTCTACCACGAATGAAAAAACAATAACTAGGTTCTATGTTGTCTTTGGTCTCTTACTTCTACTGTGTTGTTGTTATTGATATTAGTCATCCTCTTCATCATCGTCATCAAACTCATAATCGTTAGAATATAACACGAATAACTTTCTGAACAAGGACGATTTTTTCTCATATAAAATAAAGGACACAAGTTAATGGTAGCCTGTCTTTGGTATTCCAACCTTTGGATCCTTGTCTGATGTTGGATTTGTACAGAATTTTTTGTTGATGTAACCAGATCGTAGATTTTAAAACATAAAAAGAAATTGAATTTCAAATAAAAACTTAAAATGAGATTTACAAACATTCTCTTTTCAATGATGGTGTTTCTTATCAAGTCAATTACTCCATTGTGATAATTTTTACCATTGTCTTAATCTTGTCATTTGTTTATCAGTTTCTGGTTTGTCAAATATGAACACAAATTATAACAAGATCTACATTGATACTATTGTATGAAGATTCTGATGATTGGATTAGCTATTGTTTGCATTATCGTAGTTGGGATTATACTTTATCTAGATATTCCAAAAACTACCACTGTTGTGTTTCAACTAAGTGCCACTGCAGAAACGACTCCTGGAAATGTAAAAATCCACACACAGCAAGATCTTTTGAATATGGATAGTGATACTACAATTCTTGATAATTCTACTCTGGATGATATCCCTGTACTGAAAAATGCAATTGATCAGGCCTTTAGTAAATTTACACCCCCACCATTCCCTAATTCGCATACCTTTACAACTGGTATCAGCCAAAATGATGTTGATTCCATACTGCAATTAGCAGGTGGCAAGGCAGAGCAGTTGCCTGAAACACAAACAAATGACACTAATTTTGGAGTAAATTTCATAACTGATACATCCTCAATGGAATTCAAACTAAACAATTTCTATTATCACATTACTATAGAACAGATGACTCCATCATAAAGCAAGTAAGCAACATAATCTTATAGTAAACATATGAGGTGAGGGTTTAGCTCATTTTGTAATCACATGGTCTTAAATAGAAAAAGAGGATTTTGGGATGTTTATAACAAAGGCAAGATCTGAATTTTTAAAATTCTATCTTGTCTTTTTCATTGAGCAGAAATTTTTTTGATTTTCTTACTCCTTTTAGATCAAACCAGCTTATTTTTAGGGTGACTTTTTTGCCCTTGATCTCATCTATTGTTATCTTGTCGGCTGTCTTTACAAGATCACTTAATGTTTGACTTGACATTTTTTTACTTGACATTATTTTTCAATTTGATTCTTGGGACGAAATTTTATACACATGTAGTTCAAAATATTCCACGCTGTAATTTTTTTTCAGGCTAGTTTGTCTGATCGATTAAGCTAGTTTTATGATAAATCAGCTATATTGCTGAGTATGCATAATATGTAAAAACCGTCTTCATTCTATTTATGCTCCAAACATCACAATTTGATAGGAATGTTGAAACAACATGCGTCATGATAAACTGTGAATCAGGTTCTGAATGGCGAATAATTGACGAGATACGGGAAATCAAGGGAGTAAAAGAATGTGTTAGAACAACTGGCCCATATGACATTCTGGCTATTGTAGAATCAAACACAGTTGAATTGCTCAAGGAAATCATTGAAAACAAGATTCGTAAGATTCCAAATGTTACTGCCACAACAACACTGGTTATAGCAACCAGGTTCTAAGAATTAATTCTCTAGTGATATTGTAACACAAAACTACTTGTGTAAGTGTATTGTATCTTACATCATGAAGGCAATGAGCTATAAAAAATTCCGAGAATCAAAAGCTACTCATTATGATACCATAGAGGGAAGGATGGAAAGGGCTCAAATAATAAAAAAACTGGAATCATTTCTGACTCAAAAACTAGGTGAAGGTCAAGACTTTTTTGATCAATACCGGGTTCGAGAGGAATAAATTATTTTATCATGCTGTGGGTTAGCTTGTCATGAATCTGTGCTAGGATAAGCTCTGCTTTTTCCTTGTTCTCAAATGTCTCTACCTTTTCATCCATGATTGCATCAATTTCATAACTCTTGTCTACCAAAACATTTGCCACATGATCATCTAGTGTGCCATTACCCATGAGATAATATGCAAAGACCGTATTTTTCTGTCCAATTCTGTGTAGTCTGTCTTCTGCTTGTCTGTGTATTGCAGGACTCCAATCAAGTTCTGCAAATATTACATATCTTGCTCTGCTCAAATTTATGCCGACATTTCCAGCTCTGAGGCCTGCGATTATTAATTTGGTCTCACCATTTTGAAATCTGTCTATTCCTTCTTGTCTTTCCTTATCGCTCTGACCTCCAATAATTGATGCAGGTGAATATTCTGAAAGACTTCTATGAAGTAATTCGTGGATTGCCTTGTGATGGCAAAATACTACTACACTCTCTTCAATCTCCATTATGTTTTTGACAAACTCTATCACATGGGGGACTTTTGCAACGCCGGCAGCCTGTCTTTCACTTTGTATTGCTCTCTTGTATGATGAAAATTTGTCAAATGCACTTGTTGCATTTTTTTGTTCTGCCTCCAATCTTTCCCAAATTTTGCCAAGCTCTGCTTGGTAATAGTTGATGTCTGAATCAATAAGTTCCTTGTATCTAACTTTGTCCTTTAGTTCCTTTAGAACATCAGATTTTTTTCGCCTCAGCATGACATGTTTGCGCAATTCTTCTCCCAGACTTGCACGCTTGTTTTCAAGAACTATTGCTTTTCCTTTTTCATTTACATAACAGAAATATTCGCAAAACTCTTCAAATGTTCCCAACAGACCAGGTCTTAGTATGTCTACGATTGGCCATATCTCAGAGCCTCTGTTGTAAATTGGTGTTCCGGACAGACCGACTCTGTATTTGACAGACTCGAGTGCAGCAAGTTTTTTTACAGCTGTGTATTTTTTGGTTGTCTTTGATCTTAGATGCTGTACTTCATCACAGACAACTGTCTTGATGTTTAGTTTGGCAAGATCATCTATTCTCTTGTGGAGCAAATCATAATTTATGATGTAAACATCATATTTTCCAAGTTCTTGTGCTTTGCCTGTTCTTATCAAGACTGATGATGGGTATTCATTATCTGAAATTTTTCCATTACGGCTGCGTTTTTTGAGGAATTTTTGAGTTTCTCTCTGCCAGTTGTTTAGTGTAACAAGTGGGGCTACTATCAGTACAGGAAATGTCTTCTTTTCTGTTGCAAGGTATGCAAGGGTCTGGACCGTCTTGCCCAAGCCCATCTCGTCTGCTAGCAACGCATTACCATATGATTTCAGTAAAAAATCAAGACCTTCTCTCTGAAAATCAAGCAAATTTCCGCGAAATTGTGGTCCTGGGCTTGCCTTGCGGAGTTTTTCAATTCGTGTCCATTTTTTTTGTGGAACTATGACCTTGCGAACTTTTCTATGCCATATTGATTTTGATCTTATTTCAAGTGGATATCTATCCATTATCCATTTTATCTTCTCTACGTTTTGGATTGTATCTGGTACTATGGCTTCTTCTGGACCGTTACCATACCATGCATGTGGTATGACGCGTGCCACCATGCTTACTGCTCTTGGGCCCGTCAGTTTCCATGTCCAGTTTTTTGAATATGTGTCCAGAACATATTCCAAGGTGCCGAATTCTTTCATAAGCTATAATTCTTCGACATTGGTAATCTCGATTTATGAATCTTTTACTTTGTGCATTTGATCGCAGTTTTATTGATTTATGATGTCTTTGAATAATTTTTAAAAGAAATTATGATACTTTTACAAAAAATTAGGTTTAAAACTAATAAATACCTGAAAAGACGCGTTCACAAAAAACCTATTGGGTCGATTGTTTTCGGAACTTTTTTAGTTTATTGAATCCTAGGCTCTGACCAAAGAATTTTTTCACATAAAAATAGGCAACAGCAGTTGCCAGTGCAGCGGATGTAACTACAGTAGTAACAATGGGCCAAAATACTGTCTCGTGGTTTGGATATAATCCAAAAACTGTGGCAATTGTGTTTGGTACAAGTTCAGCTGTTCCAGCTACTGTCCACCAGATAATTAGAATGGTTACCTTGTTTGTAACTTCGGTCTGGACTACATTGACTCCTGTAGCAACCATCTGCATAATGTTTTCTGACATTTGTATCTGCCTGTCAAGTCTTCCAAGAATTACTTCAAATTTTGCAAGAATTACTTCGTTGTCTGAAACCATCTCGGCATCACCATACTTTAGATTGTGCACTGTGTCATAACTTGCCCATGTTGCATTCAAAAAAGTCAATAATGATGTTCGCACGTTTGATAGTTCCAAAGATATGTCTCTTGTAACTTGTCTTGAACCTGCAATATCTATCTCAAATTGTTCTGCTCTTTCTACTATGAGACGTAATATAGAAAAATTAGATTCACTGATTTCATCTATGATTCTTGCTAAAAGTATTGTCTGTCTATCTGCCCAGCTGTCAGCTTCTTTTGGGAGTTTTCGTAAAAGTGTGGGGGCGTAATTGTACAAACGCGTAATCTTGCCGCCGTAATCGTCATGAATTGTCACAATGAGATCTTTTTTCATAAAAATCAAAATGGGTGCAGTCAAAGTTTTGTTGTTTCCAGGTACGACAAAAGGTATCATGAGTCCTAATGTGTCCCCTCTATCCTCATAACTTGATACATATCCTGATAATAGTACGGAAGGGTCCATGGTGATGTTTAATTTTTCTAAAATTTTTGGCGTTTCTCCTATGATGTTGTCTACTACACATTCGATCCAAGTAAGGTGTACTGGTGATGCTATGTCTTTCAGTTCTTCTAGGGTTACTGTTGGTTTCTTAAACGGCGTTCCTTCTTGCAATCCTGCAACACTTATTGTCTTGATCACATCTTAGATGAAAATTTGGACTTATATACACTTATTCGTGAACAAAAACTTACCCAATATTTTTCATAATCTATGGGTGTTTGCAAAAAAGTTTGTAAGATAAGATAAAATCATAACTTTGGCATCTACTGTAAAACCTAGTGATGAAATCATAGTAATGTCTAAAACAGGTATGCCGCCAAATCTTGTATGAAATCTATAACCAGAATTGCCGTGATCATAATTTTTCTAATGTTTGGATTGTTTGTTCAACTTGGTAATGCTTATGCTGATGCAACAACAAATCTTGTCCCTGCATGGATAAAGAAGGTTGCATTATTGTGGTCTCAGGCAGAGATCTCTGATGCTGATTTTGTAAATGACATGAGATGGCTTGTCGAACATAGGATTATTCCAGTGGAGGATCTAGTGGAAAATGTAGATAGTTCTATAATGCCTGATTCTGTGAAAAAAATTGCGTATTCTTGGAGTGCTGGAAACATTCCTGACAGTGAGTTTGTTCATGGAATTGAATATTTAATTCAAAATGGTGTAATAGAATTAGATGACAATTTTGTGTCAAGGACACAACAAGAAAAAATATCTCAGATTTCAGTACAAAATGATACCAAAAAGTCTGTAGTCATTATTCCTGTTTTTACTGCGTCTGCATACTCTGAACGTGGGTTTTATTCGTATTATGCAGGTGATTGTGATTCAATTTGTCTTACATCTATAATCTACACTAATGTGCCTCTAGGATACACTTCGAGTGGAAAAGCTGTGAGTGTTTTAGAGTCCTTGGGATATTACACTCTTACCGATATTGATGTGGACAAAAATCCAAAGGTTTTGCTACAGTACGATAAAGTAATTTTATTGCACAATGAATATGTCACACAAAAAGAATTTGACGCAATTACTACACATCCACATGTAGTTTATCTTTATCCAAATGCATTGTATGGCAAAATAGTTGTGAATTATCCTGCTAACACAATTACACTTGTTCGTGGTCATAATTATCCTGATGTAAAAATACGTAATGGTTTTGACTGGAAATTTGACAATTCTAATCTAGAATATGATACACAGTGTAATAACTGGAAATTTTATGACATAACGAACGGAATAATGCTTAATTGTTATCCTGAAAACCACCTGGAACATAATATTGGATTGCTTAAGGCAATAAAAGACTATTAAATATAATATGTCAGAAGGTCTCGTATTTAACATCCTAACATAATAATATGAGTTTCAAACGGAGTATTGACATTGAAAGTTTTAGTTGATGAGATGTATGATGGATTTGATACAAAACTCAAAGAATTTGGCTATGATGCATTTAGCGTAAAAAAATTAATAGCTGAAGGAAAAAAACTGTCAAGTGACTATTCTGTGATAAAATATGCACATGAAAATGGGATGATTGTTGTAACAGAAGATGTGGAGATTGGAAATGCGTGTAAGGAAAATGATATCAGATGTGTACTACTTGATAGTGAAACAATACTTAAGATAATTCTAGAAGAATTGAGCAAGTATAAAGATCGTTAATTGTTATTTGGTTTAGCAATTCTTTTTTTGGCTATGATTATTATGATTATGACCAACCCTATTATGACTGCACCATCAATGTAGTCTGAATAGTGTCTTATCTTGGTCCATTGATCCCCTAATGTGGTACCGACATATGTCAACATGGTGCTCCATATGATGGAACCAGCAAAAGTGTAGATTGAAAATTTTTTCAAGTTCATCTTTGCCACACCTGCTGGCAATGAAATGTATGTCCTAATGGCAGGCAATAGCCTGCTTACAAATGTGGATCTATCGCCGTATTTTTTAAAGTATGATTCTGTCCATTCAAGGTGAGATTTTTTCAAGAGCACATATTTTCCATATTTAACAATAAACTCTCTGCCAAGCTTTACGCCAATGAAATATGCTACAAGCGAGCCAACTAGGTTTCCTACCGAACCTGCAAGTATTATCAAAATTGGGTTAAGTTTTCCTGTTGATGCTAGATATCCTGAAAATGGCATGATTATCTCACTTGGAATTGGTATGAGAGAACTTTCTGCCACCATTAAAAAGAAAATTCCAATATAGCCTGTATTTGATATTGTTTGGATCACAAAATTTGCCAAATTATTGATAATGTCTAATGCAACCATGTTTTGTCAATCTGCCTCATTTTGTAGCAATCCTATTGTATCCTTACCACATTCCGCCAGTGCTGGTTCCTGGTTCGTCGAAGTTTCTCTGTGGTGCATGTTTGTGTGCTTTTTTCATGTGTCTGTCTAGTCTTACTGGATCGTGTAGTTCAAGACCGCATTCTTTACATTTTGTTTCAGCAGGTCCTTCTTTTTTCTTGAAAAGTCCCATGTTTTTATGGTACAATTTGAGATAATATTTCTTACGGAAAAACTTGCCAAAATATGTTTATAAAAATTAAGAGGCTCTGCGTAGAGAGAACCTACGCAGAATAGCAACCAGACGGAATTGGTATGCTATGAAAAGTTATAGATTTGTTATATTGATAAGGGTTACTTTGTGCATTTTATCAAGACATATTCAATGGTATGATCTGTAGATGTCTGTTTCATTTTTAACATTGATCTGAACAATATTTTTTCTACGTATGATGGATATCTTTTTAGGATCTCTGATCTCAAGTACTGGCGATTTTGAATGTAATATTCTGCCAGAGGCAAGTACACATTTGATCCAACAAGTTTGATTTCTGTAATCTTGAGACCTGCATCTTGGATTGTTTTTTTGATTGTCTCCATGTCATAGTGCTCAGAAGACCATGTCAACTTTAAAATGCCAATTTTTAAAATGTTAAACTTTGATGGTTTTAAGAGTACTGGTATTGCAAGGATGATGACTCCGTTTTTTTTTAGAATTCGTCGTGTTTCTGATATGAAATCCTTGATTGGTTTAAAGTGCTGTGCCGATTCCAATGCTATAATTCTATCACACGATTCATCTGATATTGGAATTTTCACTGCTGTGGCATTTACCAAGTTTATTTCAGGGGTGTCTGTCTGCATATTTGCAAATTTGAGTTGATTGCGGTTTATGTTGACACAGGTGATTGTAATGTTTTGATGTGTTTTTTTCCAAAGAAACGCTGGTTCTGAAAAACCACTGCCTATATCAAGAACATGTCTTGCCTTTTCAAGTTCTGCCATATTTCCTACTAGATTACACAAGTTTGTTTGAGCCTTAGCAGGATCTCTTGTTGCATCATCCCAATATCCAAAATTAAGAAAATTTTTTCCAGTTGAAACCTGCATTAATCCTGCAAGGTAATTGTACATGTTGACAGTATCACCTTCTCCACGTCGTAGTGTCCATAGGATGACATCTTTGGGATTAGGATTGTTCAATATGAAAAATGGTCACGTACTGGTGTATTAAGATGTGACTTATCACAGGGCGCCTTTCAAATAATTGATCTTTTTATTTAGCTTGCATATGTGATTTACATACAATGGAAAAATGTGATTCTCGAACACATGCATACAAGAATGGAAAGACTTTTGATCAATGTAGGGATATTGCAAAGACCATTACTTTACAGATGAAAGAAAAGATCAACCAATCTGGTCAAGTGAGATGGGATGAAATCCTACAGACTGTGGAACATGATGAACTAGTGTACAAACTCACTCTGAAATATCTTCGGCAAGATGGCTATGATATTGGAGACTGGAAAAATCCCCGTGTAATAAAATCTATTTAGAATCTATTGCACAACTCTCGTTTTGTGATTTTATTTTTTTGGCCATTATGACGGGCGTTACAAAAAGAATTGGGATGGATATTGCAATGAAGATTGTCTGGATCTGGGCCTCAAAGCTTGTTAAAAATAACGTAAACGTTGTGGCTCCTGCTCCAAAACCAAACAACATTGTAAAAACTGTACCAGCGCATGTGGGACAACCGACAAACAATCCAGTCACTGCTCCAAATGCACCCAGTTTTCCACCACTTTTTGCAATGGAAAATACTGCTGATGATAATGCAAAGTTCAAACCCACCAAAAATGATACCATGACTAGCAGAAGCAAGTTCAATGGGATTATTTGCAATCCTATGTGTTCTGTAAAGAATGCAAAAATCATTGGCATGTAACCTGGGAGATCACAACATGGTGAGAGCTCTATGTGGGGAGGTTGCGGGAATCCATAATCTGTGGCATTGATGTCTGGTTTGTAGATTATTGTTCCAGATGTAAACGCAAAAAATAATCCGTATCCTATTGCGCTAATGATAAAAATTTGTTTTGATCTTTTGTTGTGTATTGCATTTGCAATAATTGATGTGATGGTAGAATCTGTAGATGAAATCTTTGTCTTGTACATCTTGTACAGTCCCCAACCTATTGATACAAACGATGCAAATAGTACAATATATGTCGCAACTGCAAGGTTCTGTAATGCAGGCATTGCAGCTGGAGTGATTATCAAATTGCTATTTTTCGCATATGCCAAAAATGATATGGCAATAGCCAAAAAACCAACTAGTATGAGCGCAAAATGGGAACGACTAGATGTTTTTTGTTTTTCCACCTGTAAAAAATTTTCATCCTGACATTAAATTCTATCTCATATTTTCTCCAAAGTGTTTATCTTGGGTAATTTTGTATCTTTATCTAGTCGTGAAGATCGACGAGCCCCTAGATTCTGATTATGCTGAAACCAAGATAACACATGTTGGTTTTGTAGACCCCTATGGCGTTGAAGGACTCTTGATCTTACGTTCCGATGATGGAAAAGAATTCCACATGCGCGCATTTTCAGGTGAAGTTGCAAGACACATATCTAATTTTATTGAGGGACAAAGAGGTGCAATTCCGACCATCTACAACATGGTAGAAGAGATTGCCGAACTAAACGAGCTTGTACTTGTAAAGATCAAAGTATATGAAAGTGGTAGTGTTTTGCGCGCCAATGTTTACTTTACTGGAAAACATGATCTTGTAATGCGTAATTATCGAGCATCTGACTCTATAGCGCTTGCAACGTTTTACAATATTCCAATATTGGTTAGGAAAAATCTCTTAAAGGAAAAAATGGAAGCCTAGGTTAGTACTTGTGCTAGTTTTCCTTCTTGCTGGGCAATTTTTAACTCCATGGCAATTCTACGCCCGACCCCAAAAGTTTCTCCATACTTGTATTTTGTATATGGACTTGTTGTAGCAAGAATTGGATTTCCTGGAACTCGTAGTGATACATCGTATACTATGATATCTAGATCACGAGTTATCACGCTCTGTAGGGAAAATGGACCGATAATTCCTGGAGCATATTCTTTTTTCACCGCATTGACAAACTTATCTCCGATGTCTATGACTTTTTCAAGTAATGATTCTCTGATGCTTGCAGGTGTATGACCTACCTCGATATTTTGTAATTCAATATTTGTTTCAAGTTGTTGTTTTGCTGGAAGTGAGACAAAGTCGTGAAGATTTGTCTGCAATCTTCTTTCTATTCCAAGAAAATCCACCTCTTTTGATATCGGGGTATGGAAATAATTGAAATTGAAATAAGTTCCTATGACAAATTCCTCTATGCTTGCAGTCTTGAGCGCCTCTCTTGAAATCAATCCTTGTTTTATCTTGATCTCTGTCTTGTCTTTGTACTCTGCATATGATGATACGTTGAAAAAAGCACGTTCAAGCTTGCGTTTTTTTTCCTGAACTTTTACTATGACTGGACGGTCAATGTCTTTTGGATCTTTGAACAGTCTTGGAAATCGTATCTTTGCTTTTTGTAACAGGTAATACTGGTTTTTCTTGTTGGCTCGTTCTTCTGCCTGGAATAATGCCCTGTTTCCAAACAATGGTATTCTAAACTTGTTCTCAACACCTTCGTATCCTAGATATGCTGTAAGTGCTCTATGTGGAACGACTATTGTACTAGAATTTCTCAGTTTCAATTGGATCTTGGAAGATAACATGTCTTGGAATTTTTTTACTATTATGATCTCGTCTGCAAGTCTTGAAAATCTTCTATACGGCACTTCTCTTCCTTTTTGGCAAATTACCACTGTTTTGAAATTTTCGTCTTTTGCACCATCCATTATTTCAAGTGCAGAATGACTCCCAAGTGCACCAATGGTTAGTTCTGAATAGTTATTCACAATATCAACAATATCAGATTTTTTTATCACGTCGTATCTATTTTATCTGGGTAAAAAAGCGTTATCTAATGTAAGCGTGAATTATTTCTTATTGTAAATAATGTAGTAAAAAGGGAATTGAATTTTTGAAAAAAACTACTTTAGGTCTTCCTTATCTTTGAAATCCTTGAGCTCTTTTTCAGATTCTAACCTGCCTTTCTCATATTCGCCCTTTGCCTTTCCAAACGTCTTTGCAAGTTCAGGGATCTTTTTGGCACCAAATATTAAAACCCCGATTATCACTACTGCGATTATTACATTTTCGTATGCCATAGTGGCTTAAATGCGGCAGATCAAGATTTAAGTGTTCCAATATTTTTTGCCTGTCTCTCTGATAATGCCATACCTATTAGGTATAGTACAATCATTGGGACCGCAACAAACCACATTGTAACTCCGCTACCGTCTGGCGTTATTGCTGCACCTAGTATGATCATTGCAATGATTGCATATCTGATGTTGTTTCTCCAAAATTTTGGATCAATCAATCCTGATGCAGTAAGTGCATACATTATCAATGGTAACTGGAATGATACGCCAAACGCAAGAATGAACTGGAGTACAAATGTGATGAAATCCATTATGTTCAAAAATGTAAGCAAATCTGCGGACTGGCCATATTTGTAAAGGAATCCTAGTATGTATGGAGTGACGAAAAAGTATGAAAACAATCCTCCTATTATGAAAAGTACAATGGCAGGAATTGTTATGTTTCTAATTATCTGGATCTCTTTTCTATGCAATGCTGGAGCTAAAAATCCTACAAACTCTTTTACTATGATAGGCATTGAAAATACTATTCCAAGCAATATTGCAATGTAGAACTGGGAGAAAAATGCCTGTCCTGGAGCTGTCTGGATTAATTGAACGGTAGATGGTAGCAAATGGTGTTTCATTGATATCGTTGCTTGTGCTGCCATGTTGTTAAATGGACTAAATGTTGGATAGTAGAGTTTGATTCCGTTGTACATAAATGATGTAAGATGAAAACTTAGGATGAAAAATGAGATTATTCCTACTGCAATAATTGATCTGAATACTCTTTTTCTCAAGTCTTCAAGATGCTGACTTATGGTCATAGACTTGTCCATTGTAGATTATGAAATGGGCAGATCTGTATTAATAGTATTTTTTCTAATGTGTCTTCTATAGCCCTGGAATTGGAAGTATTTTGCTTGAAGGCAAGTTACTTTTTTCTTGTTCTGGCACCGTAAAGTTTTCTAGCTCTATTGTTAGTTCTGTACTTACTTCAAAGTTATCCCCTAGCTGGACTGCAAGATCTGCAATATCTTTTGGTGTGTATACCTCACGTGAGCCCTTTAGGAATATTCTTGAACCCTTTTCTGCTGGGTCTCCACCAAATTTTTCCTTGAGGAATTTTGTTAGTTTGTCTACCTCTTCCTTTTCTATCATGTTGTGATAAAATACAATACCTTTGATTAAATCGTAATCCCATGGGGTTCCATTTCTATAAGAGTATACTCCAAAGACTGCGCCCTTGTCATCTTTTGGGCATTTTATTTCCCAGATCAATACTTTTTTTGGGTCATACTCTGCTTTTCTAACATCATCTACAGTGAGTTTCCAGTATCTCAAACGGCTCATGTTCTAGTCAATCGGTGAATATTCATCGTTAATGAGCCTTACTAGACACAAACTATGGTGTATCGGGTGTCCACATTCTCATAATTTGATATTTTTAATAATTTTTGTCCAGTTTTATTTGATATTGTAAATTCATACGGATCAAAACTAGACTCTTTTTTATATTGTTGATATGATCTGAAACGCAAGCGACAATGGATAGAACATTTGATTTTCATGGTACCACTATGACAATCAAGTCATTAACTTCTGAGACTGGTGGCATCTATACAATACTTTATGCCGTTCATCCTCCAAATGTGGGGCCTGCACTACACCTACATCCTAGAGGTAGCGAGTGTTTTTACATTGTCAAAGGTAGATACAATTTTGTACTTGGAAACCGGATGATGGATGCTATATCTGGTGATCTAATCGTTGTACCAAAAAATATTCCTCATAAATTCACTGTGGGAATTGAAGGTGGAGAGGTATTGATAATCAGTCCGCCTGATTTGGAGAATTATTTTTCTCAGGTAAGTGAATTGTTGCAAAAGGGTTTGGTTACATGGGAACTAGAATCTGAAATAGCCCAAAAATACGGACAAGTTTTCCTAGAAAACACTAATCATTGGAAGTAGATTGTTTTGAGTAATAAATTTCCACAAATTAAAACAATATACATTTTGGGAATAATTCTGACACTGTCAGGTTTTACACATCTTTGGAATACTGTGGGATTTCCAGATATTTTCTATGATGAGGGAGTGTACATGGAGCGTGCAATGCATGTGCTAAATGGTCTTGGACTACAAGATAGATATTTCCATGATCATCCTTATTTTGGTCAAATTTTTCTTGCTTCCATCTTTGGACTAATTGGATTTCCAAATTCATGGCATCCTTCAATTGATACAAATTTCATTGCGTCACTTTATCTTGTACCTAGACTGATCATGGGGTTACTAGCAGTTTTGGATACTTTTCTTGTCTATCAAATTGCTAATACAAAATATGGCAAAAAAATAGCACTTGTTTCATCTCTTTTGTTTGCAGTGATGCCTTTTACTTGGATAATGAGGCGAATACTTTTGGATTCTATACTGTTACCGTTTCTTCTTACATCCATACTGTTTGCACTCAAGACAAAAGACTCTAACAACAAGTATGTGTTGGCATCTCTCTCAGGGATTTGTCTTGGCGTTGCCATCTTTACAAAAATTCCTGTCTTTACAATGATTCCATTGGTTGCAGGTCTTGTGTATTTCAATACTGGAAAAAATGTCAAAGCTCTTGTGCTGTTGTTAATTCCGATAGTTTTGATACCTATGATGTGGCCACTTCAGGCAGTTAGCGCGCATCAATTTGATGTATGGTTGAGAGATGTCATAGGTCAGACACAAAGACAAAGTTTTGGATTGCCATACATATCGCTAGTTTTTCTCAAGCTTGATCCGGTTCTATTTATTCTTGGAATTGGCGGAACTATATTTGCAATTTTGCGAAGACATTATTTTATCTTGTTTTGGTTTGTTCCATTTGTAATATTTCTTCTTATGATTGGATACAACCAGTATTTCTACTGGATTCCAATACTTCCAGTGTTTTGCATATCTGCATCCGTATTACTTGCGAATGTCTTGGAACGCGCCAATAAGAAAAATTTGAACAAAATTTTGCCTTCTGTTGTGGTTTCTGGGATTGCTACGTTCGGTCTGATAAGCACCTTTCTTGTTATGAGTGTAAATGTTACACACTCCGAATTTCAGACTACTTCATTTATTCTACAAAATGTAAATGACAATGATACTACAGTGCTTGCCAATCCAACATATGAGTGGGTTTTACACTATGTATTTCATAAAAATAACACGCCAAATGATTATTCGTTTATACTGTTTAATCATCTCAAAACTGATAAAATATTACTTGTAGCCGATCCACATTTTATGATAGATCTTGGTAGGGGAAAACAATTGCAGCAAATCTATAATGACTCTAAAACAATAGCAACATTCGATGAGGATCTATCAAAATATGACTTGTCCGTATACCCATATTCGAACATAAAGATGAATGTTGATGGGGAACATATTCAAGTTAAAATGAAATGAGTCCAGGTTACCTCAAAATATGTTCCAAAATTTGCTTGAAATTGGTATTGCAATAAAGTTGGTGTCTTTTCTATGCCAATATTGTGAATCTTAATCATGATCTCATATTCGAACTAGGAGAAAACATACGTCAGTCTTTTAAACCAGTGTGAGACCGTACACTTCAAGGGCATGAATTATGTGCATACTATGTTAAATGTAAAATCTATTCGTGATATGGATGACATTGTTCCTGAACAATGTATATCAATTCTTTATTTATTGAATGTGGGGAATCATGTGAAATGAATCTAAGAATTCTACTCTTCCTTTCTGTTATGGCAGTACTGGTCTTTCCACAATATGCCTTTTCTATCGAGCCTATCTCCAACAGTTCCAATACTGTCGTTTCTAACAGTACAAACTCCAATACTGTTATTCCAAATAATGTAAACTCCAATACTGTCGTTTCTAACAGTACAAACTCCAATACTGTTATTTCCAATAATGTAAAATCAAATACCGCAATTTCTAATAATACGAATTCATCTATAGTGCCTAAAACGACCATCACGATTGATTCAACTTCTAGTACCATTACATCAAACTCTGGTATTGCGAAACAAGATTCTCCTGTATCATTCACTGTGCGAGTCATGGATACATCCACCTTGCCAACTATTACTACTGGAACTGTGACTTGGAGCGACGGTAACCTTGGTGGCACATTCAATCCATCTTCCTGCATCCTTTCATCTGGAACTTGTACTGTGACATACACTTCTCCTACAAATTATGGTGGTACAATAACGATAGTCACTAGTTATAATGGAGATGGAACACACTCTGGTAGTACTGGCACATCAACTTTGACTGCAACTACTATCCGTAGTGTTACTACAACTATCACATCTGCCACAAGTTCAGGATCTCAAGTGCAATTCACAGCAACACTTGCAGATGTATCTAGTCCACAAATTACTCCAACTGGAACTGTGACCTGGAGTGATGGTAATATTGGAGGAACATTTGATCAATCTTCCTGCATCCTTTCGTCTGGAATTTGTACCGTGTCATACACCCCACCTGCAAATTATGGGAACAACATATTGATAACTACTAGCTATACAAATAACGGGTCATTTTCCACAAGTACTGGAACTTTTACTCTTATGGCACATGCTCTACCTAATACTAGTACTACAGTAATACCAAGCGTTTCTACTGTAAACCGAGGATCTCAGGTACAATTTACTGCGAAAGTGGATGATGCCTCTAACTTGCCAACAATTCAAACTGGAACTGTGACTTGGAGCGACGGTAACCTTGGTGGCACATTCAATCAATCTTCTTGTACAATTTTATCTGGAACTTGTACTGTATTGTACACACCACCTGCATCTACAACAAACTTGGTCACAATCACTGCTACATATGGTACAAATAATGAATATTCTGGCAGTACTGGAACATCTATTTTGACAGTAAATTCTCTACCTAGTACTACTACCACTGTGACACCGGCAACTGGTACGATAAATCAAGGATCCCAGATACAATTTACTGCTACAGTAACTGGTGCATCCAACCAACAAATTATTCCAACTGGAACTGTGACTTGGAGCGACGGTAACCTTGGTGGCACATTCAATCCATCTTCCTGCATCCTTTCGTCTGGAACTTGTACTACTACATACACGGCACCTCTGAATTATGATGGCGCAATAACCATAACCACCAGTTACGGTGGGGATACTGCCAATTCTGGCAGTACTGGAACATCTGCTTTAACACTGGACGCTTTGCATAATACTGTAACCACTGTTACTCCAAATGTTGCTACTGTGGCACAAGGATCTAAGATACAATTCACAGCAACACTTGCAGATGCTTCAATCTCATCAATCGTAACTGGAAATGTATTGTGGAGTGACGGAAACGCGGGAGGCTCATTTGATAATGCTTCATGTACGCTTTCATCTAATACATGTGCTGTATCATATACTCCATCTAAATATTCTACAAATGCTGTGACAATCACTGCTAAATATGGTGGTGACAGTGCTCATTCTGGTAGTTTTGGTACTGCTCAGGCAACAGTAATTGTACTTCCATCATCGCTCTTGTTGAACACTGATCAATCATATTATGCATATGGGGATGTGGTTACGCTCTCTGTACTTCTTCCAGGTCAAAGTCTGCAGAACATTGCTGTTGGAGTGTCAAATCCAAGCGGTGACAATATTATATCAAGAACAATAACTACTGACGAAAATGGAACTGGTTCTTTACAGTTCAAGATTCCTAATACGTATCAGACTGGTGTATATCAAGATACAGTAAATGCAATTGTTGATGGTAGAAACTATACAAATTCAACCGAGTTTAATGTAATAAAATCTAGGGGTGTTACTATTGACTCGGTACAAATTACAAATCAGCAAGGAAATCCAGTGTCAATTTTACCACAAGGTCAAAATGGATTTGTCAAAGTCTCCCTTTCATCAGGAGAAAAAATGCCTACACTCTTGACACTTAACCTCTTTGATGCAAACCAAAGTAGTCTTGGTACGACATCTATCAAGTCAATCTTGAATCCTGGAACATCTCAGATGACGCTCTCGTTTTTCATCCCATCTAATGTGCAAGTAGGAGTGGCAAATGTCTTCACTGATGTATATTCAGACTGGCCAAATAATGGTGGAACACCGCTTACTGCAGAATCTTGTCTTGCAGCAGATCTTCAAAATGTGTCTACGCTTCCTGCTTCGTATGTCCCATCCACGCCACACAGTTGTACCGGCGCTACCAGTGGAGCATCTGGAGTTGGAAATGCGATATCTACTGCAATGACAAATAACCAAGCTGAAGTTACACTTGGAGTTGCAATTCAAAATGATTCAATGACGTTTATGAGTCCAACGCAGGCACATCTTCTTGCTCTTGCATATGCAAATAACACTGGACAAAATGTTGCAAACAATTCTGTTGGAACAGTAAATGTAAATCTGAACAGTCTTGGTACAAATGGAACAAGTGCTGGAATTGTCGGTAATGTTACTGGAATTAGTTCAGCGCAATTTACAACCCTGGCAGGCCCTGATCTTCAGAACAATCCTGTGGCACTGAAAATTTTACAGGAAATTCAACAATCAAAGCAACAAGTGGCAAACATAATTGGAAATCAGACTGCTGCACGACTTAACCAACAATTGGTTTTACAGCAGCGACAAGCAGCTGCTAGTCAACTCAAACAAGACCTTAATACGCTTGCAACAGCAAGTGCATCTACTACTCCTGATGCTGCATATGCCAGTTTTCTTACAACCGTTGGCAATAACAAGACTCAATCCGTATTTCAAGATGAATTTAATTTCATGAAACAAAGAATCACGGTTGCAAATACTGCCATGCAGTCCGTCATCACTAGTGGCGGAAGTTTGGATCAAGCACTTGCAACATTTAACCAATATGCAACCGTAAATCATGTTCAAATGGTTGGCCTGAACAATGAACTAAATGTTGAATATGGTCTTGCAGATAGTAAAATACAATCTTGTTTTAATAATGAAGGACAGCTAACTGTTGTAAACGGAGTAAACCCGTGTATTTCAAATATAGAAAATAATTCTACTGGACCAACTGGAATTTCAATTGCATCTGTACAACCTACGGACGAACAAGGAAATCCAGTATCTTTAATCCAACGAGGACAAACTGGATATATCAAAGTGATAATTGATTCTAATGTAAATACTCAATCTCTTATTACCGTAAACCTCTTTGATTCAAATGCGAGCAGTCTTGGTACTGCGTCTGCCCAGTATACTCTAAATCCGGGACAATCTGAAGTAATCTTACCTTATTACGTTCCAGCTCAATCTGGAACTGGACTTGCTAGTGTTTATGCAAATGTATTTACCGACTGGCCAAATAAAGGAGGAATACCACAATCCAATGAACTATCATATTTTGTCGGTCTTTCATAGGAAATCCCTCCGTGGATTCCTGTTTTTTGCAGTAATTGCACTGTTAGCATTACCCGGAATCTTGAATTCCTTTGCTCAGGAGGAACAGTCAATTGTGATTACCACAAACAAGAATAGTTATCTGCCTGGTGACACTGTTATGATAAATGGTACTGTAACAGGACAACCAAATGCACTTGTTGCTCTGCAAATAAAAGACTCGTCTGGAAACTTGATATTAATCAGGACTGTATCATCTGATCAAAACGGGAACTTTGTACTGCAGTTCAAACTTCCTCCAACTGCTACATCTGGAAATTTTAACATTATTGCTAGTGCAAAAGTAAATGGATTTACTGTCACACAAACCAAGACCATGGCTGCAACAGTTCCTGAATTTGGTCCACTTGCGATGATATCGTTTGGGGTATCTTTTATCATGATAATTACATTGTTTACTTTCTCAAACAAATTCCACAATCATATCTAGCATAATCCGTAAAATCTATTACAAACGTAGACATTACTATTGCATGAATTTTGGTCTCTGTTTTATGTGTAACAGGCATCGAGAACTTGGCGCACATTATTCTAATAAATATGCAAAAACAGTTGAGATTTGTATTGACTGCTATAAATCAAAACCGCTTTAATAAATCAGAAAAAAGTTGGAAAGTTTTGTTATCCGTATGTCTTTCCACACGTACTGCACTGCCAATGTCTTGATGTGATAGTCCATTGGTGTTTGTGTTGTGATTTGATCATGTTCTTTCTTATATTAGATATACAAAGGTAAGCATATAAGTCAGAAAGTGATAGTATAGTTATCAAGTGAGTAGATGGTAAGTTGAAAGAAGAAGAGTGCAAAGTTCTCCTTGAATCCTTGAAGGCATGCCCTATTGATAATACTTTTAAAATTATTGGAAAGAAATTCACTGTCCATATTTTACGTAACATGACAAAACTAGGCCAAAACAGGTTCAATCAATTTTTGGACTCTGTGGAGGGAATAAACCCAAAGACCTTATCCGCAAGACTGCGCGAGATGGAGAAAAATGGTATAATTGAGAAGAGAGTCTATGCTGGAACACCTGTGAAAATTGAATATGCTATAACAAAAAAGGGATTGGCACTAAATCCCATACTTGAATCCATGGCTGCTTTTTCCATGCAGTATTGTGCTAAAGATATATTCAAGGATGGTAAACCGCGACTCTTAAAAGAGATCTATTCAAAACCAATAGAAACTGCATGAGTGTTGTTAATTTTCAAACAAAAGATCTTGGTGCAGATTACTACTAGTTAATCTGCTTTCCATCTGCTCACTTGATATTTTAAATACTTTCCTGTGTATAGTAACTATACAAATGATATCTAATAAACAAAAACTTGTGATTGAAAAAGATAAAACATGTTTACATGATGGTAAATCACACGGACCATTTGTAACTGATAGCGCTCGCGGAGAAATCATATGTGCAAGATGTGGTGCAGTTCTTGCAGACAAGGTAGAAGATTATGGTCCTGAACAAAAGTCGTTTACAGTAGATGATTACAATAATAGTACTAGAACTGGACTTGGATCTGCATTATCAATTCATGACAAGGGATTGTCTACTATAATTGGAAATACAGATCGTGATGCATCAGGAAATTCAATATCTACCTACATGAAGTATACCTTCAATAGATTACGAACATGGGATAGTCGTAGTAAATCAAATTCAACTGAAAGGAATTTGCGTTCTGCATTTGTAATAATGGGTGCAATCCAATCAAAGATTGATATTTCTGATGCAGTGGTTGAACGAGCTGCATATTTGTATAGAAAAGCATTGACAAAAAACATCATCAGAGGAAGAACAATCTCTGGTATGATTCTTTCTGCATTATATGTCGCATGCAGAGAATCTGGAGTGCCAAGAACTTTGCAGGATATATCTAGTGCTGGAAATATTTCATTCAAGAATCTGTCTAGACACTATAGGGTATTTGTCAAGGCATTGGAATTACAAGTTGATTCGTTGAATCCATCTGAATTTGTCACAAAGATAGGAACTTCTGTAGGTCTTAGCGAAAAGGCACAAAGGGACGCACTTGGTATAATAGAAATGGCCAAGAAAAAAGGCATTGCTGATGGGAAAAATCCTTTATCGCTTGCAGCAACCGCATTATTCGTGTCTGCACTGATGAATGGAGAAAAGGCGACCCAAGACCAGATAGCCAAAGCCTCTGGCATCAGCAGCGTGACAATACGCAATGTTGCAAAGGTGTTTCGAAAAAAGATGGATATTGAGAAATAATGGGCATAAAGATAATCAGGTCCGATGAACACTATGAAAACAAGACTGACTGGCTTAGAACATTTCATCATTTTTCATTTGCAGACTATCAAAACCCTGACAAGATGAATTTTGGACCGTTACGTGTATTCAATGATGATGAAATACAACCTAGCACCGGATTTGACTTTCATCACCATCGTGACATGGAGATTGTAACATATGTCATAGATGGAGAACTAGAGCACAAGGACAATCAAGGAAATCATGGCATCATACATCCAGGCGAAGTCCAAAGGATGACTGCCGGATCCGGAATAATGCACGCTGAATCAAACTCCTCAAATGATAAATCCTTGAGACTGTTACAAATGTGGGTTCTTGCAAACAAGAAAAATCTTACACCCTCTTGGGAACAAAAAAAGTTTACAAAAAAAGAAAGAACAAACAAGCTAGTGCCAGTAGTTGTATCTGAAGATGATCCTAATACCAATGCATTACACCTGCATCAAGATGTTACCTTTTACCTCTCTACCTTAACTGCTAATGGTCAAGTACAACACAAGTTGAAATCTGAAAGAAAATCATACTTGTTTGTAATCGATGGTAAAATAAAACTAGGAAATCATACCATGCAAACAAGAGATGCTGCAATGATATCACAAGAGGACAATTTGGTAATGCGTGCTGAAGAACCAACGGAATTAATCTTAATCGATCTGCCCGAACAATATGCAGTCAATATGTAAAATTCTCAATTTTATTTAAAATCATTTTGTTATCAACATGAGATTTATAACAATTAATTTGAATCAAGACAATGCAGTACAAGTGGATAGCACTAACAAATACCACGATCTGCATATTGATGGCATCACTTGATGCTAACATCCTCATCATAGCTCTGCCTAGACTTGTACCAGATCTGCATGTTTCACTGATTGAAACAATATGGATAATTCTTTCATATGGCCTTGTTACCTCCTCAGTTCTTCTCAGTTTTGGTAGGTTAGCAGATATGTTTGGTAGGGTCAAACTCTACAACTTTGGCCTGATACTTTTCACTATTGCATCCTTTCTTTGTAGTCTTGCGCAGACTGGGACTGAACTTATACTATTTAGGATACTCCAAGCATTTGGAGCTGCATTTCTTTTCTCTAATAGTGCTGCTATCTTGACTGATGCTTTTGATGAGAAAGAAAGGGGCAAAGCCCTTGGGCTGAATCAAATATCCATTGTGATTGGCTCTGCATTGGGTCTAGTGCTTGGAGGTATCTTGACTGAAATGCTTGGCTGGAGAGCAATCTTTTGGGTCAACATCCCAATAGGAATTTTTGCAATTGTTTGGTCCAAGGCAAAACTTCGGGAACTTGGAACTATAGTGAAAGGCAAGATAGACTGGATTGGAAATTTAGTTCTTGTTGTAGGTCTAGTTATGGTAATGCTTGGAATAACTTTTGGTTCTTTGCAGGTTATACCTTCTTTTGCTGCAATGTTTCTCTTGGCTGGAGGATTTTGTATGTTGCTATTGTTTGGTTATGTTGAATCCAAAGTCAAAGAGCCAATGTTTGATCTATCTCTTTTCAAGCTTAGATTTTTCTCTGCGGGAAACATCACTATATTTCTAAACGCATTGGCAAGGGGGGCGCTTGTGTTGATAATGGCATTTTATCTCCAAGGGCCATCAATGAGACTTAATCCGTTCACAGCTGGTCTTTACTTGATACCTGTCTCTTTTACAATTGCAACATTTGGACCAATAAGTGGATGGCTATCTGACAGATATGGTTCTAGGTTTCTTACAATACTTGGATTGTTAGTGTCTGCAATTGGATTTCTAATGCTTTCACAGATTGGACCTGTTACAAGCTTTAATGATTTGGTTTTACCGCTTTCACTAGTTGGCGCAGGGATGGGACTATTTGCATCTCCAAATAGATCATCGATAATGAACTCGGTTCCACCTCAAAGACGTGGAGTTGCAGCTGGCATGAGTACTACCCTTGTAACACTAGGCAACATAATTAGTCTGGGAGTGTCATTTGCACTACTTGCTAGCACCGTTCCACTGTATGAACTAGAATCAATTTTTCTGGGCTCTTCTAGTACCTTGAATGCTGGAGCAGCAATACCGAGTTTTATAAAATCAATTCACCTGATATTTTACATCTCTACCTTTGTCTTGATCGCATCAATTATTCCTGCTATCGTACAACGTTCTCAAAAGGAACGTGTGATATACTGACAATACGTTTTTTATGTTGCAAAAATCATGACTTGGGATGGTATCACTGTCCATTTTTATGCTGAAATAATCCGGCGCTAGACATAAAGAACCTCATTTCCTTGTTGCTCTCAGATGCATTCCAAGAAAACTGATGTTTTTGAAACAATGACATCTAAGATAACAAATGAATTTCCACAGTACTCCAGAATTCATGCTAATTGGGAGTTTGTGTTGACTGATAAAAAAACCAAGCAAGTAAAAAATACCAAACAATTTCAAATAATGGCCATTCAGAATGATGATAAAAAACACAAACACATTGGGATAATAATTTCTGAACTAAGCAATGAATATGTACAACTTCCTGATCTGGTAGCAAAATTTCTGCTGGAACTAGAAAAATACACTGATTCCAGTGTTGATGATATAATGAAAGACGAAAAAATACATGATATGCCTACCTTTGAATTTACAAAAAATGTTTACTTGTACACTGACAAGTTACTTGTATCAGAAGATGCATTGTACAAATATTTTAAAAAATATGATTTAATCTTGCAGATTAGAGTGGCAAAACCAAATTTATCTTTATGATATTCTAAACACTAGTGAAATGAAGATGATTGATTGCATCCTCTGTGAGAAACGTCAATAACGACTAAATATTCGATGATAAAAGTCGAATGCATGGAAGTCATTCCAATTGGACGTCTTGAACTCTTGTCTGAGATGGAAGAAAAATATGAAAAAAAAGACAAGGAATATTTTGTCGGCTTGTTGGGTGACCGAGATTTTGTGATAAGATGCAGGGCAGTATGCATTCTTGTAGATATGGGCGGTGAAGATGTTGTTCCACATGTTGCCAGTGTACTAAAAAATGATTCAAATGAATTGGTACGACACGAGGCTGCCTTTTCCTTGGGACAAATGTGCCTAAGAAGTGGTATCAAACCATTAGAGGATGCAACAAGAAACGATCCGAGTCTATTTGTACGACACGAGGCTGCTGTTGCACTTGGGGTGATTGGCTCTCAGGATGCAAAGGCGACATTGCAAAAAGCCTTGGAGGATTCAAGTGAGCAAGTTCGAGACTCGGCAGTGGTTGCACTGTCAAATCTGAAATTCATGGAAAGCCTATCAAAGAATGAAAAGTTTGCCAAGCTGACTGGCGGCTAGATTGGTGTAACGACGGTTCCTTCTGATGTTGACTTGAAATCATAGATTGCATCAATGTTTGAATTCTCAAATATGTCAGAGTCATGTGTGATTATGATAAATTGAGAAGTTGCATCAATATTTGATTCAAATGCTTGTGCAAGTACATTTACAAGTGATTTTCTTCTCTCTTGGTCCAAGTGAGTAGTTGGTTCATCTAGAATAATGAAATTCAAATTTGATGATCCCATAAAATGAGCCATTCCAAGGCGTAATGCCAGTGCAACACTTACTTTTTCTCCTCCACTCAGAGATTCTAGATCAAGTTCTAAACTACCTGCATGACATGTAATTCCAATGTCTCTTGTCTTGTCTTCAAGTGTGATTCTCTGAATTTTTACATTAAATGTTGAAAGATATTCAGAGGCTTTTTGTGAAATTGTGCCCAATGCCCAAGAGCGAAGGCTTGTAGCAACAGGACCATCTCTGTTGTAAATCTGATTACGTATTGTCTCAAGGTTTGAAACATATTGTTTTACTTCTCGTAATTCTAGTAATACTTGAGAAATTTTTTCAGAATCATCCTGGTATATCTTTAATTTGGTATTTACAGAAACAATCTCTTGATCTAATGTGTTTAGTTCTCTTCTTTTTTGTTCAGTCTTTAATTTTAGTTCTCTGAAAGAGGTTATGCTAAAATCTCTAGTCTCTTCAGCTAGTATTGATATTGATTTTATCACATTAGTTGAATACTCATCAATTGCATATTGCATGAGGTTGCCAGTGTTTATCTCATGAGGTATGTCTCTTGTATTGACCTGTAATCGTGATATCTCTTCTTCCAGTTTGACTAGGTCTCCTTGGTTTTTGATATTGTTTGAAGACAAAATTCCTTCTGCTTTTATAATTTGTTGAAGTTTTGTATCTAGTTCTCGCTTCTTGGTCTGCGTCATGATGTTCTCTTTTGTAATTGTCTCTGTTTTCTTTTTTAGTATATCAAGTTCAGATGTGATGTATTTTTCGTCAAACAAGGGGTTTAGCTTGTCGACTTTAGAGTCACAGACAGGGCATTTGCCGTCAACCAAGTGAAGTCTGTTTGCAATGTCTTGCTGGCTTTGTATTGATGCAATTTTTTCTCCTATCTGCCTTAGTTCTGTATTGATTCTATCAATGTATGATTGTGTCTGATTTGCATCTAATTCTACTTGTGATTTGGCAGATGCGATTGACAAGCTGTCTGAACACTCGACAAGTCTTTTTTCTTTCTCTACAAGATCTCGTTTCATTTTTACTATCGAGTCTCTTATGTGTCTGAGAAGATCTTCTTTTTTATTCTCTATTTCTTTTATCTTTAGTTCTTTAGGTATGCTTGATTCTATATTCTGCTGTAAAATGGAAAACTCGTTTTCTTGTAATATCTTGTCTGCCTCTAATTTTCTTTTTTGTGGCTCAAGCGATGTTATGTCTTTTGATAATGTATCAATTCTATTTTGAAGTGCATCAATGTTTGTATCATCATAATTTAGTCTTGATCTGATTATAGTTCTAAAATTGTCTATTGATTTTTTCATTGATTCATATGCAATGTCTAGTTTGTCTATGCCAATTATTGCATTGACTAGTTCTTTGAATTTTTTTGGGTCTGCCTCAATTATTGCTTGCAGTTCACCTTGCTGTACAATGGATGCAACTTTGAGTTTTTCAAAATCTAATCCGATCAAGTCCTCAATTGTTTTTGTCATTGACTCTCCAAACTGTCTTCGTTCTCCTGCTGCAAGAGGAATTGCCTCACCATTGATTTTTTCGTGAAGAATTGCTCCAACAGTTCCCTTGGAGTCTATCTTCCGAACTGCCTCAAACTGTCTATTTCCTATGGAAAACTCTACTTTGACATATGCCTGGTTGTTTCCTCTTCGTAAGAGTCCTTTTGTTGATTTTCTTAGGTGTTCACCGAACAACGCAAATGTTATAGCATCAATAATGCTTGATTTTCCTGCACCGTTTTGTCCGACAAATACTGTTACGCCTTTATCAAATGTTAATTTTGTACTTTTGTGAGATAAGAAATTCTCTAGCTCAACTGATTGTAACATTTTTCACTCCTTTCTTGAATTTCTCAAAATTCTCAATCACTGCTTGATTTGCATCATCTGTGTTACCTTTTGATAATGGTGGCAAGAGTTCGTTTATTGCAAAGTTTGCCATGTCATTAGAACCAAGTATCTCTTTTGCAATGCGGTGCATCTCTTCTTCTATATTCAGTGGCTTGTTAACAAAGACTGATCCAACAGATTGCTCCTTTGAAACATGTTTCCAAAAACAACGTAATGTCAGATCTGACAATTTGGAAATCTGTGCTTGTACAAGTCCTGGCTCTAAAATCTCACCTGTGATCTTTAGTTCTATCACAGGTTTTCTTGCAAGTGACCTGATCTTTTCAGATAATGTTTCAACATCCTTTGAAATGTTATCCATTGAAGTATTGATGGAAAACTGTGGCCTGGTGTCAAGTTTTAGCCATGTTGGCTGTGCCTCGGATCCTGAAATATCTACTTGGTAAAACCCCTTTTGTGTCTCTTTTATTCCCTCACTTGATGTAAGTTCAATGGATCCTGGATATGCCAAAGGACCTCCGAGGTGGGAAAAGTGTTTTAGCTCATGCTCATGAAGATGACCCATTGCATAATATGTGAAATTTTTTGGAAGATCTGTGGAATTCAACTCGCCTGCAAACTTGTTGATTTCTGCAATTCCTTGATGCAGCACCAATATTTTATGTCCTTGGTGTCTCTTTGCCTCTGAATCTATCTGAGCAAAATCGTTTTCAAATGATTCTATCTCTGCCTTTCTGCGCTTGTCAAATCCTGCAATTAGGACATCTTTGTAGATGATTGGCTTGCCATTTCCAATGTACTTTGAGAATTCTAGATTGTGATACACCCAGGGAACTGGGGTTGCTCTGATTCTGCTAATGTCATGCTCTCCAAGAATGAAGTATGATTCGATGTTGTTTTTCTTCAGACGCTTCAAAGCGTTTGCCAGAACGACAATTGCCTTTCCGCTTGGATTTGGGACATGGAACAAGTCTCCTGCTAGTATAACAAAATCAACATGATCTTTTATTGATGTATCAATTGCTTCATCAAATGCAGTGTACACATCGTTTTCACGTTCTTCCGAATGATATTGCACAAAACCCAAGTGCATGTCTGAAATATGTGAAAAGATCATCTCAATCTAGTAACAGGTCTTTTTGAATCATTGACTTGGTAGATTCTTTTGCAACTTGTTTGAATTTGTCAGTCTGATTCCATTCTGATACTGCATTCAAGTCAGATCCTGATTTCTTACTCTTGACTTCATCTACATGTACGATTGATGGTAGATTTACCCACTGCCCAATCAAAACAGCATCACCAATATTTAACGATGAAAGTTGTGATAGCAGGTCTTTGCTTAGTGATTCAGCTGCTGATGCAATCTGTTGTTGATCATCATCTTGCACTATCTTCATTATTGCAAGTGAGCCCATTTGACTTAGTACATTTGGGTCAATGTTTCGTGGTCTTTGTGATACCACGCCAAGACCAATTCCAAATTTACGTCCTTCTCTTGCTACTTTTGATGCCCAATACTTCGTGTCAGTGTGTTCGCCTTTTGGAATAAAGACATGAGCCTCTTCTATTATCACAAATATGGGTGCAAGGAATTTGTTGCTTCTTTTGTTTGAAGACTTGCCCTTTTTCTCCCAGACTGCATCTTTTCTGTGTTGCAATAACTCTTGTAAATAATATGATAATCCTGCATTTGCTTGTCTCTCGCTGAGTTCTGATATGTTCAGTACATTGACTCTGCCTTCCTTGATTAGGTCTACTGGGTCTCCACAATCTGGGTCTAGTATGTCTGAAAATCTGTGTTTTGCATCATCTATCTTGTCTAAAACTCTGCTGGCACTGTCTGCATAACCCTTGGTAGTACGACCAAAAGATGATGTACTCTCTTCTAGGGCTTGCCAGAAATCCTTTGATTGTTTCACTGATTCTGTAAGGGATTCTCGTAATGCTCTTTGTTGCTTGTCGGCATTCTCTCTTAATTCAATTACTTCTGCTAGCTTGTCTGCAGGTAAAAGTCTGGGATTTATCTTTGCCAGCATGTAATTCATCTTGGATACATCAAGATTCTCATAATCATTGTGATAATCAAAAATAATCAAGGTACCATTTAGTGATGCAACATGTCTTGCAATTAGAGATACTAGGTTGCTTTTTCCCATGCCTGTCATTGCAAGTATGGCTAAATGTCGTGATACAATTTTGTTCACATTAATCTTGGCCTCGATGCTAGAGTTTCTCAAAAGAGCACCAATTCTTACCCATTCTTCTGTTGTAGGTCCAAATATCACACCAAGATCTTTCTGGGTTGCTTCAAGAATTGAAGTGCCAGGCAATGGGGGAACTGCAGGCAAAATCATTTGACCCTTTTGCAATTTATCCAAAAATCCTAGTATTCCTATCTTTACTTTGTAGTTTTTATCTCGTGAATTGATATCTGCAACTTCCCTGCTTTCTACAGCTTCATCAAAATTTCTAACATCTGTTAATGCTTCGCTTGATATGATTGATTTCTCAACAAGTCCTAGAATCTGTCCGTCTTGTGAATCAATTATTACATATTCTCCAACTGAAAGTGGCTTGGATGATTGAGCTGTAACATCTGTAGGTCTTGATTCGCCTATTACTACACCTATTGTCAACTCAATACCTCTCTTGAACCGATTTCATTTCCTAGTCCATATAGACTAACAAGTCTTGCAAGATCTGAGTTGGATATTTTACAGTTTTCATGTGCAAGCTTTAATGAGTATGGATATCCGCCTACACTATTTTTTGTTATCATGTCAAGAAGTGATTTTATTTCATTTTCCATGTGGTTTGATCCTAAAAGTTCTATCTTGATAAGTGGAGTAGAGTCTCTTAGTCTTGCATAGACATATGACACTATTTTTCCAGGTCCAAGACTTGAATCAACAAATATCTTGCTAAAGCCTGGTGTTTTTACTGCATGGTTGTAATAGAAAATATCCCCTGCCATGGAACCAAATTTTTCAAATTGTTTTCTTGCAGATGATGTCTTTGATATGAATATTACATTATTCCTTTTTTTTATTGCAGATGTGATGGAATTTCCAAGTGATGTCTGTCTAGTCAGAAATTGTGAATATAGAGAACCATCCAATATCACCAAATCTGCACTATCTACTGAGTTGATACATGCCTCAACCTCCATCTTGCTTGCCTGTGTCTCAAGTTCAGGCGTGGGCTGACCTAGTCCCTGATTGTGATTCTCAGTTATTATCTTGCCATCTGATTTTATTGATACTCCAGTTACTACCCATAATTCTAGTCCTTGAAACTTTGTACTGTTGTAGCTACTGTCTATTCCTGCAATCTCGGCGTCTTTTTTCTCAGGGATATACTCTATCCAATTCTCCCTAGCGGTTTTAATTATCTGATCAAATTTCTCACCCTTGAAAATTGATCTTGCCTCCTCGCGCTTCTTTATTGCATCACGATATACCGTATTGAGCATAAAACACCTTTGCCTGCAGAGATAAAATGTTTCTCGTTTGAAATAGATTTGTTCCCAAGCTAACGCAAATTCAACACAAATCTAACTAGTTAAAATGGTAGTACGATGTAATACTTGATATGTTTGAAAATGAGCGAACATGGGCACGGTTTGCTGAAAACAATTCTATTGATGAATTTCATAAAAAATTTGACAGTGCTGTAGATCAAGTGCGCAAAGACTTTGGAAAAAACTATCCAATGCTAATAGGGGGAAAAGAGATCTTTTCAAGTAATCAGTTCCAAGTTAGATCTCCTGCAGACAAGAGTCTGGTATTGGCAAATTTTCCTCTTGCTACAAAGGATGACACTTTACATGCGATTGAAGCTGCAAAGGAATCATTTTACAAATGGTCTCTGGTACCATATCAAAAAAGAGTCCAGATATTTCGAGAGACTGCGGACCTTTTTTCTCATGACAAGTTCAATCTTGCAGCAATCCTTAGTTTTGAAAGTGGAAAGAACAGGCTTGAGGCAATGGGTGACCTCGATGAATCAATGGACTTTATGAGATTTTATGCTGAACAACTTGAGGTAAATGAAGGGTTCTCAAAAGACACCAAAAGTGCTTCTCCAAACGAGAAGACAAAAAGCACTCTCAAACCATATGGAGTTTGGGGAATAATTTCTCCATTTAATTTTCCTTCTGCAATTGCAATAGGGATGACATCTGGGGCTTTGATAACTGGAAATACTGTTGTATTGAAACCATCAAGTGATGCACCAATATCTGGATTCAAATTTGTAGAGTTGATCTACCGCAAGGTTTTTCCCGCTGCAATAAATTTTGTAACAGGTGCTGGAAGTATAGTTGGAAAAACAATACTTGAAAGTAACATGGTTGATGGTATTGCATTTACTGGCTCAAAAGAGGTTGGGATGTCTGGATATTCTACATTTGAATCAAGTCATCCTAGGCCATTTATCTCTGAAATGGGGGGAAAAAATCCAACCATAGTCTCTTCATCCTCTGATATTGACAAGGCAGCAGATGGTGTCATGCGTGCAGCATTTGGGTTTAGTGGACAAAAGTGTAGTGCATGTTCTAGAGTCTATGTCCACAAATCTGTTGCGCCCAAGTTTTTGGAAAGACTTGTTGCAAAGACTGGCGCATTAAAAATTGGCAAGCCATGGGAACGGGATTCATACATTGGACCTGTCATAAATGATGCTGCAGTAAAAAAATTCCAAAAGGCATCTGAGATTGCAAAAAAAGATGGCAAGATATTATATGGTGGTTCTCTTGTCTCAGATGAACAACATAAAAATGGAAACTTTGTCATGCCAACAATTGTAGTAAACCTTCCACAAGATCATGAGTTGGTACGCGAAGAGCTATTCTTGCCGTTTCTATGTGTAGAAGAATTTGAAAACTTTGATGAGGCACTTGCCTTGGCAAACAAGAGCAGTTATGGATTAACAGCTGGAGTCTTTAGCCAAGACAAAAACGAGATTGAAAAGTTTTTTGAAAAAATAGAGGCTGGTGTTACGTATGCCAATAGAGCGGCTAGTGCTACGACTGGTGCGATGGTTGGGGCACAACCATTTGTGGGATGGAAAGATTCTGGAATATCTGGCAAGGGTGCAGGAGGTGCATACTATCTTTTACAATTCCTACGAGAGCAGACTCAGACTCGATGTGAGTGAATAAACGAACTTCCAAGAAGAAGTATGTTGCGTTTTCTTTCCCTCAGTCTTCTAATTGAATAAGGAAGCCAGTTGGTACCATATGGAATGTACTCTGAAACAGAAAATCCACTTTTTACCAAAACAGGCTTTATCTCATCACGTATTCCCTTTAGCATTTGAAACTCAAATTTTCGTTCATGTTTTTTTGATAGTTTCATTGCAGCATCAATTAGCTTGGAATCATGTGTTGCAATTGCAAACTCATTTCCTTGTTCAAATAGAACACTCATCAATTTTCCATAGTTTTCATCCACTGCGTGTCTTGTTCTGTATGCATTTGATGAGTTTTCATGATATGCTCCCTTAACAAGACGAATCTTGGCGCCTTTTTTCAAAAGCATGTCCAAGTCATTCCAAGTACGTTTTAGGTTAGCCTGTATGACTATTCCTAATCGCTCATATTTTTCAAAGAGGTTTTGATATATTTTAAAAGTGGCATCCGTATACTCTGATGATTCCATGTCTATCCAAACAAAAGACTGGGACTGGAGGGCTTTTTCTATTATGGTATCAAGATTTGAGATGCACTCTTTTGCACTGATTGCCAGTCCAACTTGAGTTGGCTTGATTGACAATCCTCCAGTAATCTTTGATCTTCGCAAGTTTGAAACAAGAGTGAGATAATCTGAGACTGTCTGACTAACCTGTGATTTTGATGTCATGTGTTCTCCTAGCTTGTTTAGGATTGCATTCATTCCATGTGTATTTGCCTGGTGTGCTGACTTTAAAGCATCATCCATTGTATCTCCTGCTATCCACTGTTTTGCTATCTTGAAGAGGACTTTTTCAATTAATGCTGATTCATGTTTTTCCAATTTGCTCAACTTGTGTTAGTTACTTTGATAATTCAATATTTTGCTAATTTGAAACCTGATAACAGATTTAACGAGGCCACGCTAATGAAAAATTTAGATTGAAACGAGTGGGATTACTTGGATGCGGTGCAATAGGATCAGAGATCGCATTTGCAATAGATTCTGGGAAAATTTCTGCAAAACTTACTCATATCTATGATTTCTCAAAAGACAATTCTGGTAAACTTGTTAACATGTTGCAAAATAAACCGATAGTGACAGAAAATGTAGGTCTACTTGCTGCATCTCCAGTAGATCTGATAATAGAAGCTGCATCACAAGATGCAGTAAGAGATGACATACTGAGCATATTACAAAATAGAAAAGATGTAATGATAATGAGTGTAGGTGCACTGCTAGATGAATCAATATTTGATATTGTGATGGATGGCTGTAAAGATTTCAATAAACGCGTCTATCTTCCATCTGGTGCAATAATAGGGCTTGATGGTATCAGGGCTGTACGGGATGAGCTTGACTTGGTAACTTTGGTGACTACAAAAAATCCTAAAGCATTGAAAGGTGCCAAGTTTTTTGAGACATCAAATATTGACCTTGATGGAATAACACAATCAACTATAATCTATGAAGGCAGTGCACAAGAAGCAGTAAGGTTGTTTCCCGCAAATATCAACGTCGCGGCACTTCTTAGCCTTGCAGGAATTGGTAGTCAAAAGACTAGGGTCAAGATAATTGCAGACCCAAGTACCGACAAGAACACTCATGAAATACAGGCGGAAGGCAAGTTTGGCAAGTTCTCAATCAAGGTGGAAAATATGCCCAGTCCGAGCAACCCAAAGACAAGCAGGCTTGCAACGCTTGCTGCAATAGAATGCCTCAAAAAGATTTGTGGTACCTCGTTGAACATCGGTACTTGATTGGTAAATTTTGCCGTCTGGATCGATTATTGCCGATAAATTTGTCAACATCATGACGCTTTAAAGATGAATCACTTCTATAGTTAGTTTGTAAATGGATATCAAGTCAGAGATACTAAAACTCAAAAAAGAAAAAGATGTACTCATTCTTGCTCATAATTACCAGTTGCCTGATGTACAAGATGTTGCAGATTATGTAGGGGATTCGTTAGGGCTCTCAAGACAGGCTGCAAAGACTGAACAAAAGACGATTCTTTTCTGTGGGGTTCATTTTATGGCAGAAACTGCTGCAATAACATGTCCTGATAAAACCGTATTAATTCCAGATCTTGGGGCTGGCTGTTCGCTTGCAGATACCATCAATGCCGAAGAGTTACGAAAATGGAAGTCAGAGCATCCGAAAGCAATTACCGTGGGCTATGTCAACACGTCTGCAGAGGTCAAGGCAGAACTTGATTATTGTTGTACGTCATCTAATGCTGTAAATGTCGTAAAATCTATTCCGGAAGACCGGGAAGTTTTATTCTTGCCTGACATGTTTCTTGGCTCATATGTTGCAAAGATGACAAACAGAAACAACATGTTCATCTGGGCAGGTGAATGTCATGTTCATGCAGGTATTCGCTCACAAGATGTACAAGAGAAACTTCGAGAACATGCAAATGCTGAATTCTTGGTCCATCCTGAATGCAGTTGCACCTCTTCAGTAATGTATGATGTTGCATCGGGTGACTATGGTTCAAGACAAGTCCAGATTTTGTCAACCGAAGGAATGATGAATCATGCCAAAAATTCTCCATCAAAGGAATTTGTAGTGGCAACAGAGACCGGCATATTGTACAGGATGCAAAAACAAAATCCTGACAAGAAGTTTATTCCAATGTCCGAGAATGCAATATGCCGATACATGAAGATGATTACACTAGACAAGGTGTATGCATCATTGCAAGAAAACAAGTATCAAGTCAAAGTTCCAAAAAACATTGCAGAAAAGGCTCATCTTGCAATAGAGCGCATGCTTGCAATCAATTAATTTCTAGACTCAGATCAAGGCCTATTACTGCACTTGTCAGTCTTCCAATGGATATCATGTCTATTCCTGATCTTGCATATTGTGCTACGTTTGAATGATTTATTCCACCTGATGCTTCTATCTTTACTCTATCTCGCAAGCCAAGACGCTTGAGTTCTTGGATTATCTTTTTTATTTTTGGTGGTGACATGTTGTCAAGCATGATTATCTGTGCACCCTCTATTGATGCAGTAATTGCATCCTCTAGGCTCTCCACTTCAACCTCGATTTTTTCATGCTTTAGTTTTGCACGCTTGATCAACTGAAACAGCGAGTCTGATACTGCAATATGGTTGTCCTTTATCATGACCATCTGGTCAAGGGACATTCTGTGCTTGTGTCCCCCGCCAATCTCTACTGCGTCTTTGTCAAAAATTCTAAGACCTGGAGCTGTTTTTCTTGTAGAATACAATCCAACTTTGGGATTTGCAGCACGGATTTTTTTTACATACTGGTTTGTCTGGGTAGCAATTCCACTCATTCTTGACATTAAATTCAATGCAGTCCTCTCACATGATAATATTGGATAGGTGTCACCTGAAATTGTCATTATCTTTTGGTTTGGAGTTACAGTCTGTCCGTCTTTTTTGTGTATTGTAACATTGCATCCTCTTGATGAAAAAATTTCCTTTGCATATGATACACCTGCCACTAGGCCATTTTCACGAGATATTATGGTTGCAGTAATTTTCTTTCTTGGAAGTAATTTGCTTGTAATGTCGCCACTTTTGATATCTTCTGCAAGAAATCCATCTAGTTGTTTTTTTGCACTTGATTGCAACCTATGTTACCTTGAGTGCGTACTTGCCTTTCTCTTTTATTCCAAGAGATTTGGCAACAAGAGAATTTGTTGGGTCTACAACAAGAACTGAGCTACTCCAATCTGGGCTAAGGTCAGATGACTTGCATATTGGACAAACTTTTCCTACTGTTACAAACTTGCATTTACGGCAAGCCAATTCTCGTACCATTTTTTATCACTTGGACTCCGCTGTCTTTTTGGTTTTCTCTGGAGTTGCAGCAGCTGGTGTTTTAGATTTTTTAATTTCCTCTTCAATCCATTCATCTGCACCAAGGAATGGTTGTCTGCATGTAATGCCGACCTTCATTGCTGCAGTCTTGCCAATTGACACTGCGGTAATTCTTGCACGAAGTGTTGTTCCAATCTTCATTGTTCTTCCACTCTGGTTTGCAAGGATCATGCCAGACTTGACATCGCTCTTGAGATAGTCGTCCATAATTTGTGACAAGTGTAATAGTGCATCTGTTGCACCAATTCTGACAAATGCTCCAAAGTCTGTAATCTCGACAATTTCTCCACGGACAATTTCCTGGAGTTTTGGTGAAAATGTTAATGCTGTAAATTCTACTCTGTGATATGTTCCGCCGTCACCTGCAATTACTTTGCCCATTTTTTCTACCTTGGTTTCAAGTATCATGATGACATAGCCAAGTTCTGGATTTATCATGCTCTCATACTTTTCACGTAAAATGGTGATTGCGGCCTTTTTGAGAGACTCTCCAAATAGTTTAGGAGGTATTCTAACTACATCAGTAAGGGTCGATATAGAAAACATCCATAAAACGACATAAAATTTGAATTTATGAATCTTTGGATAACTAGAATATTATTTTTGCCTATGTTTAAATATTGTATTCGGGATTTTTTACATTATGGTTTCAGTTGATCAAGTACTTTCTACGTTATCTACTGTAATCGATCCAGATCTCAAAAAGGATATCGTCTCAATGGGCATGATAAAAGACATTGAGATAAACGGCGGTGATCTGAAATTTACACTAGAACTTACTACTCCTGCTTGTCCTTTTAATGATGAAATCGAACAAGATGTTCGAAACGCAATAGCCAAGATAAAAGAGGTTTCAAAGTTTGATCTCAAAGTTACTGCCAAAGTCATGGAGGGCCGTTCACTTAGCATGGACGAGATGCTACCTACAGTCAAAAACATCATTGGTGTCGCAAGTGGAAAAGGTGGAGTGGGTAAAACTACGGTCTCTGTAAACTTGGCACTTGCATTGGCACAGACTGGTGCTAAAGTTGGGTTGCTTGATGCAGATATCTATGGACCCAGTGTTCCACTGATGCTTGGAATGGGAAAATCTGCAATGGAAGTTGACAATAATAAATTACAGCCTGCTGAATCACACGGACTCAAAGTTGTATCATTTGGTTTCTTTGCAGAGCAAGCCCACCAGGCTGCAATTTACAGGGGGCCAATCATTTCTGGAATTTTAAAACAGTTTCTTGTTGATACCAACTGGTCTGACCTTGATTATCTTATTGTAGACTTGCCACCTGGAACTGGAGACATTCCTCTTACACTTGCACAGACCATACCAATCACTGGTATAGTTGTTGTAACAACACCACAAGATGTTGCAAGCAATATTGCGGTCAAAGCATTTGGAATGTTCCAAAAGCTAAACATCCCCATCATGGGAGTGATAGAAAACATGAGCTACTTCAAATGTCCAAACTGTGCAACAGATCATTACATATTTGGAAAAGAGGGCGCAAAAAGAATGAGTGAGACACACAACTTGCCATTCTTGGGTGCAATTCCTCTAAATCCTGGTATCATGGAAGGCTCTGACAGTGGCAGACCAGTGCTTGTAACTGATCCAAATTCGACCATGTCACAAGCATTCATGGTTGTGGCAAAGAATGTTGCAGCAAGATGTAGTGTACTTGCATCTCAGCTAGGCGATGAACTAAAAGCTGAGGTCGCAACTCAAAAATAGTTCAAAACAAAGGTAAATTGTGCACCTTCCTGAACATTTACGCTCTGCATTAAAAGAACCACTTGGTATCCTCATACCTGATTATAAAGTAACTAGGGGAAACGTTTCAAAAAATATTCCAAAAGATGCATCTGTGATTACTGTAGGTGATGCCACCACAGAAAAAATGATATCATTTGGTCTCAGTCCATCACTGCAAATTGTAGACTCGCTTGAAAAAAGAAACAAGAGAGACTTGCCAGGTGGATATGTAAAAACAATACTTGAATGTAAAAATCCTGCTGCAGAAATTACAGATGAAAGCATCTTGACAATTCGCAAGGCACTTGACATGGCGCCTCCTGTGAGAATAATTGTTGACGGGGAGGAGGACTTGCTTGTTCTTCCTGTTGCAGTTTATGCGCCAGATGGTTCTGTGATATTATATGGCCAGCCAAATGAAGGACTGGTTTTTGTATCCCTGACAGAGGAGGTAAGAAATAAGGCTAGATCTATAATGAGTTCAATGAGTTAAGCGGGGAATGAGGAGACGGTGGCTGTATGATTTGTGATTAAACTAATGAATTTCTGACCCTACTTACCACTATAATGGTTGAAACAAAAAAATCCACAACTATCAACACGAATTTTGACAACATAAATTAAACTTGGAATGGTATCCTTTGATTCTGTGAAGCTAGACTCTGATCTGCATTTTAAGATACTTGAAAAAGTTGGAGTCTATTCTGCAAGATTTAGTATTTCAGAGCCCAGGATATTGATGACAACAAAGGAGGTGCTAGAGATGCCAAAACAAGTAACTGAAGGGAGGAGAACCTCTGCCTACAAGTATCTGGGGGTATCATACATTCAGGATAATGTGGTCTTTATCAATGTCAGAAAGATACCTGATGAGAAGACACTTGAAAATACTATTGTGCATGAATTGATTCACATGAGATTTCCATACCTCAGTCATGGAAGGAGATTTAACAAGATGGTAAGACGGGGCCTTGCAGGCTGGACATTCAAACCATATTCAAAAAGACGCTGAAAAACTTAGGCCTTTTCTTCTATTACTCGAGTCATGTCAAGCTTGTCTATCTGGGATTCTATTGTATGCTTCATGGCTTCGTTATGCTCTGGGCAAAACTTGAAAAAACCATCTACTGTTTCAAAGCAGCCGCATATCCATTTTGTTTGCATATCGCCTTCTACTGTTAATCTGTTATAGTCGCTTTTCTTTGTCATGAATTAGTATCATATGCATTACGCTAAAAAGAGTTTTTAAAAATAACGGTTGGATTAAAAAATTGAGATTAGATCTTACGGACAGCCTTCCATCTTTTGGATGAAGTAGCCTTTCTTTTGGATCTCGTTGGCAATTGGTTCTGGTGCACCTTGCGAGTGGCAGAATTGGCACTCTTCGGTTGAAACCTTTGACTCGGCTTCTCCGATTGTCTTGAGCCATTCTTTTGCATACTGGATTGCCTTTTGGTGATCCTTCTGGCTTGTAATGACATCAAAATGCATCGTATGGCCATCTTTTGCCTCTACGTATGTATCGTATACGTGAATTTCCATAATTGCTATTCGAAAAAAGGGATATTTAATCTAATTTGGACAAGTTTTTAACATAACGTGCAAAGTAATGGTCGATCGTAAAATCTGAGACTCTGATCGTCATTTATAGAACTATTACTTTTGAAAACTTCCTAACTCTGGTGAATATGCGATCAAAAATAATGTACAATGTACAATTTTACGAGGATTCATCTTTAAGATCATCTAATATCGGTAAACACGTTTTTGCTGTATCGTTGGTTTTTTTAAATAGGAAAAAAATAGGAAATTTTTGCCTATTTTGTGCCTAAGGTATCAATAATTCTTTCAAAATTGTTGCGAAACCTTTGGTTCTGACTTGGTAATGTCTAAAATCTTCTAAAACCGACCTGTATTCTGATAAATCCTTTTACACAAGTTCGTACCAATAATTGCCGTTGTGGGGCGCTAAAACCGAGCTAAAATGCAAGGACTGTGACACTACTTTTACAGATAGAGAGCACTTTGAACGACACAAAAAAGTTCATAAAAAATAGGTCACAATACCTTTACAGGAACTGGGACTATACCTGAATTGTAAATATACGCCTTGAATTCATCATTTATGTTTGAAAAAATTATCCATGGCACTGGATTGATTTCCATGTATTTCTTGTCTGTTGATGATGGATATGGAACAGAATCTGGATGGGAATGAAATATTCCACTGATATCTAACTTCATCTTCTCTGCTGTACTATATGCCGATATCAGTTCTTCATTTGAAATGGTAAAATTTACTGGAGATACATCAATGTTTTTTGCAAGAAAAATTTCCTTTATGGTAACTTGATCATCAATATTATTCCCAAACAAAATTGCACATGCTTCATTCGGTGAGTTTTGTTCTGAATGTTTTTTTAATGTCTCTGTTTGACTCTTTGAAAGAATTATTGCTTTGGGTATTGTCATCCTACTGTAACTTTTCCAGTCATCCATGGGTGGACTGTGCAAAAGTATGATATGTTTCCGGTTGCGTTAAAGTTCTGCTTGAATGTTTGTCCTGGTTTGATAAGACCAGAGTCAAACAGTGAGCCAGGTGATGTATCGCTAGGAGTACCACTTGTGACTGTATGTGCTGCACTGTCTTGGTTTGTCCAGACAACTGTGGTTCCAACCTTTACTGTACTATCCTGTGGGTCGAAGTATTTCTGACCTGCAGCGTGTGTCGAGGCACCTTTGGAGATTGTTACATTTGCAAACAATGGTGCTGTTATGGTTATACTTCCTGACATGATTGGGTGTACAGTACAAAGATACTGGTATGTTGTAGCATTAAGTTTTGATGTATCAAGACGGAATGTCTTACCTGCTGATATTATTCCCGAGTCCCACGTTGTACCGTCTGCACTTGTTACAGTGTGGCCGACTTTGTCGTTGTTGGTCCACTCTATAATGTCCCCTTTGGGAACTGTTACTGAATTTGGTGTGAAACTTGGGTTACCCTTGACTGATGCATTTACAGGAATGTTGATTGATATGACTGGTGCATTTGAAACAGGTGCTGTTGTTGAGTTGGTTGAATTTTGTTGCATTGAAGTAAGGTGGAATTGCGCGCCTGGTCCAATGAAACCAAATGCCGTGTAAGAGCCTATTGCCACCACCATTGCTGCAACAAATATTGTCGCCACTGGCTTGAAGTGCTTTGGCATCTTCATTGAGAAAAATGCTAGAACTATTGTTGGTATCAAGATGATTAGCAACAATCCGACAAATACTGTCAATGATGTGATTACTTTGTTCAAGCTCAAGGCATATGTTCCAACAGAGCCTGCTATGCCAAAGATTACAAGTGTAGTTGCCTTGGCACGTCCGCTGGTAGATACTCCTCCACCACTTAGAATTCCTGCTGATAAGAAGATCAAGCCGATAAACAAGGTTAAACCTGAAAGAGCTTGCATTCCTGTAAGGAACGTATTTGCAATACCCAAATATGATAAAATTACTCCTGCCAGACCAATCGCCGATAGTCCCATTCCTGGCATCATGAGGTCCCAGTCACTCATTTGTGGTTGTTCCATGAAGTGACATACTTAATTCTTTTGAACATGTGGGGTAATCTTCGAAGAAATTAAATTCCCTGCAAATCAGCTATAGATCTGTGGGATTAAAGGAAGTACTTGAAGTATCTAAACCGAGAATCATAGTTTTACTTGTCATTACAGCAGTTACCTCAATGTATGCTGCAAGCATACTGATCGCACACAAACCACTTGATACCGTTACACTCCTTCATCTTATAGTTGCAGGTGCACTCTCGTCTGCAGGTTCTAGTGCTCTGAACCATTTCTATGACAGAGATATCGATCCATTGATGAAAAGAACTAGCACAAGACCTATCCCATCTGGAAGGATGGCTGCTCGCAGTGTTTTGATATATGGTCTTGCAGTTAGTTGCATTTCTGTAATTTATGCTTGGTTTACACTAAATCCAGTTTCTACTTTCTTTATTGCGTTGGGAATATTTTTCTATGTGATAATCTATACAGTCTGGCTCAAACGAAGCAACTGGTCAAACATTGTAATTGGCGGATTTGCAGGAAGCTGTGCATCAATGGCAGGATGGGCTGCAGCAACTGGCTCTATGGATATTCTTGGTGCATTGGTTGGTACACTAGTCTTTGTGTGGACACCGTCTCATTTCTGGTGTCTTGCAATGAAGATACGAGATGATTATGCTGAAGCCAAAGTTCCAATGCTTCCAGTATTGATTGGCATGCAAAAAACGTCCAAGTATATTTTGCTCAACACTGCGATACTGTTACCATATTCAATTGCACTAGTTGCATTTGGATTGGGATATGTGTATCTTGGAGTTGCCCTTGTGTCAGGTGGCCTAATGTTGGTTTACCATTACAAGCTTACAAAGACACCAACTTCGGACTTTGCATGGAAAGCATACAAGGTGACTGCCCCGTATCTTACAATCATCTTTGTAGGAATTGCACTTGATGCTGCGTTCCACTTTCCAGTGATAAAATAATTATTCTGAAATCTCTTCTTCTTGGCCTACACCTGGAAATCCTGATTCGTATTCTTTTTCCAAGTTTTCCATGTTCTGTTTTTCTATCTCGTCTTCATCTTCGATTTTTTCAGATATTTCTATCCTACGTTCGTCTTTTGTCAACCAAGTTACCTTGATGAGGCCATAAATCTCTAGATTGAGCAGAGTCTTGTTAAACTCATCTTCTGGAATTGAGATGCCTGCCTTGATGAGAGACTTTGATAATTCTGAATCAGTAAGCGAGCCTGCAATCTTGATCTTTTCGTATATGGTATTTCGTAATGGGATGGCCATACCTAACCGTAAAATGCCTTGTCCATTGGCTTTGGTAATGCGTATGATATATTATCTTTAACTGTGGAATACCAATCTTCAACTCCCTTTGTGATTGATGGTTTTACGTTTTTGAGTGCAGCAGAAAAGTCCGCGCTACTTATTTTTTGAATGTTATTTCTCATGGCATTTACTGCAGCTTCTCTGCATACTGCAACAAGATCTGCTCCACTATATCCCTTTGTTGCTACTGCAATCTCTTTTAGGTTGATGTCTCCTGAGAGTGGCATCTGTTTTGTAAATAGTTTGATTATCTCAAATCGACCTTTTTCATCTGGCGGTGGGACAAAGATCATCAAATCAAGTCTGCCTGGTCGTATCAGTGATGGGTCGATAAGGTCTGGTCTGTTTGAAATTCCTAGTACCACAACTCTTGATGCTCCTCCATCTTCCATCTCTGTTAAAAGCTGACTGAGTAATCTCTCTCCGATTCCTCCCTCTTCATTTGATTTGAATCTTGCAAGTGAATCAAGTTCATCAAATATTATTATACACGGTGATGATGTCTTGGCCTTTCTGAAAATTTCTCTAATTGCTTTTTCTGATTCTCCCACCCACTTTGATAATATCTCTGGTCCTCTGACAAGTATCATGTTTGCACCACTTTCTGTTGCAAGAGCTCGTGCAAGCAATGTCTTTCCACATCCTGATGGACCGTACAATAATGCACCCTTTGGAGGCTTGATTCCCATCTTTTGGAATTTAGCTGGCTCTTTTATTGCAGTTATCAAGTTGTCCTCTAGAGTTCTTTTTGCATCATCCAGTCCGCCCACTTCTTTCCACCATACTTTTGGACTCTCAACATAAAATTCACGCATGGCAGTTGGAACTATCTCGCGCATTGCATCGTAAAAGTCCTGTAATGTTATTCTCATTTTTTGTAATACGTCTGGTGCTATCTTTTCATTCTCGTTTTCAATCTCTGGCAAGAATGTCCTAAGTGCCTTCATTGCAGCTTCTCTGCATAATGATTTAATGTCAGCTCCTGTATATCCATGTAATTCTGCAGCAAGTACTTTGAGGTCTACATCTTGAAGTGGCATACCTCGTGTATGGATTTGTAGTATCTCTAGTCTGCCGTCTGCATTTGGTACTGTGATTTCAATCTCTCTGTCAAATCTGCCTGGTCTTCGCAAGGCAGGGTCTACACTTTCTGGCCTGTTTGTTGCACCCAGCACTATGACGTTTCCTCTGTCTGTGAGACCGTCCATCAAGGCCAAGAGTTGGGCTACTACTCTTTTCTCAACATCTCCGTATGCTTCCTCTCTTTTTGGTGCAATTGCATCAATTTCATCAATGAATATTACGCTAGGCGAATTTTCTTTTGCCTCTTTGAAAATATCTCGCAGTCTTGCTTCTGTTTCTCCGTAATACTTGTTCATTATTTCTGGACCGTTGATAGAGTAAAAGTTGGCCTCTGATTCGCTTGCTAGCACTTTGGCAATCAATGTCTTTCCACATCCTGGAGGACCGTACAACAATATTCCGCTGTGGGGTTCTACATTGAGTCTTGTGAAAACTTCGGGGTGCTTTAGTGGCAACTCTACAATTTCACGCATTCTTTTTGTCTGTGTCTTTAGTCCGCCTATCTCCTCAAAAGTAACTCTAACTTTTTTATCAATTGATGTTTCAGTAAGTATTGTAACTGATGTGCTTCGTTCTATTTTTACAACAGCTTTTGGTGAGATCTTGTGAATTTTAAAATCCATGGAATTTCCAAGAATCATCACAGATATCTCATCACCTTCTGAAAGTGGCAATCCGCGCAGTCTATTTTTTACAAAATCTGTAAATTCCTTATCAACTGTAACATTTCCATTTACTGGCATCAGAGTGACAGTCTTTGCAGGCTTGGCAACTATTTTTTTCACATTTACCAAATCATTGATTCCAACACCTGCATTCTTTCTTGTTTGTCCATCTATTCGAATTACGTCCGGTGTCTTGTTGTCATCATCTGCAGGCCAAACTACAGCACAGCTTGATCTTTTACCAATAATTTCAACCATGTCACCTGCTTCAACTTTTAAAAATTCCATTGCCTCTGGTTCTATTCTGGCTCGTCTTTTTCCAACGTCTCTTTGTTTTGCTTCGCCGACCCGCATTTGTAGCAGTTCGTCTTTTTTTACCATGTAGGCACCTACTTCATATCAACAGATGTTCTGCTCAAGCCTAGCACTTCGAATTCTCCAACTCCTTCAATTCCGCGTATTGCGTTTTCTAGGGAATCCATCTGGCCTTCCTTGTCGTCTAGGGCAAACTCTGCGCTAATAAAATAAAGGCCAAAAGCAAGCGGCTCTTTTGTATATTTTGAAAGTGTTACACCGTCTGTTAATGATGAAGTGATCTTTTTTGCAATGTCATCTAGATTTACCTCGATTCCGGTTGGAAGAATTTTTGCTCTAAGTGAGAGTCGTGCCAATTTTTAAGGTCCTTCAAATGTGCATGAATTGCATTTGTATACTCTAGCTGATTCCCTGCAACTTTCACATCTCCAGAGCAATAGCGAGCCACAACTTGGGCAATTGAATTTTACACACTTGTCGTTAGGCATTATAGGTCTGTGACAAGAACTGCACACAGGTAATGCTATAGTTGATGACATGATAAAAAGTCGTTTTCTACCGAATTTATACCTTGCTTATCATTTTCAACTTAGCTCAGCAATCTTCTCAATTCATTTCCTAAAATTGCCTGCACTGCCTTGACCGATCCTTTTACACCAAGTAGTTTTGCAACCGATGTAGTATGAAAATCAAAACTTCCTTCTTTTGAGATCTCATCTAATATCTTGGGTGTAATGGAATCAAATATTGAATCAATTGTCTTGTTGTCCATTCTTTCAAGAAGGGAACGAGCAAGAAGCATGTTTTCAAATTCCTTGCCAAATTTTTTATTCCAATTTTTTTGATATTCCTCAAGTTCTGATTTATTTTCTGATTCTAAAAACTTGGAAATTGCATTGCCTGCCAAAATGCCTCCAATCCCTGATGAATAAATTCCTCCTGCAGTTGTGGGCTTGGCTTGTCCTGCTGCATCACCTATTGTGATAACATTTCCAGCAACAAATTCTTTGATTGGTCCTTTTATCCAGATTGGAGCAAATATTTTTCTAATGGTTGAATATTTTCCTTTTTCCTTGAGAAATTCTTCAATTGCAGGAGCAGGATTGATCCCTCTTCCAGCTACTCCTACTTTGGCCTCGTCTCTTCTAGTGGGTATGACCCACGCAAAAAATCCTGGATACTTTTCTTGGTCTAGATACACTTCGATTCTATCCTTGTCTATCCAGTCTGCAAAGACTTCGTACTGTGCTGACTGGAGAGTTCCAGTCCTGTCTTTTTGAACAAGTGATGTTACACCTCTTGCATCTACTACTATCTTGCATTTTACATCTCCGTCTGATGTTCTGACTCCTTCTTTTGTAATCTCCCGTAATGATGTTTTTACTCTAATCTCTGCTCCCTTGACCTGGGCCTGATGTGCAATCTGCTTGTCAAATTCTCGTCTATCCAAAACTATGACTTGTTGTTGTCTTGCATCAATTGTGAAATCTTTTCCAGATGGTGCTACTAGCTTTGCAGAGCGTATCTTGTTGTCAAGTGTGGCCCTCATTGGTATTATCCCCAAGTCATCTATTGCAGGAATGCTGACTACACCACCACAGTGTTCTGGGGTTCCTAGTTCAGAGTCTTCTTCTATCACTAGTACTCGGTGGTTCTTGCTTGCAATCTCTCTTGCACACAAGAGTCCTGCAACACTTCCACCTGCTATGACTACATCATAATCCATGTTTTTTATTTTCCATGTATACTCTATTAATTCAATAGGATTAGAAAAATCTAGTTTTATTTTATGATAATAAAAAATGGGTTAGTGGCTATGACCGCAACCACAAGAGTCATGACTTGCTGCGGCTTCATGATGGCCTCCCTTGTCTGAACACTTGGAACATTTGTCTGAACCAGTGGCAGAAAAGAATCCAATTCCGCATGATATGCATTTCATACCTGGCATGATCTAGTTAGATACTGCCGTTATTTATGGCTATAATATGAACACCAAATAGTATTTTTTTGTCAAATGCTTGATTCAAAAGTTTAACATGTCCTAATGTGATTCCAAATTAGTATGGGTACAATCAAGCAGGTAATTGTTGTAAGAAAAGATCTTGGAATGGGTACAGGAAAAATTGCAGCGCAGGTAGGCCACGCATGTGTTCTGGGGGCTGAACATGTGAGAAAATCAAAAAGAGAATGGTTTGATCAGTGGGAGCGATATGGGCAAGAAAAAGTTGTTGTCAAAGTATCTAGCATGTCAGAGCTTGAAAAAATAAAACGCGATGCAATATCTCATGATTTGCCTTGGTCTGAAGTTACTGATGCTGGTCATACTCAGATAGAACCTGGAACTGTAACTTGCATATCAATAGGTCCTGCTCCTGAAGAAATGATTGATAAAGTTACAAAGGACCTAAAACTTCTCTAGTCTGCTAAATTTTGTGTTCTCTGTCTTTTACCTTTACGTCATATGTTGCAGTGATGTTATCTCCTGCCTTTGCATTACCGCAAGCAATGCCGCGTATGTCAAAACCATCGTTTGTTTCTACGGTACACTTGCCTCCTCCTTCTACATATACAACTTTGACTGTCTCTGTAACCATGGATGGAATGAGATTCCAGAACGGAAATACTATGGTTGACATGACTACTATGGCTGCAATGATTGATCCATAAGCTAAAAGCTTCTCATTCATACTCTTGATCGAATTACTCCGTTATTTAGAATTATTGAGTGTACATTGAATCTGACATGATTTGGAGATACGTGTGACTTGCCATGCATGACAATCTTAGAAATATTATTATTCGTATAATCTCCGTTCAAGCATATGTTTGTGGTTGCAGCAGAAATTCAACTCAAAAAAGGCTCTGAAGGCGAGTTCAAAAACTGGATAACTGAATCTAATGGAGAACTCTCAAAATTTGATGGCTTTGTGAGAAGAAGATTGCTAGAAACACGTGCTGGCAAGCATGTAATTTTGGTAGAGTTTGAAACCCAGGCCAAGTTTGAAGCAATGCACAAAACACAAGAGCATTTTAGAATTCAATCCCGGGGTCATTCTTTCATGGAAGGACCACCCAAGCCGACATTTTATGAAGTAGTGTCACAGTAAACAAACATCTGTACTATTTATCATCAGATTTACAAATTGTCTGGTTGTACATTACAAATAATGAATCTTCATGTGATTGTTGTACACTGCTTCAAATTGTGTGACGTATCCACAATGAATGCATGAGAAAAACTGGTCAGTTGGTTGTGTTGGTTGCGGTTCTACCTTGAAATCATCTAATGCTACTATTGAGATCAAGTCTTTGTTCTGAATTACTGCAAAATGTTTTGCAATTGATAGTGAATCAAGAAAAGCCTTGATTGCTTTTATGACACTGGCTGAATCTATTTCTTCATCGCTTATGGGATCAAGTACAAATTCACGTATTTTTAATGCAGGTGCTGCTCCAACTTGGTCTGCTGTGTAGACTGCAAGAGGAGATTTGAGAGGAAGTATGTCTTTACAGTCTACTGTGATCATGCTTGTCTCATCTTTGTATGATATTTGAGTCTAACAATCTAAATTGTAAAACGTCTTTTTTTGATATGTGTGATTTTTATCAAAACTTGCAAGTGATCATGTTCTGTATAGGATTTGGGTTCGTAAGATTTACATAAATACTTGGAACCAAATGTGCCGTGGGTACAATTTATGAGAATGCTGCAAATGATTTTCTAGAACTTGCAAGCGAACAGAGACTAAAGATAATATTCAAACTATTGGAACAAAAATCAAAAATTTCAAACATGGCCAAGGAATTGCACGCAACTGTACAAGAAGTGCATAGAAATTTTGAGCGTCTTTCAAATGCCGGACTTATTATAAAAGACAAGGATGGATATTATGATCTAACTACATACGGAAAAACAATGTGCACTCAAGTACCGTCTCTGTTATTCTTATCAAAAAATAGAAAATATTTTGAAACTCATGATTTTGGGGATATTCCGATGAAGTTCATACAACGAATTGGTGCTCTTGCTGGGGGACAACAAATCAAGGGATTTGTCAATGTTTTGGAACAATGGAAACTTGTGTACAAGAATGCTGATGAATATATCTATGAATTATTTACTGAAGTTCCATTGGATCTTATCGAGCCGTTGCTTGCAAGAGTAAAACATGGTACGACATTTAACTACATATTTTCTAATAACGTGATTGTACCAAAGGGCAGAAAAGAACTGCTAAACAAGTTGGGAATGAAAGCCTTACTTGACAAAGGACTAGTTGAAAGAAAGATGAAAGCTGATGTCAAGGTAGTTGTGGTCTTGAACGAAAAGGAGGCATGTGTGTTGTTTCCAACTCTTGAAGGGGATGCAGATATGCGAGAAATGTTCTATAGCAAAGATCAGCTGTTTCACGAGTGGTGTCTTGATTATTTTAGATATTGTTGGTATAACTCAGGGCCATTCCAAGAGAACAAGATTTCAGAATAGATAGTTATAGATTTAATCTCTTGTTGATTGTTGAACCTTATTGCACGAATCTAGTCTGCAGTATATCCGATGTGTCAAGTGCGGTCATTCTCTGGAAATGGAAATATTTGAAAAGAAAACTGAGGTTGTTGAAGGATTACTTTATTGTACATCTTGTGGTGGCAAGTATCCTATAATTTTGTCAATTCCTATTATGGTTGAAGATCTCTCTTCTTTTTTCTCTATTAGAACAAAGCTTGGCGGATATATTTTATTACATGTGCATAGTCAGAAAATAAAATCACTTGTAAGAAAATCACTGCAAAATATAAAAAAAATTGGAGACGATACCACTGATTTAGAAAAAAATTGGGTGAGTATTTACAAGAAAAGTAGACATTCTGTATTTGAGAAAAAAATGACAAAGATTGTTCAGGGACTAGCAAAATGTGATTTTGTAATGGAACATGGTTGTTCCATAGGCACCATGGCTGGTATTATGGCAAAGCGTCATGGTATGATATTTGGAATTGATAAATCTTTTTTTGCATTGTTGGAAGCAAAAAAACACAAAGCAAAAAACATGGATTTTTTTCTTGCAGATTCGCTATCAAAGCCATTTGGCTCTATGAAGTTTGATCTTGTTGTTGCCCTCAATGTTTTAGAGTTGATTGAACCGTTACAATTTTTAAAAACTATTGGTATGCAGTCTAGGAGATTTTTACTCTTGTCTGATCCTTATGATTATGAGCGAGGGAAAAGTTCTGTTAAAACTAGACTTGATGGAAAAACACTACGAACAAAATTAAAACAAATGAGGTTCAAGTTAATTTGCGGTACTGGCAAACCAAGTTTTATCTCATGGAAATTAAATGTGAATTCTAGACTTGAATTAAGTTACATGGTAGATCTAATTCTTGCAGTTATATTGAGCAAAGGGCGAATTAAATAAAAATGAAGCCCTTGTTGATTATGTTGATTGCTGCCGGTGGACTCTTGGGAACTTTTCTCAGATACAAAATAACTGCATCACCATTGCTTTTTGGAAGTCTTCCAGTGAATGTTTTGATTGTCAATATTGTTGGAAGTTTTATTCTCGGATTGTTTTCAGTCATGTCTCAACAATGGAGTCTTGATCAAAAGTATGCTTTGCTAATTGCAATAGGCTTTTGTGGCTCTCTTACAACAATGTCGTCTTTTGCCTTGGAGACAAGTAATCTTTTTGAGAGTAGACAACTTGGGCTTGTTGGAATTAACATTCTTACAAATGTGGGATTGTCAATTGGGGCAATATTTGGGGGAAAAGCACTGATGACTGTAATCTTTCAAGGACTTTGATGACTGTAGCAGACGTGATATTCAAAATCTATGTGTTTTGCCAATGCTGTACTGTTGATTTAGTGTAAAAATATTTACCGCGCGCATTATCAGAAATTCTTCTTTTCACTTAAATAGTGATTCCTAAAAGTATGATCGTTGAAAATTGATTCGCTGTTAATTGTTACGGTGCTTGTTGCTAGTTCTATGATTTTACCAGTTGGCATGTCATATGCACAAACTTATGGAGGTTCAATGCAACCACCGTCATCTGGTAATCCAACTAGTACCAATCAAACTATGACAATGTCATCTAATTCTACAAACTCAAACTCAACTATGATGATGACTAATTCTACTAGCGCAAATTCAACCTTAACAATTCAAGGTAACGCAACTATGACAATGCACACCAATTCTACTGGCACAAACTCAACAATGCATGGTAACGCAACTATGACAATGCACACCAATTCTACTGGCACAAACTCAACAATGAGTATGCCTCAAAATACTACAAACATGACTGCATCAACTCCTCATACTCCAAATGCTCCAATGTCTCCATTACAACAATTCAAGTCTGGTGTTTCTGCAAAATCTGTAACCTGCCAATCAGGTTATAGCCTTATCATCAAGGCAGAAGATGGATCTCCTGCATGTGTCCACTCATCCACTGTACAAATTTTGATTCTACGTGGTTGGGCAACTGCTCAATAATATTCTGTAAAGCATCATTGGCTTGCAAACAACACCTATCTTTCTAATTTAAATAAATTCCACAAGATATTTTACTAGTCCACAAATTTTACAAATAAAATGAAATCTATTAATTTTACACTTCTTGCTGATGAATCACTTGCAAAGGATTTTGGCAAAAAAGGCACGACCACTGATATTGCAATTTATGATAGAAAAGAATCCGGTGTTTTACGCACCTGGACTGTACCGACTTCATTTCCCGACAAGATTCAATCCTTGTTTCAGGCCATGAATATGGGAGAATATGTAATATTTCATGTAACAAAACTTGATAAATTTACAGGTGAGCAAATAATTGCACTTGATGTCCTTGGTAAAAAACAAGGAATTCTTTCACACTCGTTTGATGTTGACAAGACCAAGTTGCTTGCCATGATAAAGGGAACCGTTGTCGAGCAATACAAATTGGTGGAACCTGAAAATCTCAAAAAGGAAATCGACCTACTAGAACCAATCTCAAAAGATGGTAGCCCGCAAATTGTAATAGACCATTGTTTTGATGTAAAGGGTGTTGGTGCAGTAATTCTTGGCAAGATTGCACGAGGAAAGATCAAAGTATATGAAAATCTAAAACTATTTCCAAAAGGAACAGATGTTGTAGTAAAATCAATTCAAATGCATGACGATAGTGTGGAAGATGCAACATGTCCTGCAAGAGTTGGTTTGGCAGTAAAAGGTGTTGTACCAGATGATGTTCAGCGCGGTGATGTGCTCTGCATGCCAAATACAATGTTGGTTTCACAAGAAATTGAGATAGATTACGTACAAAGCAAATTCTTTAAAGATGCTGTTTCTGAAAACCAAATGTTTCTTGCAAGTATTGGGTTGCAAATACGACCTGTCAAAATTGCCTCATTGAATCCTATGAAACTCTCACTTGGAAAATCAGCCGTGTATGAAAAAGGGGATACATGTGTCATCTTAAAACCTGAATCTACATCCATTCGTATAGTGGGTAGCGGGAAAATCATAAAATAATTTTAAATTTTACTCATGTAATATTCTTAAATTCACTAAAATAGACCTAGCCAATAACACCTTGTGAGATTTGACTCACCTTGATACTGTTGCTCTTACATCATGGTCTGTTCTTACTGCTGTCTGCATGATATCAATAGGTCTAATCTATAGGCGATTTACTAGAGTCAAGAAAAGACAATCACATCAATCATAAACCAAATATTATTTCGTTTCTAAACCGTTTCAAATTGCATAATTTTTAATCAAATCTTTGTATGGGTATTATTTTCTCTCTTCCTTTGTTATCTTCCATTCTCCCCGTGCAAATCTTGAAGATTCAAATTCTATTTGACCTACAATTCTATCGCCTTTCTTTACCATCCCATACTCATTTTTTGCAACTTTTACCAAAAGCTTTCTTGTCTTGTATCCGCCTTCTATGACTTTGATCTTAAAGCGTTTACTTGCTCTCATTGTTATCTCTCTTGCAGCCTTTGGGTCTCCAATTAGTGAAAACATTTCAAATGTGCCAAAGTTCTTTGTCTGAATTTCATAATTGTACAATCTTGCTTCAAACTTCCAACCCATTCTTTTTGCTTCTTCATTCATCCATTCTGTTGCCTGTAAACCGTATCCTTTTTCAACACCAAAAGTTTCTGAATCCATTTGATCTGATCTTAATCTAGTTGAATATAACTTGAAATAAATGATCTGAATAATATTATTAGTGCGAGTCAGTTACATGTTTGTGTGAAACGTACTGCTGCGGACATACGAAAATCGATAGAATCAAACTGGAAAGAATATCTTTCGCGTTATGGTAATCTGTTTTCATCTAATCATATTGATGGCTCTACTCCACCATCTGTCTTTGTTGGAGCATACGGTTATCCCAAAGTTCTGGTAGGTCCCATGTTACCTCCTGTTCATGGAGATACAATGATCTTGGACTCGCCAGAAAGATGGACTGGAAAAAGTCTTGAGGATATAGTAAACTATCGACTAAGCTTGGTTCGTGGCATAAAACCTGTAAAAATAGATGATGTCGGACAAAAATACATTGAAAATCTTCAGGAGATGTCCATGTCTGAAAGATCAACTGACGCAGAAATGGAATTGGTGAAAAATGCGTCCCCCGTTGTTACAGTTGATGGGGATAGTCCAATTTTTGGACCCATTGGAGAGATAAAATCTGCCAAATTTACAAATTCCTCATCTGACAAAAACATACAGAGAACATTTTATGATAAAGATCTCTTGGCACAGGATGCAATGGTTGAACTCTACAACAGGGGCATAGAGATTTCACGAATTCAAAAATGTTTTAGCATTGGAATGTTTGGCAAAAATAGAAAGCTTGTTCCAACTAGGTGGAGCATTACTGCAACAGATGATATTGTATCAAAGTCACTTGTAGAGAAAATAACTGAATATGGAATATTGGATACTTCCTTGGTATTTTCATACAATCACTTGGGTAATTTTTTTGCAGTTGTAATGTTCCCAAGCAGGTGGATGTTTGAAATGCAAGAGGCATGGTATGATGAACAGGGAAATGTGGGATTTGGATCTGATTTTGAAGATATTATGGGCATGAAACATTATCCAGAAACTGCGGGGGCTCACTTTGCTTCAAGGCTTGCAGTTTCGGAATATCTTGCTGAAAACAAAATTCAAGCGGCAGTCATGGTGCTTCGTGAAATACGACCAGAATATGCAGTGCCTGTTGGAGTGTGGCAAGTGCGAGAAGGAATTCGTATGGCACTAAAACAAAAACCATCTGTTGTTTCTAATTTTCAAGAAGGACTCGATCTTGCTTGCAAGGGATTGAGCATTGGAAAAAAAGAATGGCTTGCACACAGTAAACTGTATCTGGCGAAAAAACAAAAATCAATATCAGATTTTTTCTAGTTGCTAGAGTTTTTATTTGACACACTTTGGTCTTAATTTATTGCAAAATAAAAGCATCATCTTTGCGATAGCAATACTTGCCTCTCCTATATTGTTTGCACTCGTAGTATTTCCAGATACGTTCAGTCTTGGATGGAATCAGGGCAGGGGCGGTTTTCTTTTTGCAATGGCATTTATCGCAGCAGAATTAATTGGCCTAAAACTTGAAATTCCAAAAAAACGTTTGCTGGCAATAATCCCGCTCGCTGTGATTGTAATTCTTTATCTAACTGGCTTGGAATTTGGTTTGAAGGCATATCTTGTATCTGCTGCTCCAAGTTTCCATGTATTACTAAAAGACTCTTGGACATGGATGTGGGACTTTATTGTAATGGCAATATTTTTCATAGCAAGTCTGACTGTTTTGTTTGGCAAGAGATGGATTAGAATATCTCCTGCAGGCCCAATATACACTGCAGGTACTGCCATTATTTTATCACTTGATGCCTTTTTCCCGTATGATTCTCTAGGGCCGCTACAGTATGTTGTACCGTATCTCGTACGAATTGATGTCTTTTTGATAACTCTGTTTCATTTGGGATTGGCTACATCTCATGGGAATGTAATGTTCCTTGATGGCATACATGGTCCATTTGCATTACAGGTATTTTGGCCATCTGCAGGTGTACATAGTATCATAATCTATTCGCTTGTGATGATGGCGTTTTTGCTCAAGATGAATATCCCACGGAAGAGGAAAATTGTCTATTTTGCTTTAGGTGTGGTAGGAACAATAACTGTAAACATAATCAGGATATTGTCATTGTCAATTTTTGTACTCAAGATATCAACCAATGTAAATGAATTCGAGTCATTCCATGGTATTGCAGGTGAGATCATGTTTCTACCATGGCTCTTCATATTCTTACTCATTGTAACATATGTTGAAACAAAACGCATCAAAAAATTAGGGGTTGGAAATGATGGATCAAATCAAAGTAAACCATGATGTAGAAAACGGAACATATAGCATTGAAGAAATTTTTGTGAATTTAAAAAACACAGAAATTCTCTTAAAAATATTTGAAACTAGAGAGAATCTAGATGACGTGTTTGAGAACATATCTGTTATTGTAAATGAAAAAACTCACTATATGCATGTCCAAAATGATGATGCGTCAATAGTGATAGGGAAAAACCATCTTCGAAATTCTGAAAAAAAGATTCTCTATCTTGATATTATTCATGAATTGGTACATGTGAAACAACAAAGACTAGGGCTTGATCTTTATGACAAATCATATTCTTACGTAGATAGGCCTACTGAGATTGAAGCATATGCAATTGCAGTTGAGGAAGCAAGAAGACTAGGAATGAATGATGCCGAGATATTTGATTATCTGCATGTAGAGTGGATATCTGGTGATGAACACAAACGACTTGCTTCTCAAGTAGGCGTATTGGTCTAAAAAAATCTTGTAATGTCTACCTGTCCGCTAGGTTGAGAAAAATCTGAAACTCGTACACCGAGTCGTCTTATGAGTAATTTCTGGTCCTCAAGTGATTCTCGTAGTAATAGGATCACAGTTTTTTTCAGTTCATCCAAACTTGATGTAGGATTTTTGAGCGTTCTTGATTTTGTTCTATTTGACAAATCTGATTGGACAAACTGGATTCCAACTGATTTGAAAAGTATGTTATCTCTTACTATTGCTTTGTGCAAGTCATCACATAGTTTTTCTAAATCATTTACAAGAAAATCCAAATCCTTGGAATCTTGCTTTAGTGTCACTATTCTGCTATATTGAATTGGGTCATGTCTTGGAGATACTGGCTCTTCGTCAATTCCTCGTGCTGCATTGTAGATGTATGTTCCAATTTTTCTTCCAAATAATCCGTTTAGGGTAAAGACGTCTACATTACGAAGTTGTGATATTGTTTCAAGATTCATTTCAGAGAGTTTCTCTTCAGATTTTTTGCCTATTCCCGGGATTGTTCGTATTGGTAATGGATCTAAAAATGATTCAATTGCCTGTGGTTCTATGATTGTAAGACCGTCTGGTTTCTTGTAGCCTGATGCAATCTTAGAAACAAGCTTGTTAGAAGATACCCCTATGGTGCTTGAGAGTTTTATTGTACTACGTAGTGAGTTCTTGAGTTGCTGAGCCAGATGTGCTGCGTTTTTAAAATCATGTCTAGTTCTATTTGTAACATCAAGATAAGCCTCATCTCTTCCAACATATTCAAAGATGTCTGCATGATTTCTTATAATGTTCATGGCATTTTCTGAGACTTCTGAATAATATTCAAAATCTGTAGGCAAGAAAACTGATTCTGGTATATCTTCAAGTTTCTTCTTTGCAAACTTGATTGGCATGCCGGATTTGACGCCATATTTTCTAGCCAAATAGTTGGCGGTTGCAATTGCTCCACTGTCTCCTCCTCTGTCTGAAAAAACACATACTGCCACAGGTCTTGTCTTCAGGTCTGGTCTGCGTAACTCTTCACACTGGGCATAAAAATAATCAAAGTCAATATGAAATATGACTCTATAACTCACAGTACGTTTATGATTTGAAATCCTTATTACGTTATTGTTGATACTTTGGGTTTCTCATCGTCAACATCATCTAAATATACTATATGGGTAAACTTGACATGGATTATCCAATTGTTGTAGAATCCGAAGGCGTGAAGATCAAGTCTGAAAAGATGGAGGTTGACAAAATGTATTATTGTATATATCAGGAAAAAATATTGCTATTCTATAAAGAGCAAAACGAAATGCTCAATTGTTATGAAATTGAAGAAAAAGACCTAGTCGAGGAAGTAAAGCAGTCAAAATCAGAAGACATTGAAAAAATCTTACAGCAATATATTGAAAAAAAGAATCTTGACTAGACGTATTATTGATCAAACAAACGTTTTTTCTTTGCTAACTATTAAATAAAACACAACAAGAGTGGTCTTGTGTCAAGACCACCTAATATTGTCTTTATTGGTAAAAAACCCATTTTGACATACCTTAATGCTACTCTTACACTTCTTGCAAACGAGCCTACTGTGACCATAAAAGCAAGAGGAAGAAGCATGGTTACGGCAGTGGATGTATCACAAATGATAGTAAAAAGAATGAGTGCAATGGGATACAAAGTAAGTGGTGTGAGGATCTTCTCTGAGAGACTTGAATCAAATGATGGAAAAGAAAGGAACGTTTCAACTATAGAAGTTGACGTTTCAAGAAGTCAGAATGCTCAATAGACAACTAAAGTGGATTGTGATTATAGTAGCAATTGGTTTGACTGCTTCTATTGTTTCTTATGTGTTTGAATTATCAAATGTGTGTACTGTTAGACAGCTAAACCTTGTAGGAGATATTGCACAATATGACAAGACAAAAGATCCACTGCTCTGCGATACTCTGAATTCTAAAATCTCTCAATTTAATGATGAGTGTAAATCAAATATTGAGGAATTGGACTGTGGGTGATCTAGTATGCAAAAATTTTTGATGTTTCATTCATGTGATTTTTCAAAAAGTCAATAACCTCATTTGTACTATTTTTGTAAACAAATTCGTCTTTGTTGTTTGTAGATACATCAATGCAGTATCTTTTTGAGGATTTGTTTACAAATATGTGATTTGATTCATTATCTATTCTTACACCCTCGTCTGAATCTAGAACTTTGAGAATTTTTTCAAGGTTTTCTCTTGAAATTGTTCTTTCTTGAAATCTCATCCGTAAATTGCATCTCTGAGAGGACCTGCGTCTTGTTCTGTTTGTTTCAAGTTCTGTTCAATACCTTCTGCTTCGTTGAGTAATAGCTTGAGGTTACATGATGCTCCTGGAACAAGCTTTGTCATTGCCATGCAAATTTCTGCACCTGCTCTAAAATCAGGTCCTGTTTCTCTTGCTTTGCACAATAATACGATGACACTGATGTTTGATATTGCTCCTTCGTTTAACAAAATTCCTGGAATTCCGGGTATGGTTCCATTTTTTAATATTGGTATGTCTGCATCACGCAGTTTTTTCCTTGCAGCTTCAGTACTGCATACTCCTATCACAGATGGTGTGCTTTCATCACTTTTGATTGCTGAGCTACTTATGATGAAAGAACATTTGTGATCACTTGCCCACTTTAACATGACCCGTGCAACATCCCGGTGAATTGATTCGTGAGGGGTAAGATATGACGAAAAGACTGCTACTTTGAGATCTTTGTTGACTAGAATTCGTGCAGGAAAGTTTGGTACTTCATCTCTTACAATGCTTATTGGAGGGAAAAGTTCAGAGTCAAGTACTCCTGCTAATTCAAACTGAGATGTTGTATTGACAAGTGATTCGGTTGCAATGGCGTTTGCTAAACCTGTGTATGGAAAACCATCTATGAGATAGCCTTCTTTTATATCGATTGGAATGATTTCTCTTGCTTGTACTTCGTTTCCCATGATGTGAGTATTGGATATGGAGTTTTAATTATGGATATCGTTTTATGTGCCCAAAGTGGTTTATACTTATGGAAACACTCTACATACTGATTAGCTGTGATCTAGGTTCTGAAGTAGAAATAATCACAGAGCTTGCAAAAATTCCAGAAGTAAAAGAGGTCCGAGGTACATATGGCATCTATGACATCTTTGTAAAACTACAAGCTGATTCAAACTCTGCACTAGAGGCACTAATCACACACAAGATACGAAGACTTCCAAAAGTTCGTTCCACTGTGACATTGACTCCGATCCTCTCTCAGGGCGGGCGTTAAGTCAAAAAATGCTCAAACTTTACAATTCTTTTTCTTTATCCAAAGAAGACTTTGTTCCGTTTGAAAAAGACCTTGTAAAGATGTTCATTTGTGGTCCTACAGTATATGATTATACTCATCTAGGACATGCCCGGATATTTTTGATATACGATCTCTTGTCTAGGTGCCTAAATGATCAAGGATTCAAAACTGATGTTCTTGTGAATATGACTGATATTAATCAAAACGTGTTTGACAAGGCAAAAGAAAATTCAACAACTTACAAGGATGTTGCAAAGTTTTATGCATCTGCATTTGTAGTGGCACTCCAATCACTTGGAATACAAAGTGTCAATAGACTTGCATATGTATCAGATTATGTTCCAAGTATAGAGACACAAATAAAAAAATTATTGCAAAAAAAGGTTGCATACATGGCGCATGGAAATATCTACCTTGATGTATCTCAGGTGCAACATTATGGACAGATTTCACAGCAGACTAGGGAACAGCTAAATTTACACCGACTGGATATTGGCCCTGGAAAGAAAAATCCTGAAGATATTCTGCTGTGGAACTGTACTGATGATTTTGATTTTTCATGGGATAGTGAATTTGGAACAGGTATTCCGTGGTGGCACATGCAGGATACTGCAGTTGCTGTAGAAAACTTTGGTGACAATTATGATGTTCATGGAGGTGCACGAGAATTGGTGTATCCACACCATGAGGCACATCTTGCACAGTACCAGCTCTTGTCAGGTTCAGACAAGCCAATCAAATCATGGGTTCATGTAGGTCTTGTCTTGTCCGATGGGGAAAAAATGTCAAAATCTCTTGGAAATGTTGTCTGGGTAAAAGACTTGATCAAAAAATATGATTCTGATCTGATACGATTGTATGTCTTTTCAAAACATTATCGCGATGACATGGATTTTTCTGAAAATGACTTGATGTCAAAAAAACCATTGCTTGACTTGATTCGTCTAACTATGGATAAAGCCTCTGACACTACTCATGATACTGTATCAAATCTAATGCGTGATTTTATGAAATCTTTGAATGATGATCTTGATTCTCCAACTGCCCTTGCAAAACTGGAAACAATATGTATAGAGGTGAAAAATGGAAAGGGCATTACTCTTGTTGATTTTAATCACATGTGTAACATGCTTGGTCTAAAACATGATACAACAAATTGAATCAAATGACATTGGCTTTACTGGATTGTGGAGCAATGCCATCAAACTTGATTGTGGCACACTTTTTTTAAATCAAAAACTTGTAGACGATATTTTCTTTGACAAACTAACAGGTATTACATGTGCCAGCGAAAGCATGATTGACAAGGCAATAGGATATTTCCAAAAAAACAACTCTATACCATGTGTTTATTCCATGGATTTTCCTGAACTTGATTGTCTACTTGAAAAAAAAGGGTTTAGACACCATGATGTACAACATGTCCTAAAAAGAACACAACCTGCAGCAAAAACAAATGTCATCAAAATCACACATGATAACATCAATCTGTGGACTGGAATTTTTTGTCAAGCATATGATTGCCCAGACTGGGAAAACCCAGTGAAATCTATATTGGAAAATACACTAGATTCAGTTGATTACATGGTTGATAAATCAAAGAGTTCATGCATGGCTTTGTATGAAAAAGACTCTATCTTGGGACTTTATTGTCTTGGCACTGTTCCATCTAAGAGGCACCATGGTACTGCCACCTCGTTGATTGATTTTGCGTCATATCATGCCGTTTCCAAAAACTTGACTTTGATTTTGGAAACATATGGGAAAGACAATCTTTTAGGGTTTTATTCAAAATTAGGGTTTGTGAAAGTCTATTACAAAAAAGTTTACACTATTTGAGTTTGGCAAGTAGTGCCAAATAGAGAAATGGTAGAATTGTTGTGGCCTCTGCATGAATTGTAGTCTGCTTGGCATTCTTTGTAACTTTGCCCCATGATATTGCTTCTCTGACAAGTGCTCCGCTCAAACTTCCATCAAACTCCTGAGCTGTTGTGATGTACACTGCATAATCTAGTCCCTCACGGTACTGGTTCCACCACAAGGTGTGGTGTTTTGATATTCCTCCACCTATCATCAATGCACCTGATTTTTTTGCCTTGAAGATTAATCCTGATAATAAATCTGCGTCTGCTATGACATTTAATCTAAAATCATTATGGCCTTGTGAAAACATCCAGATTTGGCTTCCCACTGCGCCGTCCATTATTCCTGGAACAATTACTGGGATGTTGTTCTTGTTTGCCCAGTAGAGAAACGAATCTTCACCAAGATTCTCGCCAATCAATTTTGTTACATCATAAGTTGACATTTCTTTTTTACCTTCACTGTATGCCTTTTGTAGAAAACTTTGCATTTTTTCCTCAATTAATGGTCCATAGCTTTTCAATGGGACCAAAACATTTCCTAATCGGTGAATCTCTTTTTCTAAAAGTTCACTATCATCCATGGTAAACGATCCTTCTAAATAATTAGAATAATGTCTTGCAATGTCGTGATCTAAAGCGCCACATGTGGTTATCACCACATCACACATCTTGTTTTTTATCATGTCAGTTATCACACCTCTAAGTCCAGTTGAAACAACTGCACCAACAAATGACATGAACTTTAGACATTCCTTGTCTTTTATCATGTCAGTCATAATGTTGAGGCCGTCAACAAGATTTTTTGATTCAAAGCCGCCTGACTTTGACATTTGATCAAATATTGAATCAATGGTATCATCTTTTTTGATGTGAATATCCTTGACTGGTTTGCCAGGCTCTACCATGAAACCCAAATCGGCTCTGGGCTATAAAATCCTCTGTTCCCGATCACAAGTAATTAATATAATGGATTATTTGGTAGCTATCTAAGTTGGGTAAGAAAATAAAAATTGCAATTGCTGGTGTTGGCAACTGTGCTTCTGCAATTATTCAAGGCGGAAAATACTATACTGAAAATACTCATGATACTATAGGTCTGACCGATTTTAACATTGGAGGATATGTACCAGGCGACATTGAAGTGGTTGCTGCATTTGATGTTGCAGATACCAAAGTGGGAAAAGATGTCTCAGAAGCAATCTATGCTAGACCAAACAATACCATTACTATAGCTGAGGTACCTCACATGGGTGTAACCGTGCAAAAAGGTCCTACCTTGGATGGAATAGGTAGGCATTTGAGCCGAGTCGTAACCGTTTCTCAGGAACCAGATGTTAACGTCAAAAAGGTTCTCCAAGATACTGGTGCTGAGATGCTTGTAAATTATCTACCTGTGGGAAGTACTAATGCAGTAAAACACTATGCAAGTCAAGCCCTTGAGGCAGGAATAGGATTTCTTAATGCAATTCCTGTGTTCATAGCATCAGAACCAAAATGGCAACAGGCCTTTGCTGACAAAAAAATTCCTCTTGCAGGCGATGATGTAATGAGTCAGCTTGGAGCTACAGTTGTTCACAAGACTCTTGTGAAACTCTTTGTAGATAGAGGTGTACAGATTGATGGAACATATCAGCTAAACATTGGTGGTGACATGGACTTTTTCAACATGCTTGATGAAGAAAGACTAGAAGACAAGAGAATAAGCAAGACAAGTGCAGTCAAGGCAATGGCAGACTATGACATTCCAATGAGGATTGGTCCTAGTGATTATGTTGACTTTATTGATAATGAGAAGATCTGTTACATTAACTTGGAAGGAAAATATTTTGGAAAGATCCCAGTCAAGGTAGATCTAAAACTAAAAGTAATTGATGCATACAATAGTGCAGGAATTATGATCGATGCAATTAGGGGATTAAAGATTGCACTTGATAGAAAACTGTATGGACCGATGACAAGCATCTCATCTTATTGCTTCAAACATCCTCCTATTCAGATGCCATACAATGAGGCAAAGAAGGCATTTGGAGAGTTTGTGGAAGGCAAGCGCGATAGCTAAGATCTCACATTATAATTTTTATTCAGCAGCTCAAGGAAACTTGTCAATAATCGGTTATCTCGGTTCAGACATTATCGGATACATTGGTTCACATACGTAAACTGGAGATATTTGGGTTCAAGTCGTTTGGATACAAAAACACGATAGTGAATTTTGAGCAAGGATTGGTTGCAATCTCTGGTGCAAATGGATCTGGGAAGAGTAACATACTTGATGCTATCTCATTTTCTCTTGGAGAGAATTCTCCTAAGGTGATGAGAGTGGACAAACTTCGTTCCCTGTTACATGATGTTGATAATGCAAAACATGGTGCCAAGATTGCACGTGTAAGTTGTCATTTTGACAACTCTGATAGAAAGATTCCAGTAGATTCCAATACTGTTACTATAACTCGAGAAATGGATGAGAACGGCGAGAATATTTACTATTTAAACCAAAAAAAGGTGCTCCGAAACCATATTTTGGACATATTGGAGGTAGCCAATTGTGGCATTCACAAACTCAACATTGTTCAACAGGGAACTATCACTAGAATATCTGAATTTAATGCAGAAGAGAGACGAAAGATAATTGAGGATATAATTGGTCTAGCATATTTTGACGAAAAAAAGGTTGAATCACTAAAACAACTTGATGAAGCAGACAGGAGACTAGAGATTGCACTTGCTAGAATGGATGAAATAAAAAAACGCATTGACGAACTTGAGCTTGAAAGAAATAATCAACTCAGATTTGATATTTTGGATAGGGAAATAAAACGATTTTACGCAATCCAGTCTTCTAACAAACTACGAGATATAGAATCTAACAAGATATCAAAAGAGCGAAACCTAAATGCGATCCAGTCTGAAGCCAAAAAATTTGATGAACAACGTGGCCAACTCCGAGATGAAATTAAAAAACTTGAAGAAGAAAAACAAAAGTTCATGGACGAAGTAAATGTGTACAACCAGACAAAAGCTACTATTGATTCTGAACTTGCAAGTGCAATGCACCAGTTCGAGTCTGCAAACAGCAAAATTGCAACAAATACCAGACGGCTATCACAAATAGATCTACGACTTCCAGAAATTCAATCCGAACTTGCAGCATTAGGCGAGAGGCGCTCATTACTAGAAAATCAAATCACAGAACTGAAAAATTCTATTAACATGATTAATGAAACAAGAAAGACTGCAAATGCAGAACTTGCATCTGTTGATTCAGAAATAAGTCAAGTGTTAAGACAACAATCTCAGATTGCTACAAACAAACTGCGTGTTGATGAAACTGTGCGAAAACTTACAGACCAGCTAAATGAAACAAAACTTTCATTGTCAAAGTTTGAACAAGAACGTGCTGACATTCAAAATAAGATTGAACAAAACTCATTGAGAGTAAAATCAATACTTGATGAAAAAGAAAACCTGTTGAGTCTTGAGAGAAAACTCAGACATGTAAGATCTGGGCATGAATCTGTGATTACTGACCTAAAATCAAGACTTGGAAATCTTCGTGAGAGACGCATCAAGATAGAAAAAGACATTGAAGAAACTACGATAATTTTTGAAAAGGCAAGCAAAGCTGCTGCACAATATGAAGCAAAAATAAAAGTAGTCAAAGAAGTAATGCATGAAGACTATTCTATTGCAAAACTCAAAGAAGACTCTAAGAGACTTGGAATCCAAGGTCTTGTATTTGAAATCTTAACTTGGGACAAACAATATGAACGACCACTGCTTGCAGCTGGTTCGGATTGGCTCAAGGGATTGGTTGTAAATGACTTTGCAACATTACTTGGACTTGCTGAATTTGCACAAGAGAAAAAATTACCAAAGATAAGGATAATCCCACTAGATGCAATATCAAACTCTAAGATATCTATCAATAAGGAAGATGGTATCCTTGGAGTCTTGTCTGAATTTGTCAAGTGTGACGAAAAATTTGAATCACTAAAGAACTTTATTTTCGGAAATATTGTTTTGGTTGATTCAAAGAACAAGGCATACGAGTTGTCTAAAAAAGGCTACAAGGCAGTAACACTTGACGGACAGTTCTTTGAAGCAGATGCTAATGCTGTAATAGTTGATGTTAACTCTAAGGTATCTCATTTGACCAAAATCATTTTACTGAGTACGTCAGTAGATGGATTGGTACAATCACTTGAACTTTTGCGAAGGTTTATCCAAAACAAAAAAGGTCAACTAAAAAAACTTGATAGGATAACTGACAGCCTTGAAAATAGATACAATTCATCTGAAACTGGTTTTGCAAACGTCGGGCTTGGTCTTGCAGACATCAAGGCCAAACTAAAGAACTTGAGCATGTCAGAAGATCAACTAACATCAAGAATTTCACAATTGAGGAAAAGAGAAGAAAGCATTTTGGTCAACATGTCAAAACTACAATCCTACGAGTCATCTTTGGATGAACGTATCTCGCTTACAAGGGAGAATTATGCTGATGAAGGTCAAACAAGGATAGCAAGCTTGCTATCATCATTAAATGAAAAGCGTGCTAGTCTGCTTGGCTCACACAGTACCATATCGACCCAATTTAGGGAATTGACCGGAAACCTAACTAACTTGAGCAACGAAGAAAACTCGTTCAAGGCTAATGTCCGACTTTTATCGCAAGAACAATCCTCGATAAACCATGAAAAATATGACATTGAGGTCCAGTCAAGGGCTCTTGAAAAAGAAAAAGAGAGTGCAGAAGCGCTACTTGTAACACTAAGAGAGAAAGAACAGCAACTAATCTCAACTTCTGGAACCTCGGTATCTACACTAAAAGAATATGATTCCAAGCTAAAGGGCTTGTATGAATCTGAAAGGACACTAAGTAAAGAAGTAAACAGTCTTGAAAGACAGTCTGATTCCATAGCAAGAGATGTTAGAGATTTGGTTGAAAACGAAGAAAGAATTCGTAAAACCTTACATTCGTATGGGTATGACATACTTTTAGAATCATTTGATGTTGACCGCATTCTTGTAGAGTTGGAGTCTGAAAAACGAAATCTATCTGGTTCACTAAATACTAGGGCTCCTGAGGCATACCTTGAGATATCAAATGGATATCGGTCCATGTCGTCACGAAAGAATGAACTTGAAGAAGAAAGAAACTCTATTGTAAAATTCATTGAAGAGATTGACAAAGGCAAACGCCAGACCTTTTTGGAATCATATGATAAAGTAGACAAGGACATTCGTGAAATATTTAGCAAGATGACTGGAGGAAATGCATGGCTTGAAATTCAAAACGAGGACAACATATTTTCATCTGGAATATCGTATCTTGTACAATTTCCAAACAAACCGAAAAGAGAATCGACATCAATCAGTGGTGGAGAAAAGACACTTGCAGCAATTACATTTTTGCTAGCACTTCAAAAACTAAAACCATCTCCATTTTATTTGCTTGATGAAGTTGATGCACATCTTGATGCATTAAACACTGAAAGACTCTCTACTATACTTGAAGACAGGGCAAAAGGAGGTCAGATGATAATGGTATCATTAAAAGACTCGGTAGTGAAAAAAGCAACTTTGATCTATGGAGTTTTCCCAAGAAATGGTGTATCGCATGTTGTGTCACATAGAATTTCTAATGTGGCAGAAGTTGCAAACTAGTTTATCTTGACAAAACATGCAACTTGTCTTGTATCTGAAATTTTCTCAAGTGTAGGTTCTTGTTTGCATTTTTCTATTGCATAAGGACACTTTGCCATAAATCTGCAGCCTTGATACGTAACGAGACCTGAAGATTCGTTGATACGTATCTTTCTATCAATGTGTAAATTATTTGGATCTGGGTCTGCAATAGAATCTAAGAGTGCTTGAGTGTATGGGTGGTGCGGTGTGGATAGAACTTCATTGATTGGTCCTGTCTCAACAATTTTTCCAAGGTATAAAATTGCAATTCTATGACCAATGTAGCTTGCAGTGGACAAGTCATGTGTTATGTAAAGAAAAGAAATACCATATTTTTCTTGCAATTCTTTTATGAGTTCTAATATTCCAATTCTTACTGATACATCAAGCATGGACACAGGTTCATCTGCTATGACAAGTTTTGGATTTGTGACAATGGCACGAGCGATAGCAACTCTTTGTCGTTGTCCTCCTGATAACATGTGTGGATATTTTGATGCAATGTCTTCAACTGGTTCTAGTTTTACTTGACTGAGTGCTTGTAATGCAATGCGATTTCTTTCTTCATTGTTTCCGATATTGTGAATTTCAAGTGACTCTTTTACTATGTCCAAAATAGTCATTCTGGGATTGATTGATGCGTACGGGTCTTGGTGAACCATTTGGCAACCAAGTCTTATCTTTTTGAGGCTATCTGCATGATTTGTTATTTCTTGTCCAGAAAACGTGATGGTACCAGAATCTTGCTCTAACGCTCCCAATATGATGCGTGCAATGGTAGTCTTGCCTGACCCTGATTCACCTGCAAGTACAAATGTCTCGGACTTTTTAATTGAAAATGAAACTCCGTCTGCTACTCGAATAGTCTCTTTGTCATTTCCAGTAAATCCCTTTTTGACAAAGTATTTCTTCAAATCCTTGACTGAAAGGATCTCTTCCATTACTTTTTGATGTGATCGCAAATATATCAAGCGATCAATGGGTCAAAAACTGATCATCGCAAAGTTTTAAAAGGCTAAGATATGAGGGAAATTCGTGAAGTCTCAGTTACTCGCATTTGTAATGATTACAGGTCTTTTGTTAAGTGCAGGTTCGGTCTTTCTAAATCACGTAGTTTTTGCAGATGATCCTTGGTCAGATATTGCTGCCAGACAACAAGCAGCAGAACAAAAGGCCATGGCAACATACATGAGCTACTACCAGTTTGCAGACTTGGATCAATCCAAGAGAAACTGGTCTGGTCTTACTAGTGTAACAACTGATGAAACCAGCAGAGGTAGAAACATTGATGCACAATCACAAGTTTCAATGCAAAACGCAATTTCACAATTTGACAATATGCATGTTAGACAATTATCAGCAATCGCATCAGACGGATATGCTGGATTAAACAGCACTTCAACTGATACAGAAGGTAGAGATAGAAATGCTATGATTGGTGCAGCAACATCAACTTCACTTGCACAAGCCCAAAATATTATCGACCAATTAATCAAGATTAGACAAAACTATGCAAACTTCCAAGCAGGTCCAACAACTGACTCTGTTGCAACTTATGATAGACAAACTCAAATTGAACAAAATATGAATGACAGTGAAACTGAAGCGGCATCACTAGTTAGCCAACTTGCACAAACTGACAAAGTATACATTGACTTGAGCCAATATGTAGACCCAAGCCAGTTTACTTACAAACCAAACTCTGTAACAAATGAACAAGGTGGCGGTAGTGTCAACTTGACTCCAGAGCAATCCTATGCATTAACCAAGGCAGTAATGATATTCGACCAAATTCATGACAAACATCTTGCATTGCTTCAATCAAACTATTATGGTTTGAACAGTGTAACAACTGATGAAACCAATCACGATGATAGAAATACTCTAATTGCACAAGCAAAACAAACCTCAATGGATAATGCACTTAGAGTGTACAACTCATACTATAACGGCACAGGTCAGTAAAAATACCGTAAAATCTCTTTATCTGAAATTTTCTAGTAGATTATTGTTCGTGTAGCCAACACATTACAAAACCTGATGCGGTCTTGATTTTAGGCGGTTCTTTTTTGCATTTTTCCATAGCTTGCGGACATCTATCATAAAACCTGCATCCACTTGGAGGGTTTACAAGGCTGGGTGGATTGCCTTTCAAAGGTATGATTTTCTTTGTTTCACCTAGTTTTGGTATGGATTCTAACAAGGCAATCGTGTAAGGGTGCTTTGGATTTTTGTAAATGTCTTGCATGTTGCCAAACTCTACAATTTGACCAGCATACATGATCCCAATTTTTTCGGCAATCTCTGAAATTATGCCCAAATCATGAGATATCAACATGATTGACAATCCATCTTTTTTGAGTTTTTTCAATAAAATCATTATCTGAGCCTGGACCAAGACATCTAGTGCAGTGGTGGGCTCGTCTGCAATCACCATTTTGGGTTTTAAAACAAGCGCCATGGCAATGATTACTCTTTGTTTCATTCCTCCACTGATCTCATGTGGATACTTGTCCAAGATAGAATGTGTCAGCCCTACAGACAAAATCGCAGATTCAATTGTTTGCTTGTAATCTCCTTCGAAATTATGTTTTCTTAGAATTTCTTCAAACTGTTTCTTGATTGTAAAAACTGGATCTAGTGAATTCATTGCCCCTTGGAAAACCATTGATATCTGCTTCCATCGAATATTTTTTGTAAATTCAGGCTCTGACATTGACAGTATGGATTTGTCTCCTAAAAGAATCTCGCCTGACACACTGGCATTTTCCTGAAGGGTTTTCATGATTGCAAGACCAAGTGTACTCTTACCACAACCGCTCTCTCCTGCTATCCCGATTGACTCATTCTCCTTGTATGAAAATGATATATGATCCACTGCATGTACTTTCTTTTTTTGGCTTTGGTACTGGACCACTAGATCATTTACAGATAGGGCAACCATGATTGTCATATGAAACAGTAGTACATTTGAGTTTTGAACTGCGATCTGGTTTGATCCAACTATTGCGTTAAACGATGATGTTAATTTCGCATGGTTTATCTTCTAGTTTTTGCAAGCAAAAAACCGATTTCCTTGAGGACGCCAATATGCAGTTTTGATGCGATGAATGGTATACTGTGTCCTCAATGCGAATCAAAACTAGACAGAGGCACTCTGACCAAGGCAGATGTTGATGCATCAATAAAACTTGTAAAACTTTCCCAAAAAATACCTCTCATAGACAAGTTTACGCTAATCTCATGTAGGGAATCTCATGGGAATTATGTTCTGTATCTTAGCAGCCAAGATATAATGACAATTAGGCAGAGCAGGGAGCTTTACAGGATACTCCAAGGAGAATTTGATGGAAAGATTTGGTTAATTCACCAAGATTCTGATGACAAGAAACTCATTGAAGACATATTTTTCCCAATCAAAATACTTGGCATAAATCAGGTTTGGGCTCCTGGCGGCCTACAAAAAACCAAGGTCATTGTATCGGGAAAAAAGACACCGCGTTTTCCAATAGATGTTGACAAGATAATTGCAATAGTGCACGATCTTCGAAAGATAGAACTAGTAGTGGAATTTGAAAGAAAGTAAGGATGATTTGATGGACATAAAAAAAACCCATGACATTGGTGCACTTGGTCCTTCCATGAAAGGACAAAAAGTTGTGGTTGGAGGATGGGTGGAAGACTTGCGAGAGTTAGGAAAACTGACTTTTCTTACTTTACGAGATGTAACGGGCGTATCACAAATTGTGGTTGCAGGTCCTGAAAACTTACAACAAGTAAAAGATCTCACAAGACAAAGTGTGGTGCTGATAACTGGAGCAGTACAAGAATCCAAAGCCAGAGATTTTGCATATGAAATCAAGGCTGAAAAAGTTGAGATTCTATCAAGGGCTGTTCATCCATTACCCATTGACCCGTTGGGCAGACTGGAAAGTGGAATCGATAATAGACTAAATGCTAGAGCACTTGATCTTCGCAATCAAAAAACTGCTTCAATATTTAAAATACGACACCATGTTCTTCTTTGTATCCGTAAAGTATTGACCGAACGTGGATTTCTTGAAGTAAATACTCCTAAAATTATTGGTAGCGCAAGTGAAGGTGGAGCGAATTTATTTTCTCTAAAATATTTTGACAAGCAAGCATATCTTGCACAGAGTCCGCAACTTTACAAGGAACAATTGACATTAGGTCTTGAAAGAGTATTTGAAATCTCGTCATTTTATAGAGCAGAAAAATCTCATACTGTAAGACACTTGACAGAATTCACAAGTGTTGACATTGAATCTGCATTTATGGATTATACTGATGTCATGGAAATCTTAGAGCAGTTGGTAGTTTCTGTCTTTGAACATGTGGAAAAAACATGCATGCAAGAACAAAAGAATCTAGGAGTTGAAATTAAAAAACCAAATACGCCTTTTGAGCGAGTCACATACAAACAAGCAATTGAAGAACTTGGAAAACAAGGACTTGCTCTTTCATTTGGCGATGACTTGCTTGACTCACATTTGAGAAAACTCGGAGAGATTCATCCTGGATTTTACTTTTTGACTGAATGGCCGCTGAAACTAAAGCCGTTTTACATACATGAAAAAGATGATGATCCTGAAGTTTCAAAATCATTTGATCTCCAGTACGGCTACCTGGAATTATCATCTGGTGGACGAAGGCTTCATGACCCGGCCAAGATTAAAGCAAGACTGGCAGAGCAAGGGCTAGATCCTACACAATTTGAAGACCACTTGCGTGCATTTGACTGGGGTATGCCTCCTCACTCTGGATGGGGATTGGGATTGGATAGGCTGATGACGGTACTTACACAAATTGATAATGTGAGAGAGGTAGTCTTGTATCCTCGTGACCCAGAACGGTTATTTCCATAAAAAGATAAATTTTGACGAAATTCACGATAACTTGTGCGACACTGTGATTTTTGCGGCTCAGAATTTGGAGATAGGACCTGTTACTTTTGTGACAAACATTGCTGCACTTCATGCATGACAGATGACAGGACTCGATGCAAGCGTTGCTATATTGCAAAAAGAAAACTTGGATGGAGAATTTTCAAGAAAAACAAGGTCTTGCTTGGGTTTATTGCATTTGTATGGGCCTATACTGTATTTCCGGTTCCTTTGATAAAGGGAATTGATCCTACCTTTTACTGGATTTCATTTGGAGTTGCAATAATGATTATGATTCCAATCAGTCTTGCTATGTTCTTTTGGTCAAGAGAACCTCCTGTATCTGATCTCAAATAATGCGCGATATCACATTTTGAGTAAATTCTTTTGTGCTCTTGTCGCCACCAATGTCTCGTGTTTTTATTCCATCTTTTACTATGCCGTAAACTGCATTCTCTATTTTTTTTGCAACATCTTGGCATGACTTGTCATTATTTTTTATTCCAAGCCATTCAAACATCATCTTTGCAGACAAGATAAATGAGGATGGGTTTGCCACCTGTTTTCCTGCAATGTCAAATGCTGCACCATGGACTGGCTCAAACAATGCAAATCTGTCTCCAATGTTTGCAGCGGGGGCCATTCCAAGTCCTCCAACCACTTGAGATGCTTCATCTGATAATATGTCACCAAACAAATTTGTTGTTACAATGACATCAAAAGACTCGGGTTGTCTTATTAGATTCATGGCACAGGCATCAACATACATGTGTTCAAATGTAATTTTTGGATAATTCTTTGCTACTTGTTCGCATGTCTTTGCAAATAGACCGTCTGTCTTTCTCATTACATTTGACTTGTGCACACAAGTTACCTTTCTTTTTCCATTTCGTTGTTCTGCTGTAGCAAATGCATGTTTTGCAATCCTCTCTGATGCACCCTTTGAGATTGAACGCAACGCAATGATGGTCTCACCGACCTCAAACTCCATGCCTGTGTATAGATCCTCTGTATTTTCTCTTACTATGACCATGTCGATATTTTCCTTCAATGCTGGCATGTTTGGATATGATTTGGCAGGCCTGATGTTTGCATAAAGGTCTAACAATCTTCGTAAAACTACAATGACATCTGCTGCACTCTCTCCAACTGGGGCCTTGAGACATGCATCAGAATTTTTTATCTGTTCTACTGTTTCATCAGGTAATGCCTTACCTGTTTTTTTGAGTGCGGCATCTCCTGCTTGTAGTTTTGTAACTTCAACTTTGACTCCAAGTTTGTCATTTATGATATCTAGTACATCGATTACTGATTCTGATAATTCCGGGCCTATGCCGTCACCCGTGATGAGTGCTATCTTGTACATTTACTGTCCCAGATTTTTTTGTTTGAGTATTTTTTTGAGCATGATTCTGTTTATTCCATCTATCATTGCCTGTACGCTTGTGATGACGATGTCTTCGCCTACTGATTTTGCAGAAGCTTGGTTACCATATGGATCCTCTACCTTGATTGTGACTTCACACAAGGCCTCTGAGCCGCCAGAGATTGAATCAAGCTTGTAATCTTTTATTCTTACCTTTGATATTTCTCCCGTAATTTTCTGTATTGCATTAATTGATGCATCTACTGGGCCTACACCGTAATCTGTACTGGTAAAGTCTTTTCCTTCTATGTTTAATTTAACAAATGCATATGGCATGTTTCCAATTCCTGTTGATACTGAAAAACCAACTAGGTGAACAAGTCTTTTCAATCCTGGTTGCTGCATGACCTCACCTGTTATTCCGAGAAGTTCAACATCTGTTACGTGTTTTCCAAGGTCTCCGAGTTTCTTGACTCTCTCTAATATCTCATGAGTCTGATCCTTTGAAGGCTGGATGCCATATTCTTCAAGCATTGCAGAGATTCCATGTGCTCCTGCATGTTTTCCTACTTGGAACCATCTTGTTCTGCCAACTAGTTCTGGGCTGATTGGTTCGTATGTCAATGGATTGCTTAGAACACCGTGGGTGTGAATTCCGGATTCATGACCAAATGCATTTTCTCCAACAATTGCCTTGTTTGGCTGGACCTGTACTCCTACTATCTTTGAAATGTATCGCGATGTTTCGTAGATGAGTTTGGTGTTGATGTTTGTTTCATATTTTTTATCAAATTGTAGACATTGTAATCCCATGACTAGTTCTTCTAGTGATGCATTACCTGCGCGTTCACCAATTCCGTTTATTGTTACATGTGCACATTGTGCGCCTGCCTGTATTGCAGATATTGCATTTGCTACTGCTAGTCCAAAATCATTATGGCAGTGAACGCTCACTGGTAGATGTGTTGCATCAATTGTATCCTTTGTAATTGATGCAATGTATTGTGGTGTGGAATATCCTACAGTATCTGGAATGTCTAATCTGTCAGCACCTGCCTCTGTTACTGCTTTGAATACTTTTTTTAGAAATTCTCTATCTGTTCTTGTAGCGTCCTCTGCTGAAAATTCAACCTTCAAACCAAGTGATTTGGCATATTGGACTGCATCAACTGCTTTAGCTAATGCTTGCTCTCTTGTTAGTTTTAGTTTGTATTGGAGATGTATGTCCGATGTTGCAATGAATGTGTGTATGTAATTCAAACCAACTGCAGCAGCTGCATCAATGTCTTTTTTTTCAGTTCTTGCTAGACCACAGATTTCTGCCTTTAGCCCAGCACCTGTTATTGATTTTATTGCTAGTCTTTCACCATCTGATATGATTGGAAATCCTGCTTCGATTGCATCCACTCCAAGCTCGTCAAGTTTCTGCGCAATTGCAATCTTTTGGTCTGGAGTCAAGGCTACGCCTGGTGTCTGCTCTCCATCTCTTAGTGTAGTATCAAAAATTCTAATCTTCATTTCCATGTCCTCTTGCTAGTGCGCATATTCCAGTTCGTGCCATTTCTAAAATTCCGTATCCTTTGACAAGATCTTCTAGTGCATTAATTCTGTCTGGGGTTGCAGTAATTTCTATTATGATTGAAGATTTTCTGACATCGTGTACATCACACTTGAATGCATTTGCAAGGTCTGTTATTTCTTTAATGTCAGTTGGTTTTGATACTTTAAGTTTCATCATGACAAGCTCTCTGTATATGCTCTTCTTCTCTTCTAATACTTTTACTTCTAATGTGTCAATTAATTTGTCTAACTGCTTTACTATTTGATTGAGTTGCTTTTCATCTGCTTCTGTAGTGATTGTCATTCTTGATACTTCGGGATTCTCAGTTATCCCTACTGATATACTATCGATGTTATAGTTTCTTGATCTAAACAAGTTTGTAATCTTGAACAAGACTCCTGGCTTGTTTTCAACTAAAACGGAAATTATTGACCACATGATACTCACTAGGATGGTAATATCATATCCTTGAGAGATGTTCCAGGAGCTACAAATGGCAATACGTCTTCTTGTGGGTCGATTGGTATGTCTATGACTGTAGCAACATTGCTCTTCAATGCTGTCTGGACTGCTTTACCAATCTCATCAATTGTTGTTGCTCGTATTCCTTGTGCACCATATGCTTCTGCTACTTTGACATAATCTGGACAGTTTTTGAGGTCTACTCCTATCATTCTTCTATCGTAAAATGTTCTCTGCCATTGGGCTACCATTCCAAGTGTGAAATTATTTAACAATAGGACAATGACTGGCAAGTCTTCTAGTACTGATACTGCAAGTGAGTTCTCTGTCATGTTGAAACTTCCTTCTCCTGCGATATCGAGCACTGGGACGTCTGGCTTTGCAGCTTTTGCACCTATTGCAGCTGGGAATCCCCAACCCATAGTTCCAAGACCTGTTGAGCTGAAAAATGTACCTGGATGTATTACATCAAAGAATAATGATGCCCACATTTGATGCTGACCTACTTCGGTAGTTACAATTGATTGTGCAGGTAATACTTCTCTTAATTTTTTGAGAACTTTGGATGCTGCAAGTGGATGTGGATGAATCTTGAGATTTTCTCTATAGTATTCTTTTGTTTCCTGTACTCTTTTTTGCCATGCACTCTCTCCGTTTCGCTTGATTGCTTTTTGGATTAGCATCTTTACCATGATTCTAAGTGATGTCTTGACATCTCCTACTACGGCTACATTTGTAGTCTGGTTCTTTCCTATCTCTGCAGGGTCTACATCCATGTGTATGATCTTCAAGTTTTTCTCAAATTCTTCAAATGTTCCAACTGACCTGTCTGAAAATCTAGAACCGCATGCAAGAACACAGTCTGCTTCTGTCATCATCTTGTTTGCTTCTGCATGACCGTGCATTCCTATTGGTCCAAGTGAGAGCGGATGGTTTTCTGGAAATGATCCTTTTCCTTTGAATGTTGTTACAACTGGTATCATGAGCAACTCTGCAATTGATTGAAGTTCTGCAAATGCACTTGATATTATCACTCCACCGCCTGCAAGAATTATTGGTCTTTCTGCAGATAGTAACATCTCTGTTGCTCTCTCAATTGCTGTTATGTCTGGGTCAACCCATGGATGATATCCTCTAATCTTTACTTCTGAAGGAAAATGAATCTCTGCTTCGTTTTGCTGTACGTCCTTTGGAATATCTATCAAAACTGGACCTGGCCTTCCTGTTGCTGCAATGTAAAATGCTTTTTTCACAACCTCTGGAATCTCTGTTGGACTCATTGGCTGGAATGCATATTTTACAATAGGGTTTGTAATTCCGATAATGTCACTTTCTTGAAATGCGTCACGGCCTATCATTTTTGATGGAACTTGGCCAGTGATTGCAACCATTGGCGCCGAATCAGCTTGGGCAGTTGCAATTCCTGTAACAATGTTTGTTGCACCTGGGCCTGATGTTGCAAAACATACTCCTGGTCTTCTGCTTACTCTACCAAAACCGTCTGCCATGTGGGACGCAGACTGTTCATGTCTTACTAGTACGTGACGGATATTACTCTTGTAGAGTTCATCATAAATTGGCAAGTTTGCACCTCCCGGTAACCCAAAGGCAATCTCTACGCCTTCTTTTTCCAAAGCGATCATCAAAGACCTAGCACCAGATATTTTTTCCATAATTTTCTATCTCCTAAAACTGCTGTATCTTACAGCACAAGCTCGACTGGCAACAAAATACTTGAAATGCTTGTCGAGTCTACTTTTGTCATACTCATAATTTTTCCTCTAAAATTGTTAATAAATATATTGTTGGCAAAAAGTGCCTAAAACCGTAAAAACATAGATTTTGTTCCCAATGCCAGTTATCTAGGCATGATATCAGGCATGGCATGTCATAAGACTTAAACTAGATTTGTCTCAAGCAATACCGATTTTGAGCGATAAAGAAGAGATTATTGATATTGTGACGACATTTTTCAATGCAGGCAAAACAAAGAATGTTGCACCATTGGGTGTTATCCAACTTGATGATCCCAGATTTTCTGCATACAGTGATGTACCGCCTTTTGATCTAAAGGACTTTGCCACCACTTCTGCACTTGAACAGTTACGGTTTGTTAGCATATCTGATTATGATTTTGAATTAAAAAACATGCGAGTTGACATGTTTGAAAATTTTGCAGTAGTGACTTTTATTGTGAGGCAAACAGGTATGATTGTAGACAATTATAGTTTCAGAGGCCAACACATGACAATGGAAAGTCGTGCTACCTTTGTAATGGGAAAGTTTGTCAAGTGGAAGATAGTACATTTGCATCTGACAAAAATTTCTGATTAGATATTTACTTTTTTGGCTTGCTTTTTTTAGCAGGCTGGCTTGTCTGTGGGGATTCACTTTTTATCTTTTTGAAAAGATCATGGGCTTCTTTGACTGTGGCTCTCTGGTGAACAATGGCGCGTACTGCCTTTATCATTGCTACTGGGTGATCGTTTTGCCAGATGTTTCGTCCCATGTCGACTCCTGATGCACCGGCATGTAATGCGTCATATGTCAAGTTGAACACATCAAGTTCTGTTGCAAGTTTTGGACCACCTGCAATGATTACTGGTACTGGACATGATGTTACAACTTTTTCAAAGTTTTCACAATAGTATGTCTTGACTAGGTGTGCACCAAACTCTGCAGCCATTCTGCATGCAAGTGACAAGTATCTGGCATCTCGTTTTTCTAGTTCTTTTCCTACTGCAGTAACTGCAAGTACTGGTATTCCATATTCTTCACCTTCGTTTACGAGATTGCCCAAGCTGACAAGTGATTCATGTTCATGTGCGGCTCCAACAAATATTGACATTGCAAGTGCTGAAGCATTTAGTCTGATTGCTTCTTTTACTGAGGTTGTAATTTTTTCATTTGAGAGGTCTTTTCCTATGATGCTTGCACCTCCTGACACTCTAAGCACTACTGGTACTGGAAAGTTTGCATCAACAGATGTTCTTAAAACTCCTCTGGTAAGCATGAGAGAATCAGCATATGGTAATAGTGGGGCAATTGTCTTTTTTGGTACCTCAAGTCTTTCTGTTGGTCCAAGGAAATATCCGTGGTCAACTGCAAGCATAACACCGCGCCTATTTTGTGGCTTGATTATTTTTGCCAGTCTGTTTTTGAGTCCCCAGTCCATATCTTCATCGAAAAAATTTGCCTTAGTTAAGCGTTTCTGAATTTATGATTATTATTTTCATGGAATCATTTCCTTGGTGGGCATAATCCAAAGCTTTTGCAGAATCTACAAGATCAAACTTGTGAGTGATCAATTTTTGTACGTTGATTATGCCTTGCTCTATCATTCTAAATGCCTCGTTTGTATCATTTTCAGAAGCAGCATAACTTGGTGTAATTGTAATCTCTTTAGAGTAAACTTTGCTCATCTCAAGTGACATCTTGACATCTTTTGTTGGAACTCCAAATAACATAACGGTGCCACCCTTTCTTACAAAATCAATTGCTTGTGCAATGGCATTTACATTTCCAGTTGCAACCATCGCAATGTCTACTCCGCGGTTCTGCGTCTTTGCAAGAATTTTTTGATATGCGTTTGGATCATCTGATCTTATTGACTCTGTTATGCCAAATTTTTTGGCAAACTCTAACCTGAAATCATTAACATCTAGACAGAATATGTCTTCAACTCCATATGCTTTGCTTAGCATCAGATGCATCAGACCAGTTGGACCTGCACCTAAAATTGCAATCGAGTCTCCTTTCTTGAATTTTATTTTATTCCATGCTCTAACACAGCATGCAAGTGGTTCGATCATTGATGCCTCTTCAAAACTTACATGTTCTGGCAGTTTTATTACTCCACCATGTGATACGTTCCACTCAGGTACGATGAATTTTTCGGCTAGTCCACATGGTGAGAGGTTTGTCTCTGAATATTTCTGGCACATGGTCTCATTTCCATGTGTGCAATAATGGCATGAATAGCATGGGACATGATGGTGCGTAAAGACCCTGTCACCTTTTTTGAAATTTGTTACACCCTCGCCTGTGGCAGAGACTATGCCTGACGGCTCGTGGCCAAGTCTCATGGATGGTTGGCTGTATTTTCCATAAATTTTTTCCAAGTCTGAACCGCATACTCCGCAGGCTTTCATGGATACTAGAATCTCGCCTTTGCCAACCAGGGGCTTTTCTACATTTTTTATCTGGACATCTGATGGTCCTGAAATATATGCTGCCTTCATGATATGCCTGAAATAGAAATGACGTTTTATCTTTTCCGTAGTCTTGGTTTTTGATCTTATATGATCTGAAAAACAGAAAATGTGCTAGAATTTTCTACTCACATGATTTCAATTAAATAGGACTTGTTTGTGAGTCACCAACATGGATTTGTGGCGCGATATAGAGACTGGACCGGAAGTACCATCTGTGATAAATGTCATAGTGGAAATTCCAAAAGGTTCTCAAAATAAATATGAATATGATAAAAAAAGAGGAGTCATAAAATTAGACCGAGTTTTGTTTTCACCATTCTTCTATCCTGGAGAATACGGTATAATCCCACAAACATTTGCAGAAGATGGTGATCCAATGGATGCACTTGTACTTGTTACAAATCCAACTTATCCTGGTGTTCTAATTGAAGCACGTCCAATTGGTATGCTTAAGATGAAAGATGGTGGTGAAATGGATAACAAGATCTTGTGTGTTGCAAAAGATGATGTTAGATTTAACAATCTAAAAGACATTTCAGGACTTGACAAGCATTATCTCAAAGAAATCGGTCATTTTTTTGAAGTATACAAGCAACTTGAAGGTAAAAAAGTAGAGATACTTGGATGGGCAAATGCAGCAAGTGCAAAGAAAGAAGTGCTTGCTGGAATAAAACTATACCAAAAGACCTTCAAAAAGTAACTATCTTCTAGTTCTCTGATAAATAAAATCTAACAAAAATTGTATTAACTAGTGATTGGAAATGTCATATCATGAATGAGGGTGACACTGCTCCGGATTTTGAACTTGCTGCAAGTGATGGCAGCCAAGTAAAACTAGGCTCATTTCGAGGAAAGAAAAGTGTCGTTTTGTGCTTTTATCCCAAGAACCACTTGTTTGCATGTCCATCAAAAAGAGTATTCCAGATGGCGCAAGCAACAATTGCAGCATATCCACAGATAAAAGAGCAAAATGCTGAACTCTTTGCCATATCTATCGATACGGTACCAGATCAGAAAAAATTTGTTGAAGAGTATGGTGTACCATATCTTCATCTCAGTGATGTTACCAAGGCTACCTGCAAGGTCTATGCTGGATTGAACATTGCTGGGCTTGCAAAACGTTCTACTTTTATCATTGACAAAAATGGCAAAGTTTCAAAAATTTTCAGAGAAACCAGTCCTGAAAAACATGGTCAAGAAATAATTTTGGCATTGCAGAACTTGAAATAATTTCATTTTTGTAAATTCAATATATTTTTAAAGATGTGAGTTAAGACTTGATTTGTGCTAGATCTAGTAGCAAAGAAAATTTTCCTTACTAAAGGTAAGGGTGTACATCCTGACAGACTAACAAGTTTTGAGTATGCACTAAGAGATGCAGGAATTGCAGGAACAAATTTAGTTTTAATTTCTAGTATATTTCCACCAGGTTGCAAAGTAATCTCAAAAGCTGAAGGGTTGAAATTGATAAGGCCTGGAAGCGTAACTTTTGCAATATATTCTAGACAAGAGAGCAATGAGCCTCACAGGTTGATGGCTGCTTCTGTTGGAATAGCAGAGCCAAAGGACAATACAAAATATGGATATCTTTCAGAATATGTCTCCTTTGGAGAGACTGAAAAAGAAGCAGGTGATTATGCTGAAGATATAGCAGCACAAATGCTTGCATCATCACTTGGAATATCTTTTGATGTAAACAAGAGCTGGGATGTAAAAAGACAACAGTGGAAGATATCTGGACAGATTTACAAGACTAGAAACATAACCCAGAGTGCTGTGGGAGATGCAAAGGGTCATTGGACTACAGTATTTACAGCAGCAGTGTTGATTCTCTAAATTTTATCTTCTTTTCATGAATAGGTATACTGCAGCTCCACCTGCTGCAACTATGCCAATCAATGCATAAATGGAATAATCAGTAGGTGTGCTAGGGCTTGGTGATGTGATTGTTGTGTTACCTTGTCCTGATGATATGTCATTTGGAACACTAGAACCCAATGTCAGTGATGCTTGATCATTTGTAATTGATGTGGTCTTTCCAAATAGGTATATTGCAGTAATTTGTTGTCCGTACTCTGGGTCTATTATCCAACCTGCTTTTGTCAGGTCTGCTGGAAGCTTTTGACCATCCTTGAATGTAGTTGGTGCCAAATCTCCACCATGGCTTTCTACTCCCATTGTCTTGTTTGATATCACTGTGACATCTAGTATTGAATTCAAAGGAAAGAACCCTACGTCAAAGTAGCTTGATCTTTGAAGACTGCTGATACCAAGTAATTCAAGTGGTTTGACTGTGGTGACTTGGGTTTTGATTGGAATTTGTTTAGAGACTTGAAGTTGATATAATAATGCATTCTGTGCTGGTGTGATTGCAAATGTCACTGTAGAATTGGAATCTTGAGCAAGTGTTTGCGCTGCATTGAAAAATCCACCATCATCACGAATCTGTTTTGGTATCAAAATGGCAGTTAGTCCATCAAATAGATATGAAGAGTCTTGTCTTGACATTGTATATACTACAGATATTGTCCTGTTACCTGATACAATACCTGATGTGCCAAGAGCATTGTTTAGCGCTCCTTTTGGATTTACGTATACGTTGTTAAATTGTGCATCTGTTGCAAATGCCTTGTTTATGTGATCAATGAGGTTGTCTCCAATCTGTTTTGCACTTGACTGGATTACTGTGATATTATAGCTTTCAATAAGTGCTGGTGAAATGATGTTAACCAAGATACATCCTTGGTCTTGAACTCCTTCAACACAGTTTTGTGCATTTGTAATGATGACTGATGATACATTTGTGGTATTTTGTATTCTTTCACTAAGATCTGCTGGTACTCGCATCTCAACTGGACTTGTTGATGCTAGTGTGATAAATGCAGTAGTCTTGTTCTGTACTTTTTCATCAACTAGTATGTGTGCTGTTTCACGATATGATGCAAGCTGTGGTTGCTGTGCATATGCTGAAACAAACGAAGTAATCAACAATGCAAAAATCATGGACAAAACAAGAAGGTTTTTCAATTATAGCAATTTTTTGAAATCTAACTATTAAGTTATTCTCTCAATTTTTCTATCTTTATTGCAAATCTCTGGAATGGCTCTTCCTTAAAGTGGTTCTTGCAGACAAGCATGGTCTGTTGTGGATCAGGTCCGCAATCATAAGTAATCAAATACGCTGGTTCTCTAGTGCAACATCTTGGGTATTTCACTTGGCAAGTAATGGTCGTCATAAAATAAAATAGTTCTCGATCTAAACTCTAGGTTTAAATTATAATGTAAACATAATGTCACTGACATCGGTTCAAACCGTAGGGGAACATTGCCTGGCAGTTGGGGGCGCTTGACTGCCAGGCGCTTTAATTAATTACTTTACCAAGTCTTTCTGTTTGGTTTTTGATGTATTCAAAACCTTCTTGCCAGAAACTCTCTGATGTAATGTCAATTCCATGTTCTTTGAGAAGTTCTTCTGGTTTTTTGGAGCCTCCTGCAGCCAGGATATTGATATATGTTGAAGCAAATGATCTTCCTTCCTTTCTATATCTCTGGTATAGGGACAGTGATAACAGGTTACCAAAAGAGTATGAATAGCAGTAAAATGGAGAGTGATAGAAGTGCGGAATACACGTCCATTCTGTTCCAAAGTCTGGTGTCACATCCACAGAATTTCCAAACTGATCCTTTAGTGTCTTCATGTACTCTGATGTAATATCTTGAACCATGGCACCGCTACCAATTTTTTCATGTGCAGCTATCTCGAAGAGTGTAAAGTATGCCTGTCGCCCTACTGTGGCATACAAGTCATCCATGTGTTCTACCAGTAGGGATTGTTGTTCATTGTTTGAAGTCTGGTCTAGAATTTTATTGAATAGTAGCATCTCAGAAAATGTAGATGCTGTCTCAGCAAGAGGCAGTGGTGCTTCTGCAATAAATATTGATTTTTTTGATGCCGCAATGCTATGTATTGCATGTCCAAGCTCATGGGCTAAAGTGAATAAATCATTGGTTCTACCCTTGAAATTTACTAGCACGTATGGCGTTATTTTCGGGGATATGGTACTACAAAATGCACCGCTTCTTTTCCCTGGTCTTATGGTAGAATCAACATGTCTTTGGACAAATACTCTTTTTGCATATTCACTTAGCTGTGGACTGAAATCATTTAGTGTATCAAGGACAAGTTTCACAGCCTTGTCATAGTTGTATTTTTTTTCTTCTCTCTTCTGAATTGGTGCATAGATGTCATATCGGCGCAGTTTTTTCATCTTGAGAATACGTGCCTTTAACAAAAAGAATCTACGAAACACATCCGAGTTTTTCTTACAGACAGAAAGAAGAGCATTAACTGTCTTATCATCTGTATCATTTCCAATGTTTCTGACTGATATTGGGGATGAATACCCACGTATCTGGATGCATTCATCTTTCCAGTTTGAAACTATGTTTTGATAAATCTCTCCGAGTACACCCTTGTTTTTGTCAAACTCTGATAATAGTGCCTTGTATGCAATCTCTCTTGTTTTTGGTTTGGGATTTCGGATTAGAACTGATAATTCTTCCCTGTTGTATCTTTTTGTCTTACCATCAATTTTTACCTCAAATGTGAATGCGTTTGTTATCTTGTCATAGATCTTGACAAGGGCAGAATGGCCTGTAACATCTAGTGTATTGATTATTCTCTCTTCTGGTTCGGTAAGGGAATATTTTGCAAGTAATCTTTTATATCTTAAAAATTCGTACAGTTCTCCTGATGATTTCATCAGTCTCTGGGCATTTTTCTCGTCTAGCTGTTTTTTCCACCATTGGTCAAAAAACAGGGTCTGGTTTTCTAACTGTGCGCCTAACTTGCGCATCTTTGAAACCAATGATGTAGCCTTGTCTGACTGGGTATCTGATGAATACTCTAATGATGCGTAACCTGAAACTCGACCAAATTGCTCTGTAATTTCCTCCAAGGTGTGAAGCATGGACATGAATTTTTTCTCAGATATTGTGGGCTTGAGTATTTTCTTGTTCTTTTCAAAGTTTTTGACGTCTTTTTGAATTGCCTCAAGTCGTTTGGTAAACTGGGGTGATTCTGGATCCTTTACAAGTTCGCTTAAATCCCATTTTTCTTCTCTGAAAAGTTGCATCTGGTTCAAACTTGGGTTTCTTCTTAAAATACTATGTGAAAAGTATTGTTTTGGTTTTACAATTGTGTATTGTTTGGTAATCCAATATTTGTTCTGAAACAATTGTAGTAGATTATCAAATGTACAAATCATGCACACGTCTTAAATATTAAAAATGTGTAATAGATGCCATGAGCATGACAGCATGGCATTGTTATAGATGTAACCTGACCTTCAAAGAAAAGTCACATGTTGTTATGCATAAAGAAATTTCAAGACATGATGCACGGGAAGTAGAAATTCCAGAATAGAGTTTCTACTTTTTATTTTTGTCCTGAAATTTTCGAGTTTTTACAAGTAAATCCTTGCAAGTATTTATAACCCAAAATTGAGTTAGTCGTTCGTGGACCATCATAATTTCAAGGGAAAAGACATTCCACATTTGAAGATAAAACCCAATATGGGTATTGATGATCTAGTAGAAATTTTTGCAAGTACAGGTTATAACGCAAGACAGCTTGGAGATGCTGCAAAATTATACTGTAAGATGATTGAAGATGATGCCACCATATGTCTCACAGTTGCTGGTGCAATGACTCCGGTGGGGTTTGGAGGCTTGTTCAAATCATTGATAGAGCGTGGTTTTGTTGATTGGATAGTCTCAACTGGTGCAAATGTATACCATGAGGATCACTTTGCATGGAATTTGCCTGTGAAACAAGGACACTTTGAGGTGGATGACATGGTACTATACGAGAAAGATATAGTCAGAATTCGTGATGTATACATCAAAGGAGAGGAAACCCTCAAGGCTGAAGACCAGATTGTCCAGAAAATGTTTACAAAAAGCCTGGTTGACAAACCGTTTACTACTGCTGAATTCTGTAATGAAATGGGCAAGTATTCCAAGCAGCATTCTAAAAATCCAGAACGTAGCTTTGTTGTAACCGCGTATGATTATGATGTTCCTGTTTACATATCTACGCTGAAGGACTCTTCACTTGCACTAGACTTGGCTCCATTACGACTTGAAAATAAAATGTATAATCTTGATTTTGTACGAGAAATAATTGAGCAAGCTGCAATATTATATAATTCAAAAAAGTCGGGAATTTTGGAGTTGGGTGGAGGTGTACCAAAGAACACTGCACAACAAACAGGTCCTCTACTAGATCAGATACTTGGTTTGGGGCACGGCGGTCAAAATTATATTATTCAAATCACTGATGCACGACCTGATACTGGTGGTCTCTCTGGAGCAACATTGCAAGAGGGAAAGAGTTGGGGTAAGGTAAAAGATGCACATGAAGATGTAATAATGGTATACACTGATGCAACTATCGCATTTCCAATACTCTGTCTTTATGCACTAAGCAATGAAAAACCACGAAAACCAAAGAGATTGTATAAAAAATTACCAGCGTACTATGAAGGTCTATCTAAAGCATACTTCGACAAAAAACGCAAGATCTAGTATTTTTTTCACGTAAATTAATCACATCAGACCTAAAAGAATGTTTAAAATAAAATCAAAAGATAGTTGCCTATCTAGAATCTGCTGAATCTTGCTTTTTCTGTATCTCTATCGTCCTTTGTTGCCTTTTTCCATTCTTTGTAATGTTCCTTACAAAGGATTGCCTTTTTCAAACCGTGTGGTATGTCCACTCCAGTCCCATCTACCTTTGAGGCAGTAAGAGAACGAACACCGTCATTGTCACAGCCCGTGACACTACATTTTGCACCTTTTGATATGAGGCCCATGAGAGTTCTAAAACGCACTATTATATCAGATTTTTTGATATTTTGTTAAAAATATGCAAAATCTTGTCAGGCATGCTCTTAGATACATGGTATAAATTATTGTTAGATATGTGGCTGATATCGTATGCTTAACAACTTTAGAGAAGGTCTAAAACCTGCACTGCAAAACATTGGTAAAGTTTTTGCTTCAACAGGTCTATCTGCAAATTTCTGGACTGCTGTAGGATTGTGTTTTGCATTTGCATCTGCGATAGTTTATGCAATTCATCTTGATTATTCTTTTATTTTGGGTGGAGTCTTGTTGCTTGTTTCTGGATTTTTTGATATTGTTGATGGTCAAGTTGCTCGCATTACTGGAAAGACCTCTAAAAAAGGAGCATTCCTTGATTCTGTATTTGATAAGATTGCTGAAGTTGCAATATTTATTGGAATTTTAATTGGCGGATATCAACAAGGATATCTTGTACTGCTTGCAATAGGTCTCTCTTTGCTTGTTAGTTATACAAGAGCAAGAGCTGAATCACTTGGAGTTCAACTCCAAGGCATTGGCATAGGTGAGCGTGCAGAAAGATTACTTGTGATTGCAATAATTGGAATGATTGGTTTTCTCAATTATGCTGTAGTAATTGTCGCAATAATTGCAGGAATTACATTTGTTCAGAGAATAATAACAACAGCTCGTGGAATAAAAGACTAGATTATCTGAGTCTGCCGGTTTGACGTCTTGAATCAGCTGATCTGATTTTTAGAATTCCAAAGTGGATTGCGCATGAAATACAATACCATTTTAGTACTGTTGGTGCTGCAATGTATGCACCTTGAGCTCGCAATTCTTTTGCCAAAGTGTGTTCTACAAGATTTAATCTTGATGTTACTTTCTTTGCCTTGTCTCGTGGAACTGTGGCACCGCAGTTTGTACACTGGATACGATCTGAGGAACCCTTTCCTCCCTTCTTTCTTCCACGACTAGCGCGCTTTAGTGGCATGTTTTACCTGTATAGAGCCTCTTTATAACGATATTTGACGGTCTGGTTTTGTCAAATTTCTGCTCTACCTAACAAATTTTTGTCCGTTATCGGGTCCTTCAAAAATCTGAATGTGTAAAGTTGATGAAATATCTTGGTTTGATTTGTTAAAATTTAAATTTCGTATGATTATAGATTGAAATGTGCGCGGCCTTTGCAATGTCTGCCTAAGCTCTAATGTTGAGATTGTTATAGTAAAGGGCAATACAATCTGCCAAGCCTGCCTGGATAGTCAGAAAAAGGCCTAAATGGAAAGGTATAGGCATCAAATCAAATGAAGGTTGCAATATTTTCACATTGTACAATAGATGAGATATCGCAAAATGGAACAGTAGTTGAAACTGCTGGCGGCCCTGCATGCTATTGTGGACTGACTGCAAAAAACATGAAGTTTGAAATTGATATTCATACCAAAGTGGGTACTGATTTTACATTCAAATCTGAACTTGAAAAAAAAGGAATTTTTCTTTCACAGAATTCCATATCTGAAACACCAACCACTAGATTCTTGCTGAATGTATTTGGAACCGAGCGCGATCTTTATCTTAAAGCAAAATGCGACCCAATTGAATCAATAAAGTCTGATGCAGATGGTGCTATTGTAAGCCCTGTCTTTGATGAAGTATCTGAAGATACGTTGGATAACATCAAAGAAAACTTTGACTTTACGTTACTTGACCCTCAAGGATATCTGCGTCGCGTAGCAAGTGATAACAAAGTTTTTTTTGAAAAAACCCTACTTGATTTGTCTCACATAACTGCAATCAAGGCAGATCCTGATGAAGCGTTTTATCTTACTGGCCTGAAGGAAAAAGAAGCAATGCTTGCATTGCAAAAAAAAGGCGTCAAACATGTGCTTTACACCAACAAACAAAACATCACAATGCTTGTAAAAGACAGAATGTATCACTTGAAAATTCCAAATATGACAATAGCAGACACTACGGGTGTTGGAGATATTTTCTGTGCATCCTTTACTTGCTCTTATTTGAAAGAAAATGATCCTATCTGGGCAATCTGTTTTGCAGTGGGTGCAGCACAAGCAGCTCTTGAGGCTCGTACAACTGGTCTTGACAAGGTTCCAGCCGGAGGAGATACTGAGAGAAACGCAGCATATCTTTACAATCTAATGCAGTTCTCAAGTGTCTAAGCTTTTATTGTGTAAGGGGTGAATCAAATCTGTGAAAGTTGCAATCTACAGTCAAGACCAAGAACAGACTGTAAAATCAATAAAGCTCTCACTTGAAAGCCATGGTATCGAGTCTGTAAATGTCGGGAAAAAACCTCTTGGTAAAGACATTGACTATGTAATAGTGACTGGTGGAGACCGTGGAGTTCGAAAATATTTTCATCATGTCACAGATTCTACAATTCCAGTTCTTGGAATAAATGAATACGAGTCTAGTGGATTTTTAGCCCAGACTGATCTTAAACAATTTCCAACATACCTTAACAGATTAAAGAAAGGTGATTTTTCAATTGAGGCTTTGCCACGAGTTGGTGTAAAAATTGATGGAAAACAAATCTATCCTGCACTAAATGATGTTGCAATATTTTCTTCAAAGAGTGCTACATTAGTAGAACATGTCATGCGCGTAAATGGGGAAGAGCTGTGGCATGACAGCAGTGATGGTCTTATCATATCTACTCCAATTGGATCTTCAGCATATTCCATGTCTGCAGGTGGCCCTACAATATATCAAAACTCAAAGGTTTTTTGCATCGTTTCAGTAAACTCGCTTGATATCACAAGACGTCCACTCATAGTTCCAGAAGATGCTTTTATTGAAATCGATGACATTTCCTCCAGTCTCCGTTGTGAAGTTGTAATTGATGGAAAGGACAGATTCAAAGTTGACAAGACTGTAGTCTGTACAAAGTTTCCATTGCCTGCAAGTGTAATTCGTATGAAAAAAGATTCTGCTACAGTATCTGCTTTGGCTAAAAAAGTAAAACTTGCAGACGAGCTCTTGAACATGCCTCCAAGCTCCAAGTTGTTGCTCAAAACTCTAGAGTATGAAGGCTCTCTTACTCAAAAAGAGTTGGCAGAAAAGACACTACTTCCAGACAGAACTGTCAGACTAGCACTAAGCCATTTGCTTGAAAAGGGATATGTCAAAAGAAGAGTGTCACTTCGTGATACTCGACAGAGAATATACGAAATTCCAAAATAAATTCTAGGCACTAGAGGATGCCCTAATGAATGCCTCGAATGACTCTTCAGGGTATCCTGGCCTGCTGCTAAATTCTGGGTGGTATTGTACTCCTAGATAGAATTTGTGATTTGGAATCTCTAATACTTCCATGCGTTTTTTGTTGTCACTATATCCTGAAAACTTCATGCCTTTTGAAGAGAACATTTCCAAGTATTTCTGATTAAACTCAAATCGATGTCTGTGTCTTTTGTGAATCTTTGTGGATTTGTAAAGTTTGAATGCAATGGTATTTTCCTCAACTGTAATCTCATGTGATCCTAGACGCAGTGAACCACCCATGTTTTCAACTGATTTTTGTTCTGGTAAGAGGTCAATTATGGGATTTTCTGTATTTGGAGCAATCTCTGTAGAGTTGGCATTTGTCAGCCCACAGACATATCTTCCAAATGCTACTGCTGCAAGCTGGAAACCAAAACAGATTCCAAGATATGGAATATTTTTCTCTCTTGCATAGTTTGCAGTACTGATTATGCCTTCAGAGCCTCTATTTCCAAATCCTCCTGGAACAATTATTCCATTATATGCCGCAAGTCTATTCACATCACCGTTTAATTCTTCAGAATCAATCCAATCAATTATCACATCTTTTCCAATTTTGGCACCGGCGTGTTTTAGTGCATGGTTAACACTTACATAACTATCTGCAAGTTTTACATATTTTCCAATCATTGCAATTCGTACTGATTCTTTTGCGTTTTGAAATGAATTTATGATTGCATTCCACTTGTCCCAGTTTGCTGAAGTGTTTACAAGACCAACCTTGCCAAATTTTTTGAATATTACATCAATTATACCCTGATCATACAACATTTGAGGAACCAAAAGAATAGACTCTGCATCATGACATGAAAATACATCTCGCTCTGTAACGTTTGAAAATAGTGAAATCTTTTTTCTTGCAGCAGTCTCAAGTGGTCTTGTACATCTTACTGCTAGTAAGTCTGGCTGGATACCGATTCTTCGTAATTCCTGGACACTGTGTTGTGTTGGTTTTGTCTTTTGCTCTCCTACTACTTCAAGAGATGGGGCAAGTGTGACATGTACAAAAATTACATTTTCTGGTCCTTCCTCAAGTCTCATCTGTCTTAGGGCCTCAAGAAATGGGAGGCTCTCAATATCTCCAACTGTTCCTCCACACTCTATTACAAGCATGTCAAGATTCTCACTTTTTACTATCTTTCTTATTCTTTCCTTGATTGCATCTGTAACATGAGGGATGATCTGAACACAAGCCCCCAGGTATTCTCCTCGTCTTTCGGCATCTATCACACTAGAGTAAATTTGAGCAGTAGTAATGTTGTGGGTCTTTAGCATGTTTTGATTGAGAAACCTTTCATAGTTTCCAATATCCATGTCGCATTCTCCACCGTCCTCAGTAACATAGACCTCACCATGTGCTATGGGGTTCATTGTACCTGCATCATAGTTCAGATATGGATCAAATTTTACACAAGAGACTTTTTGGTTAGAAAGTTGAAGTAACTTTGCAATAGATGATGAAACAACACCTTTTCCAAGACCAGACATGACTCCGCCTGTCACAAAAATGTATTTTGTAGATTCTGTCTGCATATCCATGATGGATTTGAGATCCTTTTATTTCTTATTCTGCAATTGTAGATTTCTTTAGGCTTGAGGTAAACTGTCCGATCTTATTTTCGATCTTTTCTGCAAGTGTGTTTTCCATCAACCTCAAAAATGCACTTCCTACAATTATTGCGTCAGCTCCTGATTTTATTATGAATCTTGCTTGGTCTGGGTTGCTGACTCCAAATCCAACTCCTAGTGGAATTTTTCCACCCAGTAACTTTTTCGTATTTTTAATTGCATGTGTTGTATAGTTTTGAAATTGTTGCTGTCCTCCAGTGGTCCCAAATATCGATACTAGATATAGAAAACCTGATGACGAATCTGCAATTTTTTTTATTCTATCTGGAGAAGTGTTTGGAGAGATTAAGAATATGACATCCATCTTGTTTTTCTTGGCTGCTTGCAAGAACTCTTTTGATTCATTGATTGACATGTCAGGAAGTATCAATCCGTCAATTCCTGCATTTTTTACTGTGGATATGAATTTGTCATATCCGTGTCTATACAAGATATTTGTATATGTCATCAAAATTAGCGGAAGGTCTGTCTCCTTGCGAATTTTTTTTACTAGTGACAGAAACTTGTCAAGATTCATGCCTTTTTGTAATGCCTGAAATCCTGCATGCTGAATTACAGGTCCGTCTGCCAAGGGGTCTGAAAATGGCATCCCAAGTTCAATGATATCAGCACCCCCTTTTACAAATCCTCTTACTGCAGAAAGCGTATCTTTCTCACTTGGAAAACCTGCCATGACATATGTAATCAGGGCTTTTTGGTTCTTTGACCTGAGGTCTTGGAACTTAATTTTTATTCTTGACATTTTTACTCAAATATCTCCCAACTTCTTCAACATCCTTGTCTCCTCTGCCTGATAGTGTTACAACAATACTTTCACTCTTTGGCATGTTTCTTGCAATCTTTATTGCATATGCAATTGCATGAGCAGATTCTAGTGCTGGTATAATTCCTTCATGTTTTGAGAGCAAGAGAAATGCTTCTATTGCTTCCTTGTCATTTACTGCATCATACTTGACTCTCTTTGCATCTTTTAGATACGAGTGCTCTGGACCTACTCCTGGATAATCTAGTCCTGCTGATACACTATGTGTCTCACTAATTTGTCCTTCTTTATCTTGTAAAAGATATGTTAGCATGCCATGGAGAACTCCTTTTGATCCACCAACTAGAGTTGCAGAGTGGTGACCACTCTTAATTCCTTCACCACCTGCTTCAACACCAAACATTTTAGTATCTTCATCAATTAGTGGATAAAATGTTCCAATTGCATTTGACCCTCCCCCTACACAAGCTACAACGGAATCAGGAGATTTCTTTTCAAGTTTTTTCATCTGGACAAGAATTTCATCTCCAATGACTGATTGGAAATCTCTTACCATTACGGGGTATGGGTGTGGACCTACTGCAGATCCTAAAAGATAGTATGTTGATTTTACATTTGTAATCCAATCTCGTATTGCTTCATTGATTGCGTCTTTCAAAGTCTGAGTTCCTTCTTTTACTGGGTGGACTTTGGAGCCAAGCAAGTTCATTCTAAATACATTTAGCTTTTGCCTCTGGGTGTCTTTGTAACCCATGTATACTTCCCCATTCATTCCAAGTACCGAGCATGCCATGGCAGTTGCAACCCCGTGTTGCCCTGCTCCAGTTTCTGCAATGATCCTCTTCTTTTTCATTCTCTTTGCAAGAAGGCCCTGGCCTAGAGTATTGTTGATCTTGTGAGCCCCTCCGTGCAACAAGTCTTCTCTTTTGAGATAGATCTTTGCACCCCCTGCAAATTTTGTTAAATTCTTGGCCAAGTATAGTGGTGTAGGCCTTCCGGCATACTGGGTCAGGTAATATTGTAATTCTTTTTTAAATTCTACATCATCTTTGTATTTTAGGTATGCTTGCTCTAATTCTTCCACTGCGGGAACTAGGGTCTCAGGAATGTATCTTCCGCCAAACTCTCCGAATTTGCCATTCTTGGGATATTTGAGTTTCATATTGCTGACACCAACTCTGACACTAGTCCCTTGATATCTTTACTCTTCATTATGCTACTGCCAACCAAGAAAGCATCTGCACCACACTTGTCCAGAAACTTGATGTCTTTTGGAGATTCTACCCCGCTTTCAGATATCACGATTCGTTTTTCATCTCTATCTTTCAATATGGATTTGGTTGTGTCAAGGTCAATCTCAAGAGTATCTAGGTTACGGTTGTTTATGCCAAGTATGTCTGCGTGTGTCTTTGTAGACTCTGTAAATTCTTTTTTTGTGTGCGATTCAAGTAATACTAGCAAGTTCTTTTTGTGTGCATATGATACAAATTCGTCAATGTCTTTTGCAAATTTCTTGTCAAATATTGCTTGAATCAAAAGAATGACATCTGCACCAAGTTTTTCAGCAGCATCGATTTGTATCTTGTCAACTATGATATCTTTCATCAATAATGGGACCTTGATCTTTTTTCTAATCTTTGTAAAATAATCGGGTGAGCCGTTAAACAAGTATGGTTGTGTCAAAACTGACAACCCGACTGCACCTCCCTCTACCATTTGGTTTGCAATGGTAACAGGATCTGATACATCTCTTATATTTCCAAGTGACGGTGATGAAAACTTTACTTCGGTAATCAATGATGCATGTTTGTTGTTTTTGATTTGATTGATCAGATTTTGTTTTGACTTGGGGGTATTGTAATTGATCTCATACGTTCCATCGTTTATTGCCTTTTGTGAATTCTTGGCAAGTTTTTCTAGCATGTCTTTCATTTTTTCTCAAAAGTCTCCAACTTTGTCACATCTCCGCAATGTTTTACAAAGTCTTTGAAGAGATTGTATGCCTTGCCATTTTTAATTGATTGCAGTGAAATCTCTAATGCTTCGTCAAATTTCTCTGAAAATCCTCCTACAATCAATCCTGCTGCAGCATTGAGTGCGGTTATCTCAATCATTGTCTTCTTGGCAGTTCCATCCAAGACTGTAACAAAGGCGTTTATTGCATCATCTTTTGTTGAGATCTGAAAATCAGAAAGTTTTGCCTTGACTAGACCAAGTTCTGCAGGGTCAAGTACAGAGCTTGTGACTTCGCCCTTGTTTAGTTGGTAAATGTAATTTTTGGACGTGGTGGACAATTCATCAAGACCATCTTCAGAGATTACAGTCATCACGTTTGTAGATCCTCTTGATTCTAAAAGGGATACCACACGATTGAGATACTCTTTTGAATATACTCCTACAAGTTGGTGTTTTACTTGGGCTGGATTGCACAAGGGACCAAGCAAATTAAATGCGGTTCTCTTGCCTAGACGTTTTCTTGCCTCTGAAACATTTTTCATAGCAGGATGAAACTTGGGGGCAAACATGAATCCAATTCCAAACTTTTCAATTATTTCTTGAACTTGGTTTGGTTCCATGTTAAGGTCGTATCCAAAATATTCGAAAATATCAGCACTTCCACTTGTACCAGAAACTGACCTGTTTCCATGCTTGGCAACTACAACTCCTGATGCTGCAATGACAAATGATGCAGTGGTTGAAATGTTGAATGTGTGCATCCGGTCTCCCCCAGTACCGCAGACATCGATGATGTTTTGATCTATTTTTGGATGTATGTGCACCGAATTTTGCTGCATCTTGTCAAGCATTGCAGCAAGTTCTTGATCAGTCTCTCCCTTTTCTGTCAATGCTTCAAGAAAACTTGTAGTCTCGTCAACAGAAACTTTTCCAGTCAATATTTCATCCATGACTTGGGACATTTCGTCATGAATGAGGTTCTTGCTTGAAGACATTTTTGTGATATATTCTGTGATCATTTTTGCACCAATTTGATAAAGTTACTTAGAATCTTTTTGCCTTCACTAGTCATTATTGACTCGGGGTGGAACTGGACTCCCTCGATTAGATATTTTTTATGACTAATTGCCATTATCTCCTTGTCATCTTGTGCTATGGCAGTAACCTGAAGGTCGTCTGGAATTATTGTCTTGTCTCCTACAAGTGAATGATATCGTGTTGCTCTAAATGGATTCTGTACTCCCTCAAAGAGTGGTGATTTGATGTGCTCTACGGGACTTGTCTTTCCATGTCTTACATTTCCTGCGTTGACAACTTTGCCACCAAATGCATGTATGATTCCTTGATGACCAAGACACACTCCAAGTATTGGTTTTGTAGGACCAAGTTCCTTGATTACCTTGGTACATATTCCAAAATATTTTTCATCTTCTGGCGTTCCAGGTCCTGGGGAAATTATTATTGCATCGTAGTTTCCTTTCTTGATATCATCAATTGTTACCTTGTCATTTCTGATTACATCTGATTCAACATTTAGTTCGCCAAGTAATTGTGCAATGTTGTACACAAATGAATCATAATTGTCAATTATCAAGAATTTCATCTTGTTGCCTCCTTTAGGGCTGTTATCATTGCATTTGCCTTGTGCTCTGTCTCCATCCATTCATTTTGTGCTATTGAATCTGTAACGATACCTGCTCCTGTCTGGACAAAACCCTTTGAGCCGTTCATGAAGATGCTTCTTATTCCAATTGCAAAATCACAGCAGCCATTGAATGAAAAATATCCTATTGCTCCAGCATAAGGTCCTCTTGCATCTGGCTCCAACTCATCAATTATCTCCATTGCTCGTATCTTTGGTGCACCTGATACTGTTCCTGCTGGAAAGACTGCCTTCATGGCATCATACATGTCGTATTTTTTATCCAAGGTTCCAACAACATGAGTCACAATGTGTTGTACATGGCTGAATTTTTTTACAGCCATCAATTCTTTGACATGTACAGAACCGTATTTGCACACTCTGCCAATGTCGTTTCTGCCAAGGTCTACTAGCATAGTATGCTCTGCAAGTTCTTTTTCATCATGCAACAGTTCATTTTTTAGTTCTTCATTTCTTTTCTCATCATTTGTAATTGGTCTTGTACCTGCAATGGGAAATGTCTCAACTTGACTTCCTGTAATACGTAACAACATTTCCGGGCTAGAGCCAATTATGGTTCTTTTTCCTAGTTTCATGTGGTAAAGATATGGCGATGGATTTATCTGGCGCAGAATTTTGTATACTTTGAGATAATCACCATCTGCATCAAAATTAAATTTCCTTGAGAGTACTACTTGGAAAATATCTCCATCATGAATGTATTTTTTTGCTTGTTTTATCATCTCTGTAAATTGTTCTTGATTTAAATTCTCAGAAATTTCTGAAACAGAAAACTTGCCACAATCTACATTAACATATGATATTTGATCAATTCTATTTTTATCATAGTAAAAATAAAATGATTTCTTTTCTTTGTTGTCATAAAGAATTCCATCTGTATAGATTCCAAACTCCATCAGTGGTTCGTCTGAACCCTTGTGGGCATCTGGAATGTTTTCCCATAGTCTAATTGCATCATAATTGATAATTCCGACTGCACCTCCAACGTACCTGTATTTCTGATCAGACACTTGGTATACCAACTTCTTGATCTCAGCCAAGGGATCTCTTGTCTGAATGGTCATAGAACCTCCGCTCTTGTAATGGAGTACAACTTTGTCAAAATACCCCTTGATGATTATTGATGGGTCAAACCCAATAAGCGATGTCTCTGCTAATTCTTCTGGACCTGTTAGTGATTCAAAGAAGAAAGAATGTTCGAATTCACGTGATATCTTGTTGTACAGATCAAATTGGGAGCCAGTATAGTCTAGGGATATTATCTTAAGGCTTGAATGCCCAAATGTGGCCACCCATGAACACACTCATCCTATATCTCTATTTAAAATTAAGCCACATCTGATATAGGTATGTTACGGTATAGTACGGTACCTTTATATGCGATCAGTGTGTATACTTATTCATGTCTCAGATCCTAATTCCAGACTTTGGCAGGAGTACATCGCTACTGTTCCAAGACCTGTATTTTGCAAAGAAAAAGCCACTAGTGCACACAACTGCGGCCGAAGCCGTTTGTACTGTATGTCAAAAGGGTTTGGATGATGGGATGTCAATTACTGCAAAAAGAATTGGCTTGAACATGAGACTCTTCTGTCAATATCACATGCCACAAGAATAATTTTTTAAAATCTGTACTTTTACCAGATTGGTCTTGTTATTGCACCCTCTGCAGCAGAAGATACAAGTGATGCAAATTTTGCAAGAGCTCCTGTTTCATAATTTGGTTTTCTTGGTTTCCATTCTTTTCTTCTTTGTACCATCTCGTTTTCTGGAACCATCATGTCAATGGAATTTTTCTCAAGGTTGATGATAATTTCATCGCCCTCTTTTACAAGTGCAATGTTTCCTCCCACTGCTGCCTCTGGTGCAACATGGCCTATCATGAATCCTCTTGTAGCACCTGAAAATCTTCCATCTGTTATCAGCGCAACTTTTTCACCCAAGTTTTGTCCAACAAGTGCTGCAGTAACACCTAGCATCTCTCGCATTCCTGGTCCGCCCTTTGGACCTTCGTATCTTATTATAACAATATCATGTTCTTTTATTTGTCGTTTGGATATTGCATCAAATGCATCTTCTTCTCTGTCAAACACTTTGGCCTTGCCTCTGAATTCTTTTGTGTGGACACCTGCAACTTTTACTACTGCACCATCTGGAGCAAGTGAGCCGCGAAGTATTGTAAGAGTTCCAACCTCATGAATTGGAGATTCGATTGATTTTAACACTTTTTGATTTGCGTCAAATGGTAATTGCATTGAATCAAGATTTTGTTTGACCGTTTTACCTGTCACAGTCATGGCATTTTCATGAATGAGATTTTTCTTTTGTAAACTCTTCATTAACAATGGAATTCCACCTATCTTGTCAAGATCTAGCATAACATATGTTCCTCCTGGTCTCATGTCTGCAATATGCGGTGTCTTTCTTCTGATTCTTTCAAAATCATCTAGTGTAAGTTTTACTCCAATCTCACGAGATAGCGCAAGCAAGTGCAATACTGCATTTGTTGACCCACCTGTGGCATTTGCTACAACGATTGCATTCTCAAATGCCTCATATGTCAAAATATCTTTTGGCCTAATTCCTATCTCGAGTAAATTCATCACGGCCTTGCCGCTTTCGTATACCATCTTTTCTCTTCTTGGATCTTCTGCTGGTGGAGATGCATTTCCTGGAAGTGCTATTCCAATTGCTTCGCTGATTGAAGCCATTGTGTTTGCGGTATACATTCCACCACAAGAACCTGAATTTGGGCAAGCGACATTTTCTAAATTCTTTAAAGCTTCTAGTGTTAGATTTCCTGCATCATATGCTCCAACTGCTTCATAAACATCCTGAACTGTAACTTGCTTTCCTTCAAAAATTCCTGGCATGATTGTGCCACCGTATACAAAGACTGATGGCAAGTTAAGACGAGCCATTCCCATCATTGTACCTGGGAGACTCTTGTCACAACCTGCAATTCCCACTAGTCCATCATACTGATGTGCTCTAACCATTAATTCAATTGAATCTGCAATAATTTCTCTACTAACAAGAGATGATTTCATACCTTCATGTCCCATTGCAATACCATCACTTACTGCGATGGTAGAAAATTCTCTGGGTGTACCACCTGCTGATTCTACTCCTGCTTTAGCATGAGTTGCTAACCTTCCAAGATGTATGTTACATGGGGTTGCCTCATTTCCGCTATGGGATACTCCAACGAATGGTTTTCCTAAATCATTATCGTCTAAACCCATTGCTTTGTACATGGCTCTGTGGGGTGCCCTTGAAGGACCTTCTACTACATTTCTGCTGGATATCTCCATGATTGTCACTATGTTTTGTTCCCTATTTTATACATACTAGATAATTTCATACATGAAAACACTCTAAATTTGCCAATTCTTCATGCAGATGGAAAAAACGATCATTTGTAGGAAAACGATGTATTGTATTTTATGAATAAATTGAACTTAAAAGTCGACAAGTGTGAATTCTACTGAGTTTTTAATAATTAGAATACTAGATTTCTGATATGAACAAGTCCGGATTGTATATTTTGGCATTGTTGTCTGTAATTGTTGTATCTATTATCACTATTCCTGCTTATGCCGAAGTGACTTCGCTTAAAACTGATGCATCATTTTACAAAGGGGGAGGCCAAATCACATTTTCTGGTACTGTTCTTCCTACTGATCCAAGAACTATTACGATATTGATCTTTGATCCTCAAAATAACTATCTTGTACGATCTGGAATCGCAGACAGCAACGATCATTTTCAAATAATTATTGATACTGGCAGTACTGATTCCAGTATACAACAAGAGTTCAAACTCAAAGGAACATACAATGCAACCGCCTTTGTTGCAAACAAGGCAAATGGAATAACTGTAAACTTTGTATTCTCACCAGATGGGTCACCAGTACTGCCATCCTCACCTACTTCTTTGACTGCAACAGCTGTCTCTTCAACAGAAATTGATCTTAATTGGATTGCCCCTGTAAACACTGGAGGTGTACAATCTCTTGGATATCAAATTGGACGTTCTACTGATGGGGGTACCACTTGGTCTACTTCTGTTACTACTATCACATCTACAACATTTGCTGACGTTGGTCTTACTCCAAACACTTCGTACATGTACAAGGTATATGCTGTAAATCAAGCTGGGTCGAGTCCTCCGTCTAATGTTACAACTGCTTCTACCTTGCCAACTCCTGGTCAAACTGTAACTTCGGGTACAACCAATACTACCAACTCATCTACTCCTTCTCTTGCTGAACTCCTTCAACAAAGATTAGCTGATGCACAAAGATTACAACAATTACTTAGTGGTGGCAATCCTACTCAGCCAACTACTGGTAGTAATCCTGCTACCTCGAATAATGGTAATTCTCAAACTGTTCATCTAAATGAAACCATGAATGTAAATGATGTATCCTCAAGTCATGGAGTGCAACAAACTGCCAGTCCGTCTGGAAATAATTCTACGCAAAATAATGATGCTAACTTTAATGCCAGTCTTGTAATATATCCAATAATTTCTCTTGCTGGAGTTGGCATTGTTGTTTACATTATGTATATTCGAAAGAAACGAAACCCATCGGTAGATGCTGTCAAGGTAAAGAAAGAGACCATCATACCGCATGAGGCACCCTCAAATCAAAACGATGATGATAATGCAATGATGATTCTCAAAAATAGATTGGCAAAAGGGGAAATTACTGTAGATGAATTCAAAGAACTACGAGACGAACTCTCAGAGCCCTAAGTGATTAACTGGAATCCATCTAGTCTTGCTAGTTGTGCGTTGATTTGTGTATCGTTTTCGTTACCATATGATATCAAGAGTCTGTCTTGATCTTTGAAGACATAGTTTCTCATGTCTGGAACTTGGTGGTGATTGACATAGAACTTTAGTGTGTAATTATCATTTGTACAAAATGCTCGCTTGTCAGGGAATGTGAAACACTTGTCATCTAACCCGATGTGTAACGAGTCAAATAGAAATCCCATGGTTACATTGGTTGCCATTGCATGTATTGTTTGACCATTTCCTTTCTGGAAGCTGATGTATGGACTCTTGATCTGATAAGCTGTAGATGAATAATCAAACTGTTGGCCGTAAATCATTGTCAAAATTCCTGCATGGATGTGAATTTTTCCAAGAGGGCCTGCACCTGGTGGTTCTCCACTTGGTGTTACAGTTGATGATAATACGTAGAAATTGTAACTTGAAATTCCAAGGACTGCTATAATTCCTGCTAGTATGCCAATGGCTATTGCCTTGTTCTTAAATTGGGTTTTTTGTCGTTTTTGATAAAAAGTCTCTCGCTCTTGTACTCGCTCTTCTCTATCTTTTTTTCCCATTTGACAATCCAAGTCAAAATTTTACCCTAAATAACAGTATCTGAGATGACCAGAGGTAATCTTGAAGGTGAGTATAAATAAAATATGTATTAGGAAAAGACATGGATTGTCTTTTTTGTAACATTATCAATAAAAAAGAAGATGCCTATGTTGTATTCGAAGATGATTCGCATATTGCAATCATGGATAAGTATCCAATACAAAAAGGCCATTCGCTAGTGATGCCAAAGACACATCATGAAAAAGTCACAGATATGACTGATGATGCAGTTGGCAAGTTATTTTCCAGAGTGCCTATTGTGGCACGTGCAATAATTGCCGCAACAGGGGCAAATGGATTTAACATTGGTCAAAACAATGGCAGATCTGCAAACCAAATAATCCCACACGTGCATGTACATATCATTCCACGATATGGCCAAGTAGGAAACTTGTGGGCAAAAAGAATGATTTCAAATCAAAATGATCTTGATGCATTAGCAAAAAAGATTCAAAATCATATAAAATCAGGCTAGTTCTGCAACGATAGAATCCATGTCTGATTTTGTCAGACCTATACTCTTTCTAGCATCTCTTCTTGAAATTATCTTGCCATCTTGAAATACAATCATCGTGGGCACTGCTTGAATATTGAATCTGTCCCAAAGTGGATTCTCATCTTCATCGATAATTGAGCCTACCTTGTTTGCAGTCTCAATTTTTGCAGACTCGAATGTTGGTTTGAAATTTGTACAGTATGGACACCATGTTGCATAGAAAAGAACAACTGTCTTCTTGTTTCCAAGCACCTTTGAATCAAATTCTTCTGGTTTTACATGTTCCATGATATCAAATGGAGTTTTAAATTATTTAGAGTTATGTTTTAGAAAATCACTGGTTTGGATTGTATCTCAAAAATGCTCCAACTTTTCCTATGCTTGAAAGCATTGCACCGTATTCTGTTGCACCTGTGATGACTTCGACTTTTGCACCTGTCTGACCTGCAACTAGATCCAAATAATCCACAATGTCTCGTTCAGTTGATTCTAGATCCATGCTTTTGCAGCTAGGACATGGTTGACTGAGCAACTCTTGCAATCTAGGAATCACTTTGGGACGTTCAAGTATCTCACTTTGTACATTCTGACATCGTCTACAAGTGATATCTATTTTTCTTAAATTGGTGTCATCTGTGATGAGTATGATGGATACGACATTTCTTTTTAGTAAATCAATAATTTCGTTGAGGCCATAAGTTGCAAGTCCTCTTGAGAAATGTATGTCATTGAACAACTTGTCTACAAGTTTCTTTTCTTCTACCATTCTGTAATCTGTAAGAACATCATGAGCTTTGACAAATGCTTCACGTACACCTTCAGAGCCTGCGTATGAACAATCAAGTGTTGCAAGAATGTTGTTTTGTAGTCTGTATTCCAAATAATTTTCTTTGATAAAGTTCTCTTTTGTAGGTCCTGGACCTGAAACTATGAGGCCTTTAACGGGGTAGATATCTATGAAATATTCTCGTGTTGTATGTGCAACTCTGTTATAATATTCGTTGAGTTCCATCTCTCGTAGTCTTTCAAATCTTCTTGCAGACTGACCTCCTTGTCTGTGTTTTCCAGCTACTCCTGATGATGTCTCTGATAATACATCTAGCTTGTCACCACGTAACAATCCCCATCCTGCATCTTTTGCATCAATTGCCAAAAAGCCAATCATGTTGTCATCTTTTAGCATGTCTTTGAGAATGTCTACATGAAAATGATCATCGCATCTGTAAAGAAATGTCTGCAATTCCTTTGGCGGCTCTATCTCAAACAATTTTATCACTTCACTTCCGATTGGTCCTCCTCCTGCTGGTGGTAGTGCACCACAAAACATGACTAGACCTTTGTCAGGTGACGCCTTGTATAGCTTTAGTCTCTGAATTACTCTGGATAATGCATCTACTACATGAGTTCTTGTAAGATCAGACTTGATGTTGTCAGCAGTTCCTTGTTCTTCACGAAGTGTGTTTATGACTTCGTGCAGTGCTTTTTTCGGAGGGACATAAAGTGTGATTAGTTCGGTTCCTCGCCCAGAATGATCAGACAACTCTTCTAACATCTTTCGTAGTTTGTATAACTTTACAGAATCTTGTTTTTCTATCTTGGGCTTGACCATTGTTCAACTACCTTTAGCTATTTTGAAATTTGTCTATGACTTGTTGGAATTGTGATAATGGTTGTGCGCCTACTATCTTTGTAATCTGTTTGCCGCTAAATATGATAAACGATGGAGTGCCATCTATGCCGATATTTTCACCAAATTTTTGATTATCTAACACTTTTTGCTCATACGTATTATTTGACATGCATTTATCAAACTTGCCTAAATCTAGGCCTACTGTTGTGGCAAACGTATCAAGTGATTTTTGATTTACCCATCCTGTCTTTTCTCCTGCCCAGTTTTTGTATAATTCATCATGGTACTGCCAATATTCATTTTGGTCGCCAGCACAATATGCTGCCTCTGCAGCTAATACTGAATCAGGTCCATTTAGAGGAAAGTCTCGAAATACAAAGTTGACCTTGCCAGTGTCAACATATTGTTGTAATAATGCAGCCTTGGTATTTTCATGAAATAGGTGACAGTATGTACACTGGTAATCTCCAAACTCTACAATCGTTACATTTGCATTAGGATCGCCCAAAATTGGTGAGCCATTCTCCATTATCATCTGTGGGGTCAATTCGGTAGCAGCCTTGTTTTCATGTGGCGATGCCATGTATGCTGCTGCAGCTATTGTAATTATGATTGGAATAATAACGAAATAGTATCTTTTCACTTTTCTTCAATGGATTTTCTTTGAATATTAACTATTTGACCCGTGTTTTAATTGGGACTCAATGTTATGATGGGTTCTGGTTTTCTTATGCTTACTTCGGCTCTGCTTATTCTGCTCTTATACACCTTGAATTTTTTTCCACTCTCAGATAATATCCACTTGTCTACTTTGACAAGTGTCAACTCTTCTAAATCTGAAATCTTTTTGTAGACTGAGCTTAATGGAATTCTATATTTTTCTGATAATTCTAGAGCAGTCATTCCTTCCTTGATGATTGAAAACAATATTGATCTTGACTGGGCATCAGCCAGTGCCTCAAGAATTTTTTGATTTACATCATACTTTTTGAGTTGCGATAACGGTACTTTCTTTTTCAATATTTTTTGAATTAGGCAAGCCTAACTATTTAAACGACGCGAGTTATTCTAAGAACTTAGAACAAGTTTGTAATTTAAATAAGTTAGCTAATCCTAACTGAATCAGTGATTGATTACTGGCAGCTTTTGTTACTTGGAGCAATAGCTGGATTTACAATATTTCTTGGTCTTCCGGTTGCAGCACTACAAAATCTTAGCCATAAAAGAAAAGGATTCCTTAACGCGTTTGCACTTGGAATTCTAGTATTTCTAATAATAGATGTATTTAGTCATGGATGGGATACTGCATCAACAGCTGCAACTAGCGCGGCTGCTGGAAAAGGCTCTGTTGAAAACGCGGTAATTGATATTGCTGCACTGTTTGGCGGTATTGCAATAGGTCTACTGGGATTGGTGTTTTATGAAACAAAATTCATGACAAAAAGTTTCCCCCAGATATTGTCCATTGATAACATCAAGGAAGGTGATGATCATCTTCACAGATTATTCCATGAGGCAAATGCATACAAACTTGCAATGATGATTGCAGTTGGAATTGGCGCACATAATTTTAGTGAAGGTTTGGCAATTGGCCAATCTTATGTAGCAGGAGAAATTGGTCTTGCAATCATATTAATAATAGGATTTGGTGCACACAATACTACTGAAGGGTTTGGTATTGCAGGTCCTCTTACTGGAATATTGAAAAAACCTAACGCAAAATTCTTGGCCAAAGTGGGATTAATTGGAGGAGGTCCTACATTTGTTGGAACCATGATTGGTAGCTTGTGGATATCTGATGTTGCATACATTCTATTTTTATCAATGGCAGGAGGTGCTCTAATTTACGTGTCCCTGTTGATGTACAATTCAGGACGAAGGCAAACCACAAACAATGTTTTGATGGTGGGAATTTTTGTTGGTCTATGTGCCGGGTTCATCACTGATCTCATTGTGACACTTGGCGGAGCATAAATCCGAATTATTTTATTTTGTTATCGTACCCTTATGTAACTATCTTTGATAGATTGTTCTTGCTTGTTGCGTTTTTGATCTCACGAGCTATTCTTCTTCCCATGCTCATTGGTTCATCATAAATTAATGATGAGTATGGGGAACCGTCCACATAGAGATTTGTTCCAGCTACTATTCTTGCTGAGAACTCAAACGTAGTGAATTTACCGTCTGCATCGTATACGCCTTCAAGACAAAATGGTCCTGCCATACCTGGGGCAACAAGTCTCTTTGCTGCTTCAACAAATCTTTCTCCCATGGCATAAACGTCTTCAAGTAAAGATTCGCGTAATACTAGAGGACTGTTGCCAACTACGTTAAACGACGGAATCAATTCAACATCAATTTGTTCTTGTGCCGGAATTCTTCCCAAGCCGTCAATGTCTGACTCGTATCTTCTATCAACTCCAAAAAATTCCAACTCTTCTTTTAATTCAGAATAAAAGTATTGCAAATATGCAGAAACTCCTAATGCATATTCTTGCAAGTACAAGTCTTGGTCTCCTTTGATTATTCCTTCTCTGACAAGCTTGTCTCGTTTTTTCATGTACTCTTCTTCATTTGTTGCAAGAAAGTATCCTTTGCCGCCTGCCGCACCATGTCTTTTTGCAATTGTTAATCCTTTGATATCGCTTGGTCCTTGCAAAGATCTTGGAATCTTTAGGTTTGATTCTACCATGAGTTTTTCTTTCATGTTCCTGTCAGATTCCCATCGTAGAATCCACTTGTTTCCAAAAATTGGTGTCTTGATTGATTCTATTTCAGATGAACTCATCTGAGCAATTAGTGTACCATGTGGTATTATCACAGAATTATTTTCTTGGAGTATTTTGGAGCATCTCTGGTCCATTATCTCCTTGAAAGAATCCACAAGCACAAACTCGTCTATGAATTGAAATCTTCGATAAAGTTTTTCACGTTTTTTCTCACAAACTAGTATTGTCTTAAAGCCTTCATCTTTTGCCCCTTTGAGAACCTGGAGGGCACAATGCGAGCCAAGGGTAGCAATCGAGGTCATGACATGTTCTCTATTTTTTGGGGGTTTATGAAAGTTCCATGGGTCTACTTGAGATAAAAGTAAACACATCATCGATCAAATCTATTGAAATTTCTGATTTGTATTCTTGAGGAATATTTTTCATCAAAAAGTCTATGACTGACTGGCTCTGCGGAATCTTTCCATCTTCAATCATTTGTGAATAAAGTGATATCAAGTGGGACGTAATTATCAGTGTTTTTTCTCGATTTGAAAGCGTCATATGGTTAAATCACATTCTTTTTTATTTAGACGTTTGCAGACTATTTTTCCAGGGTATCTTCTAGCGAATTTTTTCTATCATGTCTGTTCGTAACTGGCCACAAGCTGCTGAGATCTCTGCTCCTTTTTCAACACGTACTGTACAGTTTACATCTCCATTGCGAAGTATCTGCTGAAATGCTAGTACCCTTTTTCTTTCAGGACGCTTGAATCCTCCAGCTGTTGGATTCATAGGAATGAGGTTTACGTGTGCACCATTGCCTTTCAAAATGTATGCCAGTTCTAATGCTACTTTGGTAGAATCATTGATGCCATCAATTAACGCATATTCAAAAGTAACACGTCTTCCTGTCTTTTTGAAATAACGTTTTGCAGCCGCAATCAAATCTCCAACTGAATGTGGTCCTGCAGTTGGAACAAGTTTCTTACGCAATTCATCATTTGGGGCATGAAGTGAAATTGCAAGTTTGACCTGGATGTTCTCATCTGCAAGACGGTCCATTCCAGGTATTACGCCAACTGTAGAAATTGTAATACTTCGTTGTCCTAGTCCGAATGCACGAGGATGTGTCAATAGTTTGATTGCTCTTATGGTTTCATCATAATTTGCAAGTGGTTCTCCCATTCCCATGAATACTAGATTTGTGACATGCTCTCCTCTTTGTCTGAGAATGTTTGCAAAATGGAGTACCTGTGACACAATCTCTTCAGCTTTGAGATTTTTTTCAAAACCCATCTGTCCTGTTGCACAAAACACACAACCCATTGGACAACCAACTTGGGTAGATACACATACTGTTGACCTTGGATGGGTCTTGTCTTGTGTTGGGCTGTATTGCATGAGAACTGTCTCAATGAGTGTCTTCTCATCGAACTTTAACAATAATTTTGTAGTGTGACCGTCTTCACTTACAACTCGATGAACTTCATCTTCAGAACCTATTGTGTATCCATCTTTAACAAGCGCATCTCTCATGGCTGATGGAATTTGATGCAAATCTGACATTTTTTTTGGAGATTCGTGGTATAATGCTTGAAGTAATTGGTCTGCTCTGTATCGTGGTTGACCAAGTTTGATGACAAGATCATCCATCTCCTCTGGTAAAACTCGGTATAGGTCAGTCATGTTTGATATCTTTTTGTTATATTCTTCTGAAAATATGACTCTTATGCAACTCACAATTATAGGTCATTCTGTTTTCAAATAACATGAGGTATCATTTTTTTTAAATGTGGACAGAGACAATTTGAGAAATGTATCTGTTATTTACTAATAGTAAAACCAGATTTGTTTATTAATTTTACAGAAAATATGATTGCAATCATTGAAACTAGAAAGACAATTGTTACCACAGGACCAAATTCTGGAACTGTTGATGCTATCGTCTTTTGTGACATGTCTATGACTGGGTATTGTGTAGTGTAGGAATTTTGTACGGAGGAGGTACTTCCTACAATAACTTGGCCCATCATCCAGGGATGTATAGTACAGAAATAATTATACATTCCTGCATTTGAAAATGTAAATTCAAATGTCTTTCCTGGTTGAATGGTTCCACTGTCAAATACTGAACCGACGCTGCATCCATCTACTTGTACTGTTTTCTGTACCGAAAATGTGTTATGACCAATTCCTTCCAATACAACTATCTCAAATGATTTTGCTGCAGGTGATACATATGCTTCATACACTAGTCGTCTAACATCGGCGTTGACATTTTCTTCTTCATATGGTTGATCTTGTGCAAGTTTTGCATATGTTGTTTGTGTAAGTGAGGTACGAATCATTACGGTAGGATCTACTTGGCGTGTGTCAGTAGCTACTTGAATTGTAAGATGTGGCCCATTACATATGCTGTTTACACTAGTTACTGTATGAGTTGTAAGATCCGCATTATTCCAAGTTACTGTGGTTCCCAGTGGAACATCTATCGGATTTGGTGAAAAACAGTCATGTGTATTGACACATGCCGAATTTACACCAGAGCCTGATCCTGCTTGGATGTTCACCTCTGGCGTGGCTTGTCCAAATGCTGGGCTAGCAAAAGATCCAATTGTTATCATGAATAATGAAATCACGCCAATAGTCGGATAGTTCAATTCAAACTCTGTTTCATGTTGTGATATATCGCTTTATTGATGAAATGATATCTTGAATCAAAATCTGCCATGATGTACCACAGGTTGAATGGATGAAATCGAGTTTGACCTTTTATTATGAATAAATTTAATATGCACAAAAAGGCACAAAAATTCAATAATGTTTTACACTTGTCTCATACAAATCATGTTAACAAACTATAATGAAGAAACACAATTGATAAAACCATGATAGATACAGAACTTGGCAATTGGCGCAGGACCATCTATTCTAATCAACTTGATCCATCTATGGATGGAAAAGAAGTTGTAGTGATGGGTTGGATCTCAAGTGTACGAGATCATGGAAATCTAGTATTCATTTTGTTAAATGACAAGGAAGGTCAGATGCAAATTACTGCCAAAGCAGGAGTCTGTCCAGATGATATTAAGGAGACCTTGGTAAAACTAAAGGAGCAATCGACTATTGCAGTCAAGGGTACTGTGAAACCGTCTGCCAAGGCACCAAAGGGTGTAGAAATATCACCAAGTGAATTGCGTGTATTTTCAGTTGTTGAAAAGATTGCACCATTTCAATGGCAAACAAAAACTGTTCCAAATATTGATACTAGATTGGAATTAAGGGCAATTGATCTTCGCAGAAATATCTTACAACATGTCTTTAAGATGCGTGGTCTCGTTCTAAAATCAATTCGTGATTACCTCTACGAAAAAGAATTTCTTGAAGTAAATACTCCAAAGATGATTGCAACTGCAACAGAGGGTGGTGCTGCACTATTTCCGATATTTTACTATAACAAGGAGGCATTTCTTGCACAAAGCCCTCAGCTTTACAAAGAACAACTTACACTAGGCTTTGAGAAAGTTTTTGAAATTGCTCCAATATTTAGGGCAGAAGCGTCTAGAACTAATCGACATCTTTCAGAGGCAATCTCAATAGACATTGAAGAGGCATTCTCAGACTATGGTGATGTAATGACTCATGTTGAAAACATAATTAAAAAATCAATTAAAACCGTGAAAGACTATTGCGATTCTGCAAAAACTGGAGATTACAAAATCCCAGACATTCCGGATAAAATTCCACAATATACATACACCGAGCTAGTGGACAAAATGCAAAAAGCTGGAGCGACAACAAAGTGGGGTGATGATTTGTATCCATCACAATTAAAGAAAATAAATCTTAGCGGATTTTACTTTATCAAGGATTGGCCACTTGCTCCAAAACCATTCTATGTTAAAGCCAAAAATGATGACCAAAAAATTTCTGAATCATTTGACCTGATGTTCGGAGATCTCGAATTGTCTTCTGGTAGTACTAGAATTGAAAAAAGAATGGAATTAGAAGAGAGGATGAAAAACAAGGGATTCAAGATTGATGCATTTGATTATCACTTGCGTATCTTTGATTATGGAGTTCCACCTCATGCAGGTTGTGGTATAGGTCTTGAAAGACTGATGATGGCACTAACAGGTACTGAAAACATTAGGGATGCTACCTTTTATCCTCGTGATGTAGATAGACTTACACCGTAGATGAAGTAACATGGTAGAAAGAAAAGAGATTGAACATCTGGCAGATTTAGTCAAAGTTGATCTAAGTGAACCAGAAAAATACATCAAGCAAGTCGAACAGATTTTAAATTATTTTGATAGCCTTGACCATGTCGAATTTCATTCAGATGATACACTAGGAATTCAAATTGCTAAAGATGATCTAAGAGATGATGTCTATGAACCATATGGGGATTCTTTGATTGAGCATCTCAAAAAAGATCAAAACAACTTCATTCGTGCTCCAAAAATGGTTTAAATGAATTTAGGAATTTCAGCCACCGAATTTGTGTCTCAGGTAAGGGAAGGTGCCATATCTGTAGAAGAATTTGTAGCAAAAACACTTGAGAGGATTGAAAAAGTAGATGGAAAAATACATGCTTTCATCACTGTTGATTCTCAAAATGCACTTGAGAAAGCAAAGGCAATTGATAAAAAAATAAAGTCTAAAGAAAAAACAGGAATCTGTTTTGGAATGCCTGTGTCCATTAAAGATAACATTTGCACAGCAGGCTTGAAAACAACATGTGCGTCAAAGATGCTTGAGAACTTTGTTGCACCATATGACGCAACTGTTACTTCTAGACTAAAATCAGAAGATGCCATTATAATTGGCAAAGTAAATCTTGATGAATTTGCGATGGGTTCTACAACTGAACATAGCAACTTTGGTCCAACTAGAAACCCCTGGAATACTGACTATGTACCAGGGGGATCATCTGGAGGAAGTGGTGCATCGGTAGCTGCACTAGAGTGTCTTGCTTCATTGGGTTCTGATACTGGAGGCTCGGTTCGAAGTCCTGCAAGTTTTTGTTCTGTTGTTGGTTTGAAACCCACATATGGTATGATAAGCAGGTATGGCCTAGTCTCTTATGCAAATAGCATAGAACAGATTGGTCCTATTGCAAAGACAGTGGAGGATGTGGCGTTTTTGCTAAATATCATATCTGGTCATGATGTACATGATAACACTACGGCAAAAAATCAAAATATTGATTATGTTAAGGACTTGAAATCTGGAATATCTGGAAAAAAGATTGGGATAATTTCACAGATGACTGGTGATGGAGTCGATAAGGAAGTAGCATCTGCAACAAATACTGCCATATCAAAATTACAAGATCTTGGAGCGCAATGTGTTTCCATATCTCTTGATGCAGTAGAGCATTCTATTGCAGCCTACTATACAATAGCTGCTGCAGAAGCAAGCAGTAATCTCTCAAGATATGATAATCTAAGATATGGTTTTGATTTTGGCACAGAGGGGTATGAATTCAAGGCGTTTATCTCAAAGGCACGAAGCAACTTTGGGCCTGAGGTGATACGAAGGATGTTGCTTGGAGCATTTGTCTTGTCTGCTGGATATTATGGCAAGTATTATCTCAAAGCTCAAAAAGTCAGGGCCATGATAAAGGCTCAACTTGATGAGGCATTCAAAAAGGTAGATTATCTAATATCTCCTACCATGCCAATATTGCCGTTCAAGGTCGGAGAAAAAATTGACGACCCATTGAAACTCTATCTTACTGACATCAATACAGTAACTGCAAACTTGTCTGGAATTCCAGCAATTTCAGTTCCGTTTGCAATGTCAAGTTCGGGATTGCCAATTGGCATCCAGTTGTTTGCAGATTCGTTTAAAGAAAAAGAATTACTCCAGGCAGCATATTCCTTACAAGAGACTACGAATCTTCCGGAGATGACATTATGACAAGAATAGGACTAGAGATCCACTGTCAGCTTACAAAACTTGCAAGCAAGTTATTTTGTTCATGCAAGGCAGAGTATAGAAACACTACGCCAAACTCTAACATCTGTCCTGTTTGTGTTGGCATTCCAGGCTCTCTTCCGCTGTTGAATAAAAAAGCGGTAGAAAAAGCTGCAATGATATCTCTTGCACTGGGATGTACAATTCCAGAAAAAATAGGATTCTTTAGGAAAAATTACTTTTATCCTGACTTGCCAAAAAATTTCCAAATTACCCAGTATAACGCATATGGTCCCACAAGCATTGGCTCTGATGGAAAAATTGAGATTGAAGGAAAAACAATTAGAATAAGACGAATACAGTTAGAAGAAGATCCTGGCAGGCTAGTCTACGAAGGCACTTCTGAGAAAACTATGATTACATTAGTTGATTATAACAGGGCAGGTACACCGCTTGTTGAGATAGTGACCGAGCCAGACTTTGAGACACCAAAACAAGTCCGTGTGTTTTTGAATGTGCTTGCAGATTTGGTTGAAAACATTGGAGTTGCAGACCCATATCTAGAGGGTGCAATGAGAGTAGATGGTAACATTTCAGAGGGTGACGGAAACCGAGTCGAGATAAAAAACGTGGGCTCGTTTAGAGATGTGGAAAAAGCACTTCATTTTGAAATTACACGACAACAAAGCCTTGTTGAAAGGGGAATTACAGTACTTGCAGAAACAAGACATTGGGATGAGGCAAGAAGAATTACAGTTTCATCTAGATCAAAAGAGGATGAGCAAGATTATAGATACTTGCCAGAGGCAGACATACCAATTGTTTTGATTGGAAATAATTCTGTTGAGCAAATCAAAACACAGATGCCTGAAAGCATTGTTGCAAGAAGAGAAAGGTACATTAAAAAATATGGCATGCCTGCTCAAGTGGCAGATGTTTTATCCTCTGACAGATTTTACTCTGACTTGTTTGATAAATCTCATAACGAAAAAAATGCAAAAGAAGTGTCAAATATCATTACAACTGATTTGATGGGTGTTGCAGATACTAGAGAAAAGAAACTTGAATTAAAAATTACACCAAAACACGTCTCTGAGCTTGCAGATGCTATCATGGAAAACAAACTAACAAGAAATTCTGGAAAATCTGCATTACACGAGATGGTAAAGTCTGGCAAATCACTTGCCGATGTCATGACTAGTCTTGACTTGGGCCATGTTAGTGATGCAGGTTCAATTGAAAAAATAATTGATGAAGTGTTCAAAGAAGAAGAAAAAGCAGTAGCAGAAGCAAAACAAAATCCTGATACTATCAATTATTTGGTTGGCAAAGTCATGAGAAAGACAAAGGGAAAAGCAGACCCAACAACCACACTTGAGATTTTACGAAAAAAACTCGCTGGTTAAAAAATAAATTTTTACTAGTTTGATACTGGAACCAGTCTACATTTTGCCAAACTCGTCTTCATCAGAGTATGCACGCTCTGCATGCTCTTCAATATCAAGGCCTGCTTCTTCGACTTTGGCTGATACTCTGACTCCGATTAGTTTGTCTATTACCTTCATTATGATAAACGTCCCAAAGAACCCCATCGCTCCTGCTACTCCGACACCCATGGCTTGAATGAGCAATTGTTGTGGATGGCCAAACAAGAGTCCATTTGGACCACTTGGATTTACCAATGTACTTGCAAATATTCCAATTCCAAGTGAACCGATTATTCCTGCAACACCGTGAACAGAGCTTACATCTAATGCATCGTCTATCTTGAGGTGTTCCTTGAAGAACAAGACTGCGAGATATGATCCTATTCCAATTGCAATTCCCAAAACAAATGCGTGTTCCACACTAATGTATCCTGATGCTGGCGTGATACCTGCAAGTCCTGCTATTGCTCCGTTGATTGCAGCAATTACACTTGGTTTGCCTGTTCGCATCCACGAAAGTCCTACCCAGATTAATGCAGAAATTGATGATGCAATGTGAGTGTTGATGATTGTATTGCCTGCTAAACTTCCTGATGCTAGTGCGCTGCCTGCATTAAATCCGAACCATCCTAGCCATAGTAATGATGAACCTAAAACTGCAATTGGTATACTGTGTGGAATCATGATTGATGGGCCATAGTTGAGTCTTCTTCCAAGCACTAGGGCAGCTGCAAGTGCACCCATTCCCGCACTGGTATGTATTACAATGCCTCCGGCAAAATCTACAACACCCATCTGTCCAAGCCATCCGCCTCCCCAGATCCAGTGGACTAGAGGATAATAGATGAGTCCACTCCATGCTACGATAAAAATAACATATGCGCTGAACTTCATCCTCTCTGCAATTGCACCAGTTAACAGCAGCGGCGTAATTACTGCAAACATCATCTGGAATTTTGCAAATAAGACTCCTGGAATTGTCGGCGCATAATGCAGGCCGGAATCATATGGCACATTATTGAGAAATGTCCAATCCATATTTCCAGTGAGGCCCATTCCGGTATCCGGACCAAATGATAAACTAAATCCAAATGTAAACCACATTACACTGAGAATTGCTAATCCGAAAAAGATCTGCATGAAAATTGAAACGGTATTCTTTCGTCGTAATAGTCCTGCTTCAAATAATCCTAAAGCTGGGATCATTAATAGCACAAGACTGGAAGCTATGAGCATCCAGGCTGTATCACCTGTGTCAATTGGCAAGATTTCTTTCTTAGAAAAGATGAAGTATAAAAAAATTTGTTTTTTCTAGGATTGTAATGGATCGGAAATCAATCCATAAGATTTTTTAATATGTTATTTCATTTCCTTACATCTTGCTAAAGATTGAAGTAGTACTCCCAGAAAATGAAATAAAATCAATTAGTGACGCACTAAAAAAATTATCAGTTGGTGGAATCACAGCATACAAAGGGTGGGGTAGAGGAAAAACAGTCGCAAAAGAGATTCATGCGTCCAAGGGAACTGAGGTTTTTACTCCTGAATTTGGAGAACGATTCATTCTCGAAGTAATAGTGCCAGATGACAAGAAAAATGAGATAATTGCAGCTATTAGAGGCTCTTCCAAATTTGGTAAAATATTTGTCACCTCTATTTCAGAAGCATACGATATACAAACTCCTAAAAAAGACGAACAAGCAATCTGAGTCTTTTTTTAGAAAAAATATTATAGTATAAATTCTGTCATGATTTACATGATACGAATAGATGCAATTGTTCCACAAAATGATATTCGAGCCATCAGTGATGGACTAAAAAAAATACATGTAGGTGGAATCACAATAATGAAAGTTCGTGGAAGGGGTAAAACGGCAGGACCTACATTACATGCTGCAAAAGGTACTGAAACATTCATTCCCGAGTTTTCAGACAAGTATATTGTAACTGTAATTGTGGAAGAAAAAGATGAGGGTGAAGCAGTAGGCATTATTCGTGCAAATACCACGGTTGGCAAGATTTTCATGTACAAACTCTCACGTGCCATAGATATTGCTACTGGCGCAGAGAATGAAAAAGCAATCTAGAACTTTTCTGTGTCTATCCCATGTGATGTAGATTCAATCGCATTGCATGCCGATTGTGTCTGATAATCAGATCTGATAATTTGAATTACTTTAATAATATTGGGATGCTTTCTCATGGTTATGGCAGACGATTTTCTAATTCAAGATTTGTACATACCTCATCAAAAAAAGATAGTCCGATCTGATGTCAAACCATTAACGTGCCATGTATGCAAAAAAGAATTAAACGGATTATCAATAACTGCTAAAACGTTAAAGGGAAAAACGATATTTTTGTGTGCTCACCATTATTCTTCAAAACCATATCAAATAATCTTGGTGAACTAGATGGCAATTTCTGTAGATGTCAAGACTGCAATTGAACAAAACTTGGAACTGATGACAAATCAGACCAAGGTATACCTTCCGTTTCTAAAAGTGGCATTTCCTGGAGTGCATGACTTTTCTGAATTGGTTTTCAACATGATGGTCGGAAATGCATTGACTGTCTTTATTTCTCAATGTGCTATGAGGCTACAAAGTCCTTCCGCAGATGATTTTGCAGAGTTTGGACAAATTGTTGAATCGTATAAAAGTAAAGTCAAGGACCTATTTTAACTGGTAGAAGTTACCACATTGTCTTGTATCTAGACAGAATCGCTAACAGACCATGCAATCTTACAAATATTAGGACCACAAATACAAGTGAGAACTAGATGAAATTAAGAGAATGTGCTTGCAAATGTGGGTGTACGCGTGATATCTGGAGTAAATACTATCAACTCTGCATCTTTTGTACGCTTGGCACACACAAAACAAATTAAAAAAATTATTTGATTGGTATCTTTCTACCTTGTACAGGTTTTGGCATTGTAATCTTTAAAATGCCGTTCTTAAATGTTGCAGAAATTTGTTTCATATCTACACTATTTGGAATTTTTATGGTCTTTTTAAAATAATCAAACTCTGTAGCCACATTTCCCCTTGAGATACAAAAAGTCTTGGTCAGTTTTGCGTTTACTGTAAGATGATCATTTGACAATGTTACTTCAATATTTTTTTTATCTACAAATGGCAGGTCAATTTCTAAGATCAATCTAGAATGTTTCTCATTAAGGTGCGATAACGGAACCAATTCCTTGTGTATGAAATCGTTGAAAACACTGTCTTCAAGAAAGGAATTCATCTGTTTTTCTATGAACGAACCAAAATCACTCATGCATATCACTTGTATATCTGGGGCGGGATGGTAGAGGATTCCTTTTGTGTTTGCAATACATTTAGTGTATCTTCCATCAGTTGTCTATTTTGTAATCGTAGATAGTCAGCCTGTTTTTTAAATTCCGTTAAATCAATTTCTGTCTTGATGATTTGCGAAATTATTTTGATGGTTTGTATGGCAGCATCAGGATCAGGAAAAAAGTAATTACATTCAGTGTGAAAAGCAATAGTGGGTATTAATGAGTTTCTTAGCTGTGAAAGAATCGTGGCATCGGGACCACTTATGACACCTGAAAGAAACTTTGGTATCGCATTGTCGTAAAGTAGTTTTTCAAGTTTCTCATGTGTAACTAGTCCGTATGTCTTGAGATTAGACATGTTTCTTTCCTGAACTTGAATGCCTGATAAGAACACAATAAAATCAATGTGGTTCCTTTTAGAAAAATCTATGACAGATTCTGTAAAACCTATCGCATTGTCGTAATCTATTGGAATGTCTGATATTATTGCAAATATCTTGTCTTTTTTATAAATTCTAACAGGCCCTATCATCTGACCATTGTCTACAAAGATAACTGATGAAGGACTGCTTTCTATCTCTCCTATCAAATCCATCTTTAGCGCATGGATGATGTATGTCATGGACATGGTGCCTATCAATCCTGGCCCTGGTATGCCTAGAAATAGTACTGATGGATCTTCTAATGACTCTTTTTTTATTTTAGATCTTTGCATTATACCTACAACAGTCTGTTGTTATTATCTTATAAAAATAATCATGTAAATTTATCACAGGTGATTATCACTGTTGAAAATCTTCAATCATGCTATAAAATCAAAAACATGTGATAATGTGTAACAAGACGTTTTCTGATATTATCAGCCAAACTCTGAATCTAAATTTTGTCTAATTTTTACTAGATATTCTAGATGCCTAGTTTGTCTTGGTTTCGAAGTTCTTGTTCAATTCTCATCAAACGCTTTACCCGTTCTGTAACTGGAGGGTGTGTGGAAAAGAATCGTGCTATGGTCTGGCCCGATATTGCAGGTATGATGAAAAATGCATTCATACCTTCCATCTTTTTGAGTTGTGGGACAGGTGCAGTCTTTACTTCTCCGCTTATCTTCATCAGTGCACGTGATAGGTTCATTGGTTTGCCTGTGAGATATGCGCCACCTCTGTCTGCTGCAAATTCTCTGTATCTTGATATTGCTCGGATTATCAAAAAACTCAGGAACCAGACTATGCCTGCAACTATGAGTATGAGAAATGTATTTCCACCCTGTTGTTGTCTACCGCCATATCCATAACCTCCCCACATTGTACTAAACATGGAAGATTGCATCAAATACCACGCAATTGTGGAAAACAAACTGGCAAGTGTGATAATTGTAACATCTCTGTTTTTAATGTGAGTCATTTCATGTGACAGGACACCCTCTAGTTCTTCCTTGTCAAGCATTTGCATTATTCTTGTACTGACAACTACCACAGATCTTTTGGGACCTTTTCCAGTAGCAAATGCATTTGGGACATCACTTGTCATAACTCCAACTCGGGGTTTTGGAAGATTTGCTTTTTGGGCCAAGTTTTCTATTATTTGATGCAATGTAGGATATTCTTCTTTTGATATGATTTTGGTTCCTGTACTCCATAGTACTATTCTGTCAGAGAAGAACCACTGTGCTCCAATCATCAACCCTGCTATCATTGCAATCGGGATGATGCCTAATCCAAAATACATGGCAACAAAGCTCAAAAATGCTAGATAAATTATAGTAAGGACAAAAAAGCTAATTACCATTCTTATAGTTAATTGTAAATCACGTTGCATGTTGGCATATTATGGTCTTGATCATAATTTAAAACTTGAGAATTGCATCTGTTGATTTATTCAGACAATAAATCCCCACATTTGATTAATCTAATTTTTAAAATTTGGGTCTCATCTTTGTAGATATTACCACTGTTGATACTATAGCTAGTGAAAATATTATGACAGATAGCGAACCAAATTCTGGGACCGCTGGAATGGTACTATTGGTTTGTGGTGTTGTGTTTACAGGTGCTTGGCTGGCTGGTGTAAAGGCAAATGTAGTCTTGGCAGTTTTGTCAGCGCCTCCGTATGTTACGTCGATTTCATATGTGCCTGCATTTTTCCAGAGATTGCCTCCTGCAACTGCTTGGGCTGTGTAGGTATTACTTGCTCCAGGACTTGCTTGTGCAATATATACCGGAGTTTGAGAATTGTCTCTAATCACTATGGATACAGGTATGTTGAGCTGATCCGCTACGGTGCCTGATATGACAATTGTGTCACCATCAGAATAGGCTGTTTTATCAGTTGTTACAGTGATTGGAGCTTGTGCAGCTGCTGCCATAAATGAGATTATTAAAAGTCCAATGGATGCAAGAGATATCTTTGAATTCATTGTTACTATGACTATCTTTATTGTTTAATATTTAAGATTTCATTCTCTTAGATCTGACCTGTGCTGGTGATTTTTTCAACTATGTTCTATTGGATGCGATGAAAAAATCACCACGCGTGATCTTCTCCATATTTTCAGCCTTGGTGGGGTGAACTTAAAATAGAATATTATTTGAGGGTTATTCATGCAAGGGTCAAACGCACTAGATAATTATGATGCAGCAAAAGCAAAAAAATCTCTAAAAATGTTGTTTACTGATAAGAGCAATGAATTTCGTGAATTGGCTGCAGGTATTGGATATCCGACATCTAACAGTGATTGGGAATCTATCATACTTAATTTCTGTCTAGACTTTAACGACTGTTTCAAGGCTTGGTCAAGTGAAAGTCTTGATGCTGATCACATGCAAGTACACAAGTGTAATACCATGATGAGACAAATTGGTCTTGGTAAATCTAACATGACCGAAGTTACACATTTGGAAAATATTGCATATAGAATTGCTGAAGATTTTAAAGCAATTTACAAGAGAATCGAATAGATTCTCTATGATTACGAATTACTTCAAAACGCTTGACTTTATCCTTCTGATGCAGACTTTCCGCCGTCTACATTAAGGATTATTCCTGAAATCCATTTTGATTCATCAGATGCTAGGTATGTTGCAGCATTTGCCACATCTTCTGGTTGTCCTATTCTGTTTAGTGGTTGTCTGTCTTCTAGTACTTTTCTTGCTTCTGGATAATCAAGATATGGTTTTATCATTCCGGCATTTACTATTCCAGGATTAATGCAGTTGCATCGAATATTTCTTCTTGCATATTCTACTGCCAGTCCCTTGGTAAACATGTTTATCGCGGCTTTTGTTGTACAGTACACTGTTAGGTGAACTTTGGGTATTGCTCTCTCTGCTGAGATTGAACCTATGTTGATTATGCTTCCACCGTTTTTATTTTCAAGCATTTTGATTATGACAGATTTTGTTATCCTAAATGTACCAAACATGTTGGTGTCAACTAATGCGTTCAAATCTTTTTCTTGCATCTCATGGAAATGTATTGGGTCAGTAATTGTTCCTGCATTGTTTACTAGAATGTCAATTCTTCCATAATGGTCCATTATCTGATTTACAGTTTGAATGACTTGGGCTTCATTTGTAAGATCACATGCGATTGCAACAGTTTTTGAAGAATAATCTTTAATGGATTTTTGTACCTGCTCTAGCTTATCGACCTGTCTTCCAAGCAGGACAACTTTGGCTCCTTCTTCTACAAACTTCCTTGATATCTCTGATCCAATATCACTTGAAGCGCCTGTAACAATTGCAATCTTGTCTTTTAAACGCATATTGGGGGTATTGGCATTATACTATATGAATAATGAGTATGATCTCCTCAATTGGCTTTGGATATCTTCTGAATCTCTTGCGTGACTAGAGGTAAAAAGGCACCCACATCTGTTACTATGCCTAGTGCTTGCCATGTTCCCCTGTCCATGAGTTTTGTCACTGTTGGTTGACTGATGTCTACTACAATGACTTTAACATCAGCTGGCAGCATGTTTCCGGTTGCAATGGAATGAAGCATTGTTGAAACCATGATGACAAGTTTTGCGTCTTTTACAATCTCTTTGTATTTACGCTGTGCAATTGTCATGTCAGTTATTACATCTGGCAATGGACCGTCATCTCTTAGCGAGCCGGCTAGGACAAAAGGCACTTTATTTTTTACACATTCATACATTATGCCTTTTTTCAATACTTTTTTTTCTACCATTTTTGGAATCGAGCCTGCTTTGAAGACTGCATTTATTGCCTGCATGTGATTTCTATGTCCTCTTACTGCAAGTGTGCCGTCTTGTACATTCATTCCAAGTGATGTTCCTAGAGTGGAATATTCTATATCGTGAACAGCAAGTGCGTTTCCAGCAAGAACTGCATTGATGAATCCTAGTCTTATCAATAATGAAATTGAATCTGATGCCCCGGTGTGGACAATTGCAGGTCCTCCTACTAGAACAATTTTTCCACCTTGTTTTTTTATCTTGTAAATGTCTTCTGCAACTTTTCTTGCAATGTGTTGTGTTGGTCTCTCACTTGAGCTTCCACTGCTCATAAATTGAAATAGGTTTACTCCTTCTCTTGGTCTCTCTGGTGGAGTGACACGTATTCCTTTTTCACCCACAATTATCTTGTCACCCTTTTTGATGTCTCTAATTGGAGTACAGAATGCTCTGTTTTCTTTAACAATGATGCACTTGTCCATCATCATGTTTTCTACGCGGATCCATTTTCCTTTGTGGAAAATTTCAGTATGGTTATTAGTTGTACTGTAAAAATCGTCTGGCATCACCATGTCTTTTTGTGCTTGTTTTAGTGAAATTTCTTGCTGGATCTTTGAAGTTGCGCCTTCACGGTATACTGCCTCGAGAATTTTATCTAAATGTTCTTGGGATTGACCTTGAATTGAAAGTTTTGCATGACTCTCATCTTTTTTGTGTTTGCCAACCCTGAACTCTTGAACTTGAAATTCGCCTTTTAGGTCCATGATTACATCAAAAATCTTTGTTAAAATCATGGAATCAATGAGATGTCCACTGACTTCGATATCGTGAGAAAACTTTTTTGTCATTTCCTAAAATGTATGGGTTGTACTAATTTAATCTTGATGCTGTCAATCTTACTATGGTATGACACAATTAAACTGGAAGGACTACGTCTCCCTTGTGTTCTTCTATGTTGTCTGCTTTTAATCTTGCAACAATGGCTTCTTTTCGTTCTGCATCTACACTTCTGACAAGAGCTTTTGAGATTCCGTTTTTATCACAAATTACTATCATGTATCCTGTTGAATCTGTAAGAACATATCCTCCAACGTCATTTAAAACCGCATAAAGATTTTCTTGACCGACCGGCTCCCATACATTGGTTTTGTTATCTCTTAATGCCAAGGCTGGCATGGCTTGATCATTGCATAATGTATTAAGATATTCTCTGGCCTCTTTTACTCGCTTTTCTCCCATCTTGAGTGCCACAAAATATTGCATGATTGAAAAACTGATTCTTGTTATTTATACGATAGTGTGTCCAGTATGTCTACAAGCTCTTTTGATTTGATCTCTTTTTTTGCAGAATCAATGAATGCTACAAGTTTTTCATTTGAAAAACCCTCTGAAGAATATTTTACAGCTTGAATAGCCATCTCAAACTTGTCAATCTCATGCAGTAAGATGGATTCTTTTGTACTTGCTTGTGTGTATTCATTCCATATGTTATTGTATTGTGGCGCAATATTTTCCGGCAATTTTGCAAGAATTTCTTTCATGGTCTCATCTTCTACTGTTTTCTTGTTCTCTTTTGAGATTTCACCTGGCATAAAGTCCCCGATGATTGATTCTGCCAAATCATGAAGCAGTGCCATCTTGAGAATCTTTCCGGTATCAAGATTTTGCATGTCTGAGAGAATCATTGCCATGATTGCAGTTCCGTAAGAATGGTCTGCCACAGATTCTGGGCGCTCTATTCCTACCTTGCTTTTCCATCCCTTGCGCTGGACTTTTTTGAGCTCTAGTGCCAGATAGAAAAAATCAAACAGCATTTGAGAGTTGTATGAAATGCGTCAGTTTTAATCTTTGAGTCTGATTTTTTTAGATTGTATAACAAACCAAACAAGATTAAAATGGCAACTATGATGATATCATACATCTATGAAGATTTACACTAAAACTGGTGATGATGGAACTACTGGCCTGATTGGTAACAAACGCGTAAAGAAATCAAATCCTCGAATTGTATCCTATGGTATGGTGGATGAGCTAAATGCTTCTATTGGTATAATTTTATCATCAAAACTTGGAAAAGATATTCGTGCAATGCTAACAAAAATTCAAAATGATCTTTTTGTAATTGGTGCAGACCTTGCAAATACAAATCCTGAAAATAAATCAAATCGAGTTACATCTGAAATGGTATCTTATCTTGAAAAAGAGATAGACCGACTGGAAGAAAAATTGTCTCCGATAACATACTTTATTTTGCCTGGCGGGGATTTGATTGCTTCACATGTTCATCTGGCTAGAGCAATCTGTAGAAGGGCGGAAACAAACATGGTACACTTGGCAGAATCTGAGAATGTCAACAATGAATGTTTAATCTACATGAATAGATTATCTGATCTTCTTTTTGTTGTGGCACGAACAATTAACAAAAGAAAAAAAATTTCTGATGTTGCTTGGAAAAAGTAAGAGACACACTTTAATTCCCCTCAAATTGGTTAATGAAATGTGCCGCCGTAGCTCAGCCCGGGAGAGCACTCGGCTGAAGACCGAGCTGTCGCATGTTCAAGTCTTGCCGGCGGCACCTTCTAGTTCTGATATTTTGTGCCTAAAAATCCTAAATTTCTCACAAATAGTTGAGTAAGATGTTTTATCAACGACTATTCTTGTACTGCTTGAGTGTTATTACATTTGTAACAAGCAACAGTGCTTGCAAGATATAACCTCCAACAATTAATACAATTCCGTTGTAAAACGGATGCAGTGTAGACATTATCTCCAAATGTTTTGGCGATACCGTGTTTCCAACTATTACAAGAACTGCAATGATAACATTTGGAATGTATGCATATCTGAAATTTTTTAATGATATTATAGCAAGTGCGATAAATGATGATTCTAGTGCAATGGCTTGAATGAAAAACTTTGGATCTCCTAATGGTATGCCAAAGGCTCCTACTATCGATATTGATACAAGAACTGCAACTAGACCTTTTTTGGCATTACTCATTTTGATTTCAAGTTTGGTGACATGTTTATTAAAATTAATTGTACTGGTGGAAATTCAAAACATGTCTTAAATAGGGTATTTTACAAAGATGTCTTGAATACAAAATGAGTTCCTCTGAAGATACAGTCAATTATTGCAAAAAAATATTGGCACTTGATACCAAGATTAGATTTGCAGGCAAGATTGTTGATGAAGAACTGGTGTCTACTGCAAGAAAAGATGGCGTTGTACCTTTACTTGACAAAGATCTTGCAGCATTGGCACATCATCAGGTCTCTGTTAAAGCCATGATGGACAAGATGTTTACAGATAAACTTGGAAATACAGACTGGATCGTTGAATCTAAAGGCAAGGTAAAATTATTGACCATATTCCAAAAAGATGGTATTCTGATTTTATCAACCGAGCCAACCTCAGATCATCATGCCATAATTGAAAAAATTAAGAATCTCAAGTAATGGTATGATTGTACCATATACGAAATTCGGCTTTTTCTCTTATAATGTAGGAAAATTATTTGATATTGCTATAATGAGACAAGTTTAAAAGGACGATGTTACTTGTTGGATAATCGTCTTATGACAAAGGACAAGAAAAAAGAAACTAAAAAGCCTGCCAAGAAAGAGGCCCCGAAAAAGGAACCATCCAAAAAAGAAGTAACAAAAAAGGAAGTTCCAAAGGCAAAACCAAAAGAAAAGACCAAACTAAAAGAGGATCTAGTTCAAGAAGATGATGGCATAATTGTTGTTGAAGATGACACCAGTCTTGACAAGGAAGCAGAACTAGAGGCAAGAAAAGCATACTTGGAAGAAGCACGCTCACAAGAAGCAAGCGACGATTAAATTTTTCACAAGTTTCCTCTTTTGATCAAAAAGACTTATCCATGATTATGTCAATACAGGTATCGTGAGATCTCTCTGTTTGATAACTGTAAAACCAGGCAAAGTTGATCCTGTCATTGCTTCTCTGAAAAAGGCAAGAAAAATAATACGTGAAATAATGGTCGTGACAGGAAGGGCAGACATTGCAGTTGTACTCCAGGGTACCATTGATGAAATCAACAACATTGTAATTGATTTTAAAAAGATCAAGGAAATTGTTTCAACAGAGACTCTAATTGAAGTGGAGGTAGATATGGGTTGGTCAAAGCCGTAGTACTAGTAAAATCTCCGAAAAAACTCATAGCTGCAAGGCTCAGACTAGTAAAATCAGTCTATGATTCCTTTGCGGTAAGTGGCCAGTTTGATGCAGTTGCACTAATTGAAGTCAAGGAATTGTCATCAATAAAAGACGTCACTACAGAAATTCAAAACATCAAGGGTGTAGAACGCACTGAAACGATGGTTCAGGTAATCTAGTCTTACCATAATCTTTTAACGCTACGAACACTTACTGTGTACATGAATATCCGACACCTTGGAAGTGTAATTCTTGCAGTCTCGGATCTGAACAAATCTCTGAAATTTTATAATGAAGTGATTGGGCTGCCAGTCAAAAACAGCAGAGAAAACTGGGTGGAATTGGCAAAAGAAGGTGCCACAGTTATACTACATCCAGCAACAAAACCAATCAATACAGGAACATCCATTGATAATGGAATTGTAATCGGACTAGTAGTAGGAGATATCGAGTCTGCAGTTAAAGAACTCAAATCAAAAAATGTCTCAGTCTATAGAGATATCGTATCTCACAAGGCTGGCAAAAATTGTATTGTACTTGATCCTGACAAGTATATGGTGTCATTGTTTGAGCCTTCATTTGATGATGGTGCAAAACAAGCCCGTGGTTTCCATGGATTTGCTCCACTCTAAATAATTTTTTTAATTTTTGTAATTATTTTGTTTATTGCATCTGGCGTTACTGTCTTGTTTACTGAGATGTAATAGATGCCCTCTTTTCGCTGGAATATTATTATTGTAACCTTGTCATGTCTTAGTACACCACTGTCCATCTTTCCAATTGCAGAGCTTGTCTTGTTTCGCATTACAAACATTGTAGAGACCAAGAAAAACTCATTTCTTGCAGGCTCGTTTGATAGTAACACACCTAGTCCTGGCCTGAATATTCCAGTCAGAGTTCTTCCATATTCATTTATCAGTCCTACATATCTAATTGATTTTGATAATTCCATTATGTTTTGGCAACGCTTTCTGTGTTGTGCTATTTGATCTGCCCATTTTTGATTGGGTGTCTTTTGCATGATTATAATAGAAAGTTTATGCTTTATAAAAGTTGGAAGTTACTTTTTCTTTTCTTTGTCAAGACCTGATTTTAAAGCCAAGTTCTCTTTTCGCAGTCTCTCGTTTTCCTCAGTTAATGTGTCCACTGCATGTACCGTTGTATGCATTGGATGACCTGGCATGAATCCATTTGGTGTCATGTTAAACAAGCCTGCTGCATATCTTTGAAACATTGTGTGGTGAGCCGAGATCTTACTTGTCATCATGTCTGCATCTTTGACTATGCGGTCTTTTACCATTCCAGCACTGGCAATTCCTTGTGGCGGGTTTGCACGTGGTGGCAGTCTTGGAAATGCAAATGGAGAATTCATCATATCTATTGGATGACCAAAAGTTTCCATCATTTTTCTCACGTCATATGGCCACATGAATGCAATTCTTGCTCTCCTCTATTTCATGTTTACTCACAAAACTAGGCATTAGATATGGCAAGGTGTCAAGTGCTAGTCATTTTTTATCAACTTCTATCGATCTCTGATCCTTATAGAATGGCCTGATCGACACTAGTTTAATGTCAAAAACAATATCAATGCACTGTATAAAATGTAAAAAAAATATAGGTTCTACAGATTTATACAAAATTGTGATGTATATTGTTGACCAAAAGTTTACAGATCATCATTATGAACATGTAGAATGTCCAGACAAATTCACTGTCTAGGCATGCATTGCATAAACTCTGTAAGTCTTTCCAGTCTTCTTGTCTTGGTATGTCCAGATGTTATCTGACCATTCAATTCTCTCAAACAAACTCTTGAGTGTGGGATGAAGTTTCTCGTAGACATCTTCTCCAATCAGAATCTGATTTGGTTTTGAAAGTGCGGTAATCTTTGCTGCAATGCTTACTGCAGGACCCAAGATGTCAACATGCGATCTAATCTGATCTGAACCATATCTTACAATCACATTCTCTCCATAGTCCATGCCAATCTTTACGCGTAACTCTGGATAATCATATTCACTAAGTATTGGATTTATTCCGCGTTCTATGACATCTATCATAGTTCTTGCACAGTTTACTGCACTATCTGATACAACCAGTGGACTTTCTTCTGCGATGAAATATCCTATTACCGCATCTCCGACATATTTTAGGACATATCCACCATGATGGCGTATGACAGATCTCATTTCTTGTGAAAATGAACTAATTATTATTCCAAGTTTTTCTGGCGGAAGTTGTAATGCCATGTCCGTAGAGCCAACTAGGTCTACAAACATTACAAGCATGTGCAGTTTTTGTGCCACATGTTTTCGCAGAAACGTATCTGATTCATCTACAGAATAATCATACTCGTATCCTTTTTTGAGCGAACTCCATACTCTTTTCTGAGTTTCTTTTATCAAACTTTCACTATCAAGCGTGCCTGTCTTGCCTCCTCCTAACATCATATCTATGATGCCTCTTGTGGCAATGTTATCATCCTGTATCTCTTCAGGCTCTTCACTCATTTTTTACTCACTCTAATGGGAAATTGACACCACATACGGGACATACTCCTCTTTCTCCCTTGTATTTTATATCAAAGTATTGTATAACTTCCACGTTACAGTTCCAGCATATTATCTTCTTAAACGACGATTTTTTCACGTGCTCACATCTAATAAAAAATGGTTTTAAAGAGTATTTAAAGTACATACCGATTTTATGTGGAAGGTTTGGGAATCATACTGATGCAGATACCAGTCAGCAATCCTGACCCTTTCATGATATCAATGAGCGCCAAGGCTGAAACCATACGGACTTTATTCTTGGAAAACATTACTGCTCTGACAAATAAAGTACCCTTGAAGGTTATGCTAGGGGATGGCACTGTCACAGACCAAGAATCATTTGATCCTGCCCTTGTAAGAAAGTTTTTTGAACAAGTGTTAAAAAAAACACCTGCGTGGAATAATCAAGGAGTATCCGCAACCGCTGAAAAAGACCTGAGAAGAAGTTTCATAAAGTTTGAGATACAAGAAGGAAATTATCTCCTGTCTGCACACATGTCTCTTCAATATCATGCCTTGTTGTTTTACAGACTAGACCATCGCGTTATTGAGATCCAAAAGGAATTGTCTAACATTTCTGACATGATTGCAAACCTTCAGGTTCGGGTAGGGCCTGAAAATGACAAGATAATTGAAGAAAAGCTACGTGCAGAAGGATACCAAGGAATGGATGAACAAAAATTGTTTGAGGTATTGTTTAATCGTGAAGATATCACACAAGACATTGTAAAAACAATCGAAGTCTCACATGCCGAGCACACAAAACTTGTAGCAAACAGAGACAAATTATTTGGGGAACTAGATAACATGCTCATAGAAGTATATCATACCACTCCTGTACTAATTGATGAAAACAAAATGATCGCAGCAGAGGAAGGGTGCCTGTGCAATTTTAATTTAGAATATCTCAAGAACAATACACGACAAGGAAACATAAACCTCACAAGGATCTCGCAGCAAACAAAGACAAATCTTCTTGCATTGCTTGATGGTATCATAGAAATTCTAAAAAACTAAAAAATTGTTTATATCGCAGTGTTCTGGAAAACTTAACATCATTAGTCAAGGAGGCCAGAACTGCATGCCACGGTGCAAAGTTTGGGGAGTTGACACCGTGTGACCTTTATGACCTCCTTGACTTAGATCTGACATGCTCTCAGAATATTATTTAGCCCTTTTTGATCCCTGAAAATTTTGTTAATTTATGGTCTAATTGTATAATTTTTATTTAAAATGTATCCAAGTTATGCAAAATAAAGGACTGTTTTTTGGCACAAATGATTCAATAAACCAAATATACCAAGATGGGGCTGGAAATTCTGTTGGATGTAACTTTTGAAGATATAATAAAATCCCAGAAATTACAACGTAATGTAATTCGTAGAACACCGCTTGAAAACTCTCAATCATTTAGTGTAATGACTGGCTCTAACGTGTATCTAAAATCCGAATGTTTGCAAAAGACTGGCTCGTTCAAGTTCAGAGGAGCTTATGCAAAGATTGCAAGCCTTTCAAAAGAAGAAAAGAAAAAAGGAGTAATTGCAGCATCTGCAGGAAACCATGCACAAGGTGTAGCATATGCATCATCACTTGAAAAAATTCCTTGCACAATTGTAATGCCAGTTACTGCTTCACCTGCCAAAGTTTCTGCTACTAGATCATATGGAGCAAATGTAATTTTAGAAGGAACAATCTATGACGAGTCATCTGCCAAGGCTGCAGACATTGCACAAAAAACAGGTGCTACTATAGTGCATGCTTTTGATGATGAAACCGTAATAGCTGCACAAGGTGTGATAGGACTTGAAATAATGGAAGACCTTCCAGATGTAGACGAAATTTATGTTCCAATAGGTGGAGGGGGACTAGCAGCTGGAATACTAAAAGCAGTCAAGACAAAAAAACCCAAAGTAAAGGTAATTGGTGTCCAGTCATCTGGTTTTCCTGCAATGAAAAAATCATTTGATATGGGAAAACTACAATCTGTTTCAGGTAACAGGACTATAGCAGACGGTATATCTGTAAAAACTCCTGGTCATTCTACATTTAAAATCATAAACGAACTAATTGATGACATTGTTTTAGTTGATGATTCTGCCATAGTAAAGGCAATGTTTCTGTTGATGGAAAGATCAAAGACCGTAGTAGAACCTGCAGGTGCTGTTGGTGTGGCATACTTGCTTGACAAGAAACCGGCCAAAGGCAAAAAGGTAGTCACAATTTTGTCTGGTGGAAACGTAGACATGTATCTTCTTGGCCAGATTGTAGCAAAAGGTCTGACAGAAATGGGAAGGATGGTCAAGATCTTTATCCTTTTGACTGATAAACCCGGCGCTCTCAAGGAAGTAGTTGACCAGATATCCTCTCTGAGTGTGAATATCGTAGATGTGATTCATGATAGGCTAAGCTCTAGCATACCTGCAGGTACTGCAGGGGTTACATTGAGTCTTGAGACACAAGACCAGGAGCATGCTCAACAATTGATAAGATTCTTGAAAAAGAAAAATGTCCAGTTCAAGGTAGTAACCTGATACATATCGCATTGTATCTATGATGATGGGCTAGCTAATGAAAAAATATTGAACACGATGATTATTCCAACAAAAACACAGGCTACAATTGTTGTTATCTTTCTATTTACAAATTCGCCCATCAATTTTTTGTTCATGGTAAGTATGACAACAGGTATTACTGCAATCGGTATCAATAAGCTAAGAAGAAATTGACTGTACACAAGTATGTGTAATGGATCAAAACCTAACAATATGGCAATAGTTGTTGGAATTACATTTACAAATCTTGTAACTATTCTACGTAGCAATACGTTGATTTTTTTTCCTAGAAATCCTTCCATTATTATCTGACCTGATAGTGTTCCTGCTGCAGATGACGCAATTCCTGATGATAATAAAGTAATCAAGAAAATTAATCCGGCTGCTGCACCAAACAAGGGGACAAGTGTCTTGTATGCTTCAGAGATTGATTGAATCTGAGAGTTGGTAGGATTAAATGCAACTGCTGCCATTAGCAAAATTGCAGCGTTTACCAAAGCTGCAATTGTAAGCAAAAATATGGTCTCTGCAAGATGTAATTTTCGCATCCTTTTTCTTTCCTCAAGTGGTTTGCCAATTGCTTTTTCTTTTGTAAGAAAAGAGTGTAAAAATACGACATGTGGCATTACGGTGGCACCAATTATTCCAACTCCTACAAACAATGCACTAGAGTTTACAAAGTGAAGTGAAAATGTACCTGTAAGTATACCATGGATGGTTGGGGGTGCAACAAGTAACTCGTAGATATATCCAAAACTTATGATTGAAACACAGAGCAAAAACAATTGTTCCAATACACGAAATCTTCTTGATGTTAGAGCCAGTATGATTATGACATCTGCAGCTCCAAAAATTGAAGCGTATATCATTGGAACTCCAAACAATAAATTCAATGCAATGACTGTTCCAAGATACTCGGCAAGGTCTGTTGCAGCTGATGCAACTTCAGAACTTAGCCAATATGGTATGACAAACAATTTCCTGCCTAGTTTTTCTCTTAAAATCTCTGCCATGCCTTTTTCTGTTGCTATTCCCAATTTTCCTGCTAGGTATTGCACTAACATGGCCATGATACTTGAAAGCCATACTACCCACAGCAGTGAATAGCCGAATCCTGCTCCCCCTTGCAAGTCCGTTCCATAATTTCCGGGATCCATGTATGCTATACTTACAATCAGTGCTGGACCAGAATATGTTATGAATTTTCTAAGTGAGTTTGTAAAATGAGATAGTTTTGCTTTAGGTGATATCATTTTTGATAATTGCAAATTATTCTAATCTGCATATAAGAGTTAGCTAGGGCTAAATTATTTAACCATGTCTAAATTTTATATATTCTAGTTTTCAAAATGATTAATAGAGAACAAAAAAAGGACTAGTGATTGACAAAGAAAAACTGGAAAGGTAACGCTAATCTTTCATGGAAAGAGATTGAATCATGTGTGGACATTCTTTCAAATAAGATTAAAAAAACTGGATTTGAGTTTGACAAGATTGCAACGATATCAAGAGGTGGACTAGTACCTGCAAGATTGATTGCTGATAATTTTGATATAAAGAAAATCCGCATAGATAAAAAAAAGATTCCTAAAAGAACCTTATTTGTTGATGACATTTATGACTCGGGTGCTACTTTTAAAAAAATATTTCCACTTGCCAAAGATCCTAAAAATTTTGTATATGCTACACTGATTGCAAGAAAGGGGGTAAAATATCCAAAACAGTTAATCTATGCTAAAAAAACTCGTGGGAAAGAATATGTGGTATTTCCATGGGATAAATTAGAGTTCAAAAGAGACTCGAATAAAGATTAAGTATTACTATATTATTGATCCCACATGAATCCCTTTGCATGCTCAAAATGTTTTGTAGGCTATAGGCCGGGGGAATTAATATCCTGTCCTAAATGCAACCAAGAATTTTGTGGTACCTGCTTTAAGCAACATGCTCACTAGAATCAAAAAATAAGTAGTGGTCTTTGATCCAGTATTTTATAATGGAATTTGGAGGAGATGACGTAGATACACTTGCGTTAATGTTTGATAAACTCCAGTATATTTTTAGAGGGTATGATCCATATATTCAAGCATTCATAGAAATGCATGAACTCTATAAACAAGGGAAACTGTCTGAACGCGACTATTACTATGGGATGACTGATGCCGTTCTCAAATACTCGGCATTGGATTTTCTAGGACTAAAAGCCATGTTTGAGATAAAAAAAGCATTAAACCGAATGGCCAACCCTTTATCTTCTCGTACATCAACATCTGGATTAGCTACTGGAAATATGGCAAGTCAGTCCGCATCGGGACCTCAAAACTCTGTCGCATCTTTTATTTTAGCAAAAAATCTTCCAAGCAGAACCGAAGTCTTGGATCAATTACCTGGAAATGAAATAAAGTGTACATCATGTGGCAAAACCCTGTCAACGATGGCTAAATTTTGTACAACATGCGGTAACAAAATGTAATGTGTATCCACAACAATTCAAGAACTAAATAATCCTACTTTGAAAAATAAATCTGGATCGGTAGTCTAGCCTGGTTAGGATATCGCACTCACACTGCGGGGGTCGCTGGTTCAAATCCGGCCCGATCCA
>JAGWHQ010000030.1 GCA_028866655.1 Nitrososphaerota archaeon
CACAGAAGAGTATTGTACATCATATGTTGTTGTTCCATCCCCTACATCTTTTCCTACACCTGAAATGGTCTTGTAATCTTGAGCAAAAGTTGGAACTGTAACTAAACATACTCCAAAAACCATCATAAAAGTTAGAAATAGTGTCTTTTTAGGCATAATATTACCTGTTTATCCTACTGGGTAGGATAATATCGTACTCCTAGTTAAATGATTCCATCCTACCTAGTCATACTATTGAGCAAAGTCAAACTCAGTATCACAGTGGATGAAGAACTCATCAAATGGTTAGATTCACAGATAAAGAAAAAAAAGTTTGCAAACCGTTCACATGGTTTTGAATACGGATTAAGTAAAGTAAAAGAAAGTACATAGAGTTTCAATAATAAATAATTATTATTTATCTAAACTAATTCTTCTAGAACAAGTATACCATATGATATCCATGCGGGAAATATACGAGACAATTACTGAGTAAATAACACACATAGAATGATTACGATGAACCAGAGAAACAAGAGAAGATAAGAGAAACAAGAGAAAAACTATGAAAAACTTAACTAGTTCATACTTTTTCACCTTGGTACCATGGCAAACAAAAAAGAAAAAATAATCAGTATGACACTAGATGAAGCAAAAAATGAAGTACTAAGGCTTGTAAAACAAGGAGTAAATTTTAGAGAGATTGCACAGATAAAATTTCTTATTGGTGACAGGATAAAAAAATTCAGCATTGGGGAGATTAGTAAAATAAAAAATGAAGCAATAGGAAAAGTAGATGAATCTCAAAATAAATTTCATGATGCGTCTTTTCTTTTCATGTTATTTGATAAAGGAAGACATCAAAAAGATATTGTTATAGAATATAAATTGGATCCAGATTATGTACAACAAGTGTACAAGAAATATTGTGAGATGAATAATTTGTATGTTATTTCACAATCTATTAAAGACAAGATATACGAAATTGCAGAACGCATCTCTGGAAGTAAGCCAGAAGATATGGACAAGGCATTTTGGTATGTTAATGAGGCAGCAGAGGTTTATTTCATGAAAATGGATGAGGAAGAGAGACAAGAACAACAAGACAGATTATAGTTATTAGTACACAAAGCCTAGATTCTTTCTTCGTGGATTAGATAGTTTTTGCTCTCAATACTATGACATTCTTCGCATAGTTCCAGGGCATAATCTCCTGTACTTTTACACGAAAATGTCATCCTGAACCTCTTTTGTTCGTGAGGGCATGCTAAAACAAGCAAATTCAGGCCTTCCCTCTTGCCATCTTCTCTTTTAGTGGACCAGCAAGTAATGATGAGATATGCCAGGACATGGGTAGATTGTTTCTAGTAGATTCTAGATCTCTATACTGATCTATTGGTATACTAATGCAGATTTTCTTGTAATTGATTCTAGTCATATCATACTAGAAATCAAAGTTGACTAAAGGAAATTCGATCGTGTTTTCATCTACCTTTTTTTGTTATCATAATTTGAGTAGATATCAAAGCTAGTCAACCTGCGTCTTTATTCCTTGGATGTATAACGTAGATCTTCAACATGAATCACAAAGGTTCTTGCAGAAAGGCAAGATTACTACTTTACATCACACAACATCCGTTTTGTAGTAAAACCGACATTTGTGAAAGTGGTAATGTCTCTAGCAATGGACCAGATGTTGGAGAAGACTTGAAAGAATTGATACAGACAAGGCGTATCAAAAAAGCAAACTGGTGGAATAATGAAGTATACTATATACAAAATTTACTAGAACCCTCTGATCGTATTACTGCAAATTTACTGGAAAATAAAGATGAGATTTTTTCAAAGATAGAATCAAACAAACATATCATGTCAAGTAAACTGGGTAATGAATTTATCGAACATTATAACATGCAAGATAACTTTGCCAAGATTACAAAAAGTAGAATCTCATTGAAATTAATGAAGTATGAAAATAATTTAGACCCAGAAAAATCATTATTTGAACAAATAGTAAGAAAGTATCTAGTCATCTATTTCTTGAAGACTCAAAATCTTTTACTGGAATACAAAAAGAATTGCAACAGTTCCAAAGCAAATGCCATAGTAAGAAGAGAAGTAAGATTGGTAGAATTTCTTTTAGAATTTAGAGGTTTTATAACAAAAAATAACAATGAGATATTTTTGTCACAATCATTTTCAGATCATACCAAGATATCAGAACATCTTGATAGGATATACAATGTTGAGAGATATCACCAACATAGTCTATGGTCAGGCAGAAAGTCCATGAGGGATTCAATTAAGACATATTTTATCAGCAGACTGAAAACAAAAAAGGATGCTTCAGAAATATTTGACCTATCCATGAAACAGACAGGCAACACAATATCATCATTACAAAATAGTGACAAAACTCCTAACTTTGAAAAAATGTATCAAATAGAACAGGTAGAAAGTGGAAATTCCATGCTTTGTGTATCAGACGATATTTCTTTTTTCATGTTAGTAGAGTCTGTAAGACAGACTCTGAATGATACTCCAAGAGGGCCAAAATATGATTATTTGGTTAAACAATACAAGATGTTGTTTCCAGAAATCAGTCTTGATGACTGACCTGGTATTTTTCCATACGTCGAACCTTTGCCTCTAGCTCTCCAAGTTTCTCTAGTGCATTGTCTTTTTCCTGGTTTGCCTGTTCGAGTCTCTGTCTTTCCAACTTTTCAGCTTCAAGCTTTTGAACAAGTCTGCTTTCTTCGCTTATCATAAGATACGGCATTGCCTGGAGATAATCTGGAACCATGTCCAGAATATCGGTCCAGTAATAGTTCTTGTCGGTTCCTACCAATCCGTCATGACCCATAAGACGCTCTTTTATTACAAGAGCTGATAACGTGTCCCTCTTCTTTGTAGTCTCCATCATTATCTTATCCCAGTATCTCCTAAAGCCATGAGTCATTGGAACTTCGTGTCTTCTTTTTCCTTCTACAAGAGGACCACGCATACCTGACCTAAGCAAGAGTGTCCATATTCTTCGGCTTACTGCAACTTCAGTCAGTGTCCGTACCTCTGGGTACAGATTTCTTTCCAAGAGGAGAGGATCAGAATCAACAGGTTCCCTCTTCATCCTGCTTGTCCAAACTTTTTTGTATTCTAGAAGTTTGTTCCATGCTTCAATTGATATCAGAGTAATGTATTCTTCTGGAGAATTTTTGTATACCAGCATCGCTGCACAAACTATCTTGAAATCTTTATCGTCTTTTTCAAGTGTTATTTTATACTCTCCATTGATTTCATACACTGGAGAAATATTTCCCCAAGTTTGGTCATTCCAGGCTCCAACTCTAAAACCACCCGAGCTTGATGCAAGTATTATGAAATCACTTTCAATGCTGTCAGAATATTCTAGCATCTTTTGTATTTCTGCCCTAGTGTATGCCCTTCCCTTGTTTGTATTGTCTTTTTCTGGATATAGTGAATAGATTCTTTTCCATCCAAGACCAAGACCGTTCATCTCTACAAGTTTTCTGATTGGTTTTATTTTATTTGGAATGCTTGATGGATTGAGATAATTGGGATCATTTTTGTCAAGAGATGCGCGTTCCCTTAGTTTTCGTACATATGCTAGAACGATACTTGTTGCCCTGTCCTGGTCTTCTTTGGATAGATCAACAAACTCTTGCACTCTATTTTTGAAATCCCCTGAAAATATTTCTGCACATGCAACTACAAGAAACCTCTTGAGGTTTCCCTCCATGGAACGTCTTGTCTGCTCTGACTTGATACCAGAATAAAACAGCTCCAATGCGTTCTCGTTCTTTGATTTGATGTCCTCAAGTGAGAGTGTAAAGTCAGATTTCATGGCTTTTCTACCACTCCAGTGTAATAGAGTAACGCGATGCCGCATTTAGCTACCTTGAGAGTCCCACAAATGTACCCGAAAAAGGATGGGTCCACAGGGATTTGAACCCTGGATCTTCGCCGTGTAAGGGCGACGTCATAACCGACCTGGACTATGAACCCAAGCAAGCTCCGAATTAAAATGGATTTAAACTTTGAGAATCATCCAAAATAAAAAATAGAGAAATTGCATCCAGACAGAATTGTAGATATGATAGATCTAGTTTTTTTCTCAAGCCCCATAGGACTTGGACATGCCACACGAGATGTAGCCATATCATGCAACTTGGACGATACATCAAAAAGATTCGTAAGTGGAGGTGCTGCACCTGCACTTATTTCACAGGGTGGGTTTGAGGTAGATAATCTATACAGGCCACCTGCTTTTCAAGTTGAAAATGGGAAACTGAAACAACCGCTCAAATGGCTCTTCAAATACTATTCGTACTACAAGGAATGCAAGGCAATTTCGTCGGAGATACTCAAGGTATATCATCCAAGAGTTGTCGTAAGCGATGAGGATTTTGCATCACTTGTAGTGGCTCAAGAAATAGGAATCAAGACTATTCTAGTTACTGACATACTCCAAACAAGTTTTGCAAAAGGCATTGGTTCCATAATTGAAAGACAGATGAACAAGTCAATGAGAAAAATAATTGAAAAATGTGATCTTGTCATTCTGCCAGAAAATGGTAAAAATGTAGATAATCTGTTCAGAGTTGGTCCAATAGTACGAAATACATTACAATCACGTGAATCATTACGAGAAAAATTTTCATTTCATAAAAAAACAATTGTTGTAAGCATTGGTGGAACAGAGTCTGGTAGATTTTTGATTGAAAAGATCTTGGAGATATATTCAAAGATTAGCCAAGATTGTGAGATTGTCATTGTAAGTGGCCCTTCATTTAAGATGAATCATAAAGATATTAGAAATCTTGGATTTGTAAATAATTTGCATGAAGTAATATTTGCATCAGATTTGGTTATTTCACTTGCTGGAAAATCTACCATAGACGAGTCAAGACACTATGGAACTCCAGGAATATTTATTCCAATAAAAGGTCATTTTGAGCAAGAAGAGAATGCAAGAGAACTAGGATATGTACATGATGATATTTTTAATCTTGACAAGTTGATACTTGAAAAAATTAATGAGAGTAGAAATCCTCAACCTTTTGATGGTGCAAAAAAGGCATCAGATTTGATAAAAAATTTCTTGGCTAGTTGAAAAATTAATTCATTACCCAAATACGGTATAGAGTCCTGTGCAGCTGAAATTGTAATTTAACCATAAAAAATACCCAATACTTTATAGAAGGATTAGAAGAGAGGTAACCAAGTTTTGGAAAATCTAGTCATTTCAAAATTTGGTGGTAGCGCAGTAGGTGTTGATGGTATATTGATACCGACCATAATCAAAAGAGTTCACGAATTGAAAAAAGACTCCAAGGTGATCACGGTCTTTTCCGCACCCCTTACAATATACAATGAGAAACAAAGATCTCTTACAGATATTGCGCTTGAAATTGGACGCAGCGCAGAAAAGGGAGAAAATCCCGATACAGAAATTCTAAGAAAACCATATCAAAAAATTGTTGAAATTGTAGACAAGACACTTCAAGATGAGTGTAACAGAACCATTGACTCTTTTCTTGAAAAAGCTAGAACCATTTTGGCAGAAATAATACAAAAAAGAGAATTTGCTAATGAAAATAGAGCAAGGCTTCTTGCATATTCAGGAGAAATTCTAATGTCTCATGTAATGAACTATGTATTGAAAAGTTCTGGCATAAAATCCGAAGTCATTTCATTTGACATGTGGCCCATCATTACAGACAATAACTTGGAATCTGCAAACTTTCTTGCCTCCGAGTCATCAGAAAGAATGGAACCAGTAGAAGAACTGTTGAGAAAAAATGATGTCTTGTCAATAGGTGGATTTATCGGAAAGACAGTGGATGGAATAGAAACAACCTATGAAAGAGGTGGCTCCGATAGAACAGCAGCCGATCTTGGAATTCTTTTTAATAAAAAATACAACACTAGAATAGATTTTGAAAAAGACAGTGCTGTCTTGTCTGCAGATCCGCGACTAGTCAAAGAGGAACTTGAGAGCATCACCAGTCTATCATACAATGAGGCAAGAATTGCAGGGATGTTTGGAATGAAAATTTTAGATCCAATTGCAATAAAAGAGATTGTAGAAAACGGTGTGGAGATGCCAATAATAATTACAGACATGGGCAAACCTGGAAACATTACAACAATTGAACGCAAACCCACTGAAAAAAATGGCCATCCACTTAAGATAGTAACAGGAAAGAAAAATTGTTCCATTGTTAGAATTGAAAAAGAGGCAGCAGAAAGACTGTTTCATTCACTTGACAAGGACAAGAGATACAGTGAATTTGTAGTCTTGTCTCCATTTACCAAAGATAATATCGAATTTACAAGAATATTATTTCTAGACGGTGATTATGTCAAACGCAACGAGAGATATATTCTGGCATTTGATTCATTGGCATCGATAACTTACAACAGGGGCGTCATCACCTTGATTGGAGACGAGATGTGGCGCGTACAACAAGTTGCATCAAAGGCAAGCTCTAGAATAGGTGAGGCGGGCTTGAACATACTAAACATGGATGCACAAGAAGAGACATCACGAATCATCATAGTGATTGAAGACAGTAGTGATAGCATAGAGAAAGCAATCAGGACTGTTCATGCTGAGAGATCAAAAATAAAATTCGTTTAACAAAAAATAATATCAGCGAGATAATTTTTATTTTATAAAATTACAACGACTGTTCTACTTTTTTCTTTTTCTGCGAGTGGCACGTTGGTCTGCCTTGCGCTTGTGTTTTCCTGTCTTTCTAGCAACCATATCTAGTTTCCAGACAAATGTACCATGATTTTTATCTTTGGTATGAGAAAATTTTAGAACATTTGACCCCTACAAGCCTATACCTGTAGGATGTCAAAGTGGGTTTATTCTTGGGCCTCTTTATCTAGAATTAGCCCGGCGTTACCCATAACACGCGCTACTTTGTATACGATCAGGAAATATTTAGAGCTGATCTATATAGATCATGTATAGGAACCGTTGATTGCCCATAGTACAAGAGCAACACCAATGAATCCATACCACTTGAAGTTGCGTCTATCAAGAAACACATTCTTTGGATTAGGTTGCCCTTCTGTTGCTAGACGTATTTTTCTCATCTCAAATCCGTTTCCTACAAGGCCAATTACAAACAGTGCAACAGAGACAATTGAGAGTACAGGTTGTGGCATCATGAAAAGTTAGAGCTTCTACAATTTAAAGACAAGCATCTTTGAGACACTGACTGGATCTCCAGATTTTCATTATTCTTTAAATTACCAGAATTCTACCCCATGATATGAAAGAGCAGAGTAAGATTTGGATGAATGGAAAACTTGTTGCACACAAGAATGCAAAAGTCCATGTCCTAACACATGCATTACACTATTCAACTGCAATATTTGAGGGAATCAGATGCTACAATACTCCTAGAGGTCCAATGATCTTCAGATTACCGGAACATGTAGAGAGATTATTCAAGTCTGCAAAAATGTATTCGATGAAGATGCCCTATTCCAAAAAAGAGATTGCAGAAGGCATAATCAAGACAGTAAAGGCAAGCAAACTCAAAGAATGTTACATCAGGCCTATTGCATATTATGGCCATGGAGTCATGGGTCTCACACCAACTCCAAACAAAGTCGAAGTTGCAATAGCATGTTGGGAATGGAATACTGGTGAATCCAGTGCAGGAAAAATACAAGGAGCAAGATGTAAAGTATCAAGCTGGCTTAGAATAGATTCTAGATCACAGCCCATGCAGGCAAAAGCCGCATCAAATTATGCAAATGCTGCACTAGCTAGAGTTGAAGCCCTAAGAGATGGCTATGATGAAGCAATCATGTTGAATTATCATGGCAAGGTATCAGAGGGAAGTGCAGAAAACATTTTCATTGTAAACAAGGACAAAATATCAACACCGCCACTAAATGCCGGCATCTTGGATGGAATAACAAGAGACAGTGTAATCAAGATAGCAAGAAAAGAGGGACTAGCAGTAATTGAGAGAGAGATTGACAGAGAAGACTTGTACATAGCAGACGAGGTCTTTATGACAGGCACTGCAGCTGAGGTAAAATCAGTGGCAGAAATTGACAACATAACAATCGGGGACGGCAAAGTAGGTGCAATAACTCGAAAATTACAAGGCGCCTTTTATGAGGCATCAAGGGGAAGAGATAGACGCTTCTCAGAGTGGCTTGTTTCAGTATAAGACTTGAAAGAAGATTCAAGTATGACAGACAGGCAAATGAAATCATCATGGTACTATCAATGGTAGATCAACACAAGCCAAAGTGCTACCTATGCAGCAATGTGTTTGAGAACCTTGAAGAATTAAGAAAACATCAGGAAAATTCACACAAGGAATTTGTTGAATTTCACCAGGATGCAAACAGTCGTTCTCCTACACCGGGAGATGTAACTATCTTTTAGATGAGATATCATGGAATGCAATGAAACTACCACCAATCCAATCTGCTGGTTTTGCCGTAAAGGCCGCCACGAAGAGTGCATGAAAAAGATTCCCACAGATGCCAAGTCAGATGGCCCGCATGACTGTACATTTGATACAAAACTTGTAGATTGCCAGTGTGCACATTGAGTTTTGAAAATAAAGATCTTGGTATTTTGTTTCTAAACTAGATTTTATTCAATACACGGTATAGTTTCTATATCTTCTTCAAGTTCTTTAACCAAACCTTTCCACCATTGTTCAAATTTTTCCATATCTTTGCAAAACTCCTAAAACCCTCTTTATAGATCTGTCGATCTTTTGATCAAATGATTTTATTTTCCTACCAGATTGTTAAATATCAAATGTCTAGTCTACTAGACGCTTTAATCGAAGTGATGCAAATACAATCAACACTATTGTAGAAATTACTAGTACAAGTAAATCAACTGCCAAGTTTGAATAATTACCTGTCAAGAGCATTGCCCGCAAAGCACCAACCACATAGGTCAGGGGATTTCCCAAGGAGATTATTTGCAGCCACTTGGGCATCAATGCTATTGGATAAAT
>JAGWHQ010000031.1 GCA_028866655.1 Nitrososphaerota archaeon
CTTCCTGCAACATTTCCATATCTTGTCACTGGTCTATCTAGTACGATCAACAGTGCATGGGGTGGTCTTGCAGTAGGTGAATTCTGGCCCCATATCTATGGTAACCAAACTCTTCAAGTACATACTGGCATGATGAGAGTGATTTCTGAAGGTTTGGCAAACGGTAACATGGGAATAGCAGCTTGGACCTCGCTACTTTTTGCTATCGTCGTAGGAGTTTACAGCATAGTCTTTACAAGAAATTTGATGGACCTTGCACGCAAAAAATATGTAATAGAGGAGGGAATCTATGCAGCATAAACTAGTTGTGGTACTAGTGATAGTAATATTTGCAATCAGTATTTCACAAAGAGAATCATTTGCACCAATAATTTCTCCAGACAATACTAGTATCAACAGCCAAACTGCTCAAACATCTGACGCAATGACATCACAAAACAATCTCTGGTATGCAATGATAATTGTCGGAGTGATAATTGGTGTGATTTTGATCTATTTTGTAATGATATATAATCAAAAAACATCTTAATTTTTACAATGAATAAAAAAAACTCTACAAGAGAACCTTCTAACTAGTGTAAGTGTTAAACTAAAAGTAAAGAGCCATTAGTTGGTTTTGAATTAATATTGCAATACCCATCAAAGATTTCAAACAGATTCAATATTGAATTGAGAAAAGACGATAGGGTTGTAGGATTGATCTCAATTACGAACGCTTTATGGCTCGTTTTACAGATTCTCTGTTCTTGAGAAGATAGTTGGTGGAACTGTTAGACTTGAAGTTAACCTTGACAATGCTGCTTGTAACGAGTCTCATGAGTTTTGCTGGGTGAGTTTCCACATCAAACCACTGCCATCCCAGATATTGCTTGTTGGATAGGTTTTCTTCTTCCTTTTGCACGGCTAGCTGGAGTGTCTTAAGGTATTCGGGTTTTTGAGCAAGTAATTGTACGGTGTTGTTGTAGTCCTGCATAGCGTTCACATATACTTACATATACATACACATATACTTTTTTCATAAACAATTAAATGCATAAAACAGAAATTTAGGCTTAAAGACCTAGCTATGAAAAACTGTTTCGACATTGTCAAGGGCTTGATAAGCTGACAAAAAATGTTTAGCAATCTTGTCTTGTTCCAGATCTCAATTCTAATATTCCTAGGCGGGGCACTAGTTGGCTTACTACTGCGTAATAACCGATTTACACGACATGCAATTTTTGGTTCTGCCATGCTCGGGTCTGTTTTTACAATCATGTTTTCCATTGGTGTCATCACGGGAAAACCTATGACGTGGATGATTCCCAATGTGATCCCATTCTTTGATCTTGAAATCTTTGTTGACGGAGTAGCCGCATTTTTCCTTTTGATTGTAGGAATAGTTTCGTTTGCAGTATCGGCATATTCTATTGGATATTCAAAGGAATATCAAGTCAAAAAAAGAACCATGGCACTAGGATTTCTTTTCAATGTGTTCATACTTTCAATGGTTCTCGTAGTGGCATCAAACAATGCCTTTTTCTTTTTATTATTTTGGGAAGTGATGTCGCTAACATCCTTCTTCCTAGTTATTTATGATCATGATAAAGAGGAAAACATCAAGTCTGGAATGACTTACCTTGTAATGACGCATCTTGGAACAGCATTCATCTTTGCATCATTTTTGTTAGGTTATATCCAAACTGGAAGCTTTAGTTTTGATTCATTTCGTCATGGTTCCACAGGTTTTCCCCTGCTTGTAAAAAATCTTGTATTCATTTTTGCGCTTGTTGGATTTGGAACAAAGGCAGGGATGGTGCCACTGCATGTCTGGTTGCCAAAAGCTCATCCATCGGCTCCAAGCAATGTTTCTGCTCTCATGTCGGCAGTTATGATAAAAATTGGCATTTATGGAATGATAAGAACAATTTTTGATTTTAGCGGATTTGGCACTTCTCCTGATTTTGCATGGTGGGGAATGCTCCTAATCGCTTTTGGTTCGGCATCGGCTATAATTGGAGTCCTGTATGCGGTGGTAGAGCGTGACATCAAGAGGGCCCTTGCCTTTTCAAGTATTGAAAATATTGGGATAATACTAATCGGCCTTGGGTTGTCTGTAGTTTTTGCATCATTTCAGCTTACTGCATTTGCTGTGCTTGCACTGGTGGCAAGCATGTATCATACAATCAACCATGCAGTCTTCAAAGGCCTGCTCTTTATGGGAGCAGGCTCTGTTGTATCTGTAACACATACAAAAAACATCGAACATCTGGGTGGTCTTGTAAAACAAATGCCTTGGACTGCCTTGTTATTTTTGATTGGAGCAATTTCAATTTCTGGACTTCCTCCATTTAACGGATTCATCAGTGAATGGTTTACAATGCAGTCTTTGTTGTCAAGCTATCAAATTCCGTCAACGATACTTCAAATCTCTATTGCTTTTGCAAGTCTGCCTTTTGCACTAACAATAGGAATTGCAACTGCAACATTTGTCAAACTTTTTGGCATGACATTCCTCTCCAAGGCAAGAAGCAAATATGCTATGAACATCAAAGAGGTTCCGCGCAGCATGATTTTGGGAATGTCAATTCTTGCTGCCATCTGTGTATTGTTTGGTGTTGTGCCATATCTTGGTACATCGTTGATATCTACTGCATTCCACATGCATTCCCAACCGTCAAGTCCATTTGATTCTATGGCAATTCAGAATAGTTCTGGGACAAGTTTTGCAAATCTTTCCATGCCTGTCGTTGTGATCATGCTCTCATCTGTCTCAATTGCAATCTTTGGCTTTATTCGGGTATTGAGCGGCAATACCAAAAAGACCAAGTATGGAACCTGGGATTGCGGATTTGGCAGCCTCAATGAGAGAATGGAGTATACTCCAACATCTCTTTCACAGCCAATACGTGCAGTCTTTAAGGTTTTTTTCAGACCACATAATCAAACCGAGAAAGAATCTTTTGGAGAAAACCCCTACCTGCTAAAGACTATAAAAATCGAAACTGCAATAAAAAATATTTTCGAAGATCTACTTTACACTCCGATAGTTTCTTCATTTGTTTTCTTTTTTGACAAGGTGCGTAGGCTCCAGACTGGAAAGATAAACGCATACCTACTTTACATCATGGTAACACTCGTTCTACTCTTGCTGTTTGTGAGGTTGAGCAACAATGCCTAGCATCACAATGATCATAATTGGACTAGTTCAGGTACTGGTCATACTGGGACTGGCACCACTGCTGACCGGAATAATACGAAAAACAAAGGCAAGAACGCAAAAAAGAATCGGTGCTAGCATCTTGCAGCCATATTATGATCTGTTAAAACTAGTACAAAAAGATGAAATAGTATCAGATCAAACATCTTGGATCTTCAGGGTATGTCCATGGGTTAACTTTGCGGCAATGGCAACAGCTGCATTTTTCATTCCCGTATTTTTGATATACACACCTTTTGGGCTGGTAGGTGATCTTCTTCTTGTTGTAGGACTTTTTGCACTAGGTAGATTTTTCACAATGCTTGCAGGACTAGATGTAGCAAGCTCATTTGGTGGACTTGGGAGCAGCAGGGAGATGATGATCTCTGCTCTTTTAGAACCTGCATTATTTCTGAGCATATTTGTTGTGGCAATAACCTACGGCGGAACAAACTTGAGCACGCTGATTGGTGCGTCTTCAAACGCTTCATTTCTGCCTCATCCTCAAATCATCTTTGCAGCAATAGGCTTGTTCATCATCATACTAGGTGAGACGGGAAGATTGCCATTTGATAATCCTGCCACCCATCTTGAACTCACCATGGTTCATGAGACAATGATTTTAGAATATTCAGGTAAAAGTTTGGCTCTCATGGAATGGTCGCAGTCAATCAAACAAATCATACTTTTCACATTGATGGTAAACATCTTTGTTCCATGGGGCATTTCCTCATCTGTTTTGTTGCAGTCTCTTGCAGTAGGATTTCTAACATTTATTGGAAAAATCTCATTGTTTGGAATCTTTGTTGCTTTTTCAGAATCGTCTGTTGCAAAGTGGAGGCTCTTTAGGATACCTGACCTGATTACAATAGCAATAGCTACTTCGATGATAGGAATAGTTCTCTGCTATCTTTAGTGATTTTTATGGAAACAATACAATTTGATGTTTTGACAATTTCTGGTGCAATACTGCTAATTGCTACATTTGGTATTGTTGCAACACGTGGATTCATGGATTGGTTAAACGCATACAGATACCAATCAATTGTACTTTCTGGAATAACTGCCATCATCGGGTACGTTACAGGGATTTGGGAAATCTACATTGCAGCTGGCCTGACTCTGGTAATAAAATCAATCATCATTCCCAAAGTTCTAACATATGTTACAAGAAAACTCGAAATTGAATTCAAACTAGAAACCAATCCATATGTAAGTATTCGCGCATCAGTAATAATTTCCGCATTACTAGTGGCACTATCATACTTTCTTATTCAACAAATTCCATTCAAATCCGACCAAATTGTAAACGCATACCTTCCTGTTTCAATGGCTCAATTTTTCATCGGACTATTTGTGCTTGTAAACAGAAGGACTGTGTTAAGCCAGGTCGTAGGGCTTTTGATCATAGAAAATGGACTATTTCTCTTTGCTATGGCATTGACACACGGAGTGTCTTTGTTAATCGAGATAGGGATATTCGTGGACATTCTTGTTGGTATTTTGATCTCTTCTATACTGCTTTTCAGAATAAGCCGTACATTTGATAGCCTAGACGTAGGTAATCTAGAAAATTTGAGGGATGACTAGTGAACGCTCTCATATCTAATCTAACAATACTGTTGCTTCTTTTGCCTCCAATAGTTGGGGCTGGCCTTGTGACAGTCATAAAAAAGAAGAGAACAATTGGAATCATAACAATATGCGCTGCATCTCTGATTTTAATTCAGGTACTCCTACTGGTACCAAGAATAGTGTCTGAAAAAACAATCACTGCATTTGGAGATACATTCTATGTAGATTCATTAAGTGCGGTGATTCTACTTTCAGTTTCAGTTGTAGGTTTTGTCGCCGCATTATATTCTAAAAACTATATGGGTAGACAGTATGACAACGGTACAGTAGACGACAAACACATTGTAAGATACTATCAAGGCTTCAATGTATTTTTGCTAACCATGCTTGTAGTACCGATAGCAAACAACTTGGGAATAATGTGGGTGATGGTTGAAGCTACAACACTTGTATCAGTTCTTCTGATTATGCTATACTTTAAGGAAAATGCAATCGAGGCTGCATGGAAATATCTGATAATTGCAACAGTCGGTCTCTCCTTTGCACTTATTGGAACAGTATTTTTCTATTATGCAAACATCAACGCAAACACTTCTGAAGACGCCATGAACTGGACTGGAATGGTGCATAATGCAAAACTTTTCGATCCTAACTTGGTCAAAATTGCATTTGTTTTCATACTTGTAGGATTTGGAACAAAAGCTGGTCTTGCTCCGATGCACACTTGGCTTCCTGATGCACACAGTGAAGCCCCCACACCGGTGAGTGCAGTCTTGTCAGGTGTACTACTAAACTGCGCATTTTATGCAATAATTCGCTTTCATATAATAAGCAGCATATCCATAGGACCAGAATTTTCAAACCAACTTTTGATAATACTTGCAGTCATTTCTATTGGAATTGCAGCCGCATCAATTTACTTCCAAAAAGACATGAAAAGAATGCTTGCTTATTCTAGCGTAGAACACATGGGCCTCATATCACTTGGCATTGGCTTTGGAGGCCTGTTTGGAATCTACGGTGCATTACTTCAGATTGTAAACCATGCCGTGGCAAAACCTCTAATGTTCTTTGCGAGCGGATCTGTAAGCCAGAAATATGAAGCAAAAGCCATGTCAAAAATAAAAGGAATAATCAGGGTGATGCCAGTTACGGGTATTTTGTTCTTGATAGGAGGGCTTGCTCTTGTAGGTATGCCGCCATTCAATGTTTTCTTGAGTGAATTTATGATTCTAAGTTCCGGTTTTAAGAGTGGACAGTTTGTTGCAACATCGCTGGTGATTTTATTTCTGGTCATAACCTTTGCAGCATTTTTGAGACATCTCATAAAAATGATTTTTGGAAATCCTCTTTCAGAAATGAAAAAAGGAGAAATGGGCAAGCTTGCAATAATACCAATGGCAATATTGTGCTCACTTGTAATTATCTTTGGAATATACATACCTACACAGTTGCAGACATTGATACACAATGCATCAACGATAATTAGCGGAGGAGGATTTGCATGAATAATGCAAATCTAGAAAATTATGCAAAAGAGATTACAGACAAGTTTTCAAATAAAATAACAAAGGTTTACCAAAACAATGACGAGCTACATCTCAATGTAGAATTAAACGACATGCCAAAAACCTGTGATTATGTTTATAAAAATCTGAATGCAAGACTTGCAACAATAATTTGTTCTGATGAACGAAAAAACATTGGAGGATTTGCAATCCGCTATGTTTTTGAAAAAGATGGAGGTTTTATTTTCATCATAGTTTCTACGGGTTCAAATCTTTCTTTTCCAAGTATTGCATTACACATCCCAGCTGCCGCACTTTACGAACGGGAAATAAAAGACATGTTCGGCTTGATTCCAACCGGAAATCCTGATGCAAGACCCCTAGTCTTGCATGAACACTGGCCTGATGGAGTTTTCCCTCTGAGAAAGGAGTTTGAACTTGAAGCCAAGGTCAAAAGACAAGAAAAAGAGTACTCGTTTTTGAGAGTCCAAGGTGAGGGAATATGTGAAATTCCTGTAGGTCCTGTGCATGCAGGAATCATAGAACCAGGTCACTTTAGATTCAGTATTTTGGGAGAGAACATCATCAATCTTGAAACCCGTCTTTTTTACACGCATAAGGGAATGGAAAAACTTGCAGAATCAATGAGACTTGATGAAGTATTGTTGCTGTCTGAGCGCATAGCTGGAGACGAGTCTGTGGCAAACTCATCAGCATTTTGTCAGGCAATTGAAAAGATAGCTCAAGTAGAGATCCCAAAGAGAGCAAAAAAAATCAGAACTATTTTTGCAGAGCTGGAAAGAATCTATAACCACGTAGGGACGTTGGCAGGAATCTCTACTGATGCAAGTTTTCCTTTTGGCGCTGCAAGGTTGAATATCCTAAAAGAAAGGCTGATGCGTCTTAATGAATCACTGAGCGGAAGTCGCATTCTTTTTGGAGTCAACAGAATTGGAGGAGTGCGATGTGATATAACAGATGAAAATAAAAAATTAATTCTCGAAACTCTCAGTGAAATTTTATCTGATTTTGACAAGATTATGATACTTCTAAAATCAAAGTCATCTTTCATGGACAGATTGCGTGGCACTGGAGCTATTCCAAAAAAAATTGCATATGATCTTGGAGCAGTAGGAATAGTTGCTAGGTGTGTGGGAATAGATGTTGATACAAGACGTGATCATCCTTATGGCAGTTATGACTTGCAAAATCACAAAACACCGCAAGAAATGATGCGGCACCAAATTGAGATGGAAAAACGAACTGGTGATGCCTTGGCACGATTTGAAATACGTATACAAGAAGTCCGAGATTCTTTTGATATGGTCAGAAAATCGCTTGATCTTGAGAGTGACGCCTTGTTTACAAACATTCCAGAGCGTCTTGAGCCGTTCAGATCATCGCTTGGATGGACTGAATCTCATAGGGGGCAAACACTTCATTGGGTCATGATTGGGGAGAATAACTCGATATTTCGATACAAAATTAGAACTGCCTCATTTTGTAACTGGCCTGTTATAGAGCAGGCCGTGTTAAATGATATTGTACCAGACTTTCCGCTAGTCAATAAAAGTCTGGATCTGTCCTATTCGGGGAATGACCTATGATCAAGGCAGCAAGAAAGGGCATAGTGGGAAATGGCATAGAGACAATCAAGAATCTGGCAGATTCTCTTTCAAGTAAAAATTATCGCGGAAGTGCAATCTTTACAGCAGAGCCAACAAATGATCAAAGAAAGATGCTTGAAGACATATGTCCAACAAAGGCATTATTTTCAATCAAAGAAAATAATACGATGGGTTTGGATAATGGCAAATGCATCATGTGTGGTTACTGTAATGAAACTGCACCACAAACGATCAAGATTAGCAACAAACCATCCATGCCTGCAAAGATGAAAAGCCAGATAATTGATTATTCTAGTCCGCAAACTTTGCCTTCAGAAAAATCTTATGAGCAAATTGGCAATATTGATAAAGAAAAAATTCAAAAAATGTTTGGCAGATCACTTGCAATACGTCAAGTTGATGCTGGTTCATGCAACGGTTGTGAAATTGAAATTGCTGCACTTAACAATCCCATTTATGACATTGAGCGATTTGGAATTCATTTTGTAGCTTCTCCAAGACATGCTGACGTCTTGTTGGTAACAGGACCTGCTTCAAGAAATATGGAAACTGCGTTACTGCGA
>JAGWHQ010000032.1 GCA_028866655.1 Nitrososphaerota archaeon
GAAGCGTTTATCATTTCATTTGCCATGTCTGCTGCAACAGATCCTGGCATGTTTTCTAGTCTTAGGTCATGTGTCTTTTCCACTTTGTGGAACTTTGATGGATATGGCAATGTCTTCCAAAAATTCTTTGGTTTTGTAAATTCCTTTGTATCTAAAATTCGCTCCAAGAAATTTTTTTCATCACCTGTTGACCTGCCAGCGATTATTCTTTTTTTGTCGATAATACGTACTGCAATGGAATCTTCTTGGTTTTGTTTTATCTCTGCAATCTCTGAATCTGTTATTCTTACAGTTGTAATCTTTTTCTGTATTGATACTATTTCACATTCGTCTAGGTCAAGTGTCCTTGACTTTGCAAGTATGTCCTCGCAATGTAACAACTAGCGTCGCCTGTTGTTCTTGTACCTGTATCCGTCAAGCTTGATTAATTCATGATACGAGCCAAACTGGGATACATTTTGAACCTGGTCTAACTGGTCCACGCTCTCCTCTGAGACAAAGGTCTTGAGTATCTTGTATGATGTTGTCCTCTGGGCTGGAATCCTTCCTGCCTGTCGTATGAGGCGTCTGATGTCTTTTGGTTTTAGCAGCTGACCGTGTTCTGCACCTGCTGCAGTAGAGATGCTTTCGTTGATTAGTGTGCCACCAAAGTCATTTGCTCCCCATGACAACACAAGCTGTGCCATCTCCGAGCCTTCCTTTACCCATGATGTCTGGATGTTGTTGATGTAATTGTTGAACATGATTCTAGCTACTGCATGCATCAGCAAGACATCTTTACCATCTGCACCGTTTTTGATTCCATGGTGCAAGTTTTCCTTGTACATTGGAGCTTCACTGTGGATGAAATTTAGCGGAACAAATTCTGTAAAACCTCCTGTCTCTTTTTGAATATCACGAATCAATCCCATATGTCTTGCCCTGTCTTCTGCTGTTTCCAAATGTCCAAACATTATGGTAGAAGTTGATGGTATGCCAACCTTGTGTGCTGTTTTTATTACTTCGACCCACTTGGCAACAGTAATTCTTCCTGGAGAAATTTTGTCACGCATTGTCTGGTCTAAAATTTCTGCTGCAGTACCTGGCAGTGAATTTACTCCAGCATCTTTGAGTCTGAGTAAATATTCTTTTATCGATAGATTTGATCTTGTGGCTCCATAGAGTACCTCTTCTGGTGAAAATCCATGGATGTGAATGTCTCCTACTTCTCCCTTGATGGCCCGACAAATATTTTCATATGTGTTCTTGTCCATGTCTGGGGGAAGGCCTGCCTGGACACAGACCTCTGTTGCACCAAGTGTTCTTGCCTCCTTTGCACGTCTTACTATTTCGTCTGTTGGCAAAAAGTATCCTTCTTCTTCTCGAAAGTCTCTGCTAAATGCACAAAAGCCACATTGTTTTATGCAGACATTTGTAAAGTTGATGTTTCGATTAACTACATATGTTACAATGTCTCCGACTCGTCTTTTTCTTAGCTCATCAGCTACCATTCCAATGAGGTGAAAATCAAGGCCCTTTGCGTAAAACAATCTTGCAGCCTCGCTTACAGAAATTTCCTTTTCTTCCAGTGCTCGGTTGAGTGTGTCTGCTATGAGTGGATCGGAATTTTTCAAGAGTGATTCAAATGATGACATGTTCATCTTGCATATTCTCCGCTAACTAGATTTTCAGAATCTGAAATTTCTGACATTTTTGATACCAAATCTTGATTTACCATGTGGAAAAATTCTGGATAAACCGGGAATCTTGCTCTAAGGTGAAACCCTGCATCTGAACAACTTGCATCAATGTCTTGGATTTTTGGCCATGGAAATTCTGGGTTTACATAGTCTTGTGTTATTGGTGATATTCCTCCCCAATCGTTTATTCCTGCTGATAAAAATGACGAGTATGATTCTGGGGATAGATTTGGTGGTATCTGGATATTCATCTTGGGCAAAATTATTCTAGCTAGTGCAACAAGTGTCTTGAAATATCTTTCTTGTGGTGATGGACTAGACTTCATGGGCGTGTCAATCTTTGGCTGGAAATTTTGTAAAATTATTTCTTGAATGTTACCGTATCTTTCATGGATCTCTTTTATTGCATAAATGGAATCAATCAATTCTTGTGGACTCTCGCCTATTCCAATCAACAGTCCTGTAGTCATTGGGATTCTCAACTCTCCTGCATTTTGTAAAACCTTGATCCTTGCCTTGGGACTCTTGCTTGGAGCAAACTGGTGTGGCATGCCATTTCCTGATAGCCTCTCACTTGAATTCTCTAGCATTACTCCAAGACTTACGTTTGTCTCCTTTAGCTGCCGCATCTCTTCTTTTGTGAGATTTCCTGCATTAGTGTGGGGGAATAGTCCTTTATCCAGTGCAATCTCTGATGCTGCAACTAGATATTCTGCAGTATTTGAAAATCCATTTTCTTTGAGCCATGCTTTTGCCTCTTGGTATTTCTGCTCTGGTCTCTCACCTGTGACAAACAATGCCTCGGTACAGTGCTGTTTTTTTGCAACCTCCGAAAGTGTTACTATATCGTTTTTTGAAAGCATTGAAACTTTTTCCTGTCCGGGCTCTGACTTGTAAGTGCAGTAGGAACATGTATCCCTGCAGAGATTTATCAAATTGAAAAATACTTTTCTTGAATATGTTACAGTTTTGCCCTTGTTGCCTGTCCTCAAAAGTTGGGACACTTGGTAAAGCTCAGTTGGGTCGATTTCTGCATCTTGGTAGATGTGATAAGCTTCATCTTTTGATGGCGTCCTGCCATCGACTAGTCTGTTTAACAACTCGGAACGAAGTATGAGCTTGCTCAACTAGTCATGATAGCTTTGACAGTTGTATTTATCCTTAGATAGTGTGACATTTAACGCGCCAAAAAATGCCAGAAATGGCAAATACTGCCTAAAGTTGAAATTTTATTTTTATCACTCTGATGAAACTGCATCTGGTTTGACTTTTTTCCACATCCATCCAAGTATGGCTCCGTTTGCAATCCAGTATATTGTCATGGTTGCTGTAGATATTTCTCTGAACCCGTTTACAATGTCCATCGAGGTTTTAATTGGGTCTGGATTTGGTGGCATTATGACATACACCAGTCCAATAAATCCGGCATAGCCTGCAAAGGCAAGAAACTTTTTAGTCTCTAGTTTTTTATAAATTCTTGAAAATCCTATTGCTCCAAGACCTGAGATTGTAACAAACAATGCATAAGTTGCTGACCTAAATGCGATAGTGGCAGGATCTCCAACCGTTGGCGGATTTGCAGGATATTTCAAGAATGGTATGAAATACAACACTGCCCACATGATAACTGAAAGCAAGAGTGCCTTTTTGATGTCGCTATTACCTGGTAGTGAGTTTTTAGAATATGCAAATACTAGACCAAGTAATGCACCTGTTGCCATTCCAAGCATTGCACCTGCAACTATGGAACCTTGTTTTTGCCATATTCTGTAATCACTAAATTGTTGCCAAAACTGTGGAGTGTCCTTTGCCTCTCCTGCTACAAACAAACGTTGGTTCTCAATTCCTATTGCAGTATCCAAGTATGGTTCTACAAATACGATATTTAGCATGCCGTGAACAAGTCCTGCCAAAAGGCCTGCAGAAATTACTATTACAAGAAAAGAAATTGTCTTCAAGTTTTTCTCAAAGCATGTCTGAACGAATTGTATTTAAATCGTTGGAGGGTTTATCCAATGAAAAACAATCTTTGGATTAGAATAATTTGTTGAATTCTGACTGAAAATTATTTTCACAGACTATTGTAAAACTTTCATTGTGTAATCTCTAACATCTGTTTTGATTTTGTCAGTAAAGTTTTTGCAGTGAAAATTATTTTTTTAATTTTCATTTTTATCTATGTTCTATCTTGTTAGAATCAAAATATGTTTTCAACAATTGTGTCAATTGAGCGGATTAAATACATGCCAACATTAGGCAAGCCTAATGAAATCAAAAATAAAATTGTTCATGATGTTTGGTACAATTTTGATATCATCATTTTCTACAATTCCTATATTTGCTCAAGGATATGGAAATGCCAGATTATCTCATTCTACTATGCTGTCAAGCAGTTGCTATACAGCTCCTGCTCCAAATGTAAACTGGAGTAATTGCAATGTAGGTTACACCAACATTCATTTTGCTAACATGAATGGAGCAGACCTTTCTGGCATGGTTGTAACAAACGGATTATTCTATAACGTGAATCTCTCTGGTGCAAACCTCCAAAATGCTACAATGCTTGGAGACAATTTTGCATACTCTAATCTCTCTGGTGCAGACCTTCGTGGTTCAGATTTAAGAGATGCGGATTTCTATCATGTGAATCTCTCTGGTGCAGACTTGCGTGGTGCAAATCTACAGGGTGCAAGATTTCCAGGTGTAGACTTTAGCAATGCCAATCTAGCAGGCCAGAACATGTATCGTACAAACATCATAGGAGCAGACCTAACTGGTACAAACATGCAAGGTGCAATGCTTGAAAGTGTTGACATGAGAGGCGCAGTCTTTAATGGTACAAATCTTGAGTATGCAGACTTGAAAAACTCGGATGTAACCGGGGGAAGTTTTGCAAATGCCAATCTAACAGATGCTGACATTGGAGGCCTTGATTATTCCGGCACAGACCTGTCATGTCATGGAAATCTAGTCTGTAGTGGCGGACAGTGATATCAATGATTGACTATTCTCAGCTTTTGTTACTTGGTGCAATAGCAGGTTTTACAATTTTTCTAGGATTACCGCTTGCCGTAATGAAAAACCTGAGTACAAGAAAGAAAGGATTTCTCAATGCATTTGCACTTGGAATTCTTGTATTTCTAATAATTGATGTCTTTAGCCATGGATACGAAACTGCATCTGACGCTACAACATCTGCTCTTTCAGGAAAAGGTTCAGTAGGAGATGGCATAATTGATCTTGTTGCAATGTTTGGCGGCATTGCAATAGGTCTGCTGGGATTAGCTGTATATGAAATAAAATTCATGACAAAAAGATTTCCACAGATATTGTCACTTGAAAACCTAAAACAAGGAGACGAGCATCTCAAGCAAATATTCCACCAGACAAATGCATACAAGCTTGCAATGATGATTGCAGTTGGAATAGGTGCTCACAACTTTAGTGAAGGACTCGCTATTGGTCAATCATATGCAGCAGGAGAGATTGGTCTTGCAATACTTTTGATAATAGGATTTGGAGCTCATAATACTACTGAAGGATTTGGAATCGCAGGCCCCTTGACTGGAATCTTGAAAAAACCTACAGCTAAATTCTTGTTGGTTGCAGGCCTTGTAGGTGGTGGACCAACATTTGTAGGGACTGTGCTTGGTAGTCTGGTATTTTCAAACGTTGCATACATACTATTTTTGTCAATTGCCGGTGGTGCCTTGATCTATGTATCCATGTTGATGTATAATTCTGGAAGGAAATTTACCACAAATGGTGTCATGATGGTTGGAATTTTCATTGGACTGTGTGCAGGCTTTGTCACAGACTTGGTAGTAACATTTGGTGGTGCCTAAATCTATGAATTCTGTTAAAATTGCTCTAGTTGGACTTGCAATATCTTTTGCAGCACTTGCATCAATTGTAGGTTACCAATATCTTGCAGTTGGACAAGAACACAACCATGATGATGACCTTAGCGCAAATTTTTACAACTTTGTCAGCCCAACAAATTATCAAGGACAGACACGTACATACTATATTGCATCAGATGAAGTGAAATGGAATTATGCACCAACTGGAATGAATGAAATTACTGGGATGCCTCTCAAAGATGATACAAAAGCTGCCGTGTATACCATAAGTGGCGAGGATAGAATTGGAAGTACATACATCAAGTGTCTATATCGTGGATACACTGATGCAACATTTACCACACAACAACCTGCAGATCCGAAATGGCAACATCTTGGAATGCTTGGACCTGTAATTCATGCTGAAGTGGGAGATACAATCAAAGTTGTATTCAAGAATAATTGTAGCATACCGACAAGCATGCATCCACATGGTGTGTTCTATGACAAGGCAGACGAAGGTGCTCCATACAACGATGGAGTAAAAGACTCTGACAAACCAGGCGAATCAATACCGACTGGTGGCACTTATACATACACATGGCAAGTTCCACTACGCGCAGGTCCTGGTCCACATGATCCCAGTTCGATAATCTGGATGTATCACTCACATGTGGATGAGGTGGGGGATACATATGCTGGCCTGGAAGGTCCAATGATAATAACAAGACATGGGGAAGCAAATCCTGATGGTTCACCGCAAGGTGTTGACAGCGAATTTGTCACAATGTTTTCAGTGATGGATGAGAACAGCAGTCCATATCTTGACAAAAATATTCAGACTTTCACCGGTAATGCATCTTCTGTAAACAAGGACAATGATGATTTTCATGAAAGTAATCTGATGCATTCCATTAATGGATATGTATTTGGAAATCTTCCTGGACTTACGATGAAAGTAAACTCACATGTTAGGTGGTATGTAGTTGATGTTGGAACTGAGGTAGACCTGCACACACCACACTGGCACGGCAATACACTTCTCATGGATGGCATGAGAACTGACATGGTAGAGTTGTTACCAATGAGTATGAAGACCCTTGACATGTATCCAGACAATGTTGGCACATGGTTGTACCATTGTCATGTAAATGATCATATCTTGGCTGGTATGTTGGCACTGTATACTGTAGTGCCGTGATCTAGTACCGGACTCTGATTGCCTGCATTGATTCTGTAAACCTTTGCAGTTCTTCAAAAAAGTGTATGCCCTTTTCGGTAATGACAAAAAAGGTGCTTCGCTTGTCGGATTTTGCTTCCATGAGTCCAAAATCTATGAGTTTCTGACACTTGTCTGTTGCAGCATAGTGTGATAGGTTAGCTCTTCTTGCTATGGTTGTAATTATGGTTCCTTGTCTACCTGATTCTTTTGCAACCTGTAAAACATCTGAAATCATTCCAAGCTCTGAGCGGTATGGCTGTCTTGACATACTCTCTCATGCAAATCTAGTTAATAAAAAATTGCGACACTTTGTTCCTGAACAATGTTAATTGAGATTTTATGCTACATTTGCATGTAATTTGGATCAACTCTAAAATACTAGTTTGTCTATATGGTATTCGAACATGATAGATGTTGTATCAATACTAGGCCATGTCATTGCCTTGTGCACTGGCACTCTGCACCCATAAAATTTTTTAAATAATTTTCTAGTTTTTATCGTATGTATGACTATGTATCCATATTGTGATTATGGTGCAGTATAGTTGGCATATGTATTTGCCACAAATGCATCAAGT
>JAGWHQ010000033.1 GCA_028866655.1 Nitrososphaerota archaeon
AAAAATACTTCTAAAGTGGGTTCAAAGTGTCCTTACTGTGAAAATATACTTACAGAAACTCACCTAAAAAATCTTGAGAAAGAACGTAAGGAGAATCTGGTTACAATAATTGCTAGTTATCAGCAGATACAAAATGAGATTGATGAAAAATCGATTAAAGAAGAAAATTTAGAGAAACAGATCTCAGAAAAGCGTGATGTCATATCAAAAATCAAGATTGCATTACCATTGTTACAACAATGGTATGAAAAAAATGATCAGGTAAGTAAATTCAAACTAAAATTGAAAGAATTAGAAGCCAAGAAAGTGATCCCGGAAGAGAAATCATTCTCAACTGGTAATAAATTCAAGGATCCGCTATTGTACTTAAAGGCATTAAGGGATGCACTTATTCAATTTGATAATGCAGAAAAACAGGTAAAACAAGAAGAAGAAAGGAAAGAAAGAACAGAAGTGAATCTTAACAAGATAAACGAAAAAAAGAACTTGATTGAGAAAAAAATTTCAGAACTTGAGAATAAATTAATTGATTTTTCAAAAAAATTAGTCTCTTTTGGAGATGTTGATAATATTCTTCAACATGCAGAAAATACTGAGGAAGGTATTCGTGAAAACCTAGAAAAATTAAAACAACAACTCTCAGTCAAGAATGAAAAAATGAGAAATCTCAAAGAAGAGATTCAACGAATAAATGGAGAAATCTTGGACGCACAAAAGGCTCAACAGAAATATGAAGTTTTTAACAATTGTCATGATTGGTTAAAAGACTTTTTCGTTCCCACTTTAGAGCAGGTAGAAAAACAGGTTCTATATTCTATCCAATATAATTTTAACACAATATATCAAAACTGGTTTTCTGTTCTAATAGATGATCCTACAAAACAGTCTAGAATAGATGAAGATTTTACTCCTCTTATTGAACAAGATGGATATGAACAAAACATAGAGCATCTCAGTGGAGGAGAAAAAACCAGTATTGCATTATCATATAGATTAACTTTGAATTCAATGATACGCCAAGAAACTGAAAGTTTGAAGTCCAATCTTTTAATTTTGGATGAGCCTACTGATGGATTTAGTAAATCACAACTCACAAAGGTTAGAACGGTTCTTCAACAACTGCAATCTCAACAGATTATTCTAGTTTCTCATGAGAAGGAATTGGAGACATATGTAGACCATATTTTCTATATCTCAAAAGATGGTGGAAATTCGCATGTATCTCGTAGAAATAGCTAAACCCAGTTGTCTGAAACCAAAATTGTTATCGTATTCATTCATCCTATATTATGCTTGAAATACATATAATCATCAAATTTGATCATAACGTACTGTCGTATTGTCTTCGTTTTTCTCTATCTGAAAGAACATCATTAGCTTCATTCACTATTTTCATATATTCATCTGCATCAGGAATGTCTTTTTTCTTATCCGGATGCCATGCTAAGGATTTTCTTCTATACGCATCTTTTATTTGATCTTCTGTAGCATTTTTCTCAATTCCTAATATTTCATAATGTGTAGGCCTACCTGATTTAAAATTCCAATTGCTTTTTTCATCTTTTTGTGCAAACTCGACATTAAGTAAATATATCAACACTTTTCTATCCCTAGTAGAAATCCCAATAAGAGATGACTTTGAATATCTGGATGGAATTCCTAGTCTCTCACACAAATTTTTGCGTTGTTCTCTAGTTAGTGCATCCCAAAGATCTGATTCTTTTTTGATTTTATTATATTCTTTTTCAAATTCTTCTTGTCTCATTTGATATGCTTTTTCTCTACCATGTCTTAATTCAGGTAGTTTTACAAGTAAAAATCCAATTCCGAAAATAATCATAACTATAGTAATAGCACTAGAAAAGATCAAATTTCCATTTTTACCACCGCTTAACCAACCTGTTATGCCAACTAAGAGAAGTAATCCCATTGCAATGAAAAACCACTTTCCATATCGCTCAAAATTGATCATATGAAAATCATCTTCATCTCCAAAATGCTTTTTTAATTTTTCCGAGTTTACCTGAGGAGTTATAATCCGTATCATATTTTTTCAAGCATTCGTCACTACAGAATTTTTTTGGTACTGCAATATACCTTTTAGATATGATATGATTTTCACAAACTACGCTTGTACATTCTTCGCAATTTTCATAATGTGACGGACAGATTATCTGATTACATTTTACACACAATCTAGTGTTACAATCATCACATAAGATCAAATTACAGACACCACATGATGTTTTAGGTTTATGAGATTTACAAAATCCAGATTTACAATCCACGCAAGAAGTCGCACATTTCGTACATAGAACAATTGAACATATTCTACAACCTTTCTCATGTGTATCGCAGACTGTAGAACCACATTCTACACATACGTAACTAGTCTGTTTTTTACATATCTTGCAGTTTTTCATTTCATCGTAAATCGAGTCACCATCATAGGCAAAGTATGTCCTTTTGTAGACATTTCCACCCAATTTGAAAATAACCTCCCATATTGGAAGATACACTTTATGAATTAATGTATGAACTTCGTCTGCCTTTGCAGCCTGGACTTTCTCAACTCGTTCCTGTTTTCCATCTAAATAATCAGCTCGTCTTACGTTTTCTGAGGCAACTTGACTCTTAATTCTGTTTACAAGTACTTTTCCATTATCTATGGTTTCAATCTTTTTAATTGTAAAACCTTTTTCTGTAATTGGAGTATTTGATACAGCGTTTTGATAATATCGTCCAAGATGTTCTGATATGGAATCATCTTCATCCAGAATCTTTCCCTTTCCCAAATCAATTATTTTAGTGCCTTCAACATACATTGGTTCTGCTAATATCTCATTTGTCCTTGGATGTCTAATAGGATCAAAATGCAGATCATACTTTACGACCAAGAATGGTTCTAGTCGAAGAACAGCATCATCAGATGTAAAATCTGGATTTTTTATGTAAGCTGGTGGAGTATTCCAGAATTGTACAGGAATAAGATTTTCACACTCTACTGTCTTTCCTATGAAAACAGTCTTTTGCGCATTTATTGAATGCCCGATTGTTGTTTTTCCTTTAGATTCAATGCCTAATGCAGTCCTGAAATAATTCTCTAATTCCCATTTTTGGTTTGAGAATGCAAATTTTTCCAATTGTTTGATTTCATCCTCGGTCAATACAATGATAGTTTTTCCCTTCTGTTTTTGATATTCAATTAATGATTGAAATGTATTTGCTACTGTAGTGGCTGATGCAAATATTCCATATTTGATATTTTCATATTCTAACATTTGTGCAAAATGACTGAAATGCTGTGACCCTGGAACATTACTACTGAGATATTCCTTACATGACACTCCAATTAATGTGGAGGTATTGGGATCAACTGCCAGTACATCAAGATCACCCACATTATCACCATTTAGATAAACTATGTGGGGTTGTTCCTTTACTACAAACCCAGAATTTGATAAAATTAGGGCAATTCGTGCTTCAAATGAATCTCCCTGTTTTGAGGACAACTCTATTCTTTCTATTAATAGATATTAAAAAAGGAGATCTTCATTTTTCTTAATTGCAATAGTATTGCTTGTTTGGCTAGAGACAATTAGGTCATATTTTAAATAATTGTATTACACGATATACGACTACTGAAATGCCAATAGTATACAATATCCACAAATTGTACAACTAGAAGGTGGAGCACAATTGGAATTAACAGATGAGATATGGAAAAATTGTCATCTAGTCATTGAAACAAATAAGGCTGAAAAAGATGTCCGTCAGATTTTCTATAAAGAAAATTTCACAGAGGCAGGATTGGAATTTGTGAAAGATGGTCAATTAGGCAATGATTTGATTAAGAAATTTGGGATGTCGGTTACATCCACTAATTTACCAGTGTCAAAAAATCAATCCATGTCTCTTAAGGTGTAGTTCCCAAGTAAGCAATACTTTTAGACCATGAACCGTTATTGAACTCAATATATGGAACGAGAACGAGTTGTTTCAAGTAATGTTCACAGCATAGGATATGACCCAGAGCAAAAAATATTAGAAATTGAATTCAATGATAGGTCAACATATCACTACTTTGACGTGCCTGAACTAGAACATTCGAAACTTATGACTGCGGCATCTAAGGGCAAATATCTAAACAGTCACATCAAAGGCAAATACAGATATCGGCAAATAAAATAAAATGATAATCAAATCAATTCGAGTGAAAAACTTTCGCTCTATAAAAGATGAAACAATCTATTGCGACAAATTAACGGCATTGGTAGGAGCAAATGGTTCTGGAAAATCATCATTTTTACATGCGATGGAGTTATTCTACAATAAATCATCAAGACTCGATCTAGAAGACTATTATGATAAAGACACATCTGAAGATATCGTAATATCGACAACATTCACAGAATTATCATCTGAAGCCACACAGTTATTTTCAAAATATGTACAAAAGAATGAACTCACAGTAGAACGGATTTTTAAATGGAATGAAGGCAGAATAATTACACAGTTTCATGGTTCGACACTTCAAAATCCCAATTTCGTGGAAATAAATGAAGGAAATGCAACTGATGCAAAAAAGAAATACGATGAATTAAAGAGTAAACCAGAATATGCTAGTTTTCCATCATGGGTGAGTCATATCAAGACAAAAGAATTTCTTCAAGATTGGGAAATTAAAAATCCAACCAAATGTGAAAGACTCAGAGATGATGGACAATTCTTTGGATTCAATGAAGTAGCTCAAGGATTTCTTGGTAAGTTCATACGATTTTTGTATATTCCAGCAGTTAGAGATGCAACATCTGATGCCTCAGAGGGGAGAGGTTCTGTTCTTACTGAGCTTATGGACTTAGTTATTAGAAATAGTATTTCAAACAAACCAGAGATTAAAGAATTAGAAGAGCAAATTAAGAAAAAATATGCGGAAATCTTGGATCCAACAAAATTAACCGAACTTACCACTCTTGCGTCTGATATGACAAAAACGTTGCAGAATTTTGTTCCAGATGCAAAAATTGACTTGGCGTGGCAAGTGAACAAAGAATTTGAATTAAAAATGCCGGAAGCAATAGCAAGATTAGTTGAAGATGGCTATCAATCTACTGTAGCTCGAACTGGTCATGGCTTACAAAGAGCTTTCATAATGACCATACTACAGCATCTATCACTAGCACAGAACAATTCAACGTCAAAACCTACTCAAACTAACCGACCAAATTTAGTACTTGTCGTAGAAGAACCTGAGCTCTATCAACACCCTAACAGACAGAGACATCTAGCAGATGTCTTTCTTGCTCTATCAGAGGGAAAGATAAGTGGAGTTTCTGAAAAAATGCAGATAATCTATAGTACTCATTCACCTCATTTTGTTGGAATAGATAGAATAGATCAAATTCGATTACTAAGAAAAACTTCTTTGATACAGGGAAAGCCAAAAGTCACAAAAATTTCCAGCACAAACCTTTCCGAAGTTGCTAAAGATCTTTCCACATTACATGGCCAAGATCAATCTACATTCAATGTTGATACATTAATTCCAAGACTACATGCAATTATGACACCATTGATGAATGAAGGATTTTTTGCAAATGTCGTGGTACTAGTGGAAGGAGAAGCAGATCGTGCAGCTCTCATGGGAGTCTCCAAATCCATTAAGCATAAATTTGAAAGTGATGGATTTTCCATAATACCATGTTCTGGTAAAAATAATCTAGATAGACCTACCATGATATTCAGAAAATTAGGAATTCCAGTTTATGTCATGTGGGATTCTGATAAAGGTAAGAAAGACGCTCGACCCGAAGACAATCACCATCTTTTAAAATTAGTCGGACATACAGTAGAGGATTGGCCAGCATACATAGGTGATAATTCTGCTTGTTTTGAAGATAAATTGGAAACAACATTGAAGATGGAGATAGGAGAACAGTTATTTGAAAAATGTATATGTGATTGTGAAGGTAGGTTTTCCATGCCGAGAAAACACGCAATAAAAAATCCAGTTGTAATATCCACCATCATAGAAGAAGCAAAACTACAAGGTAAATCATGTGTTTCTTTGGAGAACATAATTCAAAAAATCTATTTGTTAAACAAGTAAAAATCAGAAAATTACATAGAAAAAATTTAGTCAATAATTGGTGCCTAATTAGTTTATGATACATTTTCGATAAACATATGGTAATTCGGTTTAGAACCATGTCTTGCAGGTTTACTGTACACTCATCATGTCATGTCCTTGTATTCATGTATCAAAACAA
>JAGWHQ010000034.1 GCA_028866655.1 Nitrososphaerota archaeon
ATATCCAACTGCAAATAATATTATGCCAGCCACTATTGTGGTCTTGGTTATTTCTACGTATAATTTGCGTGAGTTTTCTATTGTAATTACTAAACACCTGTTTTATCTCAATATGTATCGTAAGTTGTTTCTAGCAACAACATCCGCCTCTATCATCTGATTCTTCTTTTGTTGACATTTTCAAGTCTGAATATTTTTGTGCATGATCGTTTGAACAAAAATATTTTCCAAACCTTTCAAACGAAGTTTCTTTTTGTACATCAATTCCACAAACCGGACAGTGTTTCTTAAATCCAAACATCAGAATGAGTTAATCTGTAGAGATATATTAATACGTGAGTTTACAATTGAAAAAAAAATTGCTTGCAATAGTTTGATATAATACATTTCAATAAAATATTATTGTAAAAATAATGTCATGTAATTTAAAAATGAGTGCAAGAAAAAAAATCACATTATTGATAACATCATCTGCTGCTTCAATTGGTATGACATATTTTGCATTTACTATACACAACCCAGTACTAGCTGTTGTTGCTCCCGTGTTACTTGCGTTTGTTCCATGTCTTGTCATGTGTGGAGTTGTAGGAGGATCTATGCTTCTGATTCCCAGATTGTCAAAGAATAAAAAACAGCCATCCTGCAACTGTGGATTACACCACGTTACAAAACAGGAAGAAGTAGAAAAAAATCCTTGAGTTTATACCAGAGTTATCTCACAATATCAAGATCTAGGAATATTGTCTTTGTTGTTATGCCATCACTTGCGCTAATGCCCAAGGTATAATTTCCAGGTTTGGCACCATTGTTTTCCAATATGAGATTGACAGGTACTGGTTTGTCCATTTTTGATAAATCAAATGAATCTGTGGTAAAGTTGGCAGTCATTCTACTCAACTCTCCGTTTGTACTCATCGAACTTGATGTCTTGAGAAAGACCATCTTTTGACCCTCGGTACCTGATATGATGTCACCGCTTCTTGAAATCGTGATGTTAATTGTTTCTGTTTGCATAGTATTGTTGCCGGAAAATACAACTTTTGTAAGATCAGAATGTATATCAAATGCCAGAGGTTTCATGCGGTCTACGACTCCAATTTTATTTGCATCCCACTGCGAGAACCAGAATTTGTCAGGATCCTTTGGATCAAGAGACAGATTCAATGTAAACACTGCTGAATAGTAGTCATTCTGTGCGGCTATGTTTTGTGGAGACACCGGATTGTTCAGCATGTACGGAGACGGGTCTGGCGATTGGTTGTTTGGTATGTCAAATTCAACAAGCGTATGATCTGTTGTATTAAGGAATCCTATTCTGTTTCCCTGATGTTCATTAAACCAAATACCTTTGTGATCTAGACTTTCTCGCATCCAAAAGGGTAAAGTGGGAATTGGATGAATTGTTTGAGCCGTTGAAAATTGCTTCCAGCTGTTTGATGGTATATCATATTCAGAAATTGTACTTGGCACATGTTCAGTTACCCAGATTGTTTTATCGTTTGTAACTAGAACATCAGTAGGAGATGAAAATCTAACTTTATCAGGCTGTGGCATCTCAAGTGTTTTTATCACATTTACTACAGAGCCAGCACTGTTTCGAAGTATGTCAAGTTTTACTATCTTTCCAGTACTCAATTCTGCAATCCATATCGAACCATCTTTGAGAAATAGACCGCTTGGGTTTGTATTACTTCCGAGCGGAAACTCGGTTATTTTGTAAGAAAATTCTGTTCTGTTTTCAATCTTTTGAACTACACCAACAGTATTTCCAGTAAGAGTTGTAAACCATATGTCACCTGTAGCATTTTCTACTTTCATCTGAAATGGAGGATAACTTGTGTGGAATGCCTCAAATTTTTTTGTATGAGGATCAAATCTCCAAAGAGGCTTTGAACCAAATTGTGAAAACCAAATGTTTCTGTCCTTGTCTTCAACCATTGACCAAACCATTGTACTACCATGAGTTTCTACTGGTATTGGATATCCAGTCAGACTTCCATCGTTAGGATCTAGCCTAAACAATACACGTGCAAATGATCCAGATGTCCAAACCAAACCACTACTATCAACCAGAATACCATTTGGTCCAGTATCATTTGGGAGCGAATATGTTGTCACGTATTTGCTTTTGAATATGAAATCTGGAATATTTTTTGAAATGCTATTATTTTCAATAGGGGTTAAACTGTTACTTGATTTCTCATCAAAGATTGCTTTATTCCCTGTCATAGTTTGAGTTTCAGAATTATTAAACAAAATAATGACAATGGTAATTAAAATAATAGGAATGATTATTACAGTGATTTTTTTAAAAAGCAATTTTATTTTTCTACTGGATTGCCAATCATGTTGCCCCATTCTGTCCATGAACCATCATAATTCCTGACTTGAGTATATCCTAGAAGATATTTGAGGACAAACCATGTGTGCGATGATCTCTCGCCTATTCTGCAATAGCATATTACATCTTTGTCAGGTGTTATACCCTTTGATTCATAGTTCTGCTTTAACTCGCTTACTGACTTGAAAGTCCCATCAATATCATTGACAGCAGTAGCCCACGGTATGTTGTTTGCCTTTGGAATGTGTCCGCCTCTTTGGGCATTTTCCATAGGATACTCCGGTGGTGCAGTTATCTCACCAGTAAACTCCTTTGGCGATCTGACATCAACAAGCACGGTATCATTTCTCTCCAGTGCCCTCTTTACGTCAAAGAAATATGCACGAAGCCCTTCGTCTGGAGGCTTGGATACATACTTGGTGTGCATGATTTGAGGCTCATCTTTGGTGTATGGTCTTTTTTCAAGCTCCCATTTTTTCCTACCACCATTCATTATTTTGACATTTTTGTGTCCATAATACTTGAAGATCCAAAACACAAACGCGGCAAACCAGTTGTTAAAATCTCCATACAAGACAACTTCAGATTCTGGCGTTATACCATTTCTTGTCATGAGTTCCTCAAATTGGGATTTACTTATGATATCACGTCTTATAGGATCATTGATGTCTCTTTTCCACCAAATCAGACTTGCTCCAGATATGTGACCATGTCTATATGCATTCTCTGGATCATAATCAACTTCAATAATTCTTGTTTGTTTACTTTGAGTATTTTTAAAAACAGACTCTGTATCAATTAAAACATCTGGATTTGAATAACTCATTTTGTATCAAGATTACTATAAACCAGATATGTATAACTCTAGTACTTTACAAATGAAAAATATCATGATAAAAATAATCATGATGGAAAAGAACTAGATCTTGAACTTTGTAGGATCTTTTTCAAATCTTGATTTGCAGTGAGGACAACAAAAATAAAATTCCTTTCCATCCACTTTGGATTTTACATTGGATGTTTTCTCATCCACTTCCATTCCACACACAGGATCTTTTACCAATTATTTTTCAACCTTGTCATCCTTATTGCCAGAACTGAGATTTAAGAGTAATATTTTACATTTGTAAACTATCCATCATAAATATCTCGTAAAATTAACTACTTTGACGAGATTAACAACGATGAGAAATAATAATCAAAATCCGAAAAATAAACTTGGGATATCAAATAAACAAATCAAAAAATTTGTTATTGTAGGTGTACTGGTGGCATTAGTCATAGGTATCAGCGTGATCATAACTACACCTAGCTTACCTACTTACAAGATACCTACTACAAGTTCTCTACCGCACGATTCTATGGGGATGATGCACATACATCCACACCTATCCATGACAATAGATGGAAATCCTGTAGTAATACCTGCAAACATTGGCATAGATTCACATCTGTGGAATGTTCACACTCTTGATTCCTACGGAATGACTGGCATGGCACCACTTCATACTCATACTGCCGATGGAGTGATTCATGTTGAATCATACAAAGATCAAGGCTATACTCTAGGCCAATTCCTTGACATTTGGGGAATACCAATTGATAACTATGATGTAAAAGTTACAGTAGACGGTAACCCTATCTCAGATTATAGGAACCACGTATTCCAAGATGGTGAAAAAATCGTCATGAATCTTACAACAAAATAGTTTTTCATTTGTAAACTATCGTAAATTAATATCACTATGACTTTTCTTTTCTAAGGGAAAAATTGGAATCCAGTCAGAAGATATCACGATCTAGCAAGATGCTGTTGGTAATTGGTTTTGTTGCAATAGCTGTTTCATTTTTTGCCTATTGGAAAAATAATCATTTGATAGTGACACCTGCTGCAATGCCTGCGTTACAGAGGCTTGCCATATCAACATACATGGTTCTTTTTGCATCATTTGGTGCAATAGGGCTTGGCCTTTACAGATTTTATAAAATAAAGACCCTGTCTACTGACGATTCAATTGCGACAATAATTTCAAATGCTGTAAATAACAAGAGATCAAAACAGATTCTTCTCGTAAGTGCCATTAGCTATGCAATCTTTTTTGGGTTTACTTCAGGAATAATTCTTTACAAGCCTGACATTAACGCTACTGATTTTGGTTTTCCCAAGCCTCCTTATGCAGAAATTTCTCCCTGCTGTAATGTACCTGGCTACATGCCAATGATATTGGTTTTCTTTACTGAACATATTGGCTTGCAGATAATTCCATTGAATTTGGTTCTATTAGTTGCAGTATCTTTTTTAGTTGGTCTCAATTTTGCCCTTGCTTCAGCAACATATTCCATTGCAAAAAAAAGCAGCAAGATTGGTAGCGTTGGCGCAGTAACTGGTCTCTTTGTAGGATGCCCCACATGTGCAGGTACTGCATTTATGTTACTTTTTGGTCTTGGAGCAGGCGCTAGCACTACAGCCACTACGATATTTCTGACCACCCATGAAATTCAACTCCAAACCATATTCATTGCAGTGTCAATTCCTATTTTGTTGATAACACCACTAATTATGGCAAGAAACATCAGACGAGCTAATCTCAAAAGCTGCACATTTGATTCAGAACAATAGATTCATTCTTGCCGTCTTGTTTTTACATTTGTAAACCTATCCTCTCAAATATCTCAAAATTACATTATTGATTGTATGGTAACAAGAAAGACTTGGATAGTGATTGCCATTACAACAGGTGCAGTAGTGACAATACTTGGATTGTTTTCGAATACTGCATTTGGCTTGGGATGTTCACCTGTTTCCATGATGAATGGATGGAAAAATCTGTCACCCAACTCTATGATAGAAGATGGCGGAGTGATGTCAAGTATGATGAGTGATTCTCCAAAAGATGTCATAATAAAAATAGTTTCAAGCCAACAAGTATCAGCTGGAAAAGACTCACAGGTCGCATTATTGGTTCTTGACAGGAGTACAGAAAAACCAATGACAGGTGCCCAGGTAAGCCTAGGATTGGAAGAAGGCGCACCAATGAGTACTATGAACATGATTGGTTCAATGTTTGATGCCGAAGAATTAGGAGAAGGCAAGTATGTTGCTAAATTTAGCGTGGACAAACCAGGATATTACACTCTGCATGTACACGTCATACCATATGACAAACCAATGAGTGCCATGATGCGTAACCACCTAGATGTAGGAATATTAGCCA
>JAGWHQ010000035.1 GCA_028866655.1 Nitrososphaerota archaeon
ATCAGGTTTAATTTTACTTTACTAAAAGTACTGGTACACTAGAATCATGCAAAATACCATTTGCCACACTCCCAAAATATTCTGATTTTGGCGATCCTTGACCTCTTGAACCTATTATTATCACATCATACTTTCCTGATTTGGCATAATTTGAAATTGCGGCGACAGTATCGTTTGATCTAATAATTTTTTCTTCAAACTCCAACCCATGTCTGCCTGCATTAATTTTTGCATCAGACATGAACTTCCCAATGTTTTTCATTGCATGAGTTTCATATTTTTTTGATGTTCCAAAATTCTTAGGAAAGCCAGGGATTACATGCATTCCAGTTATGACAGCATCAGATTGTCTTGCAAGAGATATTGCTTCATTCATGCCCCTCCTAGAATGCATAGAACCATCCAAAGCGACAAGAATTTTCTTGAATCTGTTTTGAAGCATTGCAATACACACAAAGACTTGGTATAAAAATTACCTTATGATTATCAGTTTGACAAAATAAATTTCAAATATAAATAATGCGATTCAATATAACATAGTAACGGTTTACATAATTCATATTAAATTAGATGAACAAAGAAAAGAGGATTCTGTAAGATGGAATCTTTATCATTTTCAAAATCAGGCAATATTGCCATATCGGATATGACAGAATCCATAACTCTTAGAATTTCAAAATCCAATCCTGCTGAAAATGTTCTGCCTACCTTTGAAGAATTTAAAGTTCCAGTCAAAAAATGGACTACAGTATTAGAAGCAATCCTATATGTTAAACAAAACCTCGATCATTCAGTTGCTGTAAGATATTCATGCAGACAGGCATCATGCGGTTCATGTGGAATGAGAATAAATGGATATCCTAGACTTGCATGTCACACAAAAATCTCTGAGCTTGATTCAAATGTCGTAATTGTTGAGCCCATGTACAACTTTCCAGTACTAAGAGACTTGGTAGTTGATATGACACAGATGTTTTCAACCCATAAAAAAATGAAACCGTACATAATCAATGATGAGTCAGAACTTGGTCCAAGTAAAAAAGAATTTTTACAGACACCAAAAGATGTGGAGAATTACCTACAGTTCTCTTACTGCATAAAATGCGGATTATGTAATTCCGGATGTCCCACAATGGCCACAGACAAGTCATTTATTGGTCCACAGGGTCTAGCTCAGGCATACAGGTATGTTGCAGACAGCAGAGACAAAGGAACAAAGGACCGATTAAATATTGTAGACGAGTCACATGGTATTTGGAGATGTCATTTTGCAGGAACATGCAGTCATGTTTGCCCAAAAGGGGTAGATCCAGCAATGGCCATTCAACTATTAAGAGGATACTTGCTCGGTTTCAAAAAATAGAGAGCTGTTTTCTTTCCCATTATCTGCAATTGTAATATTTTTTGTTTATATCATTCCGTATGATAAATTAGATATGACTTAGATAGACCTTAACGAAGAGGAACTTAGGACAATAGCGGCAGTTCTGAGGTTTTCAATATCTGCTTGTCCACTTGGAGGCATTAGTCAAGATATCGAAATAGATGAAGAAAAACTTGAAAAATTAATTTCGAAGATGGAAAAAGGACTTGAATGAACAGATTCTTCTAAGCCGCAAGAAAAAAACTGGTGAACCGGTACATATTGGAGTAATTCAAAAAAATATGGATGAAGCGCTTTCCATGATAAATAATGTTGGAAATTCTAGAGATAAAGAACAAGATTCACTTGAAATAGCCACTTATGTCCTGGGAGTAATTACTTTGAAACAACCCTTCATGGATGGTAATAGGAGAACTGGAATTATCGCTGCAAGTAAATTTCTACGTGATAACGGATATGATTTAGATATTGATCCAGAAGAGGTGAATTCAGAATTAAGATCGATGTTAAGAAAAATCAAGGACCAGCTGTTAACCTTGAACCCAGAAGTCATGAAACAGATGTCTTTTTATATTTTGGAAAGAATGAGAAAGCGTGAGCCGTAAAGATAAAAAAATAAACGATGAGCTTATTGAGAAATACTCTAAACTTTTAGATGATCTTGCTCATGACGACTAGTTTCAAACCTTGTTCAAATCTCTACACTGATCTATGAATATTTTATTTGTAGCATTTCAAGGAGGGAACTAAACTAAGCATCAAGTAACTTTCGAATATCAAATGTCTTCAAAATTGATTCAGACCTCAATCTTAGACTTACATTGCTAATACCAGCAGCCTTTGCAATCTCTCTTTGTGTGAATCTTTCTCCATTGATTATACATGAAACATAAAGTGCTGCAGCTGTCAATGCTATAGGATTCTTCCCCTCGGAATATCCTGTTTCTCTAGTCTTCGCCAGTATAGTTAGTGCATCCCTGCAACTTTTTTCACTAGCTCCCACAGTACTTCCTATCCTGGTAACAAAATCCGAAGAGTTGTAAGATTCTACCTTCAAACCTAGATTATCAATCAATATTCTAACATGTCTTGAAAGATCTTTGATACTCACGTTGCCTGCAGATGCAATATCTGGTATTGTTCTTGGTATGTTTGCCATTCTACAGGACAAGTATAATGAAGCTAATGCTAGACAATCAATTCCCAACCCTCTTGCTTTTTTGGCTTTTACCTTTCTGTATAGATAAGCTGCTTCTTCAACTACTGCATCTGGTATAGCAAGTTTTGTTTGTACCGTATCGATTAGAATAAACGCAGATCTCATACTTGTTTTAGAGGATTTTGATTTACTTCTACTATCCCACATTCTCAATCTATCAAATGTTTGTCTCATGCCTCCAGATAGGGAACATCCTGAAGCGTCCCTGTTTGTTTTCCCGATGATGGTTGACAAACCCATATCGTTTATTGCAAGTGAGGTTTTGGAACCAGTCCTAGACTTTTCAAAATACTCTTCGCTAGTAAATGTCTGCTGTTCTGGACCTGAAACTGTAGTTTTCTCAACGAGTACCAAACCGCATCCAGAACACAAAATCTCTCCACTCTGGTCATCATCTACAACTGATCCTTTGTTACAGTTTTCATTTGTACATTTTCTAATATCTTGGTAAACCATCATAAAATCAGGACTCTTAATAGGTCGTTTTTCTTATTTAAACGCTGATAATTTTAGGTCGCCCTAATTGTCTTTTTTATCGCCAGGATGAATCTTTCTTAATTTTTCATGTACCTGATTCCTAAAGATTGTCAGTCCTATTCTTTTTGCATATGGTTCTCCTTTTGCAAAAGACTCTGCCATCTTGCTTACTAATTTGAGATCCACCTTGGGTGGCATTGGTGGCTCAAAGGGATCCACATGTGCCTCTATAATAGTAGGTACATCTTGTGCCATTGCTTCATGCATCACTCTTCTAATTTCTTGTGGTTCTTTAATCGAATATCCTTTTCCACCACATGCTTCTGCAAACTTGACAAAATCTATTGGCGAAAATTCTACTCCATATTCAGGATTTCCAAGAAATGCCAATTGCTCCCATCTGATCATTCCAAGAATATCATTTTTTATGATGATGATTTTTATCGGAAGATTGTATTTTACGGCAGTAGCAAATTCTCCCATCAGCATTGTAAATCCACCATCTCCTACGAAAGCTATAGACTGTCTATCTGGAAACGCAATCTGAGCTGCTATTGCATATGGCAAGCCACATGCCATTGTTGAAAGAGTTCCGGAGAGAGAGAACTTCATACCTTTTCTAATATCTATATGACGCGCTGCCCAGATAGTGTTAGTTCCGCTATCTACTGAAATTATTGCGTTATCTTCTAATTCCTCTGAAACTGCAGCTGCAATTAGCTGTGGTTTTATTGGTTTGGCCAACGGATCAGAAGAATGCATCAGACCATTCCATTTCTTCATGGATTCTTGTTTTGATTTTAGAAATTTGTCATCCTTTTGATGTAATAATGGCAACAACTTGTCAAGAGTACGTTTTGCATCACCAACAAGGCCAACTTCTACAGGATATCTGAGTCCAATTTTTTCAGGAAACAAGTCAATCTGAACGCCTCTTGCGTTTCCGGGTTTTGGAAGATATTCCATATATGGAAATGAGGTTCCAATCATCAACAACGTATCTGCTTCAGCCATTGCATCACTTGCAGGTTCAGTGCCAAGCAATCCCAGACCTCCTATGCTATACGGATTATTGTCAGGCATGACTGCCTTACCAAGAAGTGCTTTGACCACTGGCGCTGAGAGTTTCTTTGCAACTTCAATCACTTCATCTCCTGCATCAAGTGCACCTTGCCCTACTAACAAAACTATTTTGTTACCTGAGTTTAGAATTTCTGCAGCTTTTTCAAGTAAGATCATGTCAGGAATTCTTGCTGCAGTTGTAGGGGAAAGAAGATGAGCTGTATGTCCCCCAACATTATGTCTTGTGTATTTGCCTTCAAGTTTTCGCTCTTGCGTATCAATTGGAATGGTTATGTGACTTACGCCTCTTAGTGCCAGTGAACTTCTACATGCAATGTCAATTACAGACTCGGCATGTTCTGGGCCGTTGATCATGTTGTTGTAAACTGCAACATCAGAAAACAATTGCAACAGGTTTACATCTTGTTGATATTTTGTTCCCATCGTATCAGAATATGTATTTCCAGTGATTGCAAGTACTGGAGCGCCATCTGCTTTTGCATCATATAATCCAGTTAGCAGATGAGTTGCACCGGGTCCTGATGTAGCTAAACAGACTCCGAGTTTTCCAGTATATTTTGCATATGCACACGCCATAAAGGCAGCTGATTCTTCATGTCTTACCAAAATGAATTTTATTTTATCTTGATGACGTCTTAATGCTTCAATTACCCCATTGATTCCATCGCCAGGTAATCCAAAAATTACTTCTACTCCCCATCTGAGTAGACCTTCAACAATTATGTCTGATGTTTTTAGACCGTCATATTCTGTCATAAAATAAACAACCCATACTTGGATAAGAGTATTCTTTAGATTGTCAAATCAA
>JAGWHQ010000036.1 GCA_028866655.1 Nitrososphaerota archaeon
ATATGCCTTCTATGTGAGTGGTAGAATCTCCCCTTTTACCATATCCACCCATACCTGTCCATATGGTTGCACCAGATATTGATCCTTTTTTTAATATTTCAAGTACTAGAGATTGAACACGTTTTCCTTTTACGGTGTCATTTTTCTTTATCCTGATGACAAGTGACCACATCTTTATCATTCTCATTTCAATGCTCCAAGTATTACACTTGTCAAGGCTCGGCCTCCAAAGATTGCGGCAAGCGACAGACCAACATTTGCAAGTATTGTTATCATCACTAGTGAATACTGCTTGGCATCTATTAGATTAGCTGATTCCAAAGCAAAGGACGACATGGTAGTAAGTCCACCACAGAATCCCATAGCAACTAACAATGCATATTTTTGATCCAGATTCCATTGTTGTGAAAGTATTGCAAATGAACCAAGTATGAAACTACCAACAACATTTACAATCAAGACATTGACAGGTAATGCTCCAATCAATAACGTGGATTTTGTAACACCATATCGTAGAAAGACTCCAGCCAGTCCTCCCACTGCTAGAAACATCATTTCAATTCCTTTCATGGGTATGATCATTTTTCTTGGTTTCCCCATGCAAGATTTTTGTACCAGCCCAATTTTTGTTTTTGATTTTTTGTGTTCATTTGTCTACCTATTTAATTTCCATCAGGTAGACATTATCAGCACCAATCATGGGCAGTTTAGGAGTTTATTCCAAGGCTAATGTCATAGCCTTTCTTTACTTGAGCAGTATTACTTTTAAGGTTTGACATTTCTTGTTAAAAAGTCATCAAAGCAGAGAAATACCCTCACTAGAATTGACCTAATGTGAAGATACAAAGGCAGTATATCATACCAGGAATAATCCTGATTGCTGGCATTATCATTATTTCATCGTGGACATATTTGATCACACCGAGACTAGAAAATGTTCTGGATAAATTTTCAGAGCTTGACTTCTATGTTGGCAAATCAAGCATAGTTGATGCAATAGGGGATAAAATGCCAGATCCTACTACCATATACGTGATATACAATCAACAATCAAGTCCTGTAAACTCTACCACTGTGCAAGTTAATGGATCGTTTAACATCTATGATGCAGCAACAGAAAAGAAACTGTGGGATTCAAACAGTACAAATCTAGTTGATAAAAGAACAGGCAAGTTTCTCAGTCCTGCAGATACATACTTTAGATTTCCACAAAATACACAAAAACAAAATTATCAAGTGTATCTCTACTCTGGAATAGATCCGCAGCCGTTTGTATACCAAGGAGAAACCAGTATGAAAGGCCTTGATGTGTACAAGTTTTCATGCAAGCTTACTTCAGACTTGTCTGACTCGTACCCAGAGTTTCGCCCAAAGACCATTTTATCAGACTATACATGCACCTCATGGATAGAGCCAGTCACAGGAAATGAAGTGTATTACGAAGAGAGTTGGACAGATTATACCGTAATAGACGGCAAAAAGATTCCAGTCTCAATTGGAGGCACCCACACTGCCCAGTATGCACAAGAGATAACAGTTAGAGAGACAAAAGAGAAGATATATCTTTTTGACGTATATGGAAGAATAATTCCAATACTTTTCTCGGTCATACTTGCAAGTATTTGTATCGGTATAGTTGCATACCAAAAACAAAAACAAAAAACTGCCGAAGCCAGATTAAGAAAAGAAAAAGATGAAAAGTTTGCAATAGTTGGGCTCTTGTCTTCAAGACTTGCACACGACATCAGAAATCCACTAGCTGTGATCAAGAACGGTATTGCACTCTTGGAACACGAAGTCAAGGACCAAAAAAGTGCAGAACGATTCAGTATGATAGACAAGGCAATTTCTTCAATCACTCATCAAATTGATGATGTGATGAGTTTTGTCAGAAACAGACCGCTAGATCTGAGCGAAAATAACATCATATCCATAGTCAATAGGTCAGTCAAGTCTTTGATTGTTCCAGAAGGGGTGACAATTACTATCGAACCATCAGACATCAAGGTAAAATGCGACTCGAAACAACTTGAGACGGTATTTAACAACCTCATAACAAACGCAATTGAATCAGTTGGAGAACACGGCGCCATAACAGTTCGTGTTAAACAAGTGCAGAATTCTATTCATATAGAGATCCAAGATTCAGGACCAGGGGTGCCTATAGATATAATGGATAAAATATTTGAGCCTCTGTTTACAACAAAACAGATTGGAACTGGATTGGGACTAGTGTCATGTAAAAATATTGTAGAACAGCACGGAGGAAAGATTACAGTACGCAACAATCCTACAATATTTACTGTAATCATGCCAAAGAACATCTGAATAAAAATTTAAAAAAATTTTACAATGAGAACATTAGAAAGTAATCAGAGGTTGTTCAAGTCAGGCAACAGTTGATTCTACCAGATTTCGTGGGTTTTTGTTAAACTTGCCGACGATATATTGTACCTTATCGTCTCCTTCTGGCATTGGATTTGCACATTTGCCACATTTTGGCAAAATAACTTGTGCGTCACAGTCAATCTCACCTATGAACCTGTCACAGTTGGAACAGTGGACGGATTTTTTATCATAGATATTCATGACATACTATAGTCTTGGACACTATTAAGGGTGGCAGGTGTTTTCCACCAAATGCATAATAGTTCAGATGTCAACTTGTTGTAACAAACCTTTGACATTATCTGTTAAATGCCAGATATAGTATAGCAAGTCATGTCATATTCTGACTGGATGCCATTTAACAAGGAGAACATAAACAAGGCACCAACCAAGGCAGGAGTCTATTTTCTTGGCTCAGAGCATGAAACAACATACATTGGTGCAAGCCATAACATCCATGAAAGATTAGATGAGCACCTAAATTCATCAGATGCATGTATCAAAGGTACAATCTCATTTTGTTACCATGAAACACTATTTCCAGAGGCAGAGGAAGAAAAACAGCTGACAGAATTCCAGTATGAGCACGGAAGACTGCCAAAATGCAATAAATCAAAATAAACTCTAGTGTATCTGAGCACATGTTTATAATGTAATTTTAATTCAAACGAATTTTTTATCTAGTCAAACTTGGATCTACTTAAAATACAATTTCTACGTATGTATACAGTGCAAGGCTCAAGTGCTCTGGATAAATACGATTTAAAAAAATCTCACCGAGCCCTAAAAATGCTCCTTATTGATAGAAGTAATGAATTTCGCATATTTGCTCAAGGTATAGGATATCCAGTCAATACAAACAACTGGGAATTAATAGTCTTGAATTTTTGTCTTGATTTTACGGATTGTTTTAACACAATGTCTGGAGAAGATTCACTTGATCACAACCAGATTCACAAATGTATGACATTAATCAGACAAATTGCAAGAGGTAAATCAAACATGACTGAAATGACACATATTGAAAATACTGCATACCTAATTGCCGAAGATTTCAAGTCAATTTACAAAAGAATGGAATAGAAAGGATAGCAATACAACAGGGACTATCCAGTAATCCTCAGACTACTTTTCCACTGATCCGGCATAGGCGCGTCAGTGATTCATTCCTTTGGTTGCTACCCACATAGTTATACATTTTATAAAATAAAAAGGCGATCGTTTTAGGTTCTGTCTAGTTTGCGGAACATTGGATTACAATCAATACCAAGATGGAAAACTGGTTTTCAATCTATTTTACAGCCTTGACTTTTTCCAGGTCTTTAGTAGCAATCATCTTTTCAGACTCGTACATGGTTCTTTGCAGATCACTAAGATTTGGATCTTTGAGCTTTGCATCTACCTGATTGAGTCTTTCCTGATAGAGTTGGATTGATTTAGCCGTTGCTTCTTTCTTGTTCACAGTAAATCAGAGATTGAACCGGTGATTTAGTGATATCTATTTGTCATAGACACCATAGACACCATAGACATCATAGTAGATCGAGTGTCAAAAGTTGTTAAATTATAATTGATCAATCACTAGAATAATTTGGATTTAATCTTTAAAACTGATTACGACTACACGGAAATCAAGTGTCAGAGATTACTCCCGAGCGATTACAGGTCCTAGCCCAACTTAATCGGCTAAACAACATTATCGCTCCCTCTATGTTTATCATTTACAAATAGGCATAGAGACACTTTTTTTAATTCATCTACAGACATTGGCAACTATAGATTATGTTTCCTCAAGATATGGAACATTCTTATCTCTGCAATGCAACTCAAAATTAACATGAATATTTTTTCAAAAAAATTCAAATGTGACAAGTGTGAGTCAAAGTTTCCAAAATATGAAGATCTGATAAGCCATGCACGTCATGAACATCATCATGAAATAATCAAGTGCACTGAATGCGGAAAGGAGTTCATCCATGAAGCAGATAGACTTCACCATGCAAGAAAAGAACACGAAAAAAAGATGTTTAATCGCATTCACAAGTCTGGAAACAAGCAGGATAAAAAATCAACATCTATTCAAGATAATGTTGACAAGTTCACCGGACACTTTAGTGATAAACTATAAGCAACATCCATTTGATCTGTCACTAGCTGAAATCCAGATAATGTTCAGATGCTGTTTTCTTTTTTGCATCCAAGAACGGGTCTAGGATCTTTTGTGGAAGTTTTTTCCTATTTCTCCTCAATATC
>JAGWHQ010000037.1 GCA_028866655.1 Nitrososphaerota archaeon
CTAATCATTTTAATTTTGAATGAAAATTCTATCTAATTTCAATATCGAACTTTTAAATTTCTGTAGGTTTCTGTGTAATTGGTTTTCCGGTTCCATCTTTTTTTCTGCGTTTCAAACCAATGCTGATTAATACGATGAAAAAACCTATGCCGCCAACCATTGCTGAAATGTTGCCCAGTCCTGCATTTACTATCTCTGCTTGGTTTAATGCATCTATCTCATCTTGTGTCATGTCTGGCTTGCCAGTTGGAGCATTCTCATTTAGATATCCGTAAACTGAAAAGCCTATTGCAAGCATTGCAATGCCTAGTACAAAGACACGTTTGTCCACTAGAATAATCTGTGACTAGAGGTAAATAATCTAAGCTATGCGAAGCTCAAATTCTGGAACCAGGCTCTTTTCTATTCCAAACTGGAACAAGTTTCTTATTGCCTGTTCTCCAAGTATGCCCATCTCTATTGTTACGTCATTGACATACATTCGAACAAACTTGTCAATTGTCTCTTTTGTCTGTCCTCTGCCATACTGCATTGCGTAATCCAGTGCTTCACTTGGTCTTGCCATGCCGTATACAATTGATTCACGGAAAAATTCATCAAACTTTTTGATTACATCGATTCCAAAATGGTTGCTCATGACATTTACTCCAAGCGGAACTGGTAACCCTCCAGTGCTGTCTCTCCACCAAGAACCAACATCAAGTAGTTTTACCAAATTTTTTTGATTGTATGTTATCTGTCCTTCATGTATTACCAAGCCTGCATCAACCTGACCGCTTGCTACTGCATCTGGAATATCACTGAATTTCATTTCGACATAGTCAAATTTACCAATCATGAGCTCTAGTAAAAGAAATGCCGAGGTAAGTTTGCCCGGTATTGCTATCTTTGACTTTCGCAATCTCTCTACATCCATGTCTTGCTTTGCAACTACGATTGGACCGTATCCTTTTCCAAAACTTCCTCCACTTCGCAATATGGTATAATCATCAAGGTATGCGCAAGCATGGGCTGAGACTGCTGTTACATCAAGCTCGTGCTTTAGAGAACGCTTGTTCAAAGTTTCAATATCTTCTACCACATGTTTTACATTAAAGAGAGGTGAAGTAACCTTACCACTTAGCATCCCATAGAACATGAAAGCATCATCAGCATCAGGTGTGTGACCTATTGTGATATCCACTATTAGTGATTTTTGTGTCTATTATAAAAATCAAGTTTGTGGGTTCATTCTCATATGATGTTTAACAATCTGATTTTAGTTTAATTCTTTATTGCAAATTTGTTGTATTGACATTTGTTCAAAATAAAAAAAAATTACTCTGTAAACGCAAAACTATGACATACTAGATCTTCCATGATCCATTGATTTTTTTTATAATTCTTCTAAACGTTTAATAGCGGCTGGAAAAGGATTTAGCTAAACCATGAAATTCAAGGCGACAGATCAAATTCTGAGTATTATTGGTAATAAGAAAAATATCAGAAACTTTGGAGTCATAGCTCACGTAGACCATGGAAAGACAACCATGAGTGATAGTCTTTTAGCTTCTAGTGGAATTATCAGTCCATCTGTTGCAGGCCAAGCTTTGGCACTTGATTCTATGAAACTTGAACAAGACAGACAGATGACAATTGTTCAAGCAAATGTTACTTTGCTCTATGAAAATAACGGAGAAGAATATGTTATCAACATGATAGATACTCCTGGACACATTGACTTTACTGGTAGAGTCACTCGTAGCCTTCGAGCCATAGATGGAGCAGTTGTAGTGTCTGATTCCGTTGAGGGCATCATGACACAGACTGAGACTGTAACTCGTCAGGCATTAGAGGAAAGAGTTAGACCTGTTTTGTATATCAATAAAATCGATCGTCTCATCAAGGAACTAAGACTGCCACCAGACAAGATGCAAGAGTGGTTACTTGAAATTATTACAAACTTTAACAGACTAATCGATATTTACGCAGAACCTGAATACAAGGAAAAATGGAAGGTAAGCATTCAGGACGGTAGTGTCTCATTTGGTTCTGCAAAGGACAAGTGGGGCTTTAATGCAGATGTAATGAAAAAGAAAGGAATTTCGTTTAAGGATATTTACGAAGCATATTCTGAGGGCGGAGATGTCAAAAAGCTTGCAGAGAAAGCTCCATTGTATGATGCAGTACTTGGAATGGTTGTAAAACATCATCCATCACCTGATGTTGCACAAAGATATAGAATTCCAAAAATCTGGAAAGGTGATTTAGAATCTGATATTGGAAAGGCGCTCATGAACTGTGATGACAACGGTCCTACAGTCATGATGATTGTAAACATGACAGTCGATCCTGCTGCAGGTCCTGTGGCAATTGGACGTCTGTTCTCTGGCAGGATAAAAGATGGTGACCGCATACATTTGATTGATACAAAACGTGAAGGCAGAGTCCAGTCTGTCAACTTTTTCATGGGTAACCAAAGAGAGATGGTGGGACAACTTGCAGCAGGAAATATTCCAGCTTTGCTTGGATTGGAACATGCAAGAGCAGGTCAGACACTGTCTTCTGTTCCAGGAATTCCTGCATTTGAGGGAATTCAATATGTGTCAGAACCTGTCGTGCAGATTGCAGTAGAACCAAAACATCCTAAAGACTTGCCAAAACTTGTAGAGGCATTAAACCGTATTACTATAGAAGATCCTAACTTGGTCGTAAAGATTAACGAAGAGTCTGGTGAGACTGTAATTGCCGGCATGGGTGTGTTGCACCTTGAAATTGCAACTGCATTAATTGCAGACGCCAAAGTGGATATTGTAACATCGCAACCATTGATCAATTATAGGGAGACAATTAGAACCGCGGCAGGCCCCATCATGTCAAAGTCTCCAAACAGACACAACAAGATATTCATGAAGGTTGAGCCATTGGATGAAAAAATTGCTGAAATGATTAGAAATGGAACACTAAACGAGTACAAGGACAAGAAGGAAGTTGCCAAGATACTAAAAGATGCAGGATGGGATGGTGACGAGGCAAAGCGTGTAATGAGATTTGATATTAGGGGTAATGTCATGGTGGATGGAACAAAGGGTGTACAGTTTGTTGGAGAATCAACTGACTCTATACTGTCAGGTTTTGAGGATTCCGTTAAAGAAGGCCCTCTTGCAAGAGAACAAGTAAGGGGTTGCAAGTTTACATTCCATCACTTTGTTCCACACGAGGATCCAGCTCACAGAGGTTTGTCACAACTAGGGCCTGCTTCCAGAAGAGCATGTACAGGCTCAATGTTATTGGCACAACCAGTGTTACTAGAACCAACACTTGGAATCGAGGTTCGTGTACCACAAGAGATGATTGGAAACGTTGCAGGTGTGATATCAGGCAAGAGAGGCAAGGTATTGAATATGGAGCAAAAAGGTGTGATACACATCATATCTGGTGAACTTCCAGCATCTGAAACATTTGACTTGTCTGAGATAATGCGTGGACAGACTGCAGGTCGTGCAATGTGGAATACACACTTTAAGGCATGGACCCCAGTTCCAAACTCCATTCTTACCAAAGTGATTGCTGACATTAGAAAGAGAAAAGGACTTGCACCAGAAGTGCCATCGCCAGACGAATACGTGGATAGCGAGTAAAAATAGAATCCCCCTGAATTGTGCCTGAAAACATGACGCATGTCGTATTGTTTTATGATCTATATTTTTTTAATGACTCTTCACAAATTTTGATAGCCTTATTCAAAACAAGTTCAATCATGGGAATCTCTGCAAACAAAACGTATGAAGGGCTATAGATTGGTTGTAATAGTAATCTTTTTTCTTCAGGATCCACCGAATTATTGTATCCTTCTATCTGCGTGTTGAACTTATTTAGAATATGTAATATCTTTATCACATCTTCTGAAGTTCCTCCTAACAATTTTCTTTCTCGTAGAAAAGTTTCATTTGAAATCACTGCATTATGCATAAATGCAATATCTATCGGAGTAGCCTTTACGGTAGTAGCAGGATGTATGGATCTGCAATAATCTAGCGTTTGCTTAAATTCATCACGAAGTAAAACGGATGAAGATCGAAGTTTTTCAAGATTATTGATTTGTTCTACTGAATTGGTAAATAGATTTAAAATTGCAGTTCTTCCCACTCGTTGACTTGAGCTATGAAGTCTCACGAAACATTGATCAGTATTTGTAATAAAATATGGTTTCTCTGAAGTTTTACTTTCTATTTTTATTACAGTATAGAATTTACTTCCATCGTTTTCGTAAATATGGTTTATCGCTATAGTGGGAGTAGGTTCCACAAGGAATCTAAAATTATTAATTTTGTTTCCAAGTGGGTCTTCCTCGCCTTTTGTAAAACCTATTTTCTCAAATCCGATCAATGTTTTATCGTCCTTACCTTTTCTCTGACCAATTCCCAATACTAGGAAACCGCCTTTGGCATTCGCCATTGCACACATGTCCTCATGCAAATCACTTGGTTTATCCTTGAAATCAAATATCTCAGATTCTATGGATGGTATGTTAATCATTTTATCAAGTAATTCTATATCAAATTCTTCTAGTTTTTCAGGAATGGTGAATAATTCCACGAGTGATTGTATGTTTAAGTGATTATTATTTTCTAGTATT
>JAGWHQ010000038.1 GCA_028866655.1 Nitrososphaerota archaeon
AATGATTCAGGTATTGCACCGTTGAACATGATATAGTCTACCAAGTCTGCTCTTTCCTGAGAACCCAATGGTTCGTAATCAGAATTGGTTACACGAACATGAAACCCTTCATTTCCAGAAAAATATGTCTCGATCTGTTCTTTTTGCACATTGAGATCGGTTGTAAGGATGTCAACAAGTTTTGCAACCTCCTTTTTAGATTCTGATATGCAATTCTTGCAACTAATAGACGCGGTCTCAAATTTTCCAGAGCCACACTTGGGGCACTGGGACTGGAGTTCAGTTGTAGAGTTGTTGCAAGAGCTGCACTTGAAGATGGTGTGATCTTTTCTGCACGGAAGAGCCAAGTCCTTTGCATCAATGTCAAAGATCAAGTCAGCCCCTTTCCAGTCTTTTTCTGACATGGGAAGGTTTGGAAATGAGTAGTATGCATTGGAGCAGTAAACATCAGACGGGACTTCTTTCATCAACATGAGATGCAGTTCCTTGTCATTTTTTACAACAAGGTGCCTAGTCATTCCAGAATTGAACTTTTGATATCCAAATTCTCGTTCCGTAGCTTTTTGCGGAACATGTATCAAATCAAAGCGGTTAAAGTAATATTCCTTGAATGCACTTTCTATTAGCAGAACATTTTTTTCATTCATGGACTCTTCCTCTTTTTGCCAAACTGTACAGGATTTATTATTCCATCACAGTCAGGGATGGCAAAGCAGAGACTCTCACTTCGCAGTTTTTCACATGACGGACACTGGTATTTTGTTCCGCTCCCAGATGAGCCAGAGATGTGATCTAGTTGGTATTTTGTAGTTCTTTCATTGTAATCAGGGGCATTTTTGAACAAGGGTGCAATTTGATCAACTGTTTGGCCCTTTGAGAGAAGATATGTTGCAAGTAGAAATCTTCCAGAGTGTGGTAAATTCTCACCCTTTTCTAAAACTTCGATTCCGTGTTTGACACACGGAGGATATTCCGAGGATACATAGGTCGTGTCAGAAAACCTTTTGGCAAGCGACACCAGATCTTCTACTCTTTGCCTAAAGCTTGAAGGTATGGAATCAACATTGACTGATTGAATTCTTCCATTGATGTATTCACCAAGCTCAGCGCGTATCAGCCTGACTGTTTCATGTGCACTGAGGTAGACAAGGCCATTTGTGACTCGTCTATTTACCAACTTCCATTCCTTTTCATGAAAGTGAATTGCACGATGTAGATAATCAGGAACTTTGATCACAAAATCTTCATTGTCAATTGATACATTTACTGCAAAGAGATCCTGGATTATCTTCAATGGGAGTTCTAGATTTTTTTTGTCTCTGTTTACCCAGAGGTCTTGTTGTAGATACCTTTCAGCTCTTCTTGATTCTGCAAGAGAGAATCTACGAATAAGAGTTGCAATGCCTGCAGATTTTAGTAAAATTATTGCTACTATGAAAGAAAGTAATTCAGAATCATTGTCAAGTGTATCAAGATCAGATCCATAGATCTGTCCAGACGATGCAACCACAATTCTTCCATATGCCTTTTCAACAATAGGTTGCCAGTCAGGATGCCCCAGCTGCTCAAGGCTCAGTCCAGTGTTTCGAAGGTATTCACCGGCTTCAGTGAGAAAAGGATACTTTGCCAAATCCTTTACTCCAATTTTTAACATGTTTTTCTTGCTCTTGCTAACCTTAAAAATTTGATTGTATCATTGATCATCAAACATGAATCATACACTTTTCTGATTATTTTCCCGCGGTTTAAATTATGCCCAAATAAATCAGTGGCATGCAGATTGGATTACATGTATCCATTGCAGGTTCTATAGACAAGGCAGTTGATAATGCTGTAGCAACAGGATGCTCGGCATTTCAGATTTTTACCCGAAACCCAAGAGGATGGGCTGCAAAACCATTGACAAATAGCGATGCAACAAGTTTCAAGGAAAAACTTGCCAAGACCAAGATTGACAGATTTGCAACTGTAGCCCACATGCCATACTTGCCAAACCTTTCATCTCCAGAAGAAGACCCATTTGTAAAATCACTTGGTTCCCTAATAGATGAGGCAAAAAGGTGCAGCAAGCTAGGAATTCCATATCTTGTTGCACACTTGGGAAGCCACAAGGGCGAAGGCGACAAGAAAGGAATTGAGATGCTAGTTCGGGCATTTACCAAGGCTGCAAAAGATACTCCAGACGATGTTACAATTCTTCTTGAAAATACTGCAGGACAAAAAAACAGTGTAGGCTCTGATCTTGACCAGCTTGGATCAATTTTGTCCGAGTTAAAACCTGCCAAAAGATTTGGCATTTGTTTTGATACCTGTCACGGTTTTGCATCAGGCTATGACATGAGTACAGAAAAAGGTGCAGCCGCAACACTTGATAAATTAAATAACGCAATAGGCTTTGAACGCCTCAAAATTTTGCACCTCAATGATTCCAAGGGAGAACTTGGAAGTAACCTAGACAGACACGAGCACATTGGCCTTGGACATATCGGAGAAAAGGGATTAGGATATATCATAAAAGCAATAAACCGTAAAAAAATTCCAATAATTTTAGAGACACCTATTGATGAGAGACGTGATGATGTTGGAAACTTGAACAAGGTAAAAGAGTTGGCATAGGATTTGATGATACCATGAACTATGAACAAATAATACAACTTGCACTGGAGCGCGGATTTTATTTTCCAAGCTGTGAAATTTACTCTGACGCACACGCAGGGTTTTGGGAGTATGGACCATCAGGGGTCAGTCTGAAAAACAAGTTCATCGAATTGTGGAGAAGAGAATTGGTAAGAAGGGACAGGATGTGGGAGATTGACGGTTCACAGATCATGTCAGAGAATGTTTTTGTCGCATCAGGCCACTTGGCAAGTTTTGCAGATCCAATTGCAACATGTACAAAATGCAAATCAATCTTTAGGGCAGACAAGATGATAGAAGAGATCACGGGAATTACAGTTCCAGAGAGTGCAGATTTACCAGAATTTGACAAAGTCATAGAAGAGAAAAAGATCGTATGCCCAAAATGCAAGGGAAGTTTTGATGGTATCAAAAAATTCAACATGATGTTCAAGGTTGGAATAGGAGCTCAGGGAGAATCAGCATATCTCAGGCCAGAGACATGCCAGTCCATCTTTGTTGACTTTCCAAGGCTGTTCAAGACAATGCGAGGCAAGTTACCAATTGGTGTTGCCCAGATAGGAAAAAGTTTTAGAAACGAGATCTCACCAAGACAGAGCCTTCTTAGATTAAGAGAATTTTACCAGGCAGAAGTTGAAGTCTTTTGCAATCCAGCCAAGCTAGACGATCTTCCAAAGTTCTCCGAGGTGGAAAATACCCAGATAAGAATAATGATTGATGATACCATAAAGAGCATGACATGCAAGGAGGCACTGGACACAGGTCTAGTCCCAAACAAGCTTGTTGCATACTACCTTGGATTGCTTGTAGAGTTTTACCAAAAGACAGGAATTGATGTATCAAGAAGCAGGTTTAGAAAACTCGGAGAAAAAGAAAAAGCATTCTATGCAACAGTTGCATTTGACTTTGAGGTTGAAACCAACACAGGCTGGCTTGAGCTTGTCGCATGCAACTATAGATCCGATTATGATCTGAAAAGCCATAGCAATACAAGCAAAGAAAAATTCGAGGTAATGGATGATGAAACAAAGGTCTTGCCACATGTATTTGAAATATCAATGGGAATAGACCGAAGTCTCTACACCATGATAGAGCACAGACTACGAGAAGACAAGGAAAATGACAGGGTTGTGCTTTCCTTGGAACCATACTTGTCTCCAGTCCATGTAGGGGTACTGTCTCTTGTAAAAAAAGACGGATTGGCAGAAAAGACCGATGAAATTTTCATCATGCTACGAAAAAAATATGATGCATTTTTGGATCATTCTGGTGCAATAGGAAGAAGATACAGAAGATTAGACGAAGTTGGCGCACCGTTTGCAGTAACAATTGATCACCAGACATTAGAAGATGGTACAGTTACAATACGAAACCGAGACTCGATGAGTCAAGAAAGAATCAAGATTTCAGAGCTTGACTCTCACCTTGCAAGGGCTACAGCATTTCCCTGATTAGTTTTTTACTCAGATAAGAATGGTATCACTACTGGCCTATAAGTGACCTTGAGTGAAGTGGTATCCATCACATGTGTCTGTGGTGTAAGATCTACCTGAGAGTCGATCTCAACATTCCATGTTCCAACTATAGGATCTACTGATGTAATTGAGAATCT
>JAGWHQ010000039.1 GCA_028866655.1 Nitrososphaerota archaeon
GTAATAAAACCATTTGACAGATCTAATGTAGCTATGGTGATGAGTAAGGTTATCAGGTCGAAATAGTATGATGGCTACATCTGAGAAAAATCAGATAAACGTCATGATAGTAAATGATTCTTCTTACATGATATCACTTCTAAGTGATTTATTGTCTTCTGAACATCATATCAAAGTAATAGAAACGGCGCATGATGGACTTGAGGCATTAAGAAAATTACGACATCTTTCACCCGATATCATTCTTTTAGATATGGAAATGCCAAACATGGATGGATTGTCTTTTATTGAAAACGTAAACCTTTGGCCAGAAAAAAATCTACGGATTATTGTTGTCAGCAATTATAATCCGTCTAATGCCAAATTAATTTTAGATTCATTAGAACTTGGTGCAGTTGATTTTATTTCAATACCTAATGGTGAACTAAACATAATTGATAAACTCAAAAGTACATTGTTGTCAAAAATAGAAATTGCATCACGCTCTAACCGAGATATTTTGACTCCTAGGGCAATTTCAAAGCTAAAACCATCTAAAAATAACAATGTTGTGACTGAAGGTGTTGCTTCAACAGTTGTTGTAATAGGTGCGTCGACAGGTGCACCACGTATCATATCAAACATACTCAAAGATATTCCAAGCGACATTCGTGCCGGGTTTTTAATTGTGCAGCACATGAATAAAGAATTCATCTCAACTTTTGCTCAAAGACTTGGAACTGTTTCCAAATTGAAAGTAAAAGAGGCTGCAGAAGGTGATAAAATAATGGAGGGAACAGCACTACTTGCTCCTGGGGATGTTCACATGATAGTATCTCCATCTGGACAAATTACTTTAGATCATGGCCCGAAAAGATTTGGTGTAAGACCTGCAGTAAATGTAACAATGGTTTCTGCATCTGAGGTGTTTGGTGCAAGTACTGTGGGTGTGCTGTTATCTGGAATGGGGCAAGATGGCGCATTTGGTATGAAAATGATAAAAAAACGAAGCGGGTTTACACTAGCTCAAAATGAATCATCCTCTGTAGTATTTGGCATGGCAAAAGCTGCTGATGATTTGCACGCAGTAGATAAAATGGTTGATGCTGATGATTTGGCACATGAAATTATCAAGGTGATAAAACAAAGTGTCTGAGAATAGTAAATACCGCGAGATGTTTGTGCAAGAAGCACTAGAACACGTTGAGAGTCTAAATCAGCATCTCTTAAAATTTGAAGAAGAACCTAATGTCAAAGAACATGTTGATGTATTATTCAGATCTGCCCATACAATAAAAGGGATGGCTGCCACCATGGGTTATGATCAGATCCGTAAAATTTGTATAACGATAGAAGAAATTTTTGATAAATTTAGAAAAGGCGAAGAAACTATAACTCCGGAACTTGGTAATGTGATATTTTATGGAATTGATATATTGAAACAATTGATACATGATGAAACAAAAAAAATTGATCTTGAAGAATTTCTACATTGTGTAAAAAACCCATCCGAATTAAAACAAAATAATGATGAATCTGATACTACATTGGCATTACAAGTAAAATCCCCGACAGTTAGAGTGCGGATGCAAGATCTTGATGCACTCGTGAATCTTGTAGGAGAAATGATGATATCAAAAATGAGGTTGGAGCAAATAATGCACATGCATGATTCTGATGATGGTAGAGAGATCCTGATGACTCTTGGAAGGTTGATAACTGATATTCAATACCAAACAATGAAAATACGACTAGTTCCAATTGATCAAGTTTTTAATAGATTTTCACGAATGATAAGAGATGTATCAACTTCACTTGGTAAGGAAGTAAAACTTGAGGTAGAAGATTCTGGTATCGAACTTGATCGTACTGTATTAGATGCAATTACTGATCCGCTTCTTCACATGCTTCGAAATGCTGTAGACCACGGTCTTGAAACTCCATCTATAAGAAGAGAGAAAGGAAAACCGGAAACTGGTATTATAAGACTTAGCGCAAATCGACTGGGAGATAGGGTGGAAATTCAAGTAGAAGATGATGGAAATGGGATTGATCTAGAGGCCATAAAATCCAAAGCGCTAGAAAAACAAATTGTGACATCAGAAGATCTTGCACACATGTCTGATGAGGAAATTGTTGGGCTGGTTGGAACTCCTGGGCTTTCTACTGCGAAGGCAGTTACTGATATTTCTGGCAGAGGTGTTGGAATGGATGTGGTTATGACACAGGTGAAAAATGTGGGAGGTCAAGTAAAGATTGTGACAGAAAAAGGAAGGGGAACTAGCATTCTATTGACAATACCTATGAGTCTGGCCATAATTGGGGGTCTCTTGGTTAACATATCTGATCAAAAATACATATTGCCGCTTTCAAGCATATCGACTACAATCACAATAAATAAAAATGAAATAAAAAATGTTCATGGACATGAAATGATAATACTTCGAGACAAGGTTGTTCCAATAATTCGTGTTTCTGAAATACTAGGACTTGTTTCTACTGTTGATGAAAAAAATTCACAAGTAAACATTGTGGTAGTAGATAAGGATGGAAAATCATATGGTTTGATTGTGGATTCTCTTGAACGAGAACAGGAAGTCGTAATAAAACGTCTGACTGGATTATCTAACTCTGTAAATGCATTTTCAGATGCTACTATTTTACCTGATGGCAAAGTTGCATTAATTCTAGAACCATCTTTGTTGGTATAGGGATATCAAAATGACAACTAATGTTTTAAATAAAATTGAATTGGATGTTCTTGAAGGTGTTCTTGATTCATATATTACACAAAAAACATCTGTAGCATTATCAACACTTCTTGGAGAGTCTATCACTCATGTTGTAAAACAAACACATGTGGAAGTTTCTAAAATCGTAAATATGGATAAAGTTGTCAAAGAAATCGTTGCATGTTCTGTATTTTTACATGGGGGAGGTGACATTCGTTTGGGAATTTTATATACAATTCCTGAACAGAGTGCAAAAGAAATTGCGGCAAAGCTAATGTGTATTGATAAAATAGACTCGCTTGATGATCTGTCAAAATCTGCAATATCGGAGGTAGGGAATATCATGTCTGGTTCTTTTTTTAATGCATTGGCTGATCATACTGGGTTAAAAGTTGAACTCTCTACTCCTGATTTTGCAATGACATCACTTGCTGCATTGTTGGAGCCTCATGCATCAGAGTTTGTATGTCCAACAAGTGATATGGTGACAGAAGTTGAATTTACCGGTAAGGTTAGTGGTTTGCTATTACACATGTTGATAATTCAGGATTATGATAACGCTCGGAAATTATTGAATCCTAAAAGGTGATGCAGACATGGCTAAACTTGATGATTATTTCATGCAAGGATTGAATCCGGATTGTTATGTGATTTACAAAAATAGTTCGAGTGGAAGAAATTGAGCCTGAACGGTCTAACTCTGAACGCAGAAGTGATGAATGAGTTTAACAAGATTTCTGCAGGTTATGGTCTAGATCTTGCTAGGTACAAACCCGCATTTATAAAAAGAAGGCTTGATAGAAGGATGAGAATACTGAACATATCAGAATATTCTCAATACGCACACATTTTAAGAAATGACCGTAAAGAATTTGAAGAAATATTTTTGTCGCTATCAATTAATGTCACAAATTTTTTTAGAGACTCTGCAGTGTTTAATAGGTTTCAATTATCTATACTCCCACAAATATTATCTGGTCTAGGTGAGAATAAAAAAATAAGAATATGGAGTGCTGGTTGTGCTTCTGGTGAAGAACCATATTCTATTGCTATTATGTTTAATCAGGTTCTTGAGAAAATGACAAATCTTGATGTAAAAATTGTTGCAAATGATGTTAACAAGACCGCAATCCAGTTTGCAGAATGTGGGAGATATCCTGTAAAAAGTATTGAAAGATTACAACATGATGTTATCAAAAATAATTTTCAAAAAATGTCTGATGGTGAAAATAACGTAGAATACGAGGTTACACAATCTATAAAAAATATGGTAACTTTCAAAGTTGGAGATATTCTGTCTGACACTTTGCAGTCTTTTGATGTTATTTTTTGCAGAAATGTGTTAATATACTATGAAAAAGAAGCACAAGAACTAATCTTGACAAAGTTTCACAAGAGTTTGAAAGATTCTGGTTATTTGGTATTGGGAATGGATGAAACTATGTTTGGAAGGCGATGTCAGAAATTATTCAATCCGTTGATGGCAAGAGAG
>JAGWHQ010000003.1 GCA_028866655.1 Nitrososphaerota archaeon
TACTGATACTGTAAGTCACTATGTGACGAGCGGTCAACCATCAGATAATACAACTGGAACTGTGTTTGACAGCGGTAATTTGATCAAACCAGGCGGTACATACCAATTTACTTTTGCAAATGCAGGCACATTCAATTACTTTTGCACCGTCCATCCTTGGATGACAGGTCAGGTAATTGTTGGAGCAGCTAGTACCACAGCCAGTACTCCTACAAACACTACATCAACTGCATCAGGTAATGCAGCTGTACCAGAATTTGGTCCAGTAGCATCAATAGTTCTTGCAATTGCTGTAATGAGCATGGTAGTATTTGCTGCAAAGACTAGAGGAATTCCAAAACTCTAAACTTAACTCACTTTCTTTTTTATTATTTTTCTTTTTAAGAACCCAGTTCTGGCTTAACTGTAGATAATGATATAGCATGATCATCTATCAAGACACCAACTCCAACTGAGACATCCTTTATTCTAATCACAATTTTTGCCAAGTCATCGTCAGATAGAGTATATTGTTTTGCAAGAGCATCTTTTACTTTCTTTTCAGTATCTGATATTTGATTTAGACCAGATGGCATGGAAATATCAAGGGTTTTTTGTATCATGTTGGATGGAATCTTTCCACTGCCATCTTGTATTATGTAAAATGAAATTTTATCCACAATTACCTCATGAGGAAGAGTATCCAAAGCATTTGCAGTATAAAACGCTTGAACATCTAGTATGTTGGCATCATTTGACAAGGAATTTGTCATTGTTATTTCACTACCAAGTGTTGAATCTAATGGAACATTGATAATAGTAAATCCTTCAATAAAATTTTCATTATTATTTCCAAGCGATGTTCTAATGTCTTGACAAGTTATACTCTTTGATGTCTCGGAATCCATCTTCAGCAAAATAGCATTTGAACTTTGACCGTTGTTTGGCACAGAATTCCAAAGAACCTGAATCTGGAATTTTTGCTTGTTAAATAAACTAATGTCTGTATCATAATGACCAGGCCTCAATGGTCCCTCTCCTGCAAATATTGATCCACACTCAAACTTGGTTGTATAGGTAACACTTCTTGTAGATATTGAAGATGCTGAAGATGTTACAGCATTATTCATGAGAAGGTCAGTAAATGTAGCTACACCTGATGAATTATTTACTTGAATTGTTTTTTGAATTTGGTCAACACTATATCCTGAAGTGGTACCTATCTGGATTATGTTGTAATCCCCATTTTTTATTCCTGATAAAACAATCACACCATCTTTGTCTTTCTCAGCGTCATCTGGAGAATTATCTTTGATTGTATAATTTCCTGTTCCAGTAAATGGATTTGGTGATATAACAAATTGACCTTCGTTGATTAGCTTGTTATCACTTGAGAGTGAAATTATCGTAAGTGATGAACTTTGTGCAAATACGGTATCTTTTGAATGATAAATTCCTGAGCTTGATACAAAGTATAGACTCAATACTGTAGCCAATATTACAAAAACAGATGATATCTTAGACCGTCTTTTCATTTTCTAGTTTTGTTTTATCTCGTTAATAATTTTATGTTAAACACATTGATGCCCAAGAATTAAATAGGTTGTAGGTCTTTTTTTAATTAATGCGATTTTATGTCAAGAGCATACTATCACTTGTTCTTGGCTTGATAGTTTTATCATCTTCAGTTCCATTCATTCCTCAAAAAGCATATGGAGATGGTTTTACTCAAGAAAATGTACAGGCAAACATCGGAAACAGGGTTATTACACTTTTCATCAAAGTCAATCCTCCAGTTATAACCTCTGATAATTCAGGTGACAAGTATATACAGTTTAGATTTTTTGATGCAAATACCAATACTACAATAAACAATGTTTCATTTTTTATCAATGCAACAAAAGGAGATCAATTTTTGATGAATGATCTGTTTTACACCCACTCTGGATATCTCACACTAAAATTAGAACCTGGTGGTGAGCCGGGTCACTGGACAGTACAAGGCGATCGTGATCCAGTATTGGGCGGATGGATGTCACAAGATGATCAAGTAAATGTTATAGGACCAATACTGACAGAAGGTGGACTTTATCACTTTCATATGGAAATTTTAGCTCTTGATTATGCCAACACACTTGTTGATCCATCCAATCCTCCAAAGTTTGATTCCTATCTAAGTGTTGGAGACGTATCCACACAAAATGTAACATACCAAAATAATTCGTATAATACTACATTGATTTCATACTATGACAAGACATCGAATTTCAATTTTGATCAATCAACAAAACAATTTTCTTGGACCATGCCGTTTGACTGGGATGTAAGTAGATTCCAAGATAGACCAATATTCATACACGAAGAATTGAGAGTTCCAAAGTCACTTACTGCCTTCTCTAACACGCCAACATATGCTGCAAGCGCTGAAGGATTTGGTCTTACTGGTAGTAGAATCATAGTTGATCCATACACACTTGGAGATTACATGATAGTTCATCTCTTCCTTAACAAATTTGATCTGATAAACATGTCAAAGACTATTCCAAGCGGAACTAACGATATCGAGTTTAAAGTAGCACCAGAAACTCCAAACGTACAATCATCTGCTTCGTTATTGACAGACTTTGGAGGCTGGCACATAAAGCTTGGTTGGAATCCAACAAGTCTGTCAGCAAACTCACAAAATAAATTGAATATTGTCTTCTCTGATTCATTTACGGAGCAGCAAGTAGCAGGTGATGTAAACTATGACATTCAATTACTTGACAAAGATCAAAACATATTGTGGTCAAATAACAACGCCAATGCTCAAAATGGAGCTGATACTCAGACAGTAAACTTGCCTGGTAACGGTATATACAGTATAGTCATACATGTAAAATCAATAGTTACCAACGGTGTTCCTGATATGACAAGAATTGGCATGGCCAGAGGAAATGTTGTGATACCTTCTACAGTAACGTATGATGAGTCATTGACACAATCTAGCACTCAAGCATCTACCAATCAATCTAGCACTCAAACCGGGCCAGCAATTGTAATTCCTCCGTGGATAAAAAATAATGCAAAATTATGGGCAAGTGGTCAAATTGATGATCCTACTTTTGTATCGGGAATTCAATATCTCATAAAACAAGGAATCATTCAACTTCCACCAACTACTGCCAGCCAACCAACTTCTAGTGTTGCTGTACCGCCATGGGTCAAAACCAATGCTGGATTATGGGCAAGTGGTCAAATTGATGATCCTACTTTTGTATCAGGAATTCAATACCTAATCCAAATTGGAATAATTGTAGTCTAATTCAGAGCATATTATTATAGAAATTGAAGTGAATTTATCATCACATGTTACCTATTAGAGATGAAAATCCAAAACCTGTAGGATATAGGCCTTACATAACTTATTCTTTAATTGCAATCAATATTATCGTCTTTTTTTGGGAAATAATTGTAACTCATCAGATTTGGGAATTTACAAACCAACGAGCAGAAAATATGTTACTTAACTACGGTACAATTCCTAATAATATTGTAAATGGACTGGCAGATCACAATTACAGTGTATTTGTTTCTATTTTTAGCTCCATGTTTCTACATGCAGGTATAATACACATTGGAGGCAACATGTTATTTCTCTGGATATTTGGAGATGACGTTGAATACAAATTTGGAAGAGGAAATTTTTTAGCACTTTATCTTTTTTGGGGTGTTGTAGCTGATTTTCTTTATATTTTATCAGATCCTTCCAGTCAACTACCTGCACTAGGAGCCTCTGGTGCAATTTCTGGTGTACTTGGAGCTTATCTCATCTTATTTCCAAATGCAAAAGTGGTTACACTAATGTTTCTAGGATTTTTCACCAGATTCATTAGAATTTCAGCTAAATGGTGGTTGTTATTTTGGTTTCTTTTTCAAAATGTCTTACCAGCGTTTATTGGCTCAAGTGGTTCAGGTATAGCCTTTTTTGCTCATATTGGTGGATTCCTAGTGGGATTGTTTGTTGGATATATTTACAAAAAGACCCATAGCTCGGAATTTACCTATGGTACGAGATATGGATGGAAGGGTGGTGGTACCAAGTGGGGAGTCTAAACCTACAAAATAACTCTGTAGGTGTAAATCATCATAACACATTTCAAGATAATTCTGAATGATTACCAAAGAATAAATTCCATATATTCCTCGGGGAAATATGCCTCTCATAACAATTTCAATGTATCCAGGCAGAAACGAAAAACAAAAAGAGGAATTTGCTAAAGCCATTACAAAATCGGCAGTTGAGATTCTCAAGACAAAAGAAAGTCATGTAATTGTAGTTTTCGAGGAGAATCCAAAAGAAAATTGGTATATGGCTGGAAATCCTCTCTAAACACATTTTTATTTTATAATAATTCAGAAAACTTGTGACAAAAATTGCTGTAGTTCAAATGCGTGCTGAAACAGACAAACAAAATAATCTAAAAAAAATACTCAAATACATTTCACAAGCAGCACGCAAAGGTTCTGCACTTTGCACTTTTCCAGAGTTTATGATGTATTATACACCGTCATCTCAATCTCCTGTTGATCTTGCAAAAATTGCTGAAAAAATAAATGGCGAATTTGTTTCATCCATATCTGAAGAAGCAAAAAAAAATTCAATACAAATTATCGGCACATTGTATGAAAAAAGCCCAAAACCAAACAGAGTATATGATACATCTTTTTTCATAGGAGAAACTGGTAAAGTTGTATCAACATACAGGAAAATTCATCTTTATGATGCACTTGGATTCAAAGAATCTGCAAAACTTTATCCTGGTTCATCAATTACAAAACCTGTAAAAACTAGTGCAGGAAAAATGGGAATGATGATTTGTTATGATCTTAGATTTCCTGAAATGTCTAGAATGTTGGCCTCATCAGGTTCTGAAATTCTTGTAGTTCCATCTGCATGGGTCAAAGGAAAAATGAAAGAGGAACACTGGATCACAATAAACAAGACAAGAGCTATTGAGAATGGTTGTTATGTAATTTCTCCAGATCAAGTTGGTAACATTTATTGTGGAAGAAGTATAGTAGTTGACCCTTATGGGAAAATACTTCTTGATATGAAGAAAAAAGAAGGAATCGGAATTGTTGATATTTCACTTGATGAAGTAAAGCAAGTAAGACAAAAACTTCCGCTTTTACAAAATAGACGTACGGACATTTACACAAATCTCAAGATTTAGTTCTACTTGCACATCGTATGTTAGAACATTGTCGTGCCCACTTTTGTTTTCTAGAATATCTTTGGAAAATAATTGGCCACAAACAAATCTTACAAGAAATCTTCGTCGCACAAATCATGCCTCTTTGCACTAGTGGAGATGATGCTTTACAGCCATTATAATAATTTGAACATCCTATGAATCGTTTCTTTGTTTGACGAGATCTTATTATGAGAAGTTTTCCTATATGACAATCAGGACATTCCACAAGACCATTAACAGGTGCATTTGTACCTAATATGACATATTTTCTCTTTTTCTCTGACCATGAAAGATATCCATTCTTGTCATAGTATTGTCTTATCTCACTTTGGATCTTGCCAATTTTTTTTTCTGTTATCTTGACAGAATTTCTAGGATCTACTCGTTTTTTGACTACCGATATCTGAGTTTGGTCTTTCAATGATGATGTCATGTTATTTATTGGATTAAAGAAACTACTGAAGAATTTTTATATGGAATCTAGTCAGCGAGATTTGTGGAAAAAGTCTGTCTTATTGGTGCTGGCAGTACAAAATATGGTAAATTAGAAGACAGCATTACTGATATCGCTCTTCAGGCATCAGTTGATGCCATAGAAAGTGCCGGAATAAGTTCAAAAGAAATTCAAGCAGGGTATATTTCTAACGTATTTGGCATTGCTGACAAACAAGTTCATCTAGGTCCTGTCATAATGAGTAATCTTGGTATTCCGGAAGTTCCTTCACTTTCAATCGAATCTGCATGTGGAAGTGGTTCTGTTTCCTTTAGAGAAGCATATGCAAACGTTGCTGCAGGATTTTATGACGTAGTATTAGCAACAGGAGTAGAAAAAGTAACTCATACAGGTACTGAATGGACTACAACTTATTTTTCATATTGTTCTGATTTCTTTTATGAAGGAGGAGCTGGTGCTTCGTTTCCAGGATTGTTTGCATCCATGGCAAGAGCGTATCTTGCAGAATACAAAGCTACAGAAGAAGATCTTGCAATGGTTGCAGTAAAGAATCATGACAATGGTATTCTTAATCCAAAAGCACATCTTAGAAAAAAAATAACAATAGATGATGTAATGAAGTCAGCCGTAGTTGCAAGTCCATTAAAATTGTATGACTGTTGTCCGTTTTCAGATGGTGCAAGTGCTGTTATAATATGCAGTGAAAAGTTTGCAAAGGCACACACTAAAAATTATGTCGAAGTTATTGGATCAGGTAGGGGTGGATCACCTGCTGCACTACAGGGAAGAGATCATATCACTACAATACCAAGTACCAGAATTGCAGCACAAGCTGCATACAAGATGGCTGGTATAACTGCAAAAGATGTTGACTTTGCAGAAGTTCATGATTGTTTTACAATTGCAGAACTAGTTGACACTGAAGATTTGGGATTCTTTGAGCAAGGAAGAGCTGTACAAGCAGTTAGAGAAGGACGAACCAAACTTAACGGAGATATATCCATCAATCCATCTGGTGGTCTAAAATCAAAGGGTCATCCAATAGGTGCAACTGGAATAGGTCAGGTAGCAGAAGTTTTTGATCAATTAACTGGAAAAGCAGGAGAAAGAACAGTAAAAGACGCTAAAATCGGATTAACACATAACTTTGGTGCAACAGGTGCAAGTTGTGCCGTACATATATTCAAAAGTGTGTAAATTGCTCACAAAAGAAGAATTCGTTAACAATGCCAAATTAGGTAAGGTTCTGACTAGAAAATGTACAAAATGTGGACATCATCATCTTGTCACTACATATTTCTGTCAAAATTGTGGAAATAAAGGATTTGAAAATACAATAATTGATGGTAAAGGTACTATTGTTACTTATACCATAATCACTGTACCGCCAGATGGGTATGAAGAATACGTTCCATATGCATGGGTAGTTATGAAGTTAGACGATTCTGAGTTAAGAATCTCTGGTTTTATGGCAAACATCAAATCTCCGGCAGATCTTCCTCTTGGAACGAGAGTAAGAATTACAGGTTATGATCAACGTGGAATCATAATCGAAAAACAGTAAATCAAATTTATTGAACAGATTAAAAAAATTCGAAAAATCTCTTTTATAATATTCGCGTTGACATTAACTTGAAATGTCTGTTGATGTTGTTTGTGGAAAATGTGGAGCTAAAATTGCAAATATGCGTATGTTAAAATCAATAAAAGATGTGATGCGACCATATAACAGTAAATGTCCGTCCTGTGGACAAACACTATCTCCATCAGAATTCAGCGTGGATGTGCAGAAGAACTGATCTAAAAAGCTTTACTTGAGATCAATTTAGTCAAAAATCTTAATTACCGATACACTCTAGACAATTCCATGGAATTAAGTGAAGACTTTGGCGATCCTAAACGTGGTGGAATATTACAATCAGCATCAAAACGTGTAAGAATGATCTTCTCTGTTATGGCAAGTCCAAACAGAATTGATATTTTACGTATACTAAACTCAAAAGGACCGCTTACTTATTCTGAATTAAAATCTCTTGCAGGCTTTAAATCCAAAAAGGAAAGTGGCAAGTTTGCATATCATTTGAGAAAATTATTACGACAGTCTCTTGTAGCCTTAAACAAGTCTGAAAGACGATATACTATCACTAACTTGGGAAAACTTGTTCTAAGTCTTGCAAGACAGATCGAAGAACGATCTATCATTGAAAGTGGAAAGATGTATGTTAGAACCTCACATGAATCAATTGAAGAATTCAATTCTCATAAGATTATTCAATCATTGGTTAGAGAGGGTAGTCTTCCACTTGAACTTGCTCAAAAAATAACTGAGGAAGTGGAAAACAGAATATACAAATTCCAAACATCGTATCTTACATCTTCACTCATACGTGAAATGGTCAACTCTGTACTCTTAGAACAGGGCCATGAGGATTATAGGCACAAACTAGCAAGATTTGGTTTGCCTGGTTATGATATTCATGAGATGCTAACTAACGTAGATGGTATTCATAATGGAGTCGAAGGTTTACTATTTAAAACAGGACAAAATGTATTTGGTGAATATCTTGTTTTAAATACTCTGCCTAAAGATGTAGCTGATTCTCATCTCTCAGGAGATCTTCATATTACAAATGCTGGATTGTGGTCATTACTTCCAGATACAATATTTGTGAACATTAAGGAACTTATTGAAGAGGGAGTTGACTTGAGAGGAAAATTCTTAGGAGTAACAAGAACGTCATCACCAAGTTCATTAGACGATCTTTTCACTTCGTTATCTCTACTTACTTGTCTTCTCATAAAAGAAGCATCACAAGAAGTAGTAATGGATGGATTAGTTGCACTGTTACAAAAATATTCAAAGAATTTGCCTGAAGTTGAAGAAAAACTTGCAAGCTGTTTTGCAAAAATATCTACCGGACCAAAATATGGAAAGAATGGAACACTTGCTTCATTTAGAATTTCCATTGGAACAGAACCAAAGGTGATTGGAACTATTCTCCAAGCCTACAAAAAATATGTCAAATCAACACCACTTCCTTCTATAGGATTAGTTATTGATTATGAAAAGGCCAAGATAAGTGACTATTCAGAAACTTTGTCAGACATAATTGCACTAGGAGGACATGTTATGTTTGCTAAAGGATTAGTATCTAACAAAGGATTAGCACGAGAAGATACAAAGAATGTTGGAACAACTTCTATCAATCTAGAGTCTTTATCAATTAATATGCCAAGACTTGCCTTTGAATCTAACAAAGATGAAACCTATTTCAGAGCACGTCTTGCATTGTTGATGAAACCCGCACTAGCAGCCATGTCTCTGAGAAAGAAGGAGATATCTGATCTAACAAGACGCGGCCTTAATCCAATCCTTGCAAACAATACGCAATATATGCAAAAGGGATCAGTGACTTTAGTTGTTAATTTGATCGGGCTCAAGGAAGCAGTTTATGGTATTTTAGGATATGAAAATAACAAGGCTGGACACGAAATATTGGCCAAAGTGATAAACACTGCTATGGAAGTAGCCACAAAGAAAGGAAAAGAGATGGGTGATAATGTTATTGTAACCATGACTGAAAGTGACGCAGCAAGCCGCTTCTCATCACTTGATGGTGAAAAATATGGTAAAATGTCAATTAATCATCATGTTATGGGAGAATCATACTCGGAAGGGATTGTTCTTGATGCCTCTGAAATGGCAGAGATGAATCCAAAGAATGAAAAGATCGTAGAATCAAATTACTTTTCAAAAATACTTAATGGCGGCCTCTTAGTCCAATTAAAGATCCCAGATACAATGGATTCTTCAGGAATAAAGAAGGCAATAGAAAAGGCAGGTGATCTATTGGGATCTTTTAGACCTATCAAAAAAGTGCCTATATGTAGCAATTGTGGACTCAAAGAGGAAAAGATCGCTGAAAAGTGTTCAGTGTGCAAGTCTCCTTACATATTAGCATAATTTCACCAATGAAGAAGACTAGTAGTTTTGTGAACAAAAAATTTGAATTAATCTTAGGATTAATGTTAAAATTTATTTTGTCTTGAGATGATCTAATACTATGGAAATTATAACGGTGTCAATAACACTGATCCAAATCTTAGCTTTAGAAAATTATTTTTTGCCGTAGTGTTTAATTAACTACCATTTGTTAGGGTTGAGTGAGATATATCTCTCCAGAGGAGTAAAATTCTAATGTTACTCACAAGGGGCGTGAGAACAAGAAGACTTTAGCCAGTCACTCCTCTGGAATTATTAATTTGATCTAAATTCTAGTACTAATTAAGTTTAATCCAGTCTAGGCGGTTTTGATCTAAGATCGATCACAAGATGGAGAAAGAAATTTCATCCTTTTAAATATGCTAGATAGTCACTTCGGAATTTACGTTCAAATCTCAATGAATTCATCAAGATTTATTTTTGGCTAAAGAGATCCATTGTCATGAAAATCGTAACGGTGTCAACAAAATTGATCCAAATTTCAGCTTTAGAAAATTATTTTTTGCCGCAGTGTTTAATTAACTGCCATTTGTTAGGGTTGAGGGGAGTAATTTGACAGATTTTTCACAAATAGAAAATTCGATCATTCAAGTAAAGAAACGCGATGGTCGAGTATCAGATTTCCAGAGAGATAAAATTTCAAACGCAATATACAAAGCACTTGTTGCTTGCGGAAGATCAGATCATGGACTAGCAGATAAACTAGCAAATCATGTTCTTGCAAAACTTGTGACTAGAGGATTTTCTGGTTCAGAAGCACCAAGTGTAGAGGATGTTCAAGATATGGTGGAATCTACTCTAATTGAGGAGGGACTTGGAGAGATCGCAAAGGCGTACATCCTATACCGACACGAACGACGAAGAGTTAGAGAAGAAAAGATGAAAGTTCTTGAATCAAAGTCTCTTGATGGAGTTGCAAAGAGATTTGATCTTAATTGTTTACGAGTATTAGCATCTAGATATCTACTCAGAAATAACAAGGGTCAGATAACTGAAAGTCCAGGTGAGATGTTTGAAAGAGTCGCTATTTTGGTAGGTATTGCTGATATCATCAGAGATCCATCAGTATTTCAAATTGAAGGTGGAAATACTCAAAACACTGAAGAAGCAGCACGATATCTGGACAAACTTGATGATTTTAATTATAAATTCAAGATAGGAAAATACTATCTTAACAAATATCATTTTAGATCCCTGATAAATCACTATATCGACTTGGCAAAACATGGTCAGATGAAAGTCAGCTTTAGAGAATTATTGACCATGTTGGCTGCAAACAAGTTTGAACAATATACTGAACGAATCAAAGAATCTGCTGATTTGATGATTGCACAAGACTTTCTGCCTAATTCACCAACCATGATGAACGCTGGTGCAAGATTGGGTCAACTTTCTGCATGTTTTGTTCTTGCAATGGAAGATGACATGGAAAAGATAATGAAATCATCATCTGATGCCGCATTGATATTCAAATCTGGAGGTGGAGTTGGTATCAACTATTCAGATTTGAGACAAGAAGGAGATATGGTAGCATCAACATCTGGAGTAGCCTCAGGTCCTGTCTCATTCATGAATATCATTAACACTGTTACCGAAGTAGTCAAACAAGGTGGTAAACGAAGAGGCGCAAACATGGGAATCATAGAAGCATGGCATCCAGATATTGAGAAGTTCATCACTGCAAAAACAAAACCAGGTGTTCTTGAAAACTTCAATGTAAGTGTAGGAGTTTGGGAAGACTTTTGGGAAGCACTTGTTAATTCATCTGATGGAAAATTCACTCTTCGAAGTCCACGTGAGAGAGATCCCATACGAGAAATAAATGCACATCATTTGATTGACTTGATTGCACTCTCTGCATGGAAGAGTGGTGAACCTGGTCTGATCTTTTTTGATATCATAAACAAATACAATGTTTTTGCAAAAGCAAGAGGTCAACCAATACGAGCAACAAATCCATGTGGAGAACAAAGCCTTTATCCATACGAATCATGCAATCTCGGTTCAATCAATCTCTCTAACTATGTCAAAAGAAAAGCTGATGGTCAATACGAATTTGACTGGCAGAGATATGAAGAAACCATAAGAAAGACAACAAGATTCCTTGATAACGTCATCGATGTTAACACATACCCAATTCCTGAAATTGACAAGGCATCAAAAGATTCTCGAAGAATCGGACTTGGAGTAATGGGCGTTGCAGATCTCTTATTCAAATTACGAATTCCATACAACTCACAAGAAGGATATGAATTCCAAGAAAAACTTGCTGAAGCATTAACATACTATTCCATGGAAGAAAGTATTGCACTAGCAAAGACACGAGGACCATTCCCACTATGCTCAAAAACTGAATATCCAGAGGGTAAAATTCCTGTTGCTGGGTACTATGAAAAGCCAAAGAGTGCTCGTACCTATGATTGGGATGCTTTGATTGCCAAAATTCAGAAACATGGCATTAGAAATGTTCTAACAACAACTGTTGCTCCTACTGGTACATTGTCAATGATATCTGACTGTTCAAACGGAATGGAACCAATGTTTGCCCTAGTCTTTGAAAAGAGAGTAACAGTGGGCAGATTCTTCTATACCAACAAAATCTTTGAAGCAGTACTAAAAGAACATGGGCTGTACAATGATCAAATTCTAGAAAAGATTGCAAATAATTATGGCTCTGTAAAGGGAATAGCTGAAATTCCTGAATGGATGCAGAAAATATTTGTCACCGCAATGGATATTCACTGGGCAGATCATCTCATGGCCCAAGGAGTATGGCAGCGTTGGATAGGTAACGCTATTGCAAAGACAATCAATATGCCAAATGATGTATCATCTGATGATGTAAAAGCTGCATATCTACTAGCACATGATCTTGGTCTAAAAGGAATCACAGTATTTCGAGATGGTTCAAGACATGAACAAGTGTTACACATGACCGGAAATAATGTTCAAAAGAATTTCCAAGTAACTCCAAGTACTTATGTCACAGACTATATTTCAAAGAATGTCACAAATGCATATCTAAAAACTGAGATAGAAAGAGCGCTTCAAATAAAAATTCCAGAGAATGTACAATCTACTCCAGCACCAGCACTTACTCAAGAACAAATGGAAGAAAGACTATGTCCTACATGTAAAAACAACTTGGTATTTGCAGAAGGATGTAGTGTATGTATAGAATGCGGATATAGCGGCTGTACCTCTGGCTAGATTTTTCAAATCAAAACTCTTTTAGTATCTTTAATTCTTGAAAGTATTATTGAATAAGAAAATCATTGGTGTTGCTATTGGAGCAGGAGCTGCAATAGCCATTGCAGTGACTTTCTTTGTACTATTACCTCAATTACAAACTGGATCTTCATCTACAATTCAATCAGTAAATCCTGCACATAATCCAAAACTTGGTCTTGTTATCATGCCCCCTACTCAAAAACCAACTCTTGAAGAAATTAGAAATGCATATGCTCAAGCAGCATCAACAGGAATAGGGAGAAGCAATGTCTATCTCTCTTGGCCTATAATGGAACCAAGTCAGGGGACCTACAATTGGGGTTATTCGGATATTCTGATGGGATTAAACCGTGAACAAGGCCTTAATGTCACACTTTACTTTTCAGTAATAAATAATCAACTTTTAGGACCATTTCCAAGTTGGATGGGAAAACCACAACTTGATCAAAAACTTCAAGATCAAACAGTAACAACTCTTGATGCTATACTTTCAAGATATTACATAGTAGATTACGTGATAATTGGAGGGAATGTAGACAGCTACTTTAGAGATCATCCAAGCGAAATTCCACAATATGTTGATTTCTTCAATGGTGTGTACGAAAAATTAAAACTAAAACATCCAACTGTCAAATTCGGAAATTGGTTTTCACTAAATGATGTAGTAAATCATGCTCAAGGTGATATTGTAGGAAAATTAAGCCAAGGCGATTTTGTGGCATATTCATATGCCCCAGTAGACTTGCTATATGATCAAAGTAATAGTACAGACAATGAAGGTGCTAATTTGCAAAAGATGATTGATTTTGCACAGGGTAAGAAAATAGCGTTAATGGAGATTGGCTGGAGTACTGACAAGTCAATTAATGGAACAGAAGAGGATCAACAAAAATTTGTAAAAATTGTGTATGACTTTTACAAGAAGAATCAATCTGATTTTGAGTTTCTCACTTGGTATAGACAATATGATAGACCTGTTGATACTTGTTACAATTCATTAAACCAAGCTGATAATTCCATATTTGCTAATAATGAGGTCTTGAATAACACTGCTGCATACTTGTGCGGCAGCGGTCTGTTTGATGTAAATAAAAATCCAAAACCTGCCTGGGATGAACTCAAACAACAAATTCAATCTATTCCCAACTCTTAATTACAGAATTACGATTTTCTTTCTTATTGAAATATGTTCAAGTTTTTAGTATATTATTAATTGTAAATATTATTCCCGCATATGCATTGTATGAATCTCCTACGAATGAAGAGAAGATCAATTTTGATCAATTACTTGCTCAATTTCAGACAGTTGATGCACCAAAAAAAGATGTATCTGATGTAATTGGAACATTTCAAAAACCTATGATCAATACTTTTTTCTGTAATTTACATGATACTGATAATCAAATTATAACAATTGTCAACACTAAATTAGCAAAATTTGATGAAAACACAACTAATCAAGATCTAATTACAGGTGGTTCGTATACATGGCACTGTTCTGAAACTATGCAAAATGGAAAAATTTCTTTAAACTGTAATAATGAACTCCGAATCAATCCAGAGGTAATATCCAATGATACTCAAATAGACCCACAATTACACAATATTGAAAATTTAGTCATTTTGTATCATGAATTACTACATGGCCAACTTATGATTGATGCAATAAAGAGCTCACCAGTATGGCAACAAGAAACTTGTAACCTACAGCCTGGGCAAAATATAGATTATTCCTTTGCTGATCCTGATCATAAAATAATAAATTATCTACAAACACAATTTGCGTCCGCTCTTGTTGATAAAGCTGGAGGAAAAATGATAACAAAAGAAATTTCTTCTGATGAAACAAATAATGGAACATTTACTATCAAGGTCTTTAGTTTCGACGATTATCCTATATTTGAAAATAGCTCAAAAATTACTTTTAGAACAAATAATATATCTGAAAATTCATTCTTTCAAGTAAAAAATGATGTATTTCTTAGTGGACACTTGAAAGATCATGCTAAACTTGGGATTGCATGGTTCTATCTCTTTAACAATGAAAAAACACAGAATGTGACCGAATCCATACCTCTTTGGATAAAGCAGGTTGCAGGTCAGTGGTCAAATGGTAATGTACAAGATGGGTATTTTTATTCTGCAATTGATTATCTAATGGAACACAACATGATCAGTTCAAATAATGAAAAAATAACTATTTCCACAATGCCTCATTGGCTACAAAAAAGTGCTCATTTGTGGTTCACAGGTGAAATTGACGATAGTACATTTGTTAGTTCTATTCAATATATGATCTCGTCCGGAATAATTCATTGATTAAATATTGAAATGCGGTCGCCGGGATTTGAACCCGGGTAACGGGCTTGGAAGGCCAGTGTACTAACCAAACTATACTACGACCGCTCACTGTGCCAATCTTAGACCTACATAATAATTCTTTTTTCGTATTCATAGAGTACACGTGAAATTATGATATGAGCTTCAAGTGGATTTTTATCTACAGATACCATCTTGTCAAAATACTCTCTGGTATTATCAGCAAATTGACCTTTTGAAAATCCTCCTACTACAAGACAAGTATTGTCTTTTATCTCCTCAGCTAATTTTTGATAAGAACTTTTGATCCCTTTGCTTGAAAGCGCAATTGTCTGTTCTGGATTGATTTTTTTAATTAGGGTACTAAAATCCATATTCTTTAACGCAAGAAGTATGTTGTTATCCTCTTTGATTTCTTTAGTTGCATACAGTTTCTCAACAAGTCCTATGAATCTGTGATATGATTTTGGCAGTCTTACATTTTGGCCTAAGGAAATAACTTTATCGTCAATGGTGTGAACAAACACATTCATTTTATTTTCATAATAAAGAGGAATACTACAAGCCTCAAGAAGCGAAAAATGTACCAGATCTGGCCTTCCTCTTTTTATCTCGTTTTTAATTCCTTTCATTGCAGCAAAGTGCCATGATATGTCCAGCAAAATTTCAGATGGCTTTTTGTTAAATTTCCTGGCAGATGCTGTAACAGAATTATGTCTCTGTAATTCTACAGGTACTAATTCTAATGCAGATTCTGCTATTACGAGCGAGAGCAAGATTGTATTTTAAGGGTAGGAACTATTAAACAGCATGAAACCCGCAATCAGGGATCTTCTGATAGAAAGAATGAAAATTCTAATTAAAAATGCTATGTTAAATGTACGATCTAATCCCGAATTGGCAGAAAGACAGGCAATACTTGCCAAGAGACTATGTACAAAATATCGTATTAGAATGCCGTATGAATTGAAGATGAACTATTGCAAAAAGTGTAAAAAATTCATTGTACCAGGATTTACAGCAAGAATAAGGATGGGAAGAAGTGACATCAAATCAATACGTATTACCTGTAGTTTTTGTAATCATACATATAGAAAGATAATCAAAAAACAAATTCCAATAGGTCAATGATTTATAAGACGAACTTTGAATTTTGGTTTTTATGGCAAAGGCATACGATGTACCAGCGGATTTATTGATCGGTAAATTATCCGAGACTCTAAAGAATGAAGATATCGTACAACCAAGCTGGATTCCATTTGTTAAAACTGGCGCTCATGCAGTAAAACCTCCTCAACAGAGTGATTGGTATTATACAAGATGTGCATCTCTTCTAAGGAAGATTTACTTGCACGGACCTATCGGCATAAATGATTTGAGATCAATGTATGGCGGTACAAAACCTGTTGGTTATGGAGGAGCTCATCACAGAGATGCTGGTGGTGCAATCATAAGAACAGCAGTGCATAGTTTAGAAAAATTAGGTTATTTGGATAAAGTTGAAGGAAAAGGTAGAACAATATCTCATGAAGGCATGAAGAAACTTGACAGACTATCAACTGAGATCTTAAATGAATTAATTGTAAAGAATCCAAATCTGAAGAAATACTCCTGATAATATCATGAGCTCTCATAATCCAAATGATGATAGAAATCCAAGCGATGCAGAAGTTTCTGCTTTAAAGGACAATGCGCTAAAAACTCTTCTAACAGCTGAGGCAAGACTTAGACTAAACAATGTTAGATTGGTTAAACCTGATCTTGCAGCAATGGTTGAAAACTACCTTCTAGGATTGGCATCACAAGGAAGGCTGAATTCACAAATCTCAGATGACCAACTAAAGCAAATTTTGTTATCTACACAACAACCTAAGCGAGATTTCAAGATTAGCCGAAAATAGTTCTAGGGAAAATATATTAGGGGTAAATTGGACGATTACAAATATGAAAGCAGTTGTTTATGACAAATATGCTCCAAACGATGATTACAAATCAATCCTAAGTGTAAAAGAAATACCTGATCCAAAACCAAAGTCAAATGAAGTTGTTTTTAGAGTCAAGGCAGCAGCATTAAACTATAATGATATCTGGGGAATGAGAGGACAACCAGTTGCAGTGCCATTGCCACATGTTTCTGGTTCTGATGCTGCAGGTGAAGTTATTGCAGTAGGTGAAGATGTTGTAAACTTCAAAGTTGGTGATAGAGTTGTTTCACATTCAAACATGGCTTGCAGAGTATGTGAAGCATGTACTGACGGACGTGAATATGATTGTCTAAAGAGAACTATATGGGGATTCCAAACTGGACCTACATGGGGTGCATTCTCTGAAATTACACATTTACCTGAAGTTAACGTTGCAAAAATTCCAGAAGGTGTAAGCTTTGATGAAGCTGCAGCAGCTTCTATGACATTACTTACTTCATGGCATATGCTTGTAGGAAGAGCAAAAATTCGTCCTGGTCAAACAGTCCTTATCATGGGTGGAGGTTCAGGTGTTGGAAGTTTTGGAATTCAAATCGCAAAATTATACAATTGTAATGTTATTGCTACCGGAAGTCCAGACAAACTAGACAAACTAAAAGAACTCGGAGCAGATTTTGCAGTTGATCATAGAAAACCAGATTGGAGTAAAGAAGTAAGACAAATTGCAAAACCATTTGGTGGAATTGATATATCATTTGATCACATCGGTCAAACACACTGGAATGATCAACTCACTTTGCTAAAATATGGTGGAACACTAGTAACATGTGGAGCAACTACAGGATATGATGCAAAGACAGACTTGAGACATATCTTCTTCAAAGGAACTAACATCCTGGGTTCTACACAAGGAACAAAGGCAGAATTAGAACAAGGATTGTACTGGATGGGTAAAAAGAAGATTAAAGCCATTATAGATTCAGTGTATAGCTTTGAAAATGCTGCAGAAGCACATACCAAGATGCTTACTGGTAAAGGACTAGTCGGCAAAATCTTACTCAAACCATAATTCTTTCTATTTATGGCAAGACTCTTGCGTAGTCTTTTGTTTGTTCCAGGAAACAATAGCCGTTTTCTAGAAAAAGCAAAATCTCTTAATGCCGATATCGTATGTTTTGATTTAGAAGATTCTGTTCCTTTGGGAGAGAAAAAATCTGCAAGAAATTTAATAAAAAATGCATTAAAGCATAGATCTGAATACAATTCAGAAATTTATGTACGAACTAATTCTCTTGCATCTGGGATGATATCTGATGATCTGTTGGAAATTATTCAGAAAGGCGTTGACGGTATAGTAATTCCGAAAGTAAATACGATAAATGAGATAAAACAGATTGAAAAAATGATGATGGGCTTGGAAAAAAAGCGTAAACTAAAGCCTATAGAATGTATGGCATCAATAGAGTCTACCGAAGGTGTAGTGAATGCATATTCTATTGCATCATGTAGCAAAAGAATATCAGCCTTGATTTTTGGCGTATTTGATCTACTAAATGATCTGGGTGTAGAATATAGCAAAAGACCAGAAGGAGCTATGTATTCACGGGCCAAAATTCCTATAGATGCAAGAGCCGCAGGAAAATATGCAATTGATGCAATCTGGCAAGACCTTGATGATGTTGCAGGATTAGAACAAGATTCGATTGCTGCCAAAAATCTTGGATATGCAGGCAAAAGTATTATTCATCCCAATCAAGTTGATGTTGTTCACAAAGTATTCTATCCCACTATTGCCGAAATTGAATGGGCAAAAAAGGTCATGAATACCTATGACATAGCCAAGAAAAACAAGAAAGGAGCTACAATAGTTGATGGCAAAATGATTGATGAAGTACATTACAAACAAGCTGTAGCGTTATTGAATTCTATAAAATAATTAGGCATAGTTAGACTAGTCTCAGATCTTCTATTATCTGATAAACATAAATCATCTTACTATGAATAAAAATCCGTAATTATGTTCACTGGAATAATTGAAGGCTTGGGTAATATCGTCATGTTTGATAAAAAAACAAGCAATCGAAGTGCGGCAAAAATGAAAATCAAACTTGGTAAAATTGCAAAAAACCTCAAAGTAGGAGATAGTGTAGCAGTTAATGGTGTATGTCTTACAGCAGTAAATATTTTCAAAGGAATAACTGAGTTTGAAATGATTGGTGAAACATTAAAGAAAACTAGTTTAGGATTATTGGAACATGGAGATAAAGTCAATATTGAAAGAAGTCTACAAGTTGGCGAACGATTAGAAGGACACTTTGTACTGGGACATGTTGATGGTGTTGGTACTATTCTAAAAATTGAAAAACAAACTAATCAAGTACAAATCTGGATACAAATTCCAAAGGAATTATCAAAATATGTCATCAAGAAAGGTTCGATAACTATTGATGGTATAAGCTTAACAGTTGTTGATACATTGAAAAACCATTTCTCTGTTACAATAATACCACATACTATACAAATAACTAATCTACGTTACAAAAAAATTGGAGATAAAGTTAATATTGAAACCGATATACTCGGAAAATATATTTTATCTGAAGATTAATTTATTACCACTATTTTGGTAATTACCAATTTTCTAGTAAGGTTTATAACAATAATGAAAAGCTGATCATGTATATGTCCTTAGATGAAGCACTCTCATCACTCAGGAGAGGTGACTTCATTTTACTTCATGATGGTAGTAAACGTGAAAATGAGGTAGATATGGTAGTTGCAGCAGAATTTGTAACTCCGGAACATATAGCACGCATGCGTACGGATGCTGGAGGACTAATTTGTATGTCAATTAACCATGCACTTGCATTGAATTTGGGATTAGACTATATGCATGAAATTCTTTTTCACTCACAAAATTTTAATGAAGGCTTAAAGAAGATGATAATTGGTACTGCACCTTATGGAGATCGACCTTCATTTTCAATTTCAATTAATCATAAAAATACATTCACTGGAATAACAGATAAAGAAAGAGCATTTACAATTTCTCAGATGGCCGAATTATACAAAAATGAAAGCATTAACAAAAAAGATATTTTTAATTCTAACTTTAAGACCCCTGGACATGTTCCGTTGCTTATTGCTTCCGAAGGATTATTATCAAATAGATTAGGGCATACTGAAATGTCTATTTACTTGATGAAACTTGCAGGACTCTCACCAGTTACCGCTATTTGTGAAATGTTAGACTCTCAAACATATGCTGCATTGTCTACAGAAAAGGCAAAAAAATATGCTAAAGATAATGCTATACCATATTTTGATGGTACTGAGCTTGTTAAACTTGCTAAGGAGCATTAATTTTGAATATAGCAATTGTTGTTGCAGAGTTTAATAGTGAAATTACCTATAAAATGCTTGATCTCGCTGTAGAAAAAGCAAATGCACTGAAAATGATTGTGAAATATACTAGTAAAGTACCAGGAGTGTTTGATATGCCTCTCTTAATTGATACCTTATTACAAAAAAAAGATGTTGATGCCGTAGTTACTCTTGGAGCTGTAATCAAAGGACAAACAAAACATGATGAACTCATTTCACATGTAACTGCAAAAGCATTAGTAGATCTTTCAATAAAATATCAAAAACCAGTTACATTGGGAATAACAGGACCTGGAATGAGTGATAGACAAGCACACCAAAGAATACGACCTGTAGCTGAGAGAGCTGTTGAGGCTGCAAAGAAATTATCTGAAGAACTGGAAAAAATTAGAAAATGATCCAATTAACAATAATAAAAATTACTGGCTATGGGCCATGGACTCTGACTTTGGGTAGTGATCGAGAGCATCGACTTCAAATGCTTCAGGCATCTTTGTACAAAGAAATACAAAATTTATTTTCAGAAAAAAACTGTCTTGCATTTCCTAACAGATTCGATGAAATCTTTGTAATAACTAATGGTATCTCAATTGATGATCATATCGAAATTCAAAAACAATTGGTAAAATCCTTTGAACTAGGCTTGTCCATGTCTATTGGACAAGGAAATACTCCATTTGAAGCAAGTTCAAATGCTGACAAGGCACGACGTTCTAACACGAGTCTAAGTAAAGATCATAATGTCTATGGATTGTCATTGAGCAACAACGTAGGGTTAGTTCAGATTATACACATGGATGTAGATGGTTCTACCTCTGTTTCTGAAAAAAAATCGCCTTATGAAGTATCTTCACTTATTATCCAATTATATTCAGAAATGTCAACATTTTTCCTTCAAAGAAACTCTCTTACATTTTTCATGGGTGGCGACAATTTTATGATAATTAGTTCTGGTATCAATAAAGATGAAATAAACAAATTTCTTGAAATCGTGAAACAAAAATATGATATTTCATTTAACTGTGGAATTGGAACTGCAAAAACTGGAAGAGATGCAGCAAAATTAGCTACTCACTCACTAGATAAGATTCGTGAGCTTAGAGACTCTGGAAAAAAAGATACTCGAATTTTTGAGACAACATGCTGATAAAAAATATCAGTCTGCTTTATGGTCCAGAACTAGATTATATTCAAAATACTAGCGTAAGAATTTCTGGAAAATACATTGAGAAAATAGGTACAAAGCTCTTACCTGGTAAAAATGAAGCAGTGTTTGACTGTGAAGGCTTATTGATGATGCCTGGATTAATCAATTCTCATACACATGTTGGAGATTCCATAGCAAAAGACATAGGAATAGATTCCAACGTTGAGGAAAAGATACATCCTGTTAGTGGGTTTAAACAAAAAATCCTCAAAAATTCAGACACATCACATCTTACAAGCTTTGTAAAAAATTCGTGTATCTCAATGGTTAGAAAAGGAATAACATCATTTGTTGATTTTCGGGAAGGGGGTATTGAAGGAATTAATCTATTAAAAAATGCTACACTAGGCATTTCAATAAGACCAATAATTTTAGGAAGAATTGAGTATTATCAGGACTCGAAATCTATCAAGAATAATACTCCTATTCCACAATACCATGAATCATCTCTTCAAAACCTTCTGATGAATTGTGATGGGCTTGGTATTAGTGGACCAAATGAATTTAGTGATTCTGTATTACGATATTTTGCAAAAACAAAAAAAATTCGTGCAATTCATTCAGCAGAGACTGAAGAAAGTAACAATACATCAAGAAAAATCTATGAAAAAACTGAGACTCGAAGAGCTTTACTTGCAAAACCAAATTTCTTGGTACATATGACGTATGCTTCAAAAAAAGATCTTATGATGTCAATTAAAAATGGAGCAAGCATTATAGTATGTCCACGAGCAAATGGATCTCTTGCAGAGGGTATTCCAGATGTATCTCTAATGCTTGATACTGGTTGTAACGTAGCCATTGGAACTGATAATATAATGATAAATTCGCCTGATATGTTCAGAGAAATGGATTATCTCTGGAAAGTTTCAATGGGTATTACAAAAAAAAGACTCTTACCAAAAGATATACTTAAAATGGCTACTACAAACGCTTCAAAATTTTTAGGTGGGAAAGTTGGAATCATTCAAAATGACAAAATAGCAGATTGTATCTTTATTGAGAAACATTCCGTTGATCTTGAACCAATGCATAATCCTCATGCCTCAATAGTGCAGAGAGCCTCTGAAAATACGATAAAAGCGGTAATGTATGAAGGAGACCTAGTACATGGAAAAATCTAGACCTCATGTGATACTTAGTGCTGCTATTAGCATAGATGGAAAGATAGCCACTCGTACTGGAAGATCAAATCTTTCATCTAGAAAAGATCTGATAAGAATGCACAATCTTCGGAAAAATGTTGACGCAATACTGGTAGGAAAGAATACTGTCAACATAGACAATCCACTACTTACTGTTAGATATGTGAAAGGAAGAAATCCAATTCGCATAATTCTTGATTCAAAAGGTAGTTTATCTCCAAAATCAAAAGTAATCAGTACTGCAAAAAAAATTCCTACAATACTTGTTGTATCTGAAAATGCTCCAAGAAATGTAGAACGATTTATCACAAAAGGAGTTGAAATAATCCGATGTGGGAAGAATAAAATAAATATAAAAAAATTATTGATGATACTTGGAAAAAAAGGAATCAAAAGAATTGTTGTCGAAGGTGGTGGTACCACTAACTGGTATTTTTTCAAAGAGAAATTAATAGATGAAATTGTAATTACTATTGCACCCTATGTTGTAGGAGGTATTAATGCAATTTCTCTAGTAGAGGGTATTGGATTTAGTGATGTATCCAATTCTTTTAAATTAAAAAAGATCAAAAAATTACAAAATGAAATAATTTTACACTATGTATCTTAATGTTTTAGATCATCACGTAGCTGATCTATCTTTCCTTGTAAAGCCTTTTTCAGCTTTTCATTTTTTGAAAGATTGACTAACTTTCCACAAGTAGGACATTTGAAGGACAAGTCAAGAGCTTTTTCAAAGGTCAATTTTTGGCAATCTTCATTTCCACAATGGTAGAAATCTGCAGAATTTTCATAATCCACTCTTTGTTGTAATCTTTCTACAATCTTCTTTTTCTGGTTCTCGATAAAGTTGTCTACTTCGTCTTTTCTTGCTCTCCATCTGTAAACAAACCATCCTTTCTTCTCATCCTTTACTCTTATTCCTGTTATCAGAGCCTTTCCAAAAAGATCATACAATACTTTTCTAACTATGTTAATTCTAAGTCCTGTAGAACTTGCTATTTCTTCATCTGTAGCATCCTCTGTGTTGAGAAGAGAGCGGGCAACTTTTAGATACTCATCTCCTCCAATCAGGGCTGCAATTTTTACAAAAGGATCTTCATGTTCAACTGACATTGTACATCTTCTTTCCTAATCTCTATATTTAATCAAATGGTTTTAAACCTGTTTTTACTTGATTATTTCAGTTAGCAGTTTTATCTATTACATTTTTTCCCTTTTTTGTTGGGACTATTTCTCGTTCTGCATCAGAGTATTTTCTCTGCAGATATTCTCCTTGTGAAATTCTATCAAGTAGTATAGCAAGTGCTGAGATCTCTGAATGTGGCTGATTTCCAATTGCAATGTTATAATCAGCCATATCGTATACTTCTCTTGGAACTTTTTCTGCTCCTACCACAATCAAAATTTTTTCTTCTTTTTTTACTTGATCCTGTATGGTGTTGATGTTTTCACCATACATTGTTAAATGAACTATCTTGAACAAATCTTTCTTTTTTAATTTTATAATCTCCTTCCAATTCTCAATTATCTCTACTTTGAAATCACTGCCCCACATTTTGTTTACCTTGTAAACAGTTTCTATGATCTCTGGATTTGCATCGTACATGTATATTTTTGATGCTCCAAATGCTCTAGATACGAGAGTGACATGTGTAGTTACTCTGTCATCTCTAACAAGTCGCGTACCTATGCGTAAAACTTCAATCTTCATAATTTATTCTAATTTCTGGCTTGGGTATTTCATTTTTCTTCTCTGTACTTGGTACATTATCTAGTGCTTGATATATCAAAGTCCTTAACTGTGCAATATTAAACCCAGTTACAGATGATATTGCTAACCATTTTCTATTATTTATTAGATCTAATTGACTTGCCTTCTCAGATATCTCTTCTTTTGAAACCAAATCTGATTTATTTAGAACAAAAATCATCTTGTCTTTATTTACACCAATCTCATCTAAAGTGGAAATGCAGCTTTTGAATTTTTTTCTTAATTCAAGTGCTGTATCACTGATATCAATGACAACTATTACGACATCTGTATAGATGAGCTCTTCAAGAGTTGACTTGAACGCTTGTACCATGTATGCTGGAAGTCTACTTATGAAACCAACAGTATCTGAAATCAAAACCTCTGAATTTTTGAGAATAATTTTTCGTGTAGTTGTAGAAAGAGTAGTGAAAAGTTTTGGACTTTCTTCTTTTTCTTCTCCTGTTAATGTGTTGAAAAGTGTGGTCTTTCCTGCTGATGTATATCCTGCAAGAGAGATTGTCTTAAACCCAAATCTTTTTCTTGCTTGTCTGTGAAGTGCTCGTTGCGTTGATGATTTTGCTAACTTTAATTTTATACCGTTCATTCTATTTTTAATGTCATTAAAATAAACATCCACTTCGAATTTTCCTATTCCCATGAATCCAGGTTGCTCTCCCATCTTGGCTAACCTAACTTTTTCTTTAGCCCTTGACATCTCATATCTTAATTGAGCCATCTTGACTTGCAATGTGGATTCTGAACTCTTTGCTCTTCGTTCAAAGATCTCAAGAATTAGAGCTTCTCTATCAAGTATGTTCATTTTAAGAGTAGAGGCTAAATTATAATTCTGACTCGGTTTGAGTATTTCGTCAAAGATTATGACATCAGGTTTGATGGTGCCTAGCATTTCCTTTAGTTCATCTACCTTACCTTCCCCAAGACCATATTTTGATTTGTTCAGAATTCTATGTTGTATGATTTTCCGAACCTCGTATCCTGCAGCATCGCATAAGCCTAATGCTTCTTTTAGAGAATCTTTATTATCATATGTTATGAGGATTGCAGAATCTTTCAATATTTTACTATCATTCTTCGATATCTTATTGCTTTCGCAGGGTTTTTTCTATTGTAACATCTAGCACTATCTCTGCTATATCGCTTGCATATTCTGATATTCTTCGTATATTTTCGCTCATTCTTCTTACTCTGTAGATCTCTTCTGTGTCCTTCAATGTTTTTAGGCTATCTTGAACCTTTTTTTCGTATTTCACAATTTCTGCCGTTTTTTGTACTGTTCGTTCTGCTTGATTGGAATCCTTTTTGAATAAGGATAAACAAGCTTCGTCTAATACTGACAAGGTAAACAGATTCATTTCATTTATCGGCTCGAGTACGTTTTTCTTAATTGCCTTTTTGTATTCAAGCAAGTCTTTTGCAATGTCTGTTGCATGATCTCCAACACGTTCAATATTTTTTACTATTAATCTATAGCCTAAACAATGGTAGGGACTTTCTATTCCCATTTCATTTAACATATGTTCATTTTGTATTGCTATCTTGAGTTGTCTCATTATGTAAAAACTAAATCTATCCACTTCATCGTCGCTATTTACTACCTCTTTTGCTAGCTCAAAATTTCCTTCTTCCTGAGCAAGTAAAGCATCGTTTTGCATTGATTTTGCTATAATCAACATTCTTTTTAGCGCTCCATCAACTGAAAGTTCAAACAGGTTGATTAGTACTTGAATAGTTATGCCTTCTATGGAATCTGCAGTAATTTCAGTTCCCATCAGGATACTTTTTACTGCATCTTTGATAGAATTTCTCTGAGATGGTTTTAGTCTACCAACTTTTGATTTTACGTTAATGATGGTGAATCCAAGAAGATAAAGTGAAATCAGTTTTCTTACAATTGTAGAGTCTTCATCTTCTGGCTTGATTTCAATTGTAGCTTCTTCTGTACCAACTGATTTGTTGTGATGCTTTAACGGTACAATTTGTAAATTAGAAACTCCTTGTCTTACTACTGCTACTTGGTCTCCTTGCTTAAGACCCATGTCTGTAATCCATTGTTTTGGTAATGATACAATGTATGAAGACTTGCCTGTAAACTGTATCTTTCGCATCTCTTCATTTGTTCCCATGTTACATGAGTGATGAATTATTCTATATAGTTGTTAGGGCTTACTATATAGGTCACTTTCATTGCAAAAATAATTAACATGGATAAATTAACATAATTTCATGGACTCGATTCTTAAAATCAAGTATACTTTGGATGCACTTTTTGGTCAAGGTGTATCAAAATATCTTCCAAAGGGCGTAACAATTACCTACTCAAAGAAAACTGGGCGAATAAAACATGTATATCAAAATGATAGTTTACTTTGTACGCTACGAACAGATGGCGGTCTTGCAATAACTCCTTTTTTTGCCCAAATTCTTTTGAAAAGTAAAAAATTCAAGGAAAACTGCCTTGAAATAGATAATGATTCCAAAGCATTTGTTCAAGAAGGTAGCTCAGTATTTTGTAAGCATGTAACTTGGTGTGGAAAGAACATAATGATAGGAGGAGATGTGTCAGTATTACATGATGGTAAGGTAATAGCAGTTGGTAAGGCTGTGTTATCTACAAGAATGATCAAGTCATTCAAAAAAGGAGTAGCTGTAAAGATCAGAGATAGTTTAAAAAGTACAAACAGTGGAGTATGAATATATCATGATGCGTGGCGGAAACCGGGAAATGCGGAGAATGCTGGACAAGATGGGTCTTGAGATGAAAGATGTCCAAAATGTTCAAGAGGTCATAATTAAGACAGATACAAAAGAGATCATAATTGCAAAGCCGTCTGTTACAGAAATGAAGGCAAAAGATAATTCTATTTTCCAAATAATAGCCGAGAGTTACGAAGAAAGGGAGCTAGAAGTGCCTATTTTTAGTCAAGAGGATATAATGCTTGTAGCACAACAAGCTAATGTGTCTCCTGAAGAGGCAACACAGGCGTTAATTGAAGCAAAGGGAGATCTTGCAAGGGCAATATTGTTACTGACAACTAAATGAAATTTGTTGATTAACAATAACACATGAACAATCTTTAAATTTTCTAAAAAGTATTGCTAATCATATCATACCCACCACAAAACAATATTGCAGTGGCAACGATATCTGGTAGATCATATTTTAAATTCATCAATGTCTTAAGGAGACTTCAACTAAATTATGATTCAATATTGCCTGAAGAAATAACAAGTTCAGATAGGAGATTAATCCTTACTACCGCACACGAGTCTTCTAAGATACCGACTAATCTGGTCCTTTTGGATGATGAATTTAATTATCATCCTACTATTATACGCGCAAAAATAGTTGAGAAATTACAATCGGGAATCAACAATAACTCGTTAGTAATTGGAATTGATCCTGGTAACAGAATAGGATTATCAATTTTTTACTATGAAAAAGAAATTGAGAGCTCAATTTACACGTCAACTGATGACTTGGTATCACATATTGTCAAAATCTTGGTAGGGATAAATGCTCAAAGAAAAATTGTCAAAGTAGGCAATGGTAACATGAAAATTGCTTCACATATTGTGAACTCTCTAAATCTCAGATTCTGTTCCCACTTTGAACTAGAATTTGTAGATGAACGCAAAACATCACTGAAAATAAAAAATTTTAACAAAAGAGGGGAACGTGATAAGATATCTGCTAGATATATCACACAAAGGGAAGGTTACAGACATCTTGTTCTACCTCTTTCAAGAATTGGGTAAAAAGGTCGAAATCGATCAAAAACCTTTGGAAGTTTCATTTAAAGTTGATCTTTTGGGCTAGATGTGAAAGGACGATAGATATTTATAGTGTTTTTCATTTTTTTCTTGAAAACTGTTCACTTGGTAATATGGATCTAAAATAATAATTTCATAAAAAACGCTTTAAAATTATAGAATTTCTTGATCCATGCTTAAATATTTACTATTACTATATGATAAACAGGTAACTACATATGACATGTAAAGGAATATGCACAAGATACAAAGCACAGAAGCCAGTAGGAACTGGTCGTTACGCATCAGGACAGAAAAGATGCCAAATTTGTGAAATTTTCATAAAATGGGAGGGTCTTTGGTGTCCTTGTTGTGGATATAGACTAAGAACTAAACCACGAAACCTCAAGTACAAAGCAAAACTAAGAGCTAGAGTCGAAGCTGATCAATTAGAAGCTGTTGCTGTAAAGGCTGCAGAAGTCGAAGAGATTGAGCTAGTAGAGCCAATAGCAGTGAAAAAAACCGCAAAAAAGGCTAAAACTGCAAAGGCAAAAACGACAAAAGCTAAAACGGTAAAGGCTATGAAAAAAGTAGCAGTTACGCCGGTAGCAATATAGGCCTAGTAAGCTGAAATAGACTGTTGATATCCCAAGTCGGTTATACGAGAAAAACCGTAAAGGTGAATCATCGAGACTTCTTGGTACAGATCGTTCCATACGATAATGGAAATTTTATTTCTATTTCTGAGGGAAAAGAGAGAATAGGAACACTTGTTGTTTCTATTAGTTCTGGTGGTCGTGTAAGTACAGCTGCTGTAATACCATCAAAATCTGATACACTTTTTCTCAAGATGGTTTCAGAGCGTGTAGCGTCAACAATAAATGGAATTTGTATTTTTTCATTAAATATTGAAAAAGATTTAGATCTTGATACTATGAAAGTTCTAATGAATGAATTGATGGAGATTATCAAACAATGACTTGTGATATGAGAAGCTATCTGGAACTTATCGCTAAAAAAGGGGAATTGGCTGTAGTAAAAAAGAAGGTTTCTACAAAATTTGAAATTGCAGCAGTAACTGCCAAAATGGACGGCTCAAAAGCACTGTTATTTGAAAATGTAAAAGATAGCAAATTTCGTGTAGTTTCAAATTTGGTTGGAACACGAAAAAGATTTGCTCATGCAGTAGGTACCACTGATGCCAAGATACATGACAAAGTAATTTCTGCCATAAAACACGCGTCAAAACCAAAAATAACTACAAAAGCAAAATTCCTAGAAAATCAATCACGAGATCTTTTTACTTTGCCTATAGTTACTCATTTTGATAAGGAGCCAGGACCTTTTATCACATCGTCAATCATATATACTAAAAATCAGGAAATGAGTACACAAAATTCATCATTTAACAGATTATTGAGAATAGATGAGAAACATTTCTCAATTAGAATGGTTGAGGGAAGACATCTTCATCGAACTTTTGTTTATGCAAAAGAACATGGTGAAGACCTTAAGGTTGCTATCTCTATAGGTGTACATCCAGCTGTTTCAATTGCAGGTGCATATCAAGCTGATTGGGGAAAAGATGAATTAGAGATCGCAAATGAACTGCTAGGAAAAAAACTCACTCTTTCAAAATCACCTTATTCACAAATGTTGGTTCCATCTGAATCAGAAATAATCATAGAAGGAAGAATTCTCAAGGATAAGACACACAAAGAATGGATGGTAGAAATGCTTCGAACATATGATTTTAAAAGAGAACAACCTGTTTTTGAGCTTGATAGAATACACTTTAGGAACAATCCTATCTTTCATGATGTACTAGCTGGCTTTGGTGAACATCAATTACTAATGGGTATGCCTATTGAAGCTAAGATAAACAAGGAACTAAAACAAGCTCTCCCACAAACCAGGAATGTCGTATTGACTGAGGGCGGTTGTAAATGGTTGCACGCCGTAGTTCAGATTTCTAAAAAACGAGAATCTGATCCAAAAAAAGCAATTGATGCTGCCTTTTCTGCTCATCGTTCTCTTAAGAATGTGGTAATAGTTGATGATGACATTGATCCATCGGATCCTGTTGCAGTAGAATATGCAATGGCAACCAGATTTCAAGCAGACAAAGACCTAGTGATAGTACCAAATGTACGAGGTTCTAGTCTTGATCCTTCTAGTGATCAGAAAAATCTTCGTACCACTAAGATGGGAGTGGATGCAACTAAATCCTTCTCAAAAAGGGCCGAAGGATTTGAGATTGCTAAAATTCCAGGTGCAGAAAATATATCGCTAAAAAAATATCTAAAATAAATTTTAAAGTGCAGAATCAATCATTAATGCAATAAATAATATCGCAAGATATGGACTTGAAAACTTGAATAGGGTCCACGATGCTTTCTCAGATGGTTTTACAAGTAACCATACACTTAATGCAATCATTATTGCACCTGAGACAACTGCTGTATACAGATATACTTCATGAAATAGATGTTTTCCAGATGTTCCTGTCATAAAAAAAGGAATCACACTAAAAAGAACCATCATGAGGGTGGTTCCAGCAATTACTCGTACTGATGTCTTTTCAGACTCTACTGCAGTCAACATTGGGACATTGACTTTGTTGTAATCTTCTTTGACATGTAATGTAAGGCTCCATATGTGCATTGGAATCCAAACAAAGACTAGTCCAGCCATTACTAATCCTAGATCCCATAAACCTGTAGTTGTAACTGCAACATAACCGATCATTGCAGGTGCACCTCCGGAAAAACCTCCTAAAACAATATTTGTTCTACTTCTCCTTTTTAGTAATTTACTGTATACCAAAATATTATCGGCAAGTCCAAAGGCCATGAAAATACCTGCCCACATGTTTATGGCAAAAGCACTGACTAGAGATATTGCAGCAAGAATTAATCCAAAATACAATGCCTTTTCAGCAGGAAAAATTCTCCTGCTTGGGATGGGTCTGTCCTTCGTTCTCTCCATTATTGCATCAATGTCTCTGTCATTATAGTTTGTCAGTGTATTTGCAGAGGCAGAACCAGCTATTACACCTCCTATGACAAGACACCATGTTAATGGAGATACTGGAATATGATACAAATTCGATGCCGTGAAGGCTGCTCCTATCGCAGTAAAAACAAGGAGATACCATATCTTTGGCTTGGTAACCTCATAGTATACCTTAATTCTTGAACTGGCTTTTGTTGTTAGCACACTCTTACTTCCATTTGGATCTTATTACTTATTTATAGGTTGAATAGACTCGATCATTTTGCTGGCTTGTAAGGCATAGGTTTTGTAGTTCTTTTCATTTCAATGAAACTCTCAGAACGCTGAACTCCTTGAATTCTTCCAAGTCTTTCAGATATTAATCGATGCATCTCATCAAGGTTTTTGGCATACATAGTTACAATGATGTCAAATCTTCCAGTTACCTCTGAAATCTCTCGTACTTCTGGAATCTTCATTAATTCTTCAATTACATTATCTCTCATCTTGGAATCCATGTTTATTCCAGTTAGTGCCTTTACTGTGTAGCCTAATTCCCTATCATTTACTACTATTGTAAAACGTTCAATGAGTTTTCTCTTGATTAGTCTCTTAATTCGACTGTATACTACAGATGAATTTACGTTAATCTTCTTTGAAATCCGTGGAACTGATATGTTTGCATCTTGTGATAATTCTGATAAAATTATCATATCTAAATCATCAACTTTTGTCATCAAAATACAGATTATTGTGAATAAATGGATCTTATTAAAGTTGTTAGTATAAAATTTCTATAATTCCATGATTTGTTAAATGTAGCCTTTCTTGTATAGCATTTCTGCCAACAAGACTGCACCTTTTGCAGAACCCATTTTTTCATTATGTGAGAATAATACATACTTGATGCCATTGTCAAATACTGTGTCTTCTCTTAATCTTCCAACTACTGTAGTCATTCCCTCGTTAATCTCTCTGTCTAGTCTTGGTTGTGGTCTTGTGGGATCATCATTCACCATTAGGTATTCTTTTGGAGCGGAAGGTAATCCTGTAACACTTACATTATTTGAGAAATCCTGCATGGCTTTCTTTACAGTTTCAGGATCTACATGGCTAGCAGTCTCAACAAAAACAGTTTCTGTATGACCATCTAATACTGGAACTCTTGTACATGTACAACTGACTTTCATCTTTGCTGGATCAATTTTTCCATCTATGAACTTTCCAAGTATTTTACCTGTCTCTAGCCTTACCTTGTCTTCTTCTTTTGGTATGAATGGAATTATGTTGTCAGTAATATCTAGTGCAGAAACACCAGGTGATCTACCTGCACCTGACATTGCTTGCATGGATGTCATGATTATTTTTTGAGCGCCAAACTTGTCTAAAAGCGGTCTCATTGTTATTGCAAGTCCTGTTGTTGTACAATTTGGTAATGGTGCTACAAATCCTTTCCAACCACGATTCTTCCTTTGAATATCTAATAATCCGATGTGGTCATCATTTATTCCAGGAATCAAAATGGGGACATCTGCTTCGTATCTATATGCCGCAGAAGTACTAATGACTGGAACATACTTCGCAAATTTTGTTTCTATGTCTCTTGCTGCTTCGCTTTCTACTGAACTAAAAATTAAATCGAAATTTTCGGGATTGATATCATCTACAGAGTCTATTACCATATTTTTCACGTATTCTGGAATAGGATCTCGTAAGTGCCATCTCAAAATACCACTGTTTGGATCTCTGATTGCCTCTACAAACTTTTTTGTCGCTGATCGCTCAGATGCAGCTATTTGTTTTACCTCAAACCATGGATGTTTATTCAAAGCTAATACAAATTCTTGTCCTACTGCACCAGTAACTCCAATGATGGCTACCCGTTTCATAGAGAAAATAGTCATTATACAATTAATATTCTTTTAGAAGCGCAAGCAATACACAACTAAATACCGTTATTGGTATTTGAAAAATATGCGGATTAGAGTAGAAAAAGCCATAGTAAATCACAAAGTGGCTTCTCATGGAGGTATATTTGCAACTGGTCCAGAACATAATTTGAAATTATTGGATTTTAGCTCAAATGTTAATCCTCTTGGGTTTCCATCAAAAGTTAAAGATGTTTTCAAAAATGTATCAAATGTTTCTACCTATCCAGATCCTAACTCAAATGAACTACGAACTAATCTTCAAAAATACATTGGAGTTTCAAAAAACCAGATTATAGTAGGAAATGGGGCTACGGAAATAATTTATAATTTTTGTGCTGCATTTTTACGAAAACAAAAAGTATTGATTCCAATTCCTACATTTAGTGAATATGAATCTGCTGCAAAATTAAATGGATCTATACCATCTTTTTTCAAAACAATGGATCTAAATCAAAACTTGTCAGAGTTTCAAGATGCAATTTCTACAAACAATTGTATTTTTCTATGCAATCCCAATAATCCTACAGGTGTACTTGTGAAGAAAAGAAACATGTTAAAGATTATAGAATCAGCATGTGATAAATCCGCAATGGTTTTTCTTGATGAATGTTTTATTGAATTAGTTCCTATCGGTGATGAAAGTGTTGTATCATTTATGAAAGAATTTGATAATCTCTTCATCCTTCGATCTTTGACAAAGTCATTTGGATTAGCAGGATTAAGAATTGGGTATGGACTTGGCAGTAAAAAAATGATTGAAATCTTACAAAAAATAAAGATTCCGTGGAATGTCAGCGGAATTGCTCAACAATCATCAATCAAGGCATTATCTGACAAATCACATTTGCCAAAAACACTGAATATTATCAGAAAAGAATTAAAATTTCTTATAGATTCTATATCAAAAATAAAGGGCTTTACTTGTTATAATTCTGATACAAACTTTATTCTAATTAAATCAAAAATAAAATCAAACCAAATTCAAAATAGGTTACTAAAAAGAAATATTCTCATAAGAGATTGTAGTACATTTCGAGGATTGAATGATAACTTCATAAGAATTGCGGTTAGAACTCACAAAGAAAATCTTCATCTAATTGAGGCGTTACGGGAATTATGACCGCAAAAACTTTGATGATACAAGGTACTGCCTCAGGTGCTGGAAAAACAACTCTGGTAACAGCTCTTTGCAGAATTTTCTCTGATGAGGGATACAAAGTAGCTCCATTCAAGTCACAAAACATGTCTGTTTATTCTTATGTTGGTAAAGGATTTGAAATTTCAAGGGCACAAGCCATTCAGGCAATGGCAGCAAGAACCGAAATAATGCCAATAATGAATCCCATTTTATTAAAACCCCTTGGAAATTACAAGAGTGAAATTTTTGTAAATGGTATATCGTATGGCAAAATGCATGCTCGAGATTATTACAAAAAGTTTGTACTCTCTACAGGACTTGAAAAATCACAGAATGCACTTGATCAATTGATAAAAACAAATGATATTGTAATACTGGAAGGAGCAGGATCTCCCTCGGAGATAAACTTGCAACGATATGACATTGCTAATATGAGGATGGCAGAGTATTGCAAATCGCCAGTAATTTTGGTAACTGATATTGATAAAGGCGGAAGTTTTGCTAGCATTATAGGCACCTTATCTCTTCTTGATAGAAAACATCAAAAACTTGTCAAAGGATTTGTTATAAACAAGTTTAGAGGCGATGTTACTCTATTACATCCTGGTTATTCCATATTGAAAAAGAAAACCATGAAACCTATAATTGGCACAATTCCTTTAATTGAATTTCATATTCCAGATGAGGATTCTTTACATGCAAATCCAAAACATGTAACTTGGACAAGAAAATATCTCAAAACACTGGATAAAGAAATTAATCATTTGTCTCTAATTGTGAAAAAAAATCTAGACATGAAAAAAATACGAGGTATGTTGAATTGATTCTAATACCAATCATTGCAGTTGTGTTTGCGCTTGCACTCGATTTTCTTTTTGGAGATCCAAAAAACAGATATCATCCAACTGTTTGGATGGGACAATTAATTGGTAAATCTGTACCATATGCAAAATCCAAAAATCCAACAACTGATAAAATTAATGGAATAATTCTTCTTGTTTTGATAATAACAATCATATCTATTTTAATTGCCTTGTTTTCATATTCTTTGAAGTATCTAGAAAATCTAGGTTCAAATGGACTTTACAAAATTCTAATCATGGGTGCAAGCATAATTCTAGTTGGTATTCTACTAAAGACCACTATTGCAATAAAGGGAATGGAAAAGCACGCCTCAAAAATTATGGATTCCCTATCAAAAAATGACTTAGGTGGTGCTCGAGTCCGACTTTCTATGATAGTAAAGCGAGATACTAAGAATTTAGATAAACAACATGTAATTTCTGCAACGCTAGAAAGCATTAGCGAAAATATTGTTGACGGAATAACTGGTCCACTTTTCTATTTTTCAATTTTTGGTCTGATTGGTGCATTTGTCTATAGATCTGTAAACACTGCAGACTCTATGATAGGATACAAAACAGAAATATTCAAAAACATAGGCTGGTTTGCTGCAAACTGTGATAAAATACTTAACTTCCTTCCCTCTAGACTCACAAGTCTTGTAATGGTATTTTCTTGTATTATGCTAAAAGAAGATTGGAGACATTCAATCCATATAATGAAAAGAGATGGTCCGAAGACTGAAAGCCCGAATGCTGGTTATCCAATGGCAACTCTTGCCGGTGCACTTGGAATAAAATTTGAAAAGATGGAACACTATGTGTTAGGAGATGGTAATTCTGAAATAACTGAACGACACTTCAAATCTGCAATTTCTATAATGAAGGTAACTACAATATTGTTTGTTTTACTTTTTACAGTTCCTATGATTCTGATGTTATCATATCTTGGTTGGTGGTTTGATGTTTAAGGGAATATCGTCGGTAGTATCATTTCTAACTATCATTCCTTCTAAGAATAGTGAATTAGAAACTGTAGCAAAGAACATGTATCTTTTTCCAGTTGCAGGAGCTTTGATTGGTCTGATCATTGGTGCATCCGGTTATGGACTATCGTTGTTTCTCCAGCCATTGATTACTGGCCTGATCTTAACTGGAGCCCTTGCGATAATCACTGGAATGCATCATACTGATGCACTTTGTGATTTTGCAGATGGAATTATGGCAAAGGGTACAAAAGAAAAAAAACTCCAAGCAATGAGAGACCCAGCAGTAGGCTCTGCAGGAGTAATGACAGTTATTCTGTATGTTGCAGGTATGATAATGGCAATTTCCATGGTCAAAGGTTTTGCGTTATTTGAGGCAATACTACTAAGTGAACTCATGGCTAAGCTATCCATGGTAATACAGGCAAATCGCGGTCTTTCAGCTTGGCAAGGACTCAGTTCTCCATTTACTCAATCTATGAAGGATCCACGAAAACTTGCCATAGCTGCACTGTTAGCAATAGCACCCACTGTAATTTTAGCAGGAATTACAGGTGTGTTTGTAATAATATCTTGTATAGGATTATCTTTTCTATTGCTTGCCATTTCAAACAGAATCTTTGGAGGAATTTCAGGTGATGTATTTGGTGCAAGCAATGAGTTGGTAAGATTGACATCACTATTGATCTTTGTATCGATATGATTGGACTAGTTATGTGCGGGGGAAAAGGTACTAGAATGAAGTCCTCTGAAGAAAAACTACTTTTACTATATAAAAAACCATTAATAGAACATGTTCTAAATGCTTTGAAAAATTCAGAAATATTTTCAAATATAGTGTGTGCTACAAGTAACAATGCTCCAAAGACCCGTGAGTTTGTTTCTAGTCTGGGTTTTGATACATTGGAAACAAACGGAAATGGATATGCCGATGACCTGGGAAAATCTCTGTCAAAGTTTCAAGAATCAATTTTTGTAACTTCTGGAGATCTGCCACTTTTAGATCCTGATATAATTAAAAAAATTGTAAAACTAGTAAATGAAGAAAATGTATGGACAAGTATATTGATACGAAAAAATTTTCTTCAATCTTTTGGATTAGAAGCAGAATTTTTTGTTAATTACTGTGATGAAGAATGTGCTTATACTGGAATTTCTATAGTTGATCCTATACAAATAAACAATACGCAAACTGTGAAGGAGTCTTACATTGTTCTTGATGATAAAAGAATAGCTGTCAACCTGAATACAAAGAAAGATTATGACTTAATCTGTACTGCCTAAAATTTTTCCATTTACTTTTGCAATGGAACCAGTTGGTTCTGCTAAAGTATTACCACATGCCTTGCATGTGACTATTGATGAAACATGCGAGTAAACAACACTCTCTTCTCCACATTCTTTACACTGTACTCTTTGGAATTTACTTCCTGGTTTTGGTATCCAGATATGGGCTCTTTTCATTATGCAACTAACTCCAATTTTCTAAGTCTTATTCCGGATACATTCCACTTTTTCTTACACTCTGGACATGTCATGATAGGAGTAATCTTCTTAGTAGTCTTTGCTGGCTTTGCTAACTTTGGGAATTTCTGACCACCATAACCTTTCTTATCCTCTGCGTGTCTTCTTTCACCAATAGCAGAACCTCTTCTCTTTCCTGCCTTGTATATGGAGACCTTGTGTAATGTATGCTTTTTACACTTGGGACAATACCTATTGATCTCCTTTGGCATGTTCATAAAAAATGAGCTGCGTTGACCGTAATTTAAACATCGCTTTAATAGATCATCTATTACATCATCCTTATGAAGGCCAGCTCACTTGCCTCCATGATTTTATCACTCAATGCAGTTGCAATGGGTGATAGCAAGGCAGATGTTGTCTTGAAAAACTGTAGGCTGATTAATGTTTACTCGAGAGAAATTATACCTCAAATTCAGGTAGCAATCAAAAAAGATCGAATTGCATATGTGGGAAAAGATGCATCTCATACAGTTGGAGAGAATACTGGTGTCATTGATCTACAGGATAGGTACATCGCTCCAGGATTTGTAGATCCTCATATACACATAGATCAATATGTTCTTCCATCAGAGCTTGCAAAAAAATCACTTTTGTCAGGTACTACTACTTTGTTTGCAGATCCAATTGACATTGTAAGCGTTTGCGGTTACAGGGGATTCAAAGAATTTGTTAAAATGACACAGCACCTTCCAATTAGAGCCTACCACGTAATTCCTGGAGGGTTGCCTGTTGATAGAAAATTCAGCCATGCAAGAACACTGACAAAAAAAGAAGAGATCAAGGGATTAGATATTGAAAATGTGGTTGGATTAGGTGAAGTATTTTCTTGGACCAAAGTTACAACACGAGATCCTAATACTATGAAAAGCATATCAAATGTTTTAGAAAATAATGGTATCATAAATGGTCATACTGCAGGTGCAAGTGATAAAAAACTAAATGCATACATTGCTTCTGGAATTTTCTCATGTCATGAACCGATTGATTATGATCAAGTCCTAGAACGACTCAGACTTGGAATGTGGGTCATGATGAGAGAAGGATCTATCCGACGAGATCTCGACAAAATTCTGCCTAATGTATTGTCTCATAAAACATATCTTGATAGATTGATGTTTTGTACGGATGGGGTTAACCCAAAAGATATTGTAGATTACGGCATGATTGATCATTGCATACGAAAATCTATCTCTATTGGAATGGATCCAATAGATGCTATAACTATTGCATCAAAGAATTCCTTTGAGTATTACGGGATGAGTAAGGATCTTGGAGCAATAGCACCTGGCAAGTTAGCTGATATTCTAGTCTTTGATGACCTTGAAAAGATCAAACCAAACAAGGTCTTTGTAGGAGGAAAACTGGTGGTCGCCCACAACAGCCTTGTGGTAGACACACCCAAGACCATAATCCCAAACTGGATGAGAAAAACTGTAAAGACGGGAACAAAGTTTGGAGAAAAAGACTTTGTTATACAAAGCAAGGGGAGCACTGCACAGGCATTAGTTATCCGGCTTGATACTGAAATAATAACAAAAATGGATCAGGAGGATCTTCAGGTTAGAGATGGTAATGTGGTTGTATCCTACGATAAAGACGTGTGGAAGGTGGCAGCCATTGATAGAACATATGGTACTGGAAGAAAATCTGTGGCATTTTTAAGAAATTTTGGTGCTGACGTAGGAGCATTTGGATGCACACAGAGCTTTCATGAAAATGATATGATAATTATCGGTTCAAATGAAAAAGACATGGCCTTTGTTGCAAATAATCTGACTAAGATGCAAGGTGGCATGTTGGTTGCTAAAGATGGTAACATACTAAGTAAATTCTCATTACCTCTTGCAGGCTTGATCTCTTCATTATCTTTTGAGAAAACATTGGATGAATACTCTAGCATAGATTCTAAACTAGTTGAGACTGGATGCAAATTCAAAAATCCTCACCTAATACCTCTTTTCTTACCGTTTCTTGCATTGCCTGAGATCAGAATCTTGCACACCGGTGTTGTAGACGTTAAAAATAGAAGATACCTGAAGATCTTGAATCGATAAGGTATTAAAAGGGGCAATTAGTTACACGAATTAAGGGATTAATTTTGGCATCTATTCAACAAACACCACAAGGGCCTGTATTGGTATTAAAAGAAAGTGCATTACAACAAAAGGGAAGAGATGCACAAAAAAATAACATTGCTGCAGCAAAGTTAGTTGCAGAACTTGTAAGAACAAGTCTTGGTCCACGTGGAATGGACAAAATGCTTGTTGATTCACTAGGTGATGTTACAATTACAAATGATGGCGCTACAATTCTAAAAGAAATTGATGTTCAACATCCAGCTGCAAAAATGATGGTTGAAATTTCAAAAACTGTTGATAATGAAGTAGGTGATGGTACAACATCTTCTGTAGTATTTGGTGGTGCTTTGTTAGCAAAAGCTGAAGAACTTTTAGAAAAAGATGTTCATGCTACAGTAATTATTGAAGGATATCAAGCAGCTGCAGAAAAAGCACTTGAACTTCTCACAGAAATGGCAAAACAAGTAGGTCCAAATGATAAAGAAATTCTATTAAAAATTGCAAAAACAAGCATGCAGTCAAAACTTATCTCAGAAGATAGTGATATGTTATCCAAACTTGTAGTTGATTCTATACTGCAAATTGTAGAAAAAGAAGCAGAAGGACACAAAGTAGATCTTGATAATATCAAGGTAGAAAAGAAAGCAGGCGGTTCTATTAGAAATACTCAGTTTATCAAAGGTATAGTGCTAGACAAGGAAGTTGTCCATAGTGGCATGCCTACTAAAATAGAAAAAGCAAAGATTGCATTACTAAACTCAGCTCTGGAGATTGAAAAAACAGAGATGAGTGCAGAAATTAGAATTAGTGACCCAACTCAGATGCAGATGTTCCTTGAAGAAGAAAATAGAATGCTCAAATCAATGGTAGACAAGATTCATCAAATTGGCGCAAATGTATTGATTTGTCAAAAGGGAATTGATGATATTGCACAGCATTATCTAGCTAAACAAGGTATACTTTCAGTTAGAAGAGTAAAAGAAAGTGATATGACAAAACTTGCCAAGGCAACCGGAGGCAGAATCAGTAGTAATATTGATGACATGATCTCAAAGGACCTGGGCTTGGCAGATCTTGTAGAGCAAAGAAAAGTAGAGACAGACAAATGGGTCTTCATTGAAGGCTGTAAGAATCCAAAAGCCATTACATTGTTGCTCAGAGGAGGATCTCAAAGAGTTGTAGATGAAGTTGATAGATCTATGCATGATTCATTGATGGTTGTAAAAGATGTAATAGAAAAGCCAGCAGTTGTGGCTGGAGGCGGTGCACCAGAAGAATTCTTGGCCTCAAATCTAAAGGAATGGGCAGACAAATTTGAAGGAAGAGAACAACTTGCAATTAAAAAATATGCTGAAGCTTTAGAGGTAATTCCATTGACAATTGCAGAAAATGCAGGAATGGATCCAATCAATACAATGGTTACACTTCGTGCAAAACATAGTCAAGGAAGAAAATGGACAGGTATTGATGCAAGAAACACTAGAGTTGCAGACATGTTCACAATTGATATCATAGAACCAGTTGCAGTAAAAGAGCAAATAATAAAATCTGCAACTGAAGCAGCATGTATGATACTTAGAATTGATGATGTAATTGCTTCGTCCGGCGGTAGAGGTGGTGGACGAGGTCCTCCAATGGGCTAAGCCTTTGCATGTTAGAAAAGCTACAAAATCTAAAACTAGTTAATTCAGTTGTTGTTCTCAATGATTTTTTCATAGATCGTATAATTAAGATTGAAGATCTAGATAATCTCTACAAACAAATTTTAGAAAAAAGCAAACTAGGTGGAAGCATTCGTGGAATTCCACAAACAGATCTAAAGGGTGGAAATGCAACCAATGTTGCATATGCTCTTGCAAGACTTGGTTGTCCCGTATCATTGATCACAATTGCAGACAAGACTAGCTCTCAAATAATAAAAGAAACTTTTTCGGAATTTGACAAAGTATCCTTGTCTATAATAAATGGAAAACCGGGACGAACAACATCTCTTGAATTTAACAATGCTGGAAGCATTGTGAACGTTATGATTTCTGATTTAGGAGATAATGAAAACTTTGGACCAGAAAAACTTGGAACAGAGGAACAGAATATGCTTGCAAATGCTAACGCAGTAATTGTAACAAATTGGGCAAGCAATAAAAAAGGAACAGAATTATCACAATTTGCATTTTCCAAGTCAGCATCGGCGTTTCATTTCTTGGATCCAGCTGATATCCAGTCAAGATCAGAAGAATTCCAGCAAGCGTTATTCCAACTTGCGGATAAACTAAATTCTTTATGTGTAAATGAGAATGAGTGTAATATTCTTCTAAAACAGTCAGGACTAGACACAATTTCTGGAGAAAAAGAAACCAGAAAACTCGTACTAGAATTAGCCAAGAAATATTTGATACCTATTGACCTTCATACCTCTACAGGATCATACTGGTCAAATGGACAAGAGGTAGAATATGCTAAATCTTTTCAAGTTCAACCCAAATTTGTAACAGGAGCTGGGGATGTTTGGGATGCTGCAAATCTGCTTGGATATCTTACAAATCTAGGTAACCTTGAAAGACTACTATTTGCTAATGGCACAGCTTCTCTATATGTTGACAATCCACTTGGAATCCCCCCTACAATGGACGAAGTTTTGTCATTTGTTAGGACTAATAGTCCTTAGAGTCTTCAATTATCTGGTGTAAAATTGATGAAATTACCACATCAAACAGTGTTTTTCGATCAAAAAACTGATCTTGGCGGTGCTACAAATTGAGAGAAAGGTTTTTTAATAATCTAAAATTTAGAACTGACAAGTTGAATTACAAATTTTTTGTTGCAATACTAGCTGCGATGATTTTCTCTGTAGCATTGCCAACAATATCTGCAAATGCTCAAACCAGTGCAACAAGCAGTGATGCTGCATCACAATCACTTCAACAATGTATTCAACAATTTCAAGGTACAGATCACGGTTATTGTGCCAATTTCTATACATCTGAAGTTGCAAGATCAGGTACCTTAACTCAATATTTCCTGCAAGGTTCACTTGCAAATAGCATTGTAGTATATGAAAACACAAAAGTTACACTTTCTGGTCTCAAATCAACAACACCTGATTCTGGCAAGACATTGACTTATCAATGGACTCAAGTTTCTGGTGATACTGTAACATTTACTCCAAGTTCTACTGCTCCAGTGATATCTTTCATCGCTCCTGCAGTGCCTACAAATGAAGTCAAGTCATTAAAATTATCATTAACCGTAAATGATGGATATGGACTAAATGATACTACAACATTCAATGTCGTAGTTTTACACGTTAATCATCCTCCGGTTGTTACAATAAATCCTGATCAAGTCGTAGACGAGGGATCTACAGTGTCTCTATCTGCTACCGCAACAGATCAAGACAATGATCCATTAACACTAGCATGGGGTCAATATTCTGGCTCTGCCGTACAATTATCATCACTTAGCACTACTGGAACATCATTTGTAGCTCCAGCAGTGGCACCTGGTCAAACTGCAACTTTACTATTCGTATTTACCGCAGATGATGGAAATGGCGGAAAGGCAGCAGCCATGACCAAAGTTACTGTTAAAAGTACTCACCAAGATCCAACCGTATCATGCCAAGATGCTTCTGTTAATTCTAATTCTCTAGTTAGATTGCCAGTATCAGTTGCAAACCCAAGTGGTGACACAATCTCATACTATTGGAGACAAATCTCTGGAGAGCCAGTACAATTATCTTCTAGTACTGACATGAGTCCAACATTTGTAGCACCAACTCCAAGTGGTACTAGTAGCACACTTCAATTCACATTAGATGTATCTGACAACATGGTTGATATCCCATCATGTTCTGTCACTGTAAAAGTCAATAATCTCCCAGCAGCAGGACAACCACCAGTTGCTAATGCAGGTCCAGATCAAACAGTCTCACCAAATAGCAGAGTTGTATTAGATGGAAGTGCTAGCACAGGTGACAATATCACATACAAGTGGGAACAAATCAGCGGCGACCCAGTCACTCTAATATTGGGCAGCACTGCTAATCCAGCATTCTACTCACCATCTGCTGACTATGGCCAACAGAAAGTAGTAGAGTTTAAACTCACAGTAAGCAACGCATATGGTGTAGATACCAGTACAGTGAAGATTACGATAGTTCAGGACAACAATCCACCAACTGCCAGAATAAACGTAGTCCCATAGATCTCTCATTTTAAAAAATATCTTTTAAAATAAAATTACTTGAATTTTAAATAAATTTTTTATTTTTATTGAGGCTCTATTGTAGCAGGTGGTTTGCTTGAAATTACATAGCTGACCCAAGCTACATCTTCTACTTCGTTTGTAATTCTGTTACTAATTCTCTCAAGTATCTCAGATGGTAGTCTTGTCCAGTCTGCAGTCATGGCATCAATAGAATCAACTATTCTGACAAGAACCACATGACCATATTTTCTCTCATCACCAACTACTCCTACAGCTCTATCATCTCCAACTGCTGCATATGCTTGCCAAACCTTTCCATGCCATCCTGATGATACAAGCTCATCTTCTACAATTTTGCTTGCATGTTTGGAAATCTGTAACTTCTCTGGAGTAACCTCCCCCATTATTCTCACTGCAAGACCAGGTCCAGGAAACGGATGACGATAAAGAAGTTTATCTGGAACACCTAGAATTTTACCAACTTTTCTTACCTCATCCTTGTACAAAAATCTGAGTGGTTCCAAGACTTGTAAGTTCAACCATGCAGGTAATCCTCCTACATTGTGGTGAGTTTTGATTACTGCTGCAGGGCCTTTTGAAACTCCACTTTCTATGACATCTGGATAAAGTGTACCCTGCGCTAACCATTTGAAAGGACCATTTTTTTCAGCAAACTCTGTGAACACTTTAACGAATTCTTCTCCTACAATCTTTCGTTTTTGTTCGGGATCAGTTATTCCCTTGAGTTTTGTAAGAAATCTTTCCTTGGCATTTATTACTGTGAAATTCATTCCGAAATTATTTTCAAACATATTTTCTACTTCTACTTCTTCATCCATTCGTAAAAGACCATTATCTACAAAAACACACTTGAGTCTGCTTCCTATTGCTTTTTGAATCAGCAATGCAGCCACTGTGGAATCAACACCTCCACTTATCCCACATAATACATTACCATCAATCTTTGAAATTTCTGATACTGTTGATTCTATAAAGTTCTCCAAGGTCCAATCTTGTTTTGTTTTACATATGTTCAAGACAAAATTCTTGAGAACCTGAGTTCCATTCTCAGTGTGAATTACTTCTGGATGAAACTGGATTCCATATACCATCTTTTGTTTATTTGCTATTGCTGCTGCAAAAGAATTCTCAGTATGACCTATTACGGTAAACCCTTCCGGTAAGCTTTCAGCAGCATCACCGTGGCTCATCCAAGCTCTTGTTGATTGGCCCATGTCTGCTAACAGATCAGAATTGTTGTCTATGCTAAGCAAAGAAGATCCATATTCCTTGTGAGAACTTTTTACTTTGCCTCCAAATTTATTGACAATTAATTGGTGGCCATAACATATTCCAAGTACTGGAAGTCCTATCTCAAATATTCCATTTGTTGGTTGTGGCGAATCTTTATTGTATACGCTTGCCGGTCCTCCACTGAATACTATGCCTTTGGGATTCATTTTTCGTAGTTCTTCTAGTGATATGTCATATGGAACAAGTTCCGAATAAACTGAAAATTCTCTAATTCTTCTACAAATGAGGTGACTATATTGCGAACCAAAATCTAATACAATTATCTTGTCCATGATATCACTTTTGAGAATTTTCAATCATTCTTGAAAATGACCAAGTTATTGTATTTATTATCTCGTTTACCCTTTCCTTTTGACGATAATTCTTGATAAGAATTTCTCTGATTCTGTTACCATCTTTATTTACTAAACATGATATTGCAGCATTTTGTGGAATTGTACCGTTCTGAACATCTAGTCTATCTTGAGTTTCCATTCCTCCAATTATGCGTCCTATGAAAAATGACTTGAATGGATGAGTCTCCATGTCTAATATTGTACCTTCTGATGGAATAATCACTAGCTCATCAGAAGTCACATGTACATTTGCTAAAATTTTATTGTCAGGTGTCTTGATTGGTATGATGGAAGATGCTGATGTTGGTTGATTTTGCGGTGTACTCTGTTTGTTGGGTACAAGTGAAGATGCTTTACTAAAACTTGACTGCTTTACAAGAGAATCAATAATGCGTAGATTGTGCTTAAACTTGTTTACTTCTCTTTCTTTTTTTTCAATCTCTTCAGAGATCCATTCTCTTAATTCTAAAATATCGCGAAGATTCTCCTCTGAATAATCCATGTTTTTTCTATTGTTGAGTGGATATAAATATTAAAACAAATTCTATCGTCTGACCAACCTTTGAAGATCTGTCAATTTTACATTTTTGAATCCTGTTATTGACTGAGATGTTGTATAGAGATCTGTATTACTCTTTGAGGCTAGCCACTCTAAGAGTGATTTTGCTTTTTTCATCTTTTTTATCTTTACAAATCTATTATACACTCTATCTTTAGAATACTTTCCTATCTCTGTACCAAAATCCATTCCAATCAGAATAATCTTGGATGCTCCAAAATGATTGGCAAGAAACACACATCTATCACCATCAGTGAATCCGCCAAAGTTTTTGATTTTCCCAAATGGTTTATCCTCTGTAGTTCCTATGCAGTACTTGAATAAAGTTGCATATGGTAGTTTCTTAATATTGTCTCCATGTGAATGTACAATCATTATTGACTTTGATTCCGCTGATTTTCTAAGGAACTCTATATTTCCATCAAGATCTGTAACTATAATATCTGGTATCATATTATTCTCAAGCATTGCTTGTGTGGCTCCATCTGCAACAATCTTTGTAAAACTTTTGAATTTTTTAAGATGTGTCAAGGAATAATTCAAAGATGGACCTGCTCCAATGATAAAAACAGTTTTATTTCTAATTTTTCTCTCCAAATCATTCATTTGAAATTTATTTTTTAATAATGCACTAAGGATCTTGGCTGATCTTATCTCTCTTGATCTATCATAATTGAATTCCTTTAGAATCTCAAGATATTTTTGTTGCCAACCATCTAAAGTCATGTAAGTCTAAATGTATCTGGGTTAATCATAAACCATATGCATCATCTAGCACGAGTAAGTGTTGGTAATTCTAATCCAATACGAATAATGGGAATAATTAATACAAGTCCAGAATCATTTTATAAAAAATCAATATTTACTGATAAAAAAATTATAGAAAAAACTGCCAAATTGATGGAAGAAGAAGGTGCCAATTTTATTGATGTTGGAGGAATGTCTACTGCTCCATATCTCAAAACCCTTGTGTCAGAAAATCAAGAGATAAAAAGAATTACAGACGCTATAAACGCCATAAACAAAGTCTCAAAATTGCCCATCTCAATTGATACGTGTAGGGCAAAGGTGGCAGAGGTTGCTCTCCAGTTAGGTGCAGAAATAGTCAATGATGTCTCGGGATTAAAGTATGACAAAAACATGGTTAGTATACTTGAAAAATACTGCCCGTCTGTTATTCTGTGCGCATTTAGTAGCAATCTAGTTAAAGGAAACCAAGTCTCACAGGCAAAAAAATTGATTGATCAGAGTGTTCGACTGGCATTAAAATCTGGAATACCTGCAAATAAAATTGTAGTAGATCCAGCTATTGGTTTTTTTAGAAAAAAGGCACAAGGTACAATATTTACAAAAATAAATTCTGATTGGCTACAACGAGATATGTTAGTATTAAAAAATCTAAATTACATAAAACAAGAATACCCAATTCTTATTTCGGTTTCACGTAAATCATTCATAGGCGAACTGTTAGGGGAACCTGATCCTGCAAATAGACTCTATGGATCTCTTGCAGCCGAAACTTTTGCTGCTCTAAATGGTGCTGACCTGATAAGAACTCATAATGTCAAGGCTACTAGTCATGTTGTACAGATCATAAAAAACTTGCAAAATTTCAAGAAAGGCTTATAACAGATTTTCATTCTAATCAAGAAGGTTTAGTTGGAAATACGGGAAGGACTAACATTTGACGATGTACTCCTTGTTCCCAAACGATCTGGCATAGTTACTCGATCTCAAACAAATTTACAAACAAAACTTTCCAAAAATATCTCTCTTAACATTCCAATCATTAGTGCAAATATGGATACTGTTACTGAATCTGCTATGGCAGTGGCAATAGCAAGAGAGGGAGGCATTGGAATCATACACAGATTTCTTACTATCTCAGAACAGGTAAATGAAGTACTCAAGACTAAACGTTCGGGTAGCATTATAATCGAAAATCCATATACCATAGATCCAGATAAGACTGTACGCGAAGCTATCGAATCTATGCGAGAAAAAGGAGCTTCGGGTTTACTTGTTACTGATAATCAAGGCCAGTTAGTTGGGATACTGACAAGAAGAGATATTGTGATGTTAGAACCTAAAGATGAAAGTAAAAAGGTCACAGAAGTTATGACAAATGATGTTATCACTGCGCAATTTGGAGTAGATATAATTCAAGCCAAGGACATATTGAGGAAAAATTGTATTGAAAAACTACCCCTTTTAGATGAACGTGGATATGTCAAGGGTTTGATCACTAGTAAAGATATCATAAATTCTGGTAATTATCCGCAGGCATCAAAGGACAAAAAAGGAAGGCCGCTAGTTGGTGCAGCAGTTGGTGTAAAAGGTGATTTTATGGAACGAACTGAAGCATTACTAGATGCGGGTGCAGATGTTATCGTAGTAGATATTGCACATGGTCATAGTGAAAATGCACTCAATACAGTTCGGTTGATAAAAAAAGCATTTCCAAGTTGTGAATTGATTGCAGGAAATGTAGCTACTGCTCAAGGAACAGAAGATCTAATCAAAGCTGGAGTGGATGCAGTAAAAGTAGGAGTTGGTTCTGGTTCAATATGTATCACTAGAGTAATCACTGGCTCTGGAGTGCCACAACTTACTGCTGTAATGGATTGCGCACAAGTTGGTAAAAAATATGATATTCCAATAATATCTGACGGCGGTGTGAGAACATCAGGTGATGCTACCAAAGCACTTGCAGCAGGAGCATCTACTTTAATGGTTGGCAGCTTGTTAGGGGGAACTGATGAAAGTCCAGGTTCATTTATGATGAAAAACGGCAAGCGATACAAAATTTATCGAGGAATGGCATCATTTTATGCAGCTCTTGGAAGGAAAAATAAAGAAACTAGCAATGCTTCAATGGTGGAAGATCTCAATGATTATGTTGCAGAGGGTGTTGAGGCAATGGTTCCATACAAGGGAAGTGTAACTGATATCATAAAACAACTAACGGGAGGAATTCGGTCTGGTTTGAGTTATTGTGGTGCAAATAACATCCCACAAATGCAGCAGAATGCAGAATTTATAAAAATGTCAACTGCGGGATATGCAGAAAGTCAACCACACGATGTTGAATTGATGTGATTTACTTTAAATATAATCGGGAATAATTTTTCATAATGCTTACCAAAAAATCTGCAGCTGGAATTGGAATAGGTCTGGTTGCTGTTGTATTAGGTACTTTTTTCCTGTTGCAGACAATTATGACTAATGTACATGATGTCAATGATACCGTAGATGTTGGAAAAAACGATGTCTTTCAATTTGATGCAGAGAAACATTACCATGAACTTCTTAATGTCACTGGAAGTTCATTTCATGTGCATATGAAGACACCTAGTACAGGCCTGCAAATTGACAAAGATTTTCAAAAGCAAGTAAGTTTTGACTGGTACAGTCTTGAGAATGGACAGCATTTCATAAACATAACAAACACTGGAGGTTCATTGCTTCATGTGACAGGAAAATTAGAGGCAGTTACAAATCCGTTGATATTCACATCACATATCATAGTCATATCCTCTGGAGTCTTGATAATTGGAATGAGCGCAGCATTTTCAATTAGAAGACCAAAAGGGTTCTAGACTAGTTCAGCTCGTGGATAGGAACCTAATATCTTGAGAAATGTTGTGTTTGTCTTTATCTTCTCAAGAGTGTCTTGAATATTTCTATCATCTTGGTGGCCTTCAAAATCCACGTAAAAATTGTATTCCCATGGAGTATTTTTTGTAGGACGAGATTCAATCTTTGTTAAATTGATGTTATTTGTATTGAATTTTTCAAGGATATTGTACAATGCTCCTGGGATATGTTTTATTGCAAAAATTATTGATGTCTTGTCTTTAGATGTTCTCTCTTTTTTCTTGTTTGCTAAGATAAGAAATCTAGTATAGTTGTTTGAGTTATCCTCTATCCCTTCTCTTATTATTGGAACATTGTATATCTCAGCTGCCTTTCTGCTTGCAATACAAGCGATATTGTTTTTGTTGAGTTCTAGAAGAATCTTGACACTTCCAGCAGTATCATAAGTCGGTACGGGCTTCAAGTGATTCTCTTGAATAAATTTTCTGCACTGACCAAGTGCCTGTGGATGAGAGTACACCGTATCAATTTCTTTCAAACTCTGCAAACCAATAAGACAATGCGATATTCTGTAGTATGTCTCGTTTACGACACTTAGTTTGGTAGTAAATAATAAATCATAACTCTCGCCCACACTTCCTTCAAGTGAATTTTCTACAGGAAGTATAGTGTAATCTGATCTTCCATTTTCTGTAGAATCCAATGCCTCGTAAAATGTAGGATTTGGCAGTGTCTCTATTGATTCTTTGAAAAAACTAACTGCAGCAGCTTGGCTGTATGCTCCTGGTTCTCCTTGGAATGCTACTTTTAACATATTCTTAGTTGGAGTTGAATTTTATAAAATCGCTGTTTCCAAATCTGGTTGATAACTTTCTCTCTTCTATGTACCCACAATCTATGCATTTTATGTTACTGCCCATTGCAACAACTTTTGCTCCGCACTTGTTACACTGGGTAAATAAGACTCCAAGTTCGGGTTCACTAATTGTTGCATGTACAACACCATTGAGAAGATTGATTATTTTTGCAGATACTACGTCACCTACTCGTACAAGAATTCTTTTCTTTGCTCCCTTTGCTTGACAAATGCATTCTAGACCTGAATGTGTAGGTTTTCCATTTATGTACAAAATGTTTATGGCAAACATGTTATTCATCAATGCTGAAATATTTCCTGTTATCACATCATTTGTTTTGGCAACTGCAGGTTTTCGCATCTCATTGATTTTTGCTATGCGGTTTGTTTTATCAAATTCTGGGATACCTATGACTAGTGATCTTATTGACTGACCGTCATCGAAGGTATTATTACCCATCTCAAATTCTTCAATTATTGCAATTTTATCCCCTGGAAGGGCTGGTTTCTGAGACAATGCCTTGATTTGCAATTTGATGATTATAATTGTTTATAGCCAGTGCGGAATTTCCAAGAATCCTTCCATACTCTCTTTTCTTAATATTTTTAATAATGCATTTGCTTGAGGAGTAGACAAGACTGGTTTATGAAAATGATTGTCAGTTGATATTCTTGGACATGCAACCTGAATAAATGCATCAATTCCCTTGAGGTTGCGCAATTTATCATCTGTAATATCCGTTATAGCAAAGAGTTGAACTTTCTTTCCAATATTTTCCAATTCTTTTTTGAACTTGAGTGCAGTAACTTTTGAAAACTGGCCTTCTTTTAATCCAATAATTATGCCAAATGTTTCTGCTTCTGCAGCCTTGTAAACTGTCAATATTGCTTTTTTCTGCAGTTTTTTTGCAAATTCGGTAACTTCTCTGACTTCATTAAAATATGGATCAAGTACATATGTTGGTAGGTTAGTAGACAAGGCAATTCCTGCTGCGTGAAAATTACTCTGTCCTAGAAACACATTTGCCTCAACTATATTCTTGGTCTCAGAAACTGGATAAAATTCACATCCAAACACCTGTCCATCGTTTAGCTGACCTTTTCCTTTTCCGATTTTTACTATAATCCCATTTTCTTCAAATATTTTCTTTACCTTGTCAATTTCGTGTAAGTGTTGACTATCTGTAACAAGCGAGATTGTTTTTTCCTTCATCTCTGCTGCACATTTTCTTGCAATGTTTTCAAATGGCATGTCATCAAAGGCATTTATGAGAATTATGTTATCACCAAAACTTGTTGAATTGATGGTATGTCCTATGTGAAACAGAATCTCTGCTCCGAGTACTTTGGCACCATTTGAATTAAGATCACAGGTTCCAAAACAGCTGTCTGCGAGTACGTATGCAGGGATTCCAGCTCTTGCCATTATTCTTGAGGCTGTCTCTTGGATCTTTGGTATTATTCCATCTGGACCGTTTAATGCCACTGAAACCGGTTTTCTTTTTTCTATCTCTTCGAAAATCTTTTTCTCGTCTATTACTATCAATCGCTATCGACAATTGTTTTTTTAATTTAAATCAAACGAACTGGCCACAATATTTAATATCGTACATTTCAAAGACCAAACTAATGCCTATTGCTTTTGTGTTGATAAATGCAGAATTAGGAGCAGAAACTGAACTGCTAAACCAGTTAAAGAATATGCCAAGCGTGAAATACACCTATGTCTTGTATGGTGCATACGATCTGGTAGTAAAAGTAGAGGCGCCAGATAATGAGACCCTGAAGAAAACTATCTCAAACAACATAAGGCAACTCAAAAATGTACGTGCAACTCTTACCATGACTGTAATCGAATGAAAGAAACATCCATTCTTCATATTGGATTTGATGATACTGATTCCAGAAAAGGAATGTGTACTACTTTTCTTGCTTACAAGGTGGTAGAATATCTAAAAAAAGAAAAAGTCAAGTTTCTTGATTATCCGTATTTAATTCGATTTAATCCAAACGTACCATGGAAAACTAGGGGAAATGGGGCTGTTGCATTAAAACTCCAGACTGCAAAGCCTGAGTTGATTAAGAAAAATATCGTCAAGTATATTCAAAAGTATTCTGCTGTACAAGATGGTGCAAACCCGGGGTTAGTTTTTTATGAACATAAAGACATTCCAGAAAATTTTGCTAAATTCGGAAAGATGGCACTATATCGTCTAGTGAGTAGAAAAGAAGTAAAAAAATTCATACAAGACAATGGACTTGAAACATATCATCTTGGAAATGGTCAGGGACTGATAGGCGCAATAGGAGCAATAGGGTATGATTTCAGGGATCATACTTTTGAATTGATCTCATATCGAGATAAAACAAATCTGGGAAAAAAAAGAGAAATTCTTAAAGATAGTGTACAAAAAATGCAACAAATAACATTTCCTAAAACATTCAACAGTTTTGATGAATCAAAGAATAGGATCTTAATTGCACCACATGGTCCTGATCCAGTACTCTTTGGTGTACGTGGTGAAGATCCTGATGCTGTAATAAGGGGTGCATCTCTTATAAAATCAAAAGAAAAATTCTGTGGTTATATGGTATTTCGCTCAAACCAAGGCACAGGTGATCATCTACAAAATGAACTTGATGTAAAAAAACTAAAACCATTTTCTTCTGGTTATGTAATTGGAAAAGTATCTGAAAAACCTAAAACAGTTCTTGGCGGGCATGTATTTTTTTCCATATCTAAGAACGAAATTACAATAAAATGTGCTGTGTACAAACCAACTAGACTTGCTACTGTTGCAGAAAAATTAATGGAAGGAGACTTGATAAAAATTGGTGGTGGCATAAGGAAATCATCAAAAAAACATGAACAAGTTCTAAATGTAGAATTTCTTGAGGTACTTGACCTTCAAAAACATATGATTATGACAAATCCGACTTGTATGAAATGTAACAAACGCATGAAATCAAAAGGCAAAAACCAAGGATATCAATGCTCAAAATGTCGAAATACTGGTTTGACTAAAGTAAAACAAGAAATTCCACGGCAAATTGGAAAACAATTCTATCTACCTGTAGTCTCTGCACATAGACATCTTACACGTCCCATGCAAAGAATTGGTAAAATTAACACCAATATGGAATTTCATAATTCTAAAAGATGGTTCTCTAAAGCAAATTGAAATTGTCTTGAAGATAGCGGGGAGTAGATTTGAACTACTGACTTGCGGGTATCTCATCGGTATTGATTATGAGCCCGCCGGGATGACTTAGCCCTATAGTCTGACTTCCCCACCCCGCTAAGTGGAGAAAAGTCTCAAGGGTGATATATACTCTTTAAACGAATTTAGAAATAATTAATAGGATTTCTAAAGACTCTGTATCGTGGATAAAAAAACTAGAATATTTGCAATAGCTGCCGCAGTTGCAGCTTCCATCTTGATTATCACATCACCATCAGGTTCCATTGTAATTCCAAAACCAAATACTAACTCTTCAGGAACTGATGCAGTAAAAGTTATTGCAACAAATCTGCAAAAACCATGGGCATTAACATTTGGTGATGGAAAAATCTTTTTTACTGAAAAAGTTGGAAGATTAAGAGTTGTAGACAATGGTACACTTGTAAACGATTCTGTAGCTGATTTTCGAGTTGCTGATATTTCAGATGCAGGTCTTCTTGGAGTAACAACACACCCAGATTTTGTACAAAATCATTTCATGTATGTTTACTATACTTACAAAGAGGGAGACAAGCTATGGAACAAAGTCCTCAGAATTACAGAATCTAATGACAAAATAGTTGATGCAAAGGTGATACTTGATAAAATTCCTGGTGCAGAATTTGATGATGGTGGCGTAATCAAATTTGGTCCTGATAAAAAACTCTACATAGGCACAGGTGATGCAACTGATCAAAATGCTGCTCAAGACTTGACTTCACTTGCTGGAAAAATATTGCGATTAAATGATGATGGCTCTATTCCAAGCGATAATCCTATTCCAAATTCACCCATTTACTCACTTGGTCACAGAAATCCACAGGGACTGACGTGGGATGACCAAGGAAATCTTTACGAAACTGAAGAAGGACCAACAAAAAATGATGAAATAAACCTTATAGAAAAAGACAAAAACTATGGCTGGCCAAACCAAGAATGCTCTGGTTCAGCGCAATATCAATCTGCTCTAAACTGCTATAATGTCAGTATACAGCCTTCAGGAATTGCATACTATGGCTCTGGAAAGCTTGATTTCAAAAACAGTCTAATACTTGCTACTCTTCGCGGCAATATCTTGTACCAACTTCCTATTTCTAACGGCAATATAACATCACAGAAGATCATATTGGATGGACTGGGAAGAATTCGTGAGGTTGGAGTAGGACCTGATGGTTATCTGTACATACTTACAGGAAATACCGATGGACAAGGATTTCCGGACAGCAAAGACGATAAACTATTGAGGATTGTTCAGTAAATTGACTAATTCGCCAATTTCAAAATTTCATGAAAAGACAAGAGACGAAAAACTAAAAGTGTTAGAATCCTTCTCTAATCTTTCAAAAGAGGACATCCAGATTTTAAAAGGCGAAGGAGGAATTAACTTTGATCAGGCTAATAACATGGTTGAAAATGCAATTGGAATCATGTCATATCCACTTGGAATAGCAACAAATTTCAAAATAAATGGACAAGACTATCTTATTCCAATGGTAATAGAAGAACCATCAGTAATTGCAGCAGCATCAAAAGCCGCTAAAATTGCAAGAAAACATGGGGGATTTACAATGGAATCTGATGACTCGTACAGTATTGGTCAGATTCAAGTTGTTAATGTTGATGTAAAATCTGGCGCCTCTAAAATAATGGAAAATTCTGATGAAATTATCGTTCTTGCAAATTCTAAAAGTAAAACTCTCTCAAAAATGGGGAAAGGGGCAAAAACAATTTCATGTAAAGAGGTCATAACAGAATTAGGTTCTATGCTTGTAGTTGAGATTTTAATAGATGTAGGTGATGCAATGGGAGCTAATGTAACCAATACGATGTGTGAAGCAGTTGCACCACTAATTGAGAAAATAACTGGAGGAAGAGTAATTTTGAAAATATTATCTAATTATTCAACAAAAAGATTGGTGAAAGGTAGTGCAATATTTGACAAAGAAGACTTGGGAGGAGAAGAAATTGTAAATAACATAATCTGGGCTTATGAGTTTGCTGCAAATGATCCTTACAGAGCTGTTACACATAATAAAGGAATAATGAATGGAATCATAGCTGTTGCAAATTCTACTGGACAAGACACAAGAGCAATTGAAGCTGCAGCGCATGCATATGCATCAAGACACGGTAAATACACATCACTTACAAAATGGAAAAAGAACAAAGATGGAAATCTAGTTGGGGAGATTGAAGTACCAATGTCAGTAGGAATAGTTGGTGGAATCATAAACATCCATCCTATGATAAAGACATGTGTAAAAATTCTCGGTGTAAAATCAGCCCGGGAATTGTCTTGTATTATTGGAGCTGCAGGCCTTGCACAAAACCTTAGCGCCATAAGGGCATTGTCTTCAGAAGGAATTCAAAAAGGACATATGAAATTGCATGCACAAAACATAGCCACAAGTGCTGGTGTTCCACAGGAGAAGATGGCTTATGTAATAGCGCAAATGACTAGGGAAGGAAATATCTCGGTAACTAGGGCAAAAGAGATTCTGGAGAATCTCTAGGCGACTAAATATATATCCAAAGAAGTTTGTTAGGACTACATTGACTATAGTAAAATTTGCTGTTCCAAAAGGCAGTATAGAAGAAGCGACTTTTAAGATACTTGAAAGATCATGGACGCGCGTAGTTAGAAGAGATAGGACCTATCGTGTGATGTTAGATGATCCACAAATTGCAGTCAAAATGTTACGACCTCAAGAAATCCCGAATTTAGTATTTGCGGGTCTGTATGATGTAGGTATAACAGGAAGAGACTGGGTCAAGGAAACAAATTCTGATGTAGAAATACTTCTTGATTTAGAGTATGGCAAGATAAAACTTGTAATTGCGATACCTGATTCTTATAATTTCAAATCACTAGATGATATGATTTTATCTTATGCAAAGAAGAAGAAAATATTACGAATTTCTTCAGAGTATCTGAATACAACAGCCAAATTTATCATGCAATGTAAAAATTACAAGAAACTTTATGGTTCAAAACAACCAATCATTGTAACTCCATGGTTAAGCCAGGGTTCTAACAAGAATGTCCAGATCTTCTTGTCTTTTGGTGCTACAGAAGCAAAACCTCCGGAAGATGTTGATGCTATAATCGATGTAACAGAGACCGGTACAACACTGACGCAAAACCAACTAAAGATAATTGAAACTGTGATGGAGTCATCTGCAGTATTAATTGCAAATAAAACATCACTCAAAGACAAATCAAAACGAGAGAAAATCTATGATATAGTAACTATGCTAAGAGGCGCAGTAGAAGGAAAAAAACATCTACACATATTCTTAAACGTAAAAGAAGAACACCTTGACAAATTACTACATGACCTTCCTTCTCTCAAACGTCCCACCGTAAGTCCTCTGAGTGAAAAAGGATGGTATGGTATCAATACAGTAATTCCAAAGTCTGAATTCCATAAAATGATTCCAAAATTACGAAAAATCGCTCAAGGTCTAGTAGTACATGAACCAAAACAAATACTGGCACTTGAGGAGATAAAACGCGATGAGGAAAGTTGATGAGAATCATAGATGTCAAAGAAATCGGTTCTATTATAGAATCTGCAAGACCTACAACAAGTAATACAACAAGACAACAAGTTTTATCCATAATCTCTGATGTACAAAAGAGAAAAGACAAAGCTCTCAAGGAATACGAAGCAAAGTTCACTGGGGTAAAAATTCACTCTTTAAAAATTACACAGCAAGAGATCAAGTCTGCATATTCGAAGGTAAAAAAAGAACAAATTGCTGGAATAAAACTTGCCAAGACACGATTAGAAAAATCTGAAAATGCACTACGAAAAAAACTGCAAGATGTATCTGTAACAATTGATGGAATTATAATCAAAAAAACATTTTTGCCAATTGATATTGTAGGATGTTACATTCCTGGAGGAAAGGCAAGATATCCTAGCACTGTTATCATGTCTGTTGTTCCAGCAAAGGTTGCAGGTGTCAAGAAAATAATAGCCGTATCTCCCTCTAATGAGAAAGGGGAGATAGATCCATTGACGCTTGTAGCTGGGAATATCTGTGGTGTAAACGAGTTCTATAGAATAGGTGGTGCACAGGCCATTGCAGCCTTGGCATATGGTACAGAATCAATACCACAAGTAGACAAGATAGTGGGTCCAGGGGGTGTATTTGTTACCCTTGCAAAATCGCTACTAAGTGAAGTGGTTTCAATTGACATGGTTGCAGGTCCTACCGAGCTTGCCATACTTGCAGATCTTACTGCAGATGCAGAACTTGTTGCACTTGATTTGATATCTCAGGCGGAACACAGCCCAGATACAATGTGTTGTCTAATTACAAATTCATCAAAATTAAAAGATTTGGTACTTGAATCATTGCAGAAAAAAATTAGAACAATCAAGAGATCCTCTATTGTAAAAGAGAGTCTACAAAAAAATGGATTTATTGTTATGTGTAATACCGAACAACAAATGATAGATTTTGCAAATAGACTTGCACCTGAGCACCTTGAAATAATCACAAAAAAACCACAGCAAATAGCAAAGAAGATAAAATCTGCAGGACTTACATTGGTGGGAAAGAATACTCCCTCATCGGCAAGTGATTATCTATTAGGCTCAAATCACATACTTCCAACCAACAGATTTGGAAGAACTAGAGGTTCATTGAGCGTGTTGGATTACATGAAGATACAAACCCAAGTGGAATCATCTAAACCTGCCTTGAAGAAAATTTCACAATATATGCAAGCTCTAACTGAAGCAGAAGGCTTGCCAAATCACTATGAAGCAGTAAAGGGAAGATTGTCATGAAACAAGATTGGTTTGAGAAGGAATTGGAAAAATATTCCAAGCTTACAGGTTACAAAAAGCCTGAAAAACATTCTAACGTGATAAAACTTGACTCTAATGAAAATTATGCCGTGTCTCAAGAATTCCTTGAAAAAATGATAAACGAAGTAAAAGAAAACATGGATGTACGAGAATATCCTCTAGGGGGAACAGAAAGACTAGCTCAAAATATTTCAAAATATATCGAGACACCAAAAGAGATGATTGGTGTTGGAAATGGCTCTGATCAAATAATTGATCTTTTTCTGAATAATTTTGCTTCTAAGAATACCAAAATTTTAACATCGAATCCAACTTTTGGATTCTTTGAAGAAAGATGCAAGTTATACTCAATTCCAACAATAAAAATTCCATTTAACAAAAATATGACCCTTGATCTGGAAAAATTCTTATCACACTCCAAAAAAGCTAGCATTCTTTATCTTGACACTCCAAACAATCCAACTGGATTCCAGTTTGAAAAACGAGATCTTGAAAGATTGATTCGTGAATTCAAAGGTCTTGTAATCATAGATGAAGCATATGCAGAATTTTCTGACTATTCTGTGATGGATATGACAAAGAAATTCAAAAATCTTGTTGTACTCAGGACCTTGTCCAAATCATTTGGATTGGCAGGACTCAGGGTGGGCTATTTTGTGGCCAATGCGAAGATAATTGAAACATTCACAAGAGTAATTCAATATCCATACCCATTGAATGCCATAGCAATAGAGGTTGGTATAATGGCCTTACAACAGTCAAAATATTTTGAAGACATCGCAAACCTTGTCAAGAAGGAGCGTTCACGAATTATTTCCAATCTACGACAGATGAAGATATTTGAGGTGTTTGACTCGAAAGCAAATTTTGTTCTCTTTGCAGCTGGTGGTTCTAGTCAACGAATCTACAAAGCATTGATTGAACAAGGAATATCGATTAAGAATATTGGTAAGATTGGTACACATGAAGGTTGTTTGAGGGTTACAGTGGGTTCACAAGATATGAATTCTAAATTTCTTACTGCCATACGGGATTTGCTGAATTGATTCTGAACAAAGTAGAAGAGGGAATTATAATAGATCCTACAAAGATTGAGAAGATGAAAAATCTTGACTCTATAATATTTGATTGTGATGGGGTTCTCATAGATGTATCCAATTCATATGATTTGGCCATAAAAAAAACTGTGGATTTTGTTACCAAAGAAATGGCGCAAATAAACAACTCTGGATTGATAACAACAGAAATGATAGAAGGACTAAAGACCAGTGGAGGTTTTAATGACGAAATTGATGTGGCATATGCATTAATACTTGGTGTTGTTGCAGCAAAAAAAAGAAACACTCTCTTCTCTGATTTTATTCTACAAGTAATTGAAAATGCAGATCAAACTGGAATAAAATCTGTTGAAAGATATCTGGATGTCGTTAATGCTGATGTTTCTGATATTCGACAAAAACTAGCATACCCAGGTAAAAAATTTCAAAATCCGCTCTCTTCAATATTTGATGAGATGTTTTATGGCTCTGAATTATACGAACAATTGTACAAGAGAAAACCACAATTTTTTCATGGTCTTGGATTGATTGAAAATGACATTGTGCTTTTGAATAAAGATCTTATTGCAAAGCTACATCAAAGGTTTGACAAGAAAATTGCCATTGTAACAGGTAGAGGTAATTTGTCTACAAAACACTCTCTCAAAGATTTGTTCAAAGAATTTGATCTAAACAATTCAAAATTTCTTGAGGATGAACCACGTGAAATGGCAAAACCAAATCCTCAATCCCTCATATCTACAATACAGGGCATGAATGCTAATGTTTCACTATATGTTGGTGACTCTATGGAAGACTATATCATGGCACGCAAGGCTGACGAGTCTGGAATGCCTACAATTTTTTGTGGTGTATATGGTACTAGTACAGACCCTGAGGCAAAAAAATCTCTATTTGAGAACAATCATGCTGATATTATAGTCAAATCCATAGATCTAATTCCGAAGACATTAAATCTAGTCTAGGCATAAACCACTTCTCTACTCGGGGATTTTAATGAAATCTAGAAAAGCACACATCAATAGGAAAACTAAGGAAACCGAGGTACTAGTTGAGGTAAATCTGGATGGAACCGGGATGATTTCTATTAAAACGGGTTTGCCATTTCTTGATCACCTAATTACATCATTATCAAAACATGCCATGCTTGATTTGAAACTTAATGCCAAATCCATGGATGGAATAGATCATCACCTAATCGAGGATACTGCAATAGCCCTTGGAAATGCAATGGACAAATCTCTGGGTGACAGAGCAGGAATTGTGAGATTTGGTCATGCTTCAGTGCCGATGGACGAGTCTCTTGCAGAGGCATCTTTAGATCTTATCAAAAGACAATACCAAAGGATTGACTTGTCTATCAAGAGAAATCAAATAGAAGAAATCTCAAAAGAGGATCTGGAACACTTTTTCAGATCACTGGCTCAAAATCTAAACATCTGTATGCATGTATCAGTAAAATATGGAGACAATGATCACCACAAGATTGAAGCTGCGATAAAGGCATTTGCAATAGCTTGGAGATCAGCTGCAGGTTATGATGGTAAACAAAAGGGAATACCAAGTACAAAAGGTGCTATGTAGTGGTCAAAGTAGCAATATTTGATTATGGGGCAGGAAACATATTCAGTCTCAAATCATCCTTAGAAAAAAACGAAGCACAAGTAGACATTATAACTAATCTTGAAAAAATAAAAAATTATTCTGGGTTATTTTTGCCTGGTGTGGGAAACTTTGATCCTGCAATAAAGAGTCTTCATACTTCGAAAGTTGCGTTTCAGGATTTGGTAAAGAATCAGATTCCTGTATTGGGTATTTGTTTGGGCATGGAGATGTTCTTTGAGAAAAGTGAGGAAGGAAAACTTGGAGGATTGGGAGTTTTAGATGGTGAAGTAATACTTCTACCAAACAAATTCAAAATTCCACATATGGGTTGGAATAATCTTCAGATAAAAAAACCAAGTGTACTATTAGATGGAGTAAAGGAAGGTTCATGGGTTTACTTTGTTCATTCCTATAGGGTAAAACCAAAAAATGAAGAAATTATCATGGCAGATTCTGATTATGGGATAAATGTACCGGCTGTAATTGAAAGCCAAACATTGTTTGGAACACAATTTCATCCTGAAAAATCTAGCAAAGTAGGTTCTATTATGATAAAGAACTTTTTACGAGTGTGTAAAAAGTGAAGGTAATTCCTGCCATTGATATTATGGATAATAAAGTAGTGCGTCTAGTAAAGGGAGACCCAAAAAACAAGACTGTGTATAGTTCTGATCCTGTTGGAATGGCAAAAAAATGGGAAAAAGCTGGTGCAGATATGCTTCATGTGGTAGATTTGGATGCTACTCTTGGAACAGGTTCAAATCTACAAATAATTCAAAAAATTACCAAATCAGTTTCTATACCTGTTGAGGCTGCTGGAGGTCTACGCACAAAAGAAATGATAGAAAATGCATTACAATTTTCTTCCAAAGTAGTTCTTGGAACTATTGCTTTTAAAAATAAAGAGATCTTAGAGGAGGTTTCAAAAAAATTTGGGAAAGAAAGAATTGTGATATCTGCAGATCAAATGGGGGGTAAAATAGTGATTAGTGGATGGAAAGAAAGTACTGGTGTAGAACTTATCCAAGGAATTGAAAGTTTTGTACGACTTGGATATTCTCAATTTCTTATAACTACTGTGGAAAGAGATGGAACATTACATGGACCTGATCTTGACTCTTTACAAAAAGCATGCAACATACAAAATACAAGTGTTATTGCAAGTGGAGGAATATCTAACTTGCAAGATATTGTAAATGTAAAAAAATGCGGTGCTGGTGCAGTAATTCTTGGTAAGGCATTATATGATGGAAAGATATCTGTAGAAGAGGTTAAGACGCTAGCATGACTTTAACCAAAAGAGTAATTCCTTGTCTTGATGTTGATAATGGTAGAGTAGTAAAGGGAATGCATTTTAAATCGATAAAAGATGCAGGTGATCCTGTTTTACTTGCAGAAAAATATAGTCAAGAAGGAGCAGACGAACTAGTCTTTCTTGATATAACAGCTTCTGAACAACAACGCGAGACAATCAAAAGTCTTGTACAAAAAGTAGCTCAAGTAATTGATATTCCATTTACTGTAGGTGGTGGAGTAAAGAACTTGCAGGATGCAAGGGATATTCTTCTTAGTGGAGCTGACAAAGTTGCCATTAACACCGGTGCCGTGAAAAACCCTGAAATAATAACAAAATTGATGGAAATTTTTGGTAAACAATGTGTGGTAATAGCTATGGATGTAAAACGTAATTATGAGATAAAAGAAGATAGACACATCTTTACGTCTGATTCCAAAAAGTTTTGGTTCGAAGTTTACATTTATGGCGGAAAAACTCCTACCAACCTTGATGCAATAGAGTGGGCAAAAGAAGTAGAAAAACGCGGTGCAGGTGAGATTCTGCTAACAAGCATAGACATGGATGGTACAAAGGAGGGCTATGATGTACAACTCATTAAAGAAATAGTCAACGCTGTAAACATACCCGTTGTGGCATCAGGAGGATGTGGCAAACCAAAACATATGCTTGATGTCTTTCTACAAACCAACGTGGATGCTGCTTTGGCTGCATCGATATTTCATTACAAGACCCACTCTGTAGATAGGGTAAAAGAATATCTCAAGGAAAATGGAGTTCCTGTTAGACTATAACAGAAAAATAGGGCTCAAACAAATGGTGTTATGATGAATAAGAAGATAAATGATATTGATTTTGCAAAAAGTGATGGTCTTGTGCCAGTAATTGTTCAAGATGTACACTCTAAGGAAGTATTGACACTTGCATATACAAATAAAGAATCTCTTGAACTCACCCAAAAAACTGGCAACTCATGGTTTTGGAGTAGATCAAGAAACAAGTTATGGATGAAAGGGGAGGAATCAGGAAATGTGCAAAAAGTCAAAGAAATTTTGCTTGATTGTGATTTGGATGCAATTGTATACCTAGTGGAACCAAGTGGTCCTGCATGTCACACTGGAGACAGGGTATGTTTCCACAATGTTTTAGAAAAATAAATCTAGCACGGATCTAATCCCTTTGGTACTGGTGCCATGCCCGAACCGCTTTCTTCTCCTGGAATATACTCATTTATGATTTTAAATGGTATTGATTTGTAAGAAACTCCTTTGAATATTATGTTCCAATTGCCCACAAGATCTGTGGCATTACATAATGCTAGGCTCCTTTGAGTAACTGGTTTGAAGAATTGATGAAAACTAGACTTCATTGTTCCATTAAACGGTATCTTGGTATATGTATCTCCTTTTGGATCTACAACATCAATTTCTCCCACATCAGTTGGTTGTAAGCCATTTACTATCATGAAAATATTTTCTCCAAGTTCGTATTGATTCTTATTGATTGAAAATGGACCTGATGCAATCCAATGCCATTGTTGTGACTCTAATTGTTTCTGTTGATAATAAGAATATGTGATGGCTGCAGCTATGCCAACTACTATGATTAACGCAATTATTTTTCCAGTATGTTTCTTCTTTTTTGTTCTCTCTTTTATTTTCAATTTTTGAACTTTGTTCTAATGTTATTATTAATATTTCTTCTAATTGTAAAAAATTCATAAAATCTCTTAATTTACAAAATTTCCAAGTTGTGGACCCTTTTGTTATTAGATCTTTTTTAAAATTATGTCTAAATTTATATTAATTTTCACTTAATCTTACTGTTTTGGAAATTAAGTATCACTTAAATTAATATTAGGATTTTTTATGTACTGTTTTACGAAGTTAAAACTATCTTGGGAGAAATAAAGTTTCTACAGTGCAGAGAGTGTAAGAAAGAATATGCTCCTACATTCAAGTATATCTGCGAAGACTGTTTTGGCCCTCTTGACGTACACTATGATTTTCCATCTGTAAACAAGAATACTTTTTCAAATCGTGAACATACTTACTGGCGATATCATGAACTCTTGCCAATTGAATCAAAATCTAACATAGTAAGTATTGGGGCTGGAATGACTCCATTGATCAAGGCAGAAAAACTGGGTAAAGCACTTGGTCTTAACAATCTCTACGTAAAAAATGATTCAGTGAATCCTACTTTTTCATTTAAAGACAGACCTGCCGGTGTAGCTGTATCAAAAGCAAAAGAATTTGGTTTGTCTGCAGTTGGATGTGCATCAACAGGAAACTTGGCATCAGCTACAGCAGCTCATGCAGCAAAAGGCGATTTTCCATGTTACATATTTGCACCAAGTGATATTGAACATGCAAAAATAACACAAGCTCTCTCTTATGGAGCTAATTTTATTTCAGTTGATGGAACTTATGATGATGCAAATCGAATTGCTGCTCAAATAGGTGACAGTAAAGGTATAGGAATAGTAAACATAAACATGCGTTCCTACTATGTTGAAGGATCAAAAACACTAGCTTATGAAGTAGCAGAACAACTTGACTGGAAAGTACCTGATCAACTTATTGTACCCGTTGGAAGTGGCGCAATGTTAAATGCCATTTGTAAAGGATTTGAAGAACTTGAAAGTGTTTCATTGATAAATCAAGTCTCTAATATGCACATGATTGCGGCACAACCTCATGGATGTGCACCGATTGTTGATGCCTTTAAGAAAAATCTCTCAGAAGTAACTCCTGTAGAAATTCCAGATACCATAGCAAAAAGTTTAGCCATAGGTGATCCTGGTGATGGTCAGTATGTATTACGACGTCTAAAACAATACAATGGTTTTGCTGAAGAGTCAAACAACAAAGAAATTTTGGATGCTATACTATTGCTAGCAAAAACTGAAGGCATATTCACAGAGCCGGCAGGAGGTGTTTCTGTAGCAGTATTGAAGAAAATGGTAGATGAGGGAAAGATTGACAAAAATGATTGTACCGTATGCTATGTTACAGGTAATGGATTGAAGACAACAGAAGTCATGATGGAAGTACTCCCAAAACCTCAAGTAATGCAGGCTGATGTTGGCAAAATATTGGCATTGGTGAGATAAATGGCAAATATCAAATTCACTATCCCTTCTGTATTGAACAAAGGCGGCGGAGAAAAAAAAATAGATTTGACAGCAGTCACACTTTCTGACGCATTTATTAAAATTTCAGAACAACTGGGAGATGAATTCAAAAGACGAGTTCTTAACCCAGACGGTTCTCCGCGATCACTTATCAACATATACATAAACGGAAAAAACATGAAATTTTCCGGAGGTCTAGAAACAGCACTAAATGATGGAGATGAGATCTACGTTCTGCCTGCAGTAGCAGGTGGTTCTGATCTTTCAAGTAAGGATATTGAAAGATATTCAAGACAAGTGATGTTAGAAGAGATAGGCTATGAAGGTCAACTCAAGCTCAAAAAATCAAAAGTATGTGTTGTTGGAGTAGGCGGATTAGGCAATCCTATAGTGACTCGATTAGTTGCCATGGGAGTGGGAACGATAAGAATCGTAGATAGAGATGTAATCGAAATATCAAATCTGCATAGACAAACAATGTTTGATGAATCTGATGTAGGTCAGGTCAAAGTTGAGGTAGCTGCAAAAAAGCTCAAAAAAATGAATTCAGATGTAATAATTGAGGCATTACCTGTTTCTGTAAATGACTATACTGCACTAGATGTAGTCGAGGGATGTGATGTCGTAATTGATGCACTTGACAGCGTTAACGCTCGATATTCTCTTAACAAGGCTTGTATCAAAAAGAACATTCCATTTGTGACCGGAGCAGCAGTGGGAGTTTCAGGACAGGTATTCACTATACTACCGCATCAGACAGCATGTTATCATTGCATATTTCCATCGCTTGATGAAAATTCAATGCCTACATGCAGTACGGAAGGAGTTCATCCCTCAATACTTTCTATTGTTGGAGGAATTGAGGTCTCAGAGGCAGTAAAAGTTCTCATAGGAAGAACACCTACTTTGATAAACAAATTACTTTACATTGATCTTGATAATCTTGATTTCAATACAGCTACATTCAACAAGGTAGATGAATGTCCTGAATGTGGTTCTGGTAAACGTGAGGAATTGCCTACTCAAGAATTTATTGTTGAAGAATTATGTGGACGAAATAGAGGAAAGCGTACATTTTCTATCACTCCTACAACAATGGTTGAGATTGATGTTCCAAAAATAACAAGTGTGGCATCAGGAAAAGGATTCAAAGTACAAAACCAAGGTGAACTTGGATTGTCAATTTCTACTAATGATATATTTGTGAGTTTCCTAAAACGTGGTTCTGCTGTAATTGTTGGTGAAAAAGATGAAAGCTCTGCTATTACATTGTATAAAACACTAGTAAACGCATAACAATTTTTTCAAAACCTACATTCTATTTATTATTTGAAGTAATTTCAAATAAGGATCTTTCATTGAGTCCAGAACAATTTTTGCTCTCTGTTTATTTGTCTTATTAGAATTTACCATTTTTTTGATCAAAATTAAAATTTTCTTTGGATTTGTCTCTCTCTTTACAAGTCCTACTCGTACAAGATATTTCTCAATGTAATTTGGTACTGCATCATATGATATGGTAGGAATTCCCATTAATGCAGCTTCTGCAGTCATGGTGCCTCCTGAGCCAATAAAAAGATCTGTAGTACTAAGAAGCGATTTACCATCTACAACTTTGTCCATTATGATAACTTTTTTACCAAACTTTTCTTCTAGTCTCTTTTTTTGTATTGCATATCTTGCCAAGACTATGATGTTGTAGAGATTGTTTTGTTTACTTATTTCATGAATTACGTTGTCGCTTCCAGTCTTTCCTAAAATATATGCTGCCTCTGATTCTTCTGGTCTGATCACTATTGTTTTTCTAGTTTTGTCAATTGATATCCTTTCAATTTTTGATCTTTCTTTTACTATTACAGATGCATCAATAGCCTTGTAATGGATGATGTCTTTTTTTGAAATTCCATATTTGACAAACTCATTCTTTGGTATCACCCACGGTATGAGTAATTTTTGAACTAGTGGTACTGCAAGTCTCATTACTGCCTCCGCATGGGGAGAATCTGAAAAGGCAACATGTTTGATCCCTATTCCATAGGAGATTCTTGCGGCTTCGGGTGAACAGAAACTGATAGTCAAATCAGGAGAGAATTTCACTACCTCGTCTAGAAGGTGATTCATTCTCTGTATACTTGAGTAAAGTTTTCCTTTTTTTGTAGATCCTCCATGTTTTCCAACTAACTTGAGATCTACATTTTTTATCTTTGCTAATTCTACAACTTCGCGATAATTTCTTGAAGTACACAGTATTTTGTGATTTTTACTCAATTTGCTTACCATTGGAGCAAAGAAAAGTAGCTGTTTAGGCGTCAAAATGTCAAACCAGATTTTCAAACATTTCTGGTATAATCTAAGGGTGGAAAAAGTTTTTCTTAGCCCGTACTCATAGTCCGGATGGTTTGGTTGCAACAAAAATTGTTGTGTATGGCTTGAGTACTGAGGGATACTCTATTGCTTGCCAAATGGCAATAAAAGGAGCTGATGTTTTCATTGTTGATGAATCTGCTCACATGGCAATTTCTCTCAAGGCAGAGATTGCAAAGACCTATCCTAATGTTACATCATTAAAAGAGGATGAACCACTTTTGGGTGTTGAACCAATAGATGTTGCAATATCTCATGCCGAGTATCTCTTCTTTGCTCCACGAATAAGAAAAACCGGACAAGAAGCAAAGATGGAAATTCACTCAAAATTCAAAGATGCGACATCATCAATAAAGAAAGGCGGTTCAGTAATTTACAATCTTCCAACTGGTATCGGGGGAAATAATGAAACTATTTCTCTACTTGAACATGTTTCTGGTCTTGAGATGGGAAAAAGTATATCATATTTCTATTATCCTCTCTCAAAAAATAATACTCCTGAAATTATTGGTTCATTTAATGCAAAAAACGATGACAAGCTTGCCAAATTATTAGAATCTGACAAAAAAGGAAAAAAGTTTGTATCAATATCTTCTGCTGAAATTTTACATGCAATCAAAATTCTTACGCAATTTGCAAGTTTATCAAGTGTTTTAGAAGTTTCCAAATTCGCACAGGATTCACAGACAAGAAACGATCTTGTTCTAACTGAATATAACGATCTATTCCTTGATGATATGACAAATGGACTCTATGATTTAAGATCACTTGGTACATCTGTAGAAGGTGCAGGTACCATGATGTATCTGGTAAATGGAAGTATAAAGGGAATTGAAGGCTATGTCAAAAGACTGATTGACGAAATTCGTTCCACGTTAAAGAAAAATGAACTAAAAGCAAGTAGGACCAAAGTAGTTTTAGTATGGACTCAGGATTCCTATGAGATGAGAGGAGACAAAGTGGATATGCTAAATTCTCTTGTTACAAAACTTCGTGATTACATAGGTGATGTAGAAATACATCAAGGACAAGAACTGGATATTTTCCATAGTGATAAAACCACAATCATAGTGGCATGTTCAAAATTTGATTATGACAAGATTACTAAAAATGGAAAAGACTCTGATGTTATCGTAATTAAAACAAATCCTCTATGTGAGATATTATAATAAGGGCATGTTCTAAAAAATAATGTAGTAAAATTGTCTGACGCATATGATGTATCTCAAAATGATTTAACAGAAACACATGAACGTCATAACAACAATGATGAAATGGAACGCTCCCAAGAACTTGAAACAATGAAAGTTCAGCTTGAGCATGAAAAAGAAAAAGTTTCTTCTTATGAAAAAAAAATCCAATACCTGCTTGCAGATTTTGAAAATCTAAAGAAAAGATCAGATATTGATATTCAGAATCGTGTAAACTCAATCACTGATGGTGTTGTTCTCAAATTTCTTGGAATATATGACGATTTTGTTCGAGCAAAAGATGTTTTATCAAAACAAGATGCAAATACTCAAGGTCTGGACTCAATTCTAAAAAATATGGATGCATTTCTAACCGAATTTGGAGTAAAACCCATTGAAGCGGTAGGTGAGATCTTTGATCCCAAATTACATGAAGCCATATCTGTAAAAGAAGATTCAACATTGGATGATAATACAATCACTACAGAACTTCGCAAAGGATATATTTTGAAAGAGAGAGTTATTAGACCAAGCTTAGTAGAAATATCTAAGCGAAGTATCAAAGAGATGAAAATGTAAATGGCAAAAATTATTGGTATTGATTTGGGAACAAGCAATTCTGCTGCGGCTGTCATGCTGGGTGGAAAACCTACCCTTATTCCTGCATCTGAGGGAACTACAGTTGGGGGAAAGGCATTTCCTTCGGTTGTTGGCCTCACAAAAGATGGTCAACTCATAGTTGGTGAACCAGCAAGAAGACAGGCAGTGACCAATCCAGAAGGTACCGTGGTAGCAGCAAAAAGAAAGATGGGAACAGATCACTTTTTTAAAATATATGATAAAGAGTACAAGCCTCAACAAATCTCTGCATTCATTTTACAAAAAATAAAGCGAGATGCTGAGGCTTTTACTGGAGATAAGGTTGAGAAAGCAGTAATCACAGTGCCTGCATATTTCAATGATAACCAACGACAAGCAACCAAAGACGCTGGACAAATTGCAGGTCTTGACGTTGTAAGAATAATAAATGAACCAACTGCTGCTGCTCTTGCTTTTGGTTTAGACAAATTAAAACAAGATATGAAAATTATGGTGTTTGATTTGGGTGGAGGTACACTTGATGTAACCATTATGGAAATGGGTGGTGGTGTATTTGAAGTCATGAGTACATCTGGAGATACTCAGCTTGGAGGTACAGACATGGATAAAGTTTTGATTGATTATGTTGTTGATAGTTTTAGAAAAACATCTGGAATTGATATCTCAAAAGACAATGCAGCTATGGTAAGAGTAAGAGAAGCAGCTGAAAAGGCAAAGATCGAACTCTCCTCTATATTTGAAACTGATATCAACTTACCATTCATATCGTATGATCAATCTTCTGGACCAAAGAATCTTGAATTAAAAATAACTCGAGCAAAGTTTGAAGAACTCATCAATCCAATAGTGGAAAGATGCAGGCCTTCTGTTACCAAGTCTCTAGAAGATGCAAAGCTTACTCCTGCAGATGTTAGTAAAATCATCTTGGTCGGGGGCCCTACTAGAATTCCTCTAGTCAAAAAATTTGTTGCTAATTTGATGGGAAAAGAACCTGAAGCCGGAATAGATCCAATGGAAGCAGTTGCTTTGGGTGCTGCAGTTCAGGCAGGAATTATTGGTGGTGAGGTTACAAGTGATATTGTACTTCTTGATGTTACTCCTCTTACACTTGGCTTAGAAGTGTTAGGAGGATTACGAGAACCTATAATTGACAGAAATACAACGATTCCTACCTCAAAGAGCAAGGTTTTCACAACTGCTGCAGATAATCAAACTGCTGTAACTATACATGTAGTTCAAGGAGAACGACCAATGGCTGCTGATAACGTATCTCTTGGAAGCTTTAATCTTTCAGGAATTCTTCCTGCTCCCAGGGGTATTCCACAAATTGAGGTCAAATTCGATATTGATGCAAACGGTATACTCAACGTAGCGGCAAAAGATCTAGCTACACAAAAAGAAGCAAAAATAACTATTACTTCACGTACAAAACTTGCCAAAGAAGATATAGAAAAAATGACAAAGGATGCTGAACTCTTTTCTGAGCAAGACAAAAAGAAGAAAGAAGAGGTATTGATCAAAAACGAAGCACAACAATCTATCTATGCAGCTGAAACTCTAATCAGTCAACAGAAGGATAAGATATCCCAAGATCAGGGTGTTCAAGTAAGTAATGCAATAAAAGAACTAAAAGATGTTCTTGACAAGAGTATTGAAGAAATAAAACCAAAACTTGATTCTCTAACCAAGTTGATAAATGATATCAGTACAGAACTTTACAAAAATGTTACACCGCCACCTGGTGCAGCTGCACAAGGTGGACCGGAAACAACTTCACAAAGTGGACCTGATGCAACTGGACAGAATGCGGGCAACCCACCAAACTGATCTTTATACAAGGGAATATTCCTAAGTTGAATTATCATGAGTTCTAAACGTGATTATTATGAGGTTTTGGGAGTCTCAAAAAGCTCAAACCCTGATGAGATAAAATCACAATATAGAAAACTTGCTCTAAAATTTCACCCTGATAAAAACAAATCACCTGATGCTGCAGAGCACTTTAAGGAAATTTCAGAAGCATATGCAGTATTATCTGACTCGGAAAAACGTAAACTCTATGATACACATGGTCATGCTGGCGTAGATGGAAGATATAGTACAGACGATATTTTTCAAGGTTCACGATCTAACTTTGAAGATATCTTTGGAGGCGCTGGTGGTTTTGAGTCTATTTTCGAATCTATTTTTGGCAGAGGCGGCGGATTTAGATTCGGCGGATTTGATTTTGGAGGATCTGGAAGGTCAAGAGGCTCTGATCTTGTATATGACACAGCATTGACACTTGAAGAAGCATTCAAGGGGAAAAAAGAAGAGATTGACTTACCACGACTAGTAAACTGTGATACTTGTAATGGATCAGGCTCTGCTCCTGGTACATCTGTGAGAACATGCACTGTGTGTAATGGTCAAGGTCAAACCCGAGTGTCACGAAGTAGTGGATTTTCTACATTTGTAACTGTACAGCCATGTAATACCTGCAGAGGACAAGGTAAGATAATTGAAAAACCATGTTCAAAATGTAAAGGATCTGGAAAACAAAAAACAACAAAAAAGTTTTCATTTGAAATTCCTCCTGGAGTAGAGGACGGAGAATACAGAATACCAGGTGAGGGTGAATCAGTTCAAAATGGTGTAAATGGTGATCTAATTGTTAGAATAAGAGTGCGACCACATGATAAATTCAAGAGAGATGGTGCTGATATTTTCTATGATGCAAATATATCTATGATTGATGCAACATTGGGAAAAAATATTTTGGTTGAAACATTAGAGGGACAAGAAAAACTTGAGGTAGAATCAGGAAGTCAACCAAACACGATAGTTAAATTGAAAGGAAAAGGACTTCCTCGTCAAAGTGGGAGAGGTCGAGGAGATGAATATGTTCGACTTGTCATCAATATACCTAACAAGATAGACAAACATCAACGTAAATTGCTTGAAGAACTAGAAGACAGTTTTCACAGGAGTTAGTTACATTGAGAATAGGACTTGATGTGGATGGAGTTCTAGCAGATGTAATTACATCGTGGTTATCATATAGCAATAAAATAAGACCAGTAATATTGAAATCTCAAATATCAGAGTGGGACTTTTGGAGAGATCATAGTATAGATAAATTTGATTTCTATAGTGAACTTTCAATTTGTTGGAAGTCTTGGGAAACTATGCCTCCTACCGAAAGCAATCTTGCACATGTTACTACACAATTATCCAATCTTGGTACTGTTGATATTGTAACAGCAAGAGAAGAATCTACTCATGATGATGTAAAAAAATGGCTTAATCTACATAAAATAAATTTCAAAAACTATGTTGGTGTATTAGAAGGAGTAGAAAAATCGCAACTGGATTATGATGTATTTATCGATGATTCTCCACTTAATGCAAAAAGTATGTTGGATAAAGGAAAATCTGTAATACTGTATTCACAACCTTGGAATGAATCTTTTAAAGACAATAGAGCTACAAGGATTTACGAGCTAAAAAATGCGGTACCTGTGATTGATAAAATGCTTAATGTAAATAAATAATTCCAAACTATTGGCGAATATAAAAAAGAACTTATTGTCGGATCTTAATTCTCACGTTGTTGCGGGGGTCGCCTAGCCTGGTCAACGGCGTAAGGCTCAGAACCTTATCTCTTAGGAGTTCGTGGGTTCAAATCCCACCTCCCGCACCTTTTGTTTATTTTTTATCTATCTTGATCTTTATCTTGTCTTCTAATAGCTGATTTAGTTTCTGACCGTCTACTTTACCGCGTAGTGTTTTCATGGCCAGTCCCATTAGGGGTCCCATTGATCTTAATCCTTGGTCTTCAATTATCTTCAAGTTAGATATTACCAAATCGTCCAGTATCTTGTGTAATTCGGCATCTTCTATGGTGCTCAACGCATTAGACCTGATTGACTCTGAAATCGTTTTTGATTTTCCACTCATGATACTCTCAAATATCATTTCAAGTGATTCTTTTGCTATCTTTTCTTCTGTGACTAGCCTAAAGGCCTCAACAATATCTCCAGTCTTTAGTAATTCTGAATTCATTCCTCTTCGCTCCAAGTTTGTAATTGTACCACAAAGAGTAGAGGCCACAAAATTTGGAGAAACTCTCTTGTCTTTGCATATTGTTTCAAACAGATCTAGATATTCAGAGTCAAATATCTGAGCCGAAAGTTGTTGATTTAGTTCATATTGTTTTTGTAATGCTATGAGGTTTTCTTCCCATGATTTTGGAATTTTATCTCTTGCTTGCTCTATCTCTGTATTGTTTACAATAATTGGTGGTATGTCGGTCTCTGGATACATTCTAGAAGATCCAGGTCTTGGTCGTAGAAACACTGTTTCACCTGTTATTGTAGCAGCTCTTGTCTCTGCAGGTACTCCATTTCTTGCATCTTCAATTCGTTTTATGATGGATTCTATAACGATGTCAAGTTTTTTCTCATTTCCAGCTACAATAATAAATGCATCATCGGATTTCATTTCAAGTATGTCTATTATTCCTTGAATTTCCAACTCTTCAATACCATAGTTTGGTAATTCGTCAGAATGAAACAGTCCACCTATGCCAAAGAATCTAACCAATTCGCCTAATTGTTTTCCTAATCTTATTCCTGAATATGGTTCCCATCCCAACATTCTCGCATATCCCTTGATTCTCATTGCCTTTATTGAGGAACCTTCTGAAAGAGATTTTTGAATGATCTTTGATTTACAATTTTTGAATATACTTGATACATCCTTTACATCCTGGTCTTTGGATATTTTTTCAATTTTTAGTGTTCTTAATTTTTCGGCAATGATCTTAAGACCGTGTTGTCTCTTTGCCTCATACTCAATGACTTTTTCTAATTGATCCAATTTTTGCACACCTTTTACTTCTATCACTGAACCACCTCCATCTATTGACACATTAACATCCTGTCTAATTGATCCAATTCCCCTTCCTACTCTTTTTGTTGCACGTAACATTCGACCCAAAGTCAAAGCAATATTTTTGATCTCTTCTGGTGTGCCAGAGACTGGATCCAATGCAATTTCTACTAATGGTACTCCTAATCTGTCCAAACTGTATTCTCTTGTATCCTTTGAGTCTTGAAGCAGTTTTGCAGCATCTTCTTCAAGACAGATGCTCTGGACTCCCACTTTCTTACCATTGACTTCAAGATTTCCACCCATGGAAACTAGCATAGTTCTTTGAAAACCTGAGGTATTGGAACCGTCAATTACAAGTTTTCTCATTACGTAGATTTCATTGAAAATGTTTGATTTTAATGCAGATGACATGATCAAAACAGTCTCTTTTGCGTTAAGATCAAGATCATGTGGAGGCTCATCATCTTGTTCCACTAGGCAGCTACTTTCTGGATTTGCAGAATAGATGATTGTTTTTTCCTTACTTTTCTCAAAAATGGCGCTAGGATCAAATTCCCCTAACTCGCTACTTGTTATCCTTAATTTACGTGAAAATTTAATTGGATACTCGTCTGATTCAATAGGCTTGCATCTGCAAAACAACTTGGCTCCTGTTGCAAGTTGTTGATGAATTTCTAATCCTACCAAAAGTCCTATCTTATCAATTTGGATTTCGGACATTTGTAATTTTATTCTTGTACTTGCTTTAAAGCTTAGTCTGAAAATTCAAGAGCAACATTCTCTTTCATCAATTTTGTCATTTCATCCAAATTTTTTGAATTGGCCAATGCCCACATTGTTTTTACAAGAGCTGTCTCAGGTATCATGTTTCCAAGTGGTATGACTCCAAGATTCAAAAGATCTCTTCCACTGTCATAGACCGTCATTCTTACCATTCCGTCAATACACTGCGAAGTCATTCCGATGAATAATCCATTTTTCTTTGCCTTTTCTATTGATGCATACATTGTTTTTCCAACATGCCCAAGTCCAGTTCCCTCAATAATTATTCCTCTATATCCAGAATCTATAGCATATTCAATGATCTTGGAATCAAGACCTGGATAATATTTTAGCAACAAGACATGTTCGTCAAACTTGATCCTGGGCACATATTCTCTTTTTGGAACATCAAACATCTTGTCTTTTTCAATATTTCTTGATTTGACAATATATGCAGGGGGACCACCTATTGTTTTGAATGCATCTCGTCTACTAGTGTGGTTTTTTCTTACACGTGTGGCCCAGTTACAAGCAATTTCATCATCACTTGAACTATTGTGCATTATTACAAAAATTCCTGGAGATTGCACCTTTGTCAAAAATATTGTAGCAGCAATTAGATTCAATGCGGCATCTGAAGATGGTCTGTCAGATGATCTCTGTGAACCTACCAATGCAACCGGTTTTGGAAATCCTGCTAAAGAAAATGCTAATGCTGATGCTGTATATTGCATAGTGTCTGTACCATGAGCTACTATGATCCCATCGTATTCTGATCTAGAATAAGAATCAAGTTTTTCTGCAATCTTTATCCAGTGTTGGGGGAGTAAATTTTCAGAATATTCTGAAAAAAGTACTTCGGTGTCTATGTTTGCAATGGTCGCAAGTTCAGGAACACTTGCATTGAGCTCTGCAGCATTAAGAGCTGGAGTGACTGCACCAGTTCTATAGTCTATTCTACTTGCAATGGTTCCTCCTGTTGACAAGAGGAGAATTTTTGGAAGTTTTGGATTTTGTTGAGAATTGTATGTTATTTCTTTTTTTATTGCAGGTTGTGCTTCTACTTCTATTTTTTTTATCTTGTCTAGTTCTAATCCGATGTTGTACCCACTCTTTAGTTTCAAAACAATGTGATGATCGTCACTGTGTTCATATCTAGGCATTATGACTCCTGAATAAATTGAATCTGAGTAAATCTTTACCTGACTTCCTATCGCTATCTTATTACTTGTAAGAAATTCTAATCCTTTGCCCTTGTATCCAAATTGTGACATCTACTAGAACTAGAAAAGTTATTTTATTAAAATTACCTATAGTAAGGAACTGCGACTTTTTCGCCTATCTTTAATTCTTTTTGCGTCTTTACTTTTCTCACGGCTTCTTCGAAATGCCTCATGGTTACCTTTGCCTCTGTAGCCTGTTTTTCAGCTTCTTTTTGATCAGGGTACTTGTCAAGAAATTCATGTATTACAAGTGATACTGCAGTGTTTGCTATTGATGCCACATCTGCACCGCTCATTCCATCTGTTGCTTCTGCAATTTTATCAATGTCTACAAAGTCTGGATTCTTTATACCGTTTTCCATTGATTCTCTTATCACTGGGATCTCCTTTGTATTTATCGCCAAAATCTTTTTCCTTCCTTCTTTGTCTGGCAATGGAACAAGTATTATTTTATCAAATCTGCCCGGTCTTAGTAATGCTGTATCTATCATGTCTGCTCTGTTAGTTGCAGCAAGTACTACAACTCCATGCAAACTCTCTATGCCATCTAATTCAGTCAAAAGCTGGCTTACTACTCTTTCTGTCACTGCTGTCTCTCCTCCAACTCCACGTATTGGAGCAATGGAATCGATCTCATCAAAAAATATTACACATGGTGATGCCTGTCTTGCACGTCGGAATATTTCTCTTATTCCACGTTCTGATTCCCCTACCCATTTTGATAATAATTCGGGCCCTCTTACAGAAATAAAATTGGCTTCACTTTCAGTTGCAACAGCTTTTGCCATTAGGGTTTTTCCAGTTCCACTAGGACCGTGTAATAATATTCCTCTTGGCATTCTGTGTCCTAATTTTGAATATAACGTGGGATATTTCATTGGCCATTCTACAGCTTCTTGTAGCTCACGCTTGACATTTTCTAATCCGCCTACTTCATCCCAACTTACATCTGGATTTTCAATGAATACTTCACGCATTCCTGATGGAGTGACTTCTCTAATGGCATTTTGAAAATCGTCGCCGTTGACTACTAGTTTGTCAAGTGTTTCTGGTGGAAGTTTCTCATCTTCCAGATTTAGTTCTGGAAGTAATCTCCTAAGACACTTCATTGCAGCTTCCTTGCACAAATATTCTAAATCAGCTCCAACATAGCCATGGCTTATTGAAGCAACCTTGTCTACGTTAACATCGTCACTTAATGGCATGTTTCTTGTATGTATCATTAGGATGTCTTTTCTACCCTTCTTGTCTGGTACCTTGATCTCAATTTCTCTATCGAATCTTCCAGGTCTTCTAAGAGCTGGATCAATTGCATTTGGTCTGTTAGTTGCAGATATGACAATTACTTTTCCTCTTGCCTCTAGACCGTCCATTAAGGATAGTAACTGGGAAACTACTCTTCTTTCTACCTCTCCCGTAACTTCTTCTCTTTTTGGAGCTATGGAATCAATTTCGTCAATAAATATGATGGATGGTGATTTTTCTTTTGCTTCCTTGAAAATCTCTCTTAGTCTAGCTTCACTTTCACCATAAAACTTGCTCATTATCTCTGGTCCTGATATGCTAATGAAATGTGCATTGCTTTCATTTGCAACTGCTTTTGCAAGCAATGTTTTACCAGTTCCTGGAGGTCCGTACAACAACACACCCTTTGGAGCTTCAATTCCAAGTTTTTCAAAAATCTCTGGGTGTCTTAGTGGAAGTTCTATCATTTCACGAACTTTCTTAATTTCATCAGTTAATCCTCCGATATCCTCGTAGGTTACTTGTGGTACACCACGAAGAGTCTCTCCTTTTTCTGCAATGTGAAATACTGTCTTTTGTGTTACAAGCACAGCATCAGCTGCTGGTGTAACTCCAATAACTTGAAAAGTTAGTCTTCCTCCAAAATAAGGAACCATAACATTATCTCCTTTTATCAATGGAACACTTTCCAATGCATCGGCAAGATATCTTTCATCAATTGGTGGTATTGCTTCTAGTGGGGCTACAACTACTTTCTCAGCAGCTACTGCCTTGATCTTTCTGACCGCAACAGTATCGCCTATTGCAATTCCTGCATTATTTCGAACTAATCCGTCTACTCTGATAATCCCCTTTCCTTCATCAGAAGGATAAAGTGGTAAGCATTTGGCTACAGTTCTTCGTTTTCCTTTGATTTCGATAACATCACCTGTTGAAGCTCCTAGTGAATCCATGGAATCATAATCTATACGTGCCACTCCTCTCCCTACGTCACGAGTGTAAGCCTCAAGTACCTTAAGGGAAAGTGTGTTCTGGCTCACAAATTTAGCACCTCAAACTAATTTTTATACCTTTGTCGTCTTTGATCCAGATCAAAGGATCAGAAGATTAAAATTTACAAGATAAACCAAAATCGGTACTTTGGGTAAGAGACCATTAGTAAGAAGACGAGGTAGAGGTGGAATGCAGTTCCGTGCAGCTTCTACTGGTAAGTTACTTCCTGCTAAATATCCTAGATTCCAGTTGGCAGAACAACACGAAGCCAAAGTGGTGGATATTGTTCATGAGACAGGAAGAGATGCCCCACTAGCCAAAATTAGATTTGAAACTGGCTTGTTGTCTTTTATCCCGTCTGTTCTTGGTACTAAAATCGGTTCTAAATTTCAATTTGGTTTAAAATCTGATATTTCTCCAGGTAATGTTATTAGTGTACAAAACATTCCTGACGGTACTATAGTGTGCAATGTAGAGAAGCATTTTGGTGATGGTGGAGCAATAGTAAAATCTGCTGGAACCTATGCAACAGTTTTCTCACATAGCTCTGAAGGTGTAACAATAAAACTCCCATCTGGAAAATTCACAACTCTTAATCCGCAGAATCGTGCAATGATAGGCGTTCTTGCTGGAGGCGGTGTAGGTGATAGACCATTTATGAGAGCAGGACCTGCATGGAGAAGAAAGCGTTCAAAGGGACACAAGTATCCAATAGTAAGAGGTGTTGCACAAGCTGTTTATGTTCACCCACACGGTGGTGGAAGACACCAGCACGTTGGAAGAAGCTCTACAGTTTCACGAAACGCTCCACCTGGACGTAAGGTCGGAAGCATCGCAGCTAGAAAGACTGGACGCTCCAGAATGAAAGAGCGAGCATAATTCCTCAAGACTAAATACTAGTTTTCAAAAACATGATACTATGAATTCAAAGAGAGTTCATCTTTTAGTAAAAGGAAGAGTACAAGGTGTTTACTTTCGTCAAGGAATGATGGAGACTGCTGAAAAAAATAATGTTTTTGGTTGGGTCAAAAATCTCCCAGACGATAGAGTAGAAGCAATCTTGGAAGGAAATGATTCAAACGTTGATGCTGTAGTAGAGTGGACTCGTTTTGGTCCTGCTGGAGCAGTTGTGAAAGAATTAACAGTTACTGAAGAAAAATATGTTGCAGAATTTACTAATTTTACAATTAATTCTTAATGAATGCTAGTATATGCACTCAATAAAAGTTCCTTAATTTCATCGAGATTGTCATTTAATTTTATTTGTATTTCTTTATCTGGTTCTCTTCTATCTTTTTTTATTTTTATGATAACGGAATCTCGTTGTGGCTCTATGTCTGCAAAACTTCGGAATTTAATTGATTTTGCAAATACAATCCGGTGCATACGAATGTCTTCGATTACATTTTTTCCAAGAGTCAAGCAATAACTGCGAAGTTCATCAAATAGAGTTGCTACACTGGAAGGCATGCTTGATCTAAATTCATCATAAGTTCTAGATTTTCCTGAGATTAATCCTTCCATGTTATTCTTGTTTGATTTAAGAATATTAAGGTAGTAGATCCGCTAGTTCCAGTCTAAACAAGCGGTCTCATCTCAAGTCAAGCAAGATCCGCCACGTAGACGAAGCAGCGTGGATGCTCTACCTTAGGATTGCTCCCTCCCGGACCTCATCCCTTTCGGCAGTTAGAACTTGAGAGTTATCCCTTCGGACAACTTCAGTCCTGTATCCACCCGCTTCGGCGTGATTTCATATCCGCAAGTCAGGCAAGTACCGTCTATCTAGAGATTTATCCAGCAGTTACTGGTCTCTGCATATAGCCGGTTTCAGAGACAGGGCACGGCTAGCGCCCCAACCCTACCTACTACCAAATTTATTGTAATACAAGTTCTTTATCTGCATTAGGATTTAGTTCAATCGTAGATTGGCTAATGTACTACATACTGAACATATGTCTCCTGTACACTCACTGCCACACTTTGAACAAGTTTTCCATTCTGAATTGTTAGAGTCCTTGAGGGTAGACGAAATCTTCAAAATTGACTTGAACATGTTATTTTTGATTCCACTGTGGGTCTTTTCTAGTGAATTTAAAAAATTACGAATTTCTGTTCTAATTCCTTCATTCATGTGAGGACACTCTTCTGACTGGAATGGAATTTCATTTGTGAAAGCATAGAAGACAATTTCATTTTCATAAATTTCATAGAATGGTTTTATCTTTCGTATCTTGTTTTCCGAAGTATCAGGATCCATCCAGCCAATTTTTTTTGTATCTCCTGAAATGATATTGATTATAAAAGTCTGTAACATATCATCCATGTTGTGACCTGTTGCTATCACATCAACTTTCAGATCAATTGCACCAAAATCTATTGCTCTTCTTCTTAATACTCCACATATGGAACACGATGAAATTTTTTCATTGTTTCTATGTTCTAATGTCTCTTCTAAAGTTGTACCGAAAAGCGAATTGTATGGATATACTTTATGCTCTACATCTATTTTTTTACAAAACTCTTCCACAATCTTCAAAGCTTCATCTCGGTATCCTGGAATTCCTTCATCCACTGTAATTGCTTTTAATGTAAAATGATGATCACGAGAAATTTCTTTTAATACTTGTAACAATGAAAGTGAATCCTTTCCGCCTGATACGGCAACACCGACCACATCGCCAGGTTTTATCATATTATACTTGGCCATTGTCTTTGTAGTTTTATGTACAATTGATCTTGAAAAACAACTGGAGCAAAGACTTTCTCCAGAATATTTTCTTGAATAAACTACTGTATTTTCACAACGATCACATTTCATGGTAAAATTCTCCTACTGTACAATTTCATACTTGCCATTTTTTCTTGCTTTGTAAATAATATCTGGCTTTGGAAATATTCCAACTTCTATAACGCCTGGAATTCCTATTATTTTTGATGCAAGTTCCTTGGGATTCTGTATTTGACCAAAATCACAATCTAGTATGATGTTTCCATTTTCAGTTACAAATGGATAACCGCGTTCTAACAGTCTGATGTGTGGCTTGCCTCCATATTCTCTTATTTGTTTATCAGCTATGTTTCTTGCAAATGGATGTACCTCTACAGGCACACTTCGATCAAGTTTTTTGACAAATTTTGATTCATCAGCAACTATCACAACCTTTTTTGCTATACTTATCAGAATTTTTTCTCGTAGTAAAGCGCCTCCACCACCTTTGATCATGTTTCCTTTTGCGTCTATCTGGTCTGCTCCGTCAAAGACCAGATCAATATGATCAATCTGATCTGCTTCTATTATCGAAATTCCTCCCTTTTCTGCTTCCATTTTGATCTGCAACGATGTAGGTATTGCCTTGACAACAAATTTGTTCTTCTTAATGTATTGTGATAATATCTTGACTATTGCAGTTGCGGCTCTTCCACTCCCAAGGCCTATGACAAAATTATTTTTTATCAGTTTTAATGCCTGTGGTGATAATGCCTCAATGGCATCATCTACTGTCAATTATTCTACCTCTACTTGTTCGAGTTTTGATAATGCCTTCATTATTTCGCTTTTTATCTTATCCAAATCTTTGTCATCATCTTCTAACTTTTCTTCTTCTGGTATCTTGATTGCTGCAGGAAGCTGTATCTTTCTTTCTGGCTCTTGTTGTATTGATTCTGGCTTTGGTGTTTCTGGCAAAATCTCTTCTGTTATGTTTTGTATGCTAGGCTGAGGAATCAATATTGGTTCTTCAACTATTATTGGTTCTATGATTACTTGAGGAATTTGTGGCTCAACTTGTGTAGGTCTTATAAGATCAGTAGGGAATTGTGGAATCTTATTTGTGATCTCTGTTAGGGTACTTAGTTCTACAGTTCTGTGTTTTTCATATGTTGGAACCTCAATTGGAGGTAGCCATTCAGGTGTTCTTTCTGATTTTATTATTTTCTCCTCTTGAACCTCAATCTTTTCTTTTTGAATCTCTATTTTTGGTTCTATTTTCTTGACCTGAGGATTTTCTAGTATTGTCTCTACAGTTCTCTCTGTTTGTTTAGGTTGGGTAATTGTATTTACTGTAATCTTTGAAGAAATCTCGTGTAATCTCTGATCTAACTGTGAAAGTTTATTGTCCATTAGTGAAATCAAACTATCTCCAATTGGACCTAGATCTGGATACTTGCTTGCAACTTCAAGTTTTTCAATCTTGCTAATGACTGTTCCAAGTTGATGCTGATAGCGAAGCAAAAGTTTGTCTTTTTGTATTTTTGTAACATCTGATTCTTGTTGGTGAAGTCTTGTAATGGTTTTTGAGAGTATTTCTTTTTCCATTCTTAGTGAATGTAATTGATTTGTGATTGCAGAATTAATAGTTGGAGTTTGTTTATTGCGTTTTATTTTTGGAACCTTGTCGAGTGCAACTGCGGTGCATGCGCCTGCAAGAGAGCTAAAAACTAGCGCTATTTCTTCCATTTAGGTATACCATTTGATCCAGTTGTATTTTCTTATCTTGGCCTCAGGAAAACCACAGCTAGCGCATCTTTTATGTCGTATGTGATAAGCATTCTTTCCACATCTTCTACATCTAATGTGTACGTGTTTTCTTGTATAGCCTCCCATTGAGGTAGTACCTTTAGTCATTATACACTCACTTTGGTGGAGGGGATATGATAACTACGTTGTCTCCTCTGACAACTATGGTACCAAGGCTTTTTGTCTCTCCTTCAGAAGGGATCTCTTCTGAAGATTCAAGTAGCAGGTTCATGTGTTGGTCAAAACCATGAAGGTTGCCTCTTATCACTTTACCGCCTTTCAGCTTGATAAGTACAACCTTGTTTAGGCTTTCATCAAGTACTTTTACTGCCATATCTACTGACATTTATTTCACTTATTACCCACTCTATGGAGGGTATATATTAAAATTTCATTGGTGAAATTTTCGACCTGTTCCAGTAAGGCAAGTTTGACTCGCTTTCACTAAATTTGTGATTATTTCATTTAAAATCGCTTTTCCATCCTTTAATGTAGCTGTAGTAGGATCTCCCCAGACGCCATTCTTTGTTACTGAAATAAATGACTTGTTTGCCTTTTTGCCTAACCTATTCAATTCAGTCTTTGACAAGTTACCTGGAATGAATCCTTTTTCAGCCTTGTTCATCTGTACTTTGTCTGATATTGCTAGCATGATGGATGTTTCAACAAATCCTGCATGATCAAATTCCTTTTTCATAAAATGCCAATATGAATAAACAAAGATATGTTGTTTGATGCCTGTTTTCTTGGAAATTTTATCTGGTAATTTTTTTAATGCGTCTAGATTTCCATGATGACCATTAAGGATGATGACTGTATCAATGTGGTTTTTTGATAATGAAATGCACAATTCGATTAGAATTTTTTCTAAAGTTGGACTTGATAGACTCAAATTGAAAAATGGGTGATGTTCAAAAGAAACTCCATATTGAAGAGTGGGTAATAATAAAAATCCATTTTTCTCTGAGACCTGTTTTGCTATGTGTGTAACTATATCAGAATCAGTGGATATAGGAAGATGAGAACCATGTTGTTCAATTGATCCAACCGGAATTAATGCAACTGATCTATTCCTTGTTAGTTTGAGAATGTCAGTATTTGTGAGGTCTCTTGCTATCATCTAGATCTCTTGGGTTTAACATGTACCTTGCCCCAATATACCTCTAATCTTCCATCAAGGTGCATTTTCACAGCTTCTAACAATGTACTAGCTTCTAATTTCTGACCTTTCTTTTTCAATGATTCTAAAGTTTCATCTTCGTCTATGGCAAACGCATCTTGGAAAATTATTGGGCCTTGATCCAAGTCTTCAGTTACATAATGTGCGGTACATCCTACAATTTTTGCACCGCGTTCGTATGCTTGGACATAGGCAAAAGCACCAGGAAATGCAGGCAAAAGTGATGGATGTATGTTAATGACTCTATTGGGGTATCTCCATACAAAGTTGGGAGAAAGTATTCGCATGTATCTTGCAAGTACTATCAAGTCAACATCGAATTTTTTTATGACTGCAATTATTTTTTCTTCTGCTTTTGCCTGATCTTTCTCATCTACTATGACAAATGGAATATTTGCTTTTTTTGCTAAAGGTGCTAGAGTATTTTCAGTGCCTATTAGGACTGCAATTTCTCCTTTGATCTTACCTTTTGTTCTTGCATCTAAAATAGCCTCAAGACAATGCGGTTCTTTTGTTACAAGTACTGCTACTTTCTTTCTTTTTGATATTTCATAATGAATATTGACTTCCATTTTGAGATTTTTTGCTAATCTCTCCGCTTCTTTGTTGAATTTCATTGCATCTAGTTTTTTTGTAAAAGATGCTTCTAGATACATTCCAAAAAGTCCCTTTACCACATTTTGATTAATTTTTTCTATGTTTCCATTATTTTGAAAAATGAAATTAGTAAAACCTGCTACTACACCTTCGTGGTCTTTTCCAACTACAACAAGTTCTACAATTGTCTTATCCATCCTAATTGTTAGACATATTGCACTTATTAATACTTAAATAGCCTTTTGGAATATGACGTATTGTAAGAATGCTAGTCCAACTAGATATTGTAATTCTGTAATGTGTTGTTGAATGGAAGATAGAAGTTTTTCAAATTTTAATTCAAATGAGGGCGAATGATGGACAAACAAAAGACTACTCACAGAGCGCATAATAGAGGAAATAGTTATGATCACAATAATCCTATAAAAATTTGCAAAGTATGTTCTACGATAGGTGATTGGCATTGTTATGAGTGTTCCAATAACTTTTGCAGTGTTCATTTTCGTAATCATAAAGAAATGCAACTTTGTATAGTTCAATAGATGCGGGAGGTGGGATTTGAACCCACGAACTCCTAAAAGACAGGGTCCTAAGCCCTGCGCCTTTGACCAGGCTTGGCAACTCCCGCATGCACCATGACTTTTAAGACAAATTTATCTATTGTTGAATGGTCTGTATGGCGA
>JAGWHQ010000040.1 GCA_028866655.1 Nitrososphaerota archaeon
AGAATTTTTCCTCCAGTCATGTTGTTTTTATCATAAAATCCATCAAGAATTGAAACTCCATACCCAATTGTAAAACATGGTCCAGTAGTTGCACCGGAATATGCCCAGCCATTTTGTGAAGCAACATCTAAAGGAGTTTCAAGTGTGTTGTTGACTGAAATTGTAATACCAATTGGCTGACCTGGTTTGATTACATCAGAATCTGTATACATGTAAAGTTTGAGAGCGGATGTAGAATTTTCTTTTTGAGATATTCTAGTATCATTGATGACATATGTTGGACCTCCAAAAGATATACTGGGGGTTGTAGCCCAACCTCGCCCTATCAGAATTTTTGATGTATAGGATTTTACACATGCAGGAGCGCCATCACTTACTTTTGTAATTAACACAAGACCTTCTCTGCACTTTACATCCTCGGCTTTTATCCCAGACTTGAACTGTTGTAGTGGAGGCAATGATGTTGACACAGAATTTTCAGTTGCAAGTTTATCCACAATAGGTGCATCTGCAAAAATCTGTCCAAATGTGATCTTTACCGGTATGTCACCTATGATATCCTTGATCTTTTTTTCATACTCTTCTTCGGACAGGATAGCTTTTGTAGAATCAATTCCAATGTCCAGTGTAGAGTTTATCACATCCACCCCTACTGAATTAAATGGTATGGTCCCCATTTTACTTCCCATCAGATTAGATATGGCATCCCTTGCAATCACCAGTTTTTTGTTTAGCTCCTCTTGGGCCTTTTCGTCAGATTGGAATTTTGGATCATCTATGATGGCAATGTCGCCTTGTGCATCTGCATAAGGTTTGCTCCACACCGTATTAAGAAAAGGTGGATAACCATTTGTATAGACAAGATATTTTTCTCCCGGAATTATAGAGTATCCGCATCCTTGAAGGTCATTTGTCATTACAATCAACGGTTTTTGGCCTACTGTGCCTCTCCAAATTTTGTCTACTGTAAAGGATACTTTCCACTGATGGTCTGTGGTATTGTCAATATGTTGTACAGTTCCAGCAAAAACCTCGTCTGAGAGTAGGTAAAACTGTGGTGCGTTATACGATGTCAATTTCGCAGAACAAGTGTCTGCAGATACATGTTGAGTTGTAACCAGAAGTATGATAGATAAACTCAATGTCATCAGCGTTGCAAGAGATAGAGTTTTCATTTTCTAAATTTTATCCTATAGAACACTATTGACAAGACAGAACTAATCAGCAAAATCGGGACTGCGAATGGAAATTCTGGTACAATTATTTCATGATTTAGATTCACTAGATTTCCAAAAGTATTTCCATCATCATCACTTGAAGCTAAAAATAGATCATCTCCCGGATAAGCAGAGTCTATTGCAACATGAACATAGTTACCTGAAGCTATCGCTTTCATCTGAAAATAATTCTGTTTTGAATCAGTAATCTTGATTGCATTACCAAATGTGACTCCATTATCGGTACTTTTTTTGATAAATACCTCTTGTGTATCGTTGAATTTAGTCCCCCATGAAACAAACACGTTATTATCAGAAGATGCAATGTTGGACCAATAGCTAGTTCCTGCAATACCGCTTAGATTTACTGGTGAGCTGAATGTACTACCGCCATCAGTGCTCTTTGCAAAGAAAAATCCTGAAACCGGGGAATCAGTCACAATATTATTGTGATATTTCTCATTTAATATTATAGATTCATTGCTGTAATCCCACGCCAGAAATACATTTTTTCCATTTGCAACTAGTTGTGGAAAGGATGACTCGCCAATTTCTTGACTGAAAACAACTGGCTTGCTAACAGTTGATCCTTTGTCGTTGCTTTTTGCAAGAAACAGAATCCTGTTGTCACCCATAAGCTCGGACCAGGCAAGGTAAACGTTACCATCAGAGGTAGTCATAATCGGATATGCAATTGATTGGTTTGTTGTTTTTACTGTGATGGGATCCTCAAAAGATGTACCACCATTAGTGCTTTTTTCCAAGAATATCTTGTACTGACAGTTCATTGTATCAATCGGACATTTTCCGCTATTCTGTCCGGACACATAGATCAGGTTTCCATCTTCAGATATTACCATATCTACAGAACCACGTGTTTGTGTATCTTCCAAGACAGTTGTTGGCATACCAAATGTTGTTCCATTGTCATGACTAGAAAGAAGTGAGACTCTTTCTGCAGTATTTCCCTGCAAGGAATAAAGAATTAACAAGTATACAGAATTTCCTGATGCAATTATCTTCTGAGGTCCAGCCTCACCATCATTGTTGCTCAGCCTCATAGGTGTAGAAAACGTGTTTCCGCCATCTGTGCTTCTCTCAAACATGACATACGAATTTCCTTGCCCTCCCCAGTTTTCCATCCAGGTTACATAGACATTGTTTCCAGATGTTGCCACCATGGGATTTGCCGAGCGACTGTTATTTCCTAGTGGGATTATTTTATCAAAGCTAGAACCACCATCAATACTTTTCCTGAAAAAAACCGATGACCCTTCTCCATTACCAATGTTTTGTTGATATGTAACATAGACATTCTTTCCTGAAGCTGCCATGTCAGATAATTGATAATGAACCACTAAAGCTGGTCCACCTGTAGTCTGAGCAGAAACGTCTGAAAAAGCAATACCCAACAGGACTGCAGTCATCGTTAGTATAAGATATAGAATTTGCATATGCTACACGTACTGGACAGATATAGTTTAAAAAAGTGGTGTAGGATTCTTCGAATTTTAACGTAGATTTTGAAGAGATCAATATTGAAAACAAGTTGGATGTATTCGTTTTAACTCGGTTTTCTAATCACATCTTTTTTTGAGATGGCTAGATAAATGACTGTAGCTAAGATGGTAGAAAGAAAAATCACACTTGTAATTGTAGTTCCCAATCCGAGTCCACCGTTGTCCAAATCTTGTGAGAGATAGTCGCCTATTGAAGCACCAAGAGGACGAGTTAGTATGTATGCTATCCAAAATGCCAAAATAGCATTTACCTTGAAAACAAAATGACTTATTGCAACAGCTGCAATTAGGCCTGCAAAAATGATTGTAGAGAGCATGTAACCAAGGTTTATGGTCTCAGCTAATAGGTCACCTGCAGCAGTTCCAAGTGCAAATGTGAACAGAATAGTTAGCCAATAAAACGCCTCTCTTTTGCTAGTGATGATTGAATGTATTGACAATGTTTTTTCTTTCTTGTACCAAACAGCAAATACTATTGAAAGTGTGACTGAGAAGATTATCGTAGTATACATCAAAGGTATTCCAAGTTTGTCAGTCAAATTGTCTGTGATTAGAGTTCCTACAATACTAATTAGAACAACTGCAAGCCAGTAGATTCCGGGAATGTATTTTCGAGATTTGAACTGAAAGATGAGCGTTACACCAAGCATTGCTCCAATAATTGCTGTTACTCCGTCTAGTCCAAAATTCAAATTCGTATTTAAAAAATCAGCACCTGTTTCACCAACAGTGGTGCATAGAATCTTGATTATCCAAAAGAACAAAGTAATTTCTGGCACTTTGTTTAGCATTACTTTAACCACTGATTTGGGATCTCTATCTTCCATTTTTTTACTATGAAATTTTCTATCTAATATGTATATTACA
>JAGWHQ010000041.1 GCA_028866655.1 Nitrososphaerota archaeon
CAGGCATTTCGACGAAGCGAAGAATTTCTCGATCTGGAAATCAGGACTGAACAAAAAGAAAAACAACAACCAAAAGAAATGGAGAATTTGCAGGATAGACAAGCAACCCAGATGGTTATCTCGATTGATCAAATCGAGGAAATGATTGGAAAAGGTTGGAGGCTTGTTACCATTCTGCCACATGGAAAAGCAGTCTGCACCAATAGTGGAAGCGGACTGTAAACCAATTCGCACTAACAGAGGAAGTGGACTGGAGGGGATTTGAACCCCTGACCCCTCGCGTGCAAGGCGAGTATTCTACCGCTGAACTACCAGCCCATTACAGAAATTGGAAACCGCATAGATTTTAATTGTTGCCTTTAGGTGGCAAAGATTTTATGGATATTATTCTTTGATATATTCATGGTATTGCTCAAGTCAGAGGTTGTCCTAAAAGCAGGAGACAAAGCTCCAGACTTTGATTTGTTGGGAATTGACGACAAGAAACATTCTCTTTCAGAATACAAAGACTATAAAGCAAAACTGATAATTTTCATGTGTAACCACTGTCCATATGTTCAGGCCAAAGTAGATGCAATGAATGAAATCTATGAGAAATTCAAGGGAAAAATTGCAATGATTGGGGTAAACAGCAATGATGCAACAAAATATCCAGACGATAGTTTTGACAGCATGAAGATATTTGCAAAAGAGAAAGGTTTGAAATTCACTTACTTGGTTGATGAGACTCAGGAAATTGCAAAAAAATATGGTGCCGTATGTACCCCAGATCCATTTCTTTTTGACAGCGAAGGAAAATTAGTTTTCCACGGAAGAATTGACAATGCAATGAAACCAGAGGACAAACCTACAGAGAAGACAATGATATCAAACATAGAAAAAGTTCTTTCTGCAAAGAAGATAGAGAAGGATTTTGACCCATCCATGGGATGTTCCATCAAGTGGAAAAGCCAGCAGACTTAAATGGCAGTCGGTAAAAAAAATTTCGGGCCGATAGCTCAGCTTGGCTGGAGCGTTCGACTGATAAAATTATTCAGATATCGAAAGGTCGTGGGTTCAAATCCCATTCGGCCCATTGTTTTCAATTAAACAACGATAGATTTTGATAAATAGGAAGAACTTGTTACACTTTTGTTGTCAAGATTTAAGCTACCAGTATATCTTACAGACATGGAAGGAAAGTAGCATGGATAAAGATGAACTTTGCAAGCAAGTCCTAGAGTTAGACTCGCGAATAAGATTTGCAGGCCTGATTAATGAAAATGGCAGACTTGTTGCAGGGGGAATGAAACCTGGGTTCAAATCGTTGGAAGATTCCCGAGATGATGAAATGTTATACATGGAACTAGTTTTGAGAGCAAAAATGCGAAAGGAATTTGACAAGGTTTTAGGTCCTGTAAAATTTGCCATGTCATACAGAGACATGTTGATAATCATGAGTTTTCCAGTAAATGACAACATCCTTTTGATTTCAGTTGAAAAAGATGTTGACTTTTCTAAACTTCCCTTTAAGATTTTAGAAATAATTCATCATTGATTTTGATAACTTTCAAACACAGTTTGACACCATTGCAATAAGATTTCCACATCACCTGATACAAAGTCTATACCAGTCTTGGGCTTTTTCACAATTGGTGTACATAGTGCAAGACGAAGATTTTTTCCAAATTTTTCTGTGCTTGTGTCAACTGCCCTTGAAAAGAATTTGATTTCGCCTTCTTTTGAAGAAAATATTATGATAATCATTATGCCTTCACGTTTAGGCCATATTTTATTGAGAAATCTCTGCAAGTCGATATCAAACATTACATCTATTGCAGATGACATGTCGCCAAGTAAAGAGACTCTCCATTTTTCATTACGAAGCACAGCAGAAGCAGCGTGTGCAAGAAGTGCATTATGATAATCAGTGGCCAAAATAACGACATTCTTTTTTGGGTTTACTTCTTCGTCTAAAAGGCCAATCATAGAAATTGAAGTTGAGATTATCTCGTCAAGTGAGTTTTTCTCAGATCTTCCCATTTTTCCATCATTATAGGAACTCTCAACTGCCTCGATTGCAGGTATTATCACCTCACTTACTATTTTTGTAGGAGTAGCTCCAGAATGAAGTGCAGTTCGAAGTAGAGTATGAGCTTCTTGGGTTGATCCCAACATGACGTACTCGATATATTTTTTTTGAACTTGAAAAAAGTCTGCTGGAAAACTGAGTTTATCCACACCTTCTTCTATGAACCACAAATTGACACTGCCCATGTTTTTTTGTTTTATCAGACCCTCTCCAGCAAAGATTTTCAAGTATTTCGATATAGTTACACGGTTAATTCCTAGTTTTTCGGCAATTTCAACTCCTGTCAGTCCAGTCTTGGCTGGACGAAGAGCATCAATCAATTTTTCACGTATTTTATTAGAATCATATTCTCGTGCCACAAGCCTTGTGTAGTTTTCTGGTATATAGCATTAATAAAATCAACAAGGACCAAATGAGGTCCTTGCTGACCGGTACTTTGGTATGGTCTGGTTGGTCCAAGTTATGTGAGCGAGGTATGTGGTATACTACTAGCGCACTATCAATACAATAACTAAAAAAGTAAATAAGAAAAACGCAGAATTGATACCAAATACTTAAAAGATTGATCAGGATTTTTTCAGATCTCACAGTTCAAAATTTGGATAAACTAAAAGATCAAGTTGCATTGAAGATATAATTTTGAAACATTTTGATTTTCCTGTCTCATTTTACCAGTTGATATTGAGTTAACTTTTGGTCGTATGTTTATACCCAAAAGTGTTAAATATCTGTACTTTAAAGTACGGTATAGATAAGTAATATGCCAAAAGCAGGTTTCAAATCAATAACAATTTCAGAAGAAGTGTACAACAGATTCCACGATACTTACAAGAAGAGCAAGCACGAACTTGCAATGAAGGGTGTTAACAGTTTTGCAGGATACATCACATACATGATGGAAGATCTCATGCAAAAAGATGACACCTTTGCAAGATATGCACCAAAACTTGAAAAGATATCTGTTGACGATGATAGAGTTGTTGTAAAAGATAACATCAAAAATAGAATAGCAGAGGTAGCTGTTCAGAACAATGAACTTTACTGTTTGTTATGTGAAGAGAAAAATTGTGTTCACGTCGGATTTGTATTTTCTCTTCCAGAGATTTACGAAGTTCTAAATGCTAGAGGAATAAAGCACCAAAGATAAAAGGTGCAGGAGGTGGGATTTGAACCCACGAACCCCTAAGAGACGGGATCACCCATTTGTATGATCTTAAGTCCCGCGCGTCCAAAGGCCATTAAACCTTCTTTGGCCAGGCTCGGCGACTCCTGC
>JAGWHQ010000042.1 GCA_028866655.1 Nitrososphaerota archaeon
TGGACATATCACAAATTCCAGCTAGTCTTCATCTTGCACCCCTGATGATCTTTCTTTCTTTAGTATCTGGCATTGTAGTAGGTTTCAGTCTTGGCTTGATTGGAGGTGGAGGTTCAATACTTGCTGTTCCACTTCTAGTTTATGTTATTGGTGTTGAACCACATGTTGCACTTGGAACCTCAGCACTTTCTGTAGCTACAAATGCGTTGACTAGTCTAATGCATCACAAGAAAGTTGGACATGTGAAAATCAAGGAAGGTTTGGTATTTGCACTTCCGGGAATCATTGGTGCATTAATTGGGGCCCAAATCGGTTTACTTACCCCATCAAAACATCTTCTATTCTTGTTTGGTTTATTCATAATAGTCGTGGCAATTATGATGTTGAGAAGAAAACCTGTGACTCTATCAAATGAAACACATCATAACCACGGAACATTTCTCATACACAAGAATAGACTAATCATTACAGGTTTTGCAGTAGGAGCAACAGCTGGATATTTTGGCATAGGGGGAGGATTTTTGATTGCCCCTGCATTGATGTACGCTGCAAGTCTAAACATAATAGATGCCATTGGGACTTCCCTATTGCCTGTAAGTGTATTCGGTGTAACTACTGCAATAAGATATTCCATTGAAGGACAGATTCAATGGCTTGTTTCAATTCTTTTCATTATTGGTGGCATAGGTGGAGGATTTGTTGGGACTAGATTATCGACAAAGATTCATAGAGAAAAACTTGTCAAAATATTCTCAATTCTTTTAATTTTTGTAGCGTTATTTATTATTGTGAAAACCATGATATGATGTACCTTTGATGGGTATTGCAATATCAATTCAATACCCATCTAAAGATAATTTACGAAGTTAATTTAGCCTTAACTTTAACCAGGATTCGTTCGGACCATTTTATGGCATTATTCGCATCTTTTTCATCCATCAAGTCAGGTTGATACTCTGAGAGATTCTTCATGTTTATTAGAGACACAAATTGTTTTTTAATCTCATCATACTCGGAAGATGTAAGTATTCCTTTAACAAGTGAGAGTACTTCCGTGTGATCATCAGCTCCACGTTTGCCTTTAAATTTTGTAGTCAATGCATCAAGGGCACTTATACCACTATGAACCGAATTTGTTACCGCGCTATTGTATCTCTTATTTTTTAGTGATTCAACGGCTGTATCTAATGCCTCTTCAGCTTTTACTATATAGTTAGATGCTTTTGAAGGATCTACAGGTTTTGCCATTTACAAAGTTTCAATATTGAAGCCGCATATTAGAATATGATTATCAATGATTGATTGTATTAGAGATCCTTTTTGTTTAGCTTTGAATTCTTTTTTGGTAAATACTACTGGAGATATACTACCATGAAATATTGAAAATATTTGTTCTGATACTTCAGATATTTGTTTGATGGCATGTGCAGGATCATTTGAGATTACTAGAAGATCTATATCACTATCTGTTTTTTCTTGTCCCTTTACAACACTTCCAAAAATTGCTGCAGAGAAAATCTTTGTTGTATCAAGATATTTCTTCAACAGTTCAAGTATCTCTGGCATAGTATTTTTCTCTGATTCGATCATTGGTTCTATTATTTTATCGAGAATGTAGCTCTTTTTGTTTAGATCTAATTGATAAGCCCTTCCGACTGGTTGAATTTTTACGATGCCAAATCTTTCAAGGTCATGAATGGTAAGAGCAGCCTCATTTGGTGTAACTTTGGCTTCTTCTGCTAATCCTCGAATAGTGAAGATCTTACCTTGATAATTTATCATGGTACGTAGCAAGGTAATGCTTGCCTTGTTCCCTAGTACATCTTCTAGGTATCTATGCAATAGCATAATGTCCTATATTTAGGACATATGTCCTATATTTAAGATATATGTCCTATATTTAAGATATATGTCCTATATTTAAGATATATGTCTTATTTTTAGGACATGAGTATTTGAAATAAACTAAGTTGATTTTAATTTCAATCGGATAATGCTAGACTGTGTAGTACCATCTCTTTGATGGGTATTGCAATATTAGTTCAAAACCCACTCTGAAAGTTGAATTTGCAAGACTCACTGAGAGAATTGTTCATCTAGTTTAGTTCCCTACTCAAAACTGGAAAGGTATAGAGTTTTCATGGTACCACCTGAACATATTTTGTAGATGCATTTGCCAGAGGTGAACCAAATAATGTTCTCCATGCAAATGCAGTAAGCGTATAGTTTCCAGGAACAGTTGGCGTCCAGCTAACGGCGCATTGTGAAAAAGATTGTTTGGGAGTGAACATTCCCTGTCCCCATCCAATATGGGGACCCAAACCTGTTGAATTTGATACTTGGACAATACAATAGTAATAGATGAGAGGTTGCGTATTTTCCATCTTTGTGATGTTGGCTACAACCTGATAAGGTTGGTTTGCTCTGACTGTAGTCACTGGTACAGTTTCAAGTGGACCTGCTACATACACATTAGTTTGTACTGCAAAAGGCAAGTAAGTGTAATTCTTTTGGATCTCACCAAACAAGTCTTGGTAATTAGTCAGATTTTCGGCTAGTTTTTGATTGGTTTCGTTAAGGATTTTTTTCTGTTCTTGCACAGTTAGAATCTGTGCAGACAAGACAAATATGATTACTGTAGATACTGCTACAATTCCCGCAATTGTAATTATTGAAAGATGCAGAATTTTCATTTTATCATCTTCATCCTGTAATATACAATCGACGATATGATACCTACCAATAAAATTGGAATTGCTAGTGGAAATTCAGGTACTGATTGTTCTGGCAACAAATCAAGATCAATTCCTTTTGCAAAGGAATTTCCTCCATCTGTACTTTTTGCAAAGAGAGCATGGCTGCCCTCTGGAAAGCCTGATCTTGTACCTGCCAGATACACGGTATCATTAGGACCTACAGCGATAACAGGCGACGCCGTAATTCCAGTTGAGTTTGTCATGTCAGAATAACCAAACGTCTTGCCTCCATCTGTGCTCTTTGCAAAGATGGTAGCGCCACGGTACGA
>JAGWHQ010000043.1 GCA_028866655.1 Nitrososphaerota archaeon
AAGAGACAGAAAGGATTTTGCAAGAAGCATCTGCAGTTGCAGAACAGCAGATTGGCGACAGATTCCCATCAGTTCCATCACCCTCCGGCGTATCGTCACAATCAACATACGAGTAGGGAAGCTCGGATGGGGAGACTGGCGAATGCGTCTTCTTTTTATCTTATACTAAAAACTATGATATGATATTTGGCACTAACAATTACTTAATTTTCATCTACATATTTTCTTGCAATAGAAAATACATGTGACCATTGTTCCCAAGATAATCTTCCAGTCTGGGTATTTTGTCTACTTGGATGATATGATGTAATTATCACAAAATCTCCATGTGTGAACATTTCCCCGTGGGAAAATTTCTTACCCTTGATGTCAAGCAATTTACAACAGGAATCAAAAGCTATTCTTCCTAAACAAATGATTACCCTGACATTTTTTAACAATTCAAGTTCTTTTTCAAGAAAACTTGAACAGTTGTTGCTTTCTTCTTTTAGCGGTTTGTTATCGGGAGGTGCACATCTTACTGTGGCAGTAATGTATGTGTTGATCAATGCAAAACCATCGTCCTTGTTTACACTCGTAGGTTTTGTTGAAAAACCGTTCCTGTATAGGACTTTGGCAAGCCAATCTCCTGAACTATCTCCTGTAAACATCCTGCCTGTTCTATTGCCGCCATGCGCTGCTGGTGCAAGACCAATTAACAAAAGCTCTGCGTTGGTATCGCCAAAACCTGTTAATGGCTTTCCCCAATATTTTTCATTTTGAAATCGTTTGACTTTGTTTTTGGCTACATCTCGTATGTATTGATACAGACGAGGACATTTCTTACATTTGGTTATCCTACAATTGAGTTGCTCAAACTGATTTATTGTTTTTCTCAAATCTTAAACTGATTGTCTTTTGATACAAATTGTTTTCTGGTAACAAATACAATTAAGGAAAAAGAAAGTACCATCATAAAAAGAGGCCAAGGAAATTCTGGCAATGTTTTATCTGGAGAAATTAATTCTCCCCATTCCGCTGGTGATGGAACTGCAGGAAATTCATTACTAGTTACATTCTGTGGCCAGCTGTATACCTTGTTGGTCTTTGCGTCATATGTTGCTGCATAAAAATTGTACACATCAGAACTTCCAATTGTTTTGATTGGAATTTTAAATTCATATGATGTATGGGGTGGACCGCCATAACGATCATGTTCATCAGAAATTCCGCCAACTGCTATGAAACCTTGATCATTTTGTATTTTCACAAGATGATTTGTTTCTGCTAGATCTCCCCCTCCTTGAAAAGTTAATGGGTTATACGATTCCAGTGCAACAAGAAAACAATAATCGTCTTTTTGTAAATCTGATTCAATAGTTTTATTTGCATTAATGCAAACTATTCCATAGTCAGATTTTTTTTCAAATTGTTTTTCGGAAATAAAATCTAGAAAAACATACAAGTTTTGACGATCATGTCCAGTCTTGACTGACAATTCATTTCCATCATTAAATCTGAGAATATTTTCAGTCATTGGTTTCCATTCTTGTAAGTAACTCCACTTGCCGTCCCATACAATCGAATCTGTGCCACCTCTTAAAGTGGTGAAAATTTGTGGTTGACCTAAAGCAAAATGAGGACAAATTATGATCAGCATTATCAATGCAACAACTAATTTTTTCATATGCTGGATAGAAAAAACAGAGATTAAAAGCATGTCAGAAGTTTTGGCAGCATCTGCCAGCCTTTTATACTACTAATTGGAGATCTAATAAAATGAGAAAAGGTGTCATGATAGCTATTGTAGTAATTCTTGCAATTGCTGGAGTTGCACTTGCCATGTCTGGTAATAATACAGACAAAACCATTTCAAATCCTACTAACAATACTTTGGTACCACCGCCTGTAACTCAAGGTAGGCATCTTTCGGTAACTTTGTCCGAGAACGTTGGAGTGGGCGCACACTGATTTGTGTCAGATGGTACGAAATTTGTCTGATCTAGTTCCATTTTGGCATTTTCATAAATTTTTCAATTCCATAGTGGAAATTTACAATTTTTTTATAAAGTTAGGTGTAATTTCATTATTATTTATGAAATTCTAACAAAGGTTAATTAACTAGCACAGGCTAAAAACCGTAATGAAAATTTCACAAAGAAGCATGGCTATGGTCCTATTAGGAGTAATAGCCATGTCAACAAGTGGAGTGTATTCATTGACACAAAATGTACAAACAACCCCAACAAGTTCTGGTGTTCAAGAATCACCCGTCGTACTTGGTCACATTACAGCAGTTGTGAAGGACCAATATGGTGATATCAAGGCATACAGACAAACTGACAATATGGTGGTAAGTAATGGTCTGAACTCTACAATCAATCTTTTGTTCGGTTCAGGACTACAAACAACTACAACAACTCCTAGTCTATTCAAATATGTTGGAGTAGGAACCCTTAACACTGCAGCTGCATACTCACAAACAAATCTTGCAGCACAAAGAGGTTCACATGTACTAGGTACTGTCACTGCAATAACTGCTGGTGGTGGTACAGGTATGGGAGCTCAAATTGTAGGAAACTGGGCAGCAGGAAAACTTGCTAATGCATCCTCAACCTCAACAACCATTACTGAGGCAGGCTTGTTTGATGGATTCAATTCCACTAACATGTATGCACGTCAGGTAATAAGTCCAGGAATTAGCTTGGGTACTGCAGATACACTTGCTGTCACATGGCAAATTACATTCGCACACAGCTAGATCTAAAAACTGGCTAAATGATGGTGGGAAACCCTCATTTTTTGTTTATTTTAATTATTGACTAACTTTGGTTATAGATCGCATCAAATCTTACAAGGATCATATTTTGTTTATACATTTCAAATTTTTACACAACGTTGCAATTTTCATAATATGGATATTCTTAAGAGAAAAAGA
>JAGWHQ010000044.1 GCA_028866655.1 Nitrososphaerota archaeon
TAGAGTGAGGATTCGCCGCGTTTTTTGGTTCCAATGTCTACTGCATCATCTACGTTATAGACGAAGATCTTTCCTTCTCCAGCTTTGCCTGTGCTTGAATGAGAAGTTATCGTGTCTATTACTTTGTCAACCATGTTGTCTTTTACAACTACGTAGATGAAAGAATTGACATTGTGTGTAGCTTCAACACGTCCTCCTCTGCCTGAGGAAACCATCTCTCTTGGCCTTTGGCCTCTGCCCTTGACATTAAAATACGTAAACCCTCCGATGTCTAGTTCTGCTAGTGCATAGAAGACGGCATCCAATTTTTCTTCTGGAATTACAGCCTCGATTTTTTTCATGGTTATGATTCATTGCACATATGAAATGGTTTTATTAAAATCATTGCTTAAAATATTGTAAAATAAAGAATAATATCACAAAAATGTTTTTTTAGGATAAAATACCTTTTATAGACGAAATCCCACTCTTCAAAAGAATGACAGAATCCAAAGCTAGCTACAAGAAAGCAAAAATCGTTGGAAAAGTTCAAGAAAAAATTAAGGAAGGAATTGAAAACTATCGTGCAGCAAGTGATGCACCACCACGAGTAGATGTTTACGATGTAATTGAGCAAGTCTTTGCAGCAATTAATCCACAAGTAGCTGACGAAGGGAAGATCACAGTAGATGAGGTAAGCGGATGTTTAAGAAATGCATACCTTGATCGAAAGGATCCGTCTGAAAGCAATCACAAGCAGATGGTGTCAAAGATAATGCAAAAGAGTGCATTTAGCATCATGGAAAAACCAGTCGAAGGTCAGCTTGATGCAGGTTCTAACGTAAAGATTGTCGGTAGAGCTGATAGAGTTGAAGATGAGGTAGTGATGCTCTTTAGAAGTTCAGAAAAATTACCTGAAATGCCATATCCGGCAGATTTCATACATCTGAACTCCTATCTATACATGTTTGACAAACCAGAGGGTGTGATTGTCTACTTTGATAGAGAAGGAAACGAAATGGAATTCAACGTTCCAAAAAGTGAGAAGCTCTTAAACGAAACAAAACGTAGAGCTAAAATTCTCAATACCTTGCTGACAAACAATATTGCCCCAGCAATCGAACCGTCTGAAAAATGCATGACATGTCCTCATAATGAGAAATGTTACTATGCAAATGAAGACAAACAGAAATGGGGATTCTGGGCTCGTGGCAAGTGGCGTGAACTCAAACCAAAACCCTTCCTATAATTACACACTTTTTTCATTTTAATTTTATAAACAGTATCTAGAATATTCTTTATTTTAGCGATTCTGATTCTTCTGGATTTAGATAAACCTTGGTCTTGTAGGGTTTCTCAGAATCTTTATGAAAATAAAAAATCTTGATGCCAAGTTCAAAAGGTTTCATTTCTATTTTATCTGTTGATTGAATTGTATTATCTTCTTGTCTGAGATATTGGTATAGCTCTTCTTTACTCATCTTCATTATTTCGCTTATTCGTTTTCTATTTCCCATGTGCTACAAAATATTCTGAACTTGTTTGACATCTTAACTTTTCTTATTGGAACATCTTTTACAATCTAATCATTAAATACGATATCTGCTTGGAATTGAGCATGATTGATTCTAAAATAAACTGGTTTGAAGATTTCCTAGGTTTGGGATATCATGTATTTGATGTACGGCCTACGGTATATCTGATATTTGATGATAAGAGGAAACTTGTCAATGCTTGGAATCAACTGATAAAATATTGGCCAGACGATGAGATCAAAATGAGATTTTTTGAGGGGGATACTAACTATGAATTTATACTATATTGTAAATCTCGCATATTGCAGACAACTGATGTCTTTTTAAAATCACTAAAAATCTCAGATCATTACACGCAATTTATGGATGAGTATATTGGATCTGCATCATTACAACTTGCCAACTATTCTCCAAAGAATAAAACATACGAGCTTGAAATATTCAAATTCAAAAAGAAGGTGACTGATTTGAAATTCCTAAAAAAGCAAGATGTTGATGATGATTTTGTTATTTCACAGGCACGAGAAAGGCTACGTAATAACGAGAATCACTAGTGTTGTAATCTACGGTTTTTTTAGTTTTGATACTATCAAACCTATCCACAAGCTCCAGTCTAAATTTTTAAAGACAAGAGGCTGTCTGTATGGGTAATTTGTTACTGTTTTAGTGATCCCAAAATCATATTTTTTTTCTTTTCCTTTTTCTGTAAATGTAATTCTCAAGAAATCTACTTTTCTTGTTGTTACGCTTCTAACATCTGTTATGGAATTAAAGGGTATTATCCAAGATTTTGGATTCTCAGTTAGATCCTCATCAAGATCTGATTCATTATAATTTGCAATCTTTCCTATGCTTGCTTTATCGTCCGTAAAATATCGTTCCTTCTCTTTTGTAGTGATCCATATGTAACGCGGCACAAAAATTACATTTTTGTTTGTAAGAACAAGAATGCCTTCTTTATTCTTGTGAAAAAAGCCTGATAATCCTAATGCTATTCCCCAAATCTGAGGCAGAGATGAAATGATGTATTCTTCTTCTTCAAGATTTTCTCTCATTATTTGTTCAACATCTTTTGTGAATAAATCAATCTATCTAATGATGAAATGAAATTAAAAATATGGTAAAGGGATTTACTCTAGGCGTGTTCGTGACCTGTGCCTTCATATCTGAAGCCATAGGTTCCCCAGGTTTTTCCTTTCTTTGCTAAATTGTATCTGTGAGCTCTTTCACCGAAGTAAATTGCTATTGTCATTGCAAGAGTTACTGCTGTCGCAATGAAA
>JAGWHQ010000045.1 GCA_028866655.1 Nitrososphaerota archaeon
CAAGATAAAATCAACACCTCAAGTCCATTATGGTCTGCAGGTGGAACTTATACCATTTATGTTCAAGCTGGCTCACAACAAGGACTACTTTCAACAACAACACAGTTCACACTACCTGGCGGCGGACAGTCAAATTGTGCACCGCAACAACTTGCAGCTACAACTGGTAGTGAAATGTATTGTATCGACTACACCATCAATGGTGGAACGGTTTCTGGAGCAACATTGGATACTGCATCAAAAGCCCTTGTTGTAAACATACAAGCAAACAACGATGGTCAGATCACTCTTAACATTCCAAGATCAGTGCTTGATGCAAAAAGTGGTACAGGTGACAGTGTCTTTGCAGTCCTAGTAGATGGTGAACAAGTGCAACAATTCACAGAATCACCTTCTGCAGACACAAGAACAATCACAATTCCATTCCAAATGGCATCTGAAAAAATTGAGATAATCGGTACACAGATAGTTCCAGAGTTTGGCCCAATCGCAGCTCTAGTACTTGCTATTGCAATAATATCAATAATTGCAGTATCAGCAAAGACTGGACTAAGATTTATGCCAAAATACTAGGACGCTCTACTTTTTCATTTTTTATTACTGACATAGTAAAGGAAATATACAACTGAAAGACAACTTGGATATGCGGCATACGCCTATTTTCATGGCATTAGTTTTATCTTTGTCAGCATTATCAATTCCCGTCTTCGCACAAACAACACCATCAGCATCACCACCTGCACCGGCGTCAATCACAACCAGCATTGACAGATCATCATATACTTTAGGGGATACAATTGTTATTTCAGGTCAAGTGCAAGCAGTAGTTGTGGGAACCCCACTGGTCATACAGATCTTTGATCCAAACAATAGCCTAGTTCAAATAGCACAGATTGATGTATCGCAAGACGGCAAGTATACAGACACTATCAAGGCAGTAGGACCATACTGGACATCAAACGGTGTCTATACTGTCAAGGTGCAGTACGGTCCTCCAAATGTAACTGCTCAAACTACTTTTGCTTTTCAAAGTACACCTACAATCACAAGTAATGTGTTTCAACTTAAAGACCCCAATAGTCAACAGACTTTCAATGTCAATTACACCATAAGTGGTGGAACCATAAATACAATGACCATAGATGCCCAGAGTTTGTCAGTGATTGTTTCAGTAAATTCCACAAGCGACGGAACAGTCACGCTACAATTACCAAGAAGTTTGATCGATGCAAAGACAAGTTCGGGTCAAGATGACACGTTCATCATCTTAATAGATGGAGCAGAAGTCAAACCACAAAGTGAATCTGCAAACAACGATTTTAGAAATATAACTATTCAATTCTTACAAGGAGATCAAGACATAGAAATAATCGGTACACAGATAATTCCAGAGTTTGGCCCAATCGCAGCTCTAGTACTTGCTATTGCAATAATATCAATAATTGCAGTATCAGCAAAGACTGGACTAAGATTTATGCCAAAATACTAGAACCAAAAGTCAAATTTTCTTTTATCAATACATAAATACTCAAGATCCTTGAGTATTGGCTAGCAGGCATGAGAAGAGCAAACATCTTTATCATAATTATGATCATAACAGTGGCATTTTCTATATCATTTAACATACCGGTTTTTGCCCAAAGTGTATCAACTAATGCAACTACTGGAACTAACAACATAATAGGCGGAGCTGGTGCAGGGCCACAAAATCCAAAGTATTCTGATGCCAATCAAACTGCATATGATCTCTTACAACAAGAAGCCAATCAAACCGGTGTAAGTATGTCTACAATACCACCTTTATCAGTCAACACAGATTTGCCTACTTACAATCAGGGTGATACTGTAATCATGACAGGACACATCAAATATCCAGAGAATGCAACTGCTGTAACAATCAAAGTCATTAGCCCATTGAAGAATTTGGTTTTCATTGGCCAGTTATCACCTGCAGCAGATGGAAGTTTTACAAAGACATTTGCAGCTACAGGACAATATTGGAAGGATGCGGGAAATTACACAATAATAGCTCAATATGGATTAAATCTGAATACAACTGCAACTTTTCATTATAATGGAGGAGATGGAAGTGCTACAATTACCAAAGCTCTCAATGGAACATACCCATTACAGTCAGGAAATCAAATCTATAACATACCCTATATCATAAAAGGCGGCACCGTCAGTAGTATGAACATATTTGCGCAGCAATACACCCTTGAAATTGCATTAAACACCAATGCAAATGGTTCTATCACAGTCACTCTACCTAGAGCTATGATAGATTCAAAGCTACCACCACCTCCAAATCCTGATGCAAACTTAACTGGAGCAAAGGTTAACACTGCAGAATTAGAGGATAGCACCTTCATAGTCACAGATGGCGGCAAACAGATCACACAGTTCAGTGAAACAAAGAATCAAAATGTAAGAATACTTAGCATCCCATTCAGTAAAGGAGATTCTAAAATAGACATAGTAGGTACGATCATAGTTCCAGAGTTTGGCCCAATTGCAGCTCTAGTGTTTGCTATTGCAATAGTATCAATAATTGCAGTATCAGCAAAGACTGGACTAAGATTTATGCCAAA
>JAGWHQ010000046.1 GCA_028866655.1 Nitrososphaerota archaeon
GTTACGAATGGAACAAGTGTCAAAAAAACGTGACGCGCTAAATCAGATTAAGCGGGCCCGAAGGGCTTCGATCCCTTGACCACTGGATTAGAAGTCCAGCACTCTATCCAAGCTGAGCTACAGGCCCAAATACCGGGCAATTGGTAGCCATATTAAGGGTTTTTACAACCAATTTTTTTTATTAAGATCTCTTTCCATTTTGAAAAGAAACTGTTGTGAATATCCTGCATGTGGACCAAAATATTCTACAATCTCTTCATGAAGTTTTTCATATTTTTTTTCCGTTACAGGTTTTTCTGTTACGTTGTCAAAATATTTCTTGTAATATTTTAACAAAATTCTTTGTGTCCACCTGTCGATTGGAAAAGCTTCCATCTTGTCAAGAGAAAATAATGCAATACAATCTGCCACCTTGTTACCTATTCCAAGAATTTTTTTCAGTGAATCTTGAGCAGTGAAGTAATCTGTTTTTTTTAGCCATTCAAAATCGATCTTGCCGGAATTAACTGCCTGCGCTGCAGCTTTTACATATTTTGCTCTAAATCCTAGCCTGCAATCAATAAGATCTTTCATGGATGCATCTGCGAGGATCTTTGCTTCTGGGAATGTAGAAAATGTATATCCTCCAAATTCTTTCTTGTTACCAAACTTTCTACACAAGTTTTCTAGCATTGATTTGATGTTCTGTATGGATGAATTTGATGAGCAAATAAATGATATATAACATTGAAATGGATCTTGTCTTACTAACCTCAAACCTGGTGACTGTTTTACTGCATTTCCTACTATCTTGTCTCTGCTAACATCTACCAATATTTTTTTTAGATTGTCATCCGATCTAAGAAAATTATCTGTATTACCAGATGATGATCTGGCACTAAAAGGGGATTGTTTGAGTATGAGAAGATCTTGACCATCTATGCCTATCCATTGATCCTCAATTTTATTCCAGAGAAAAACTTGGCCGCTGTTGATTGTAGTTTCTATGTTTATCGTGTCTATTTTCTGCATGTTATACGGTTATTGTTTCACCAGCTTCTGGTGCATGAGCCTCAAATCCAAACTTTTCATGTATCTCGCTTGCAAATTTTGTGCAGGAATCGTTGTCACCGTGAATAGTGAGAACTTTGGGATTACCCTTTATCTTTTTCATCATCTCAAAAAGAGAGTCTCTGTCAGCATGTCCTGAAAATTCAAACTGTCTTACCTCTGCCTCACACTTGAACTCTTTTCCCCTAGTACTGACACGTCCAGTATCCAAAAGTTTTCGTCCTGGTGTTCCCTCGCCTTGATATGAAACTAATGCAATACCGTTTCTCTTGTCTGCTGCCAAGTTTTGCAAATAAAATACTGCCGAGCCGCCTACCAACATGCCTGCCGGTGAAATTATGACAGCTGGTTCTTCCAGTGCATTCTTTCTCTCTTTATCTCCTTTTATCCAAACTGCTTGGTGTACAGCATCTGCAAAAACTTTTGGATCTCGTAGATATTCTGGATAATTCAACATTATCTCATTTACTTTGACAGCCATTCCGTCCATCACTACTCTGTGCTTGAATCCTGCGTTCTTCAAAACACATGCAATCTCCTGAGATCTTTCTACCGAGAAGGCAGGTACAAAGAGCGAGCCTTTTCTGTCTAATACCTCGTATGCAAACTCCATGAATTTCTCTTCAGATTCATTTCGGGGCATTTGGTTTGTCTGAGAGTATGTGCTTTCTGTGATGACCAAGTCCACCTCTCCAAAATCTAGATCTGCATCCCTTAGCATTCTGGATCCTCTTGGATTGATATCTGCAGTGTAGAACAATCTCTTGTTTTCAGATTCCACTAAAACTGATGCACCGCCCAAAACATGGCCTGATTCAAGTAGCTGAAAAGAAGCATTTCCACGCTCCACTTTTTCTTTATATTTTATCTCTTTTGAATGCATCATCATCTTTGATATGCTGGCAAAATCATATGGTAGCTGACTTTTTTGAATTCGGAGCATGTCCTCAATCAATAGTCTTGAAAGGTCAAATGTTGGGGGGGTTGCATATACATCAGTACTACCATTTACAAATAATGATGGCATATTTCCTGAATGGTCTAAATGGGCATGAGTTATGATGGCCGCATTAATTTCATGTGGGTTGACTGCAATAGGATATAGTGATTCCTTTTTTAACTCTACTCCATAGTCTAGTAGAAAACTAGCTCCATCACAATTGACTTGAAAAGCGGATCTGCCTACTTCTCTGGCTGCACCCAGTACTCTTACTTGCAAGAATTCAAAATTTTTTCAAAGTACTTTTAAATCTTTAGCACTTGATCCTGACTTGATCTGTTGTGCTACTTGCATAATTTACAAAAGACTTAATTAGATCAAAAAAAAATGATCCGAGTATGGGTAGAACTTTTGAACAATGGTGGAGTACAATCCCAAAAGACCTCAGAGACAAAGTTCGAAGAGGCGATGAAGGAAACAAACCATTATTGAATCAAATAAACTGGATTTGGGTTCACAATATGATGAATCAGAAAGGAGAT
>JAGWHQ010000047.1:0-1913 GCA_028866655.1 Nitrososphaerota archaeon
TTCTATTTGCAACACTTGTCCTGTTTACAATAATTCCACCATATCATAGTGCAGCTGCTACCGGACAAACCTTTACAATCAACAGCGTATCACAATGTACCTCAACATCAGACTATACTACTGATACTAGTAATGGTTGTACTATCAATAATCTTAATCTTCAACCTGGTGATACCCTGAATATTGGATTCCAGAGTGTTGCAGTTAATCTGGGAACAGACGGAGTAAACGCAGGTACAATAAATATTTCCTCACTTTCATTAATGAGCACTAATGGTCACACCCTGACTAATAACGGGGCCATCAACATTTCGGGAGGTGTCTTTGTTTCTGCCTGGGACAATTTCCTACACCCAGGTAATTTGATAAATAACGGCCAGATTCAGGTTACATCGGGAGGTCAACTGCAGACAGATGGTGGTGGTCTCACGGACAATGGACAGATAACTATTGATGGCAGTCATAGTAGTGGGCTCTTCGAGGATGTACCGTTTGGTGTATCAGGAGCAGCTACTGATGTAATCAGCAATGGAGGAACAATCACGAGTGCTGGTGAGATTCAGGTCTATGCACTTTCAATTAACCAGGGGGGAACACTCAGTACTACTAATGTGGTAAATGCACAGAATACAATATCGAACTCTGGTACGTTTACCACCACAAATCAGATATTTGCAGACACTTTCAATAACAATGGCCACTTGACACTTACAGGTTCAAGCCTAATAGATGCACGCTTTTTCAACAATTACAACGGCGGACTTGTTGACAATTCTTCTCCACAGTTTAACATAGGGTCAGGAAATTCAAATGAGGCATCTGGCACATTTGTCAATAACGGCGGTGGAACAATAAATAACCATGGAGCTATGAACATGTTTGGCGGTATCAACAATTCAGGTTTGTTGAAAAACTATGGATCTTTTACAGTTGACTCGTCTGAACAATCAATTTACAATCCAGGTACCATCATTGCTGAATGTGGCAGTGCTCCAATCAGCGATATTATTAACGGTGTACAGCAGATCTTTCCAAACGGCATAACTAATGGATGCGTACCACCAAATCTGAGCATATCGTCTCCAACTAACAATGCGAATCTCAATGCAAACACTTTGACAGTTTCTGGAACTGCATCTGCAGCATTTCCAATAACTACTATCACAGGGTCCATTGATAACGGACAAGCAATAATTGCATCCGGGACTACATCTTGGTCATTTTCGACTGGCCATCTTGCTGATGGTACACATATTATCATGGTAACCGCAACAGACAACAATGGAAACACTGTAACCAAGTCTGTTTCAGTTACGATAGATACTGACTTGCCAACCTTGACAGTACCATCTCCAATTACAGCTCAAGCCACAGGACCACATGGTGCTGTAGTTAGCTATACGTCTACCGGAAACGATAATCCTGATGGTCCAATTACACCTGTATGTACTCCATCTTCGGGCTCCACATTTGCACTTGGCTCAACCACAATCAACTGTGCAGTAACAGACAAGGCAGGAAACACAGCTACTGCATCATTTCAAGTCCTAGTCCAGGACACTATGCCTCCAACAATAAAACTACCAGGTACTATCACACAAGAGGCAACAGGTCCATCTGGTGCACCTGTAACATTCTCTGCTACTGCAACTGACATCGTTGACGGTACAGATCCAGTAACATGTACTCCATCTTCGGGCTCTACATTTGCACTTGGCTCAACCACAATCAACTGCTCATCAACTGACGCACATGGAAACACTGCAACAGGCTCGTTCCAAGTTTCTGTACGTGATACTACTGCTCCAACAATAACAGTAACTAATGTTAACGCCAAGGCAACAGGTCCATCTGGTGCACCTGTAACATTCTCTGCTACTGCAACTGACATCGTTGACGGTACAGATCCAGTA
>JAGWHQ010000047.1:2013-2256 GCA_028866655.1 Nitrososphaerota archaeon
ACATGTGACCACAACTCTGGCGATACTTATCCACTTGGTGTAACTAGTGTAAAATGTTCATCAACTGATCATACAGGAAACACAGCCAATACATCATTTACAATTACTGTTGCAGAGACTACTGCACCATCAATTACATTACCGGGTACTATCACACAAGAGGCAACAGGTCCATCTGGTGCACCTGTAACATTCTCTGCTACTGCAACTGACATCGTTGACGGTACAGATCCAGTAACATGT
>JAGWHQ010000048.1 GCA_028866655.1 Nitrososphaerota archaeon
CACTAGATCAAAAAAATAAGTAGTGGTCTAGAGTTACATGATATCATGTCAGCTTTTGGAGGAGATGATGTTGATACACTTGCTTTAATGTTTGATAAATTGCAATACATTTTCAGGAGTTATGACGCATATATCCATGCATTTACTGAGATGTATTCACTATACAAGCAAGGCAAGTTGTCTGAAAGGGAATATTATAATGGAATGACTGATGCCGTACTGAAATATTCCGCACTTGAATTTCTTGGACTCAAATCAATGTTTGAGATAAAAAAGACACTAAATCGAATGAACAAGCCTTCACCTGGCCGGACATCTGTATCTGGATTGGCATCCGGAAACATGATGAGTCAGTCAGGTCCGCAAAATTCCATAGCCTCATTTATCAGCGCAAAAAGCCTTCCCGGTAGGGGTGACGTGGTACAAAAATTGTCAGGGGATGAAAAACCATGTCCTTCATGCGGTAAATTATCCCAGATGACAACAAAGTTTTGCAGAGATTGTGGAAACAAATTCTAATTTATTTGATATTTTATACCATACTTCAAGAACTAAATAATCCTCACTCTGGAAATAATTCACGGATCGGTAGTCTAGCCTGGTTAGGATATCGCACTCACACTGCGGGGGTCGCTGGTTCAAATCCGGCCCGATCCATCCTTTTTAAACTAGAAGAATATCGCAGAGGAAATCTACACGAGTTTTTTAAACTATACATGTCCAGTACGTGTAAAATATGAAAATTCTACATTATTCCATAATTATAACAATAGGAATGGTGGTGGTGACCATGTCATCTTTCAATGACACATTTGCACAAAATGTAACAACTTCTTCAAATGTCATTCCGCCAATTCCATCTGCAATACTTCGTTCTCCAATGCCCACATTGTTACCATCTGAGAATAAGTCAGTAGTTCATGTGGCATTATCTATTCCTGAATTACAAAACTGGTCGCATGACTGGAAATATGTGGGAATGGGATTTGGCAGCAATAATAAAGTTGGAATTGCAGGTGGCTTTGAATGGCAATATGTAATCGTTGATCTAAAGGCGCCTTCTAGTAGTGCACCAATTCCATGT
>JAGWHQ010000049.1 GCA_028866655.1 Nitrososphaerota archaeon
ATAATCACCAGAGTTGATATCAATAATTATTCTAGGAGACAATGTGAATAGTTTTTTTATTTTTGATTTAATGGAATTGATCGAATCCGAGCTAATCTCCGATTAATCACAAATCAAGAGTTTTAGATAGATCTGTCTTTTTTTGGCTTTAGAATCAACGTTACAAGCGGCACGCCATATATCACAGCATTAAAGCCATAAAATATTGCCCAATGGGAACTAGTTTTAGACACACAGTTTTCCTGTTTGTAGTTTAGATCTGCTACGACATGGTTTTGAATAGACCCATTACAATCAAGGCTAGTCAAGGCACCATACCAAAGATAAGAAACAGGTAGAAATGATACTGTCATGGCTACAAGAATCACAACTCGAATTTTTATTGACTTGGTATTTGGTGGCCACAATTTTATTTTCAGCTTCTAAACTTTCTTAGTTTACAAGTTTTTATTCATAAATGTTACACTTTACGCCTAGGTATTTGTTCAGATACCAATATCCGTATATCCAAGAATCGCGTATTATACCCCATGTCTACACATACAGATTCGTATGCAAGAACAGGAAAACGACATGACGAATATTTGCCCATAGGATCAGCATTAATGATAGCATGCTGTCTTGTGACAATATTTGTACTCAGTCCACAAGGTAATGGATACGCTGGAGGCTCCAATCCACTAGCATTATGGGAAAGTGCGGGTGTAATTTGGGCAGGTGTGCTAATAGGATACATAGCACTCATCTTCAGAGCAGTCTAAGAAACAACAACTACAATCGGAACATACATGTCAGCATCGCTTGTGCAAGTTTGTTTTCACATCAACTTGTGCAGGCATTTTATAAAAAATTAAAAAAATGTTTATGACACAAGTTGTCTTCCGCATTTTGAGCATTGTACATGAAACATCTCCATGTACACTTGTTGTTTTGTGTCAACTTTGACACATTGTTTCCCACCCTCTTTGCACAGATGACAAAATTCTTGTTCCATGTAGTGTATTGGTGATTCAAAGATATAAGATTAGATCAAAAAATTTTAGTACTAGC
>JAGWHQ010000004.1 GCA_028866655.1 Nitrososphaerota archaeon
ATCTTTGACACTTTTCTAATCTCAGCTAGTTCGTTTGACAGAACTCTACTTGTTGCTGCATCATGATGTTGCATTGCGGCTACGATTCTTTTGAACAACTGAGCATCTCTTTCTCTCAGCTTGCCCAACATAGAATCCATCTTCGATATTTGACCCTGTAACTTGTTCACGGCGCCCTCTATCCTAGGTTTGAGTGCACCCTGTGGTTTTACAGTTTCACGTAATTTTTCGGTTATACCAACAGACTCTGGTCGAGTCCAGGTCTTATCGAAGCCGGTCATGCGGGGTAGTCCTAAAGTTGGTTCTTAATGGCCGGTGTATATTATCCTCAACACTAGGCTAAATTTAGCTAACAAAACGTAAATCAGACTTTTTAGTTTCAAGGTATGACATGACAAGGATAGTAGTCTTTGATTCTGGTCTTGGTTCCCTGTCAGTGATCAAACCGATACAAAAAAGAATCAGGGTAGAGATAATCTATTTTGCAGATCAAAAAAATTATCCATATGGTACCAAGAGTGTATCCCAGTTGGACAAAATAATAAAGTCCACAATTTCAAAGTTACAGGAAAAATTTGAACCTGATGTTATTGTAGTTGGTTCTAATACTCCATCATTGTTGCTAGACATTGAAAAAAAAGACAAGATAATCGGAGTATTTCCCCCGTTAAAGGAAGCAGTATCTAAAACAAAGTCTGGAAAAATTGGAGTGCTTGTAACAAAAACAGTTGTCAAAAACAAAACTCTTGATAAATACATACAAAAAAATGTCCCATCCAAAATTCATGTTACAAAGATTAACGCATCTGCACTTGTAGATCTTGTAGAGTCTGGTAAATTTATTTCTCAAAAACAAGTATCAAGGGATGTCATCAAGAAGATTATCAGCCCACATGTAAAAAATAACATTGACGTGTTTACTCTATCAAGTACACATTTACCGTTTCTGGTACCAATGTTATCAGAGTTATTTCCAAGTATAATATTTTTAGATCCTGCAGATACAATAGCACAACACATTGTAACAATATTGAAACACAAATCAGAAAAATCTAGATTAAAAATTTATTGCTCAGGCGATACGGAAAAGTTGCACAAACAATTAGTAAAGATTGGAATTAAAAATAAAGTAAACCAACTATGATTTTACTTGGGCTTTTCTATATCCATGCGTAAATGTCTTGTCATACAACTTTGAATATTCATATGACTGGGGATTTACAACATCTCCAATTATTATGATTGCAGTCCTTGTTATTTTTTCATCGCGTATTTTTTTTGCAATGTCCTGTAGAGTTCCCGTAATTTTTTTCTCATCACTCCAGCTTGCCCTGTAAACTACCCCAACAGGTGTTGTTTTTGGATAACCACCCTTGATTGCCTCTTGCACAATTTTTGGTAAGAGATGAATGCTGAGATAGAAAATTAGTGTTGCCTTGTGTTTTGCAAGTTCGGATATTTGTTCTCGTTTTGGCACCTTGGTCCTTGACTCGGCTCTTGTTACAATAATGGTTTGCGTAACACCTGGTAGTGTAAGCTCGCATCCAAGTGCAGCAGCAGATGCCAGAAATGATGTAATTCCAGGTACTACTTCATAGTCTATTCCTTCTTTTTTGAGATTGTCTGTTTGTTCTCTAATTGCACCATAAATGCTTGGGTCACCATCATGCAATCTTACAACAAGTTTTCCTTTCAATGCATTGTCTTTTAGAATTTTGAAAATGTCTTCTCGTACAAGTTTTGCTGCATCATGGAGTTGTGATTTTTTGCACATTTTGATTATTTCTGGTGGAATAAGCGAGCCAGAATATACTATAACATCAGCCTTTTGGATAAGCTTCTTTGCTTTTACCGTTATTAGTTCAGGATCACCAGGACCACAGCCAACAAAGTATACCTTATGCACGCTTGACCACCATTATTGAAAAATATTTTGTAGTCATTGTATCCTTGGTAACTTGACCCAGAGTTAGCTTTTTAATTATTTCTTGGTCAGTTCCAATATCCTGACCAATTGCAAAAATTGAGCTGTCTGGAAATCCAGCTTCTCGAAGTAGCGTTATCACCTGATCAAAGTATCTGCCGTCTTTAAGAAATATCATGGTATCACAATTTTTTGCAGTCTCCTTGACTCGCGATAAATCATAACAAGAAGGAATCACTGCCATGGTTTCCGCACCTTCAGCAAGACTAATTCCCACTTTGGATGCAAATGTAAACATGGATACAATTCCAGGGATGACGCTTATCTTTATCTCTGGATATTTTTCGTGTAATTCTCTATCAATGTAAATCCATGTACTGTAAAGATATGGATCTCCCACTGTAAGATAGACTACTTTTTTTCCAGAAAGAACTTTTTCTGCAATAACCTTGGCATTTTGTAACCAACTGTTTTCTAGAGTATCTTTTTCCTTGACCATTGGGAAGACCAAGTTAACAACTTCGATTTTCTTGGACTTGTCTACTAGCGATTCAATTATGGAATAAACAATACTGGGTTTACCCTCTTTAGAGGTAGGACATACAATAATCTCAGCATTTTGTATTGCTTTGACTGCTTTAACTGTTAAAAGCTCGGGGTCACCAGGACCACAGCCAACACAGATAAGATCAGACATTAATTGAAATCAAAATTGCACCTAATTAAAGCCTAGATTTTGGTTGCAGATATTATGGTAACAGGATTTCTTGCAAGAAACATGGTGCCTGTAGAAGTTTTTTTGCTTTTTGATATAGTTACTTGAATTATATCAACTGATGAAAATGATAATTTTTCAATTATATTCAGCACAGAATATAGCGTTTCAACAAGAATTGTTCCTACCACTATTCTTCCCCCTTGCTTTAGCTTTGATTCACATAGTTTTATTATCTCAGCAGTCTCCCCGCCTGTTCCACCAATAAATATGGCATCAGCTATTGGCAGCTCACCAATTTTTTGCATTGCGTTTCCCAAAATGACAGACACGTTAGAAATTTGAAATTTCTCCAAGTTTTTCTTTGTAAGATCTACTGCATTTGGATCGATATCTATTGAAAAGACCTTGCCAGAAGATCCCACTTGATGTGCAGCTTCTATTGATATTGATCCACTACCACATCCAACATCATATACTGTCTGTCCAGATGAGAGTCTTGCCTTGCTTATTTGGATAACACGAACTTCTTCTTTTGTAATTGGTACATCTTCGACTCGCTCAAATAATTCATCCGGGATTCCCGGAGTTTTATGTTGCCACATTAATTTACTGGAAACTAGTTAATATTTAGAATTACCTGACTGCTGCAATTCCAACTTCTGGATGAATTAGTGTATTTACCAATATCCAACAAAAGATGAACATTAGAAAATAGCTTCCATATCCTGTTGTAATGAGTTTTTTCTTGTCTGCTGGAAGAATAGGGATTCTCATTGATTTTGCTATAGCATATGAAACAATGAATAGAATTATCATTATTCCAAAGCCCAGTGCTACCCTAGATGATTCAACTGACTGGCTGCTTCCAATTAGTGCAGAAAGTGCTCCTGCAAGAACTCCAAGACCTACTCGTAACCAAAATAATTTATCCAGTCCACCCTTTATCTTGGACTCTTCAGTTTGAGGAGGACTTGATGGTGGTACTCCTTCAGGATTATCTTTTCCAATATCACCAGCATTAGATTTCTCATCTTCTTTTTTCTTTGGATGTCGTACCAACTAAATTTTCAAAATCACTCGGTTTAATCCCGTTTAAAATGTTTGGTTGCAATAGTAAAGGTAAATCAATGGCTAGAAGAGTTGGTAATCATGACACTTGCAGGTATAGAATTACGTTATCTAATTACTGAGATGAATAGACAAGTAAAGGACTATTATGTAAGCAACATTTACGGCATTAGCCGCACTAGTCTTCTTTTCAAGCTGCACCATTCAGAAAAACCAGATTTACTTGTGATGTTCTCTACTTTTGGTTTGTGGATAACTGGAATCAAAATAAACCAAATGGAAGAGAATCGACTGGTAAAACGATTAAGAAATGATCTTTTGCGCAGCAAGATAACAGAAATAAAACAGCTTGGAAGTGAACGAATTGTTTATGTAACATTTTCAGGATTTGAACAAGAATTTATCCTAGTTGGAGAATTTTTCGGAGACGGCAACATCATACTATGCAATAAAGAAATGAAGATCCTATCCCTGTTGCATTCAATTGATGTTAGACATAGAAAGCTTGCAGTAGGACTGGATTATGTACCACCTCCATCTTCTGGATTAAATGTTTTAGAGGTTACAAGAGAAAATATTGAAGAGATCAAAACAAGTGCCACGCCAGTTGTAAGATGGGTGGGAAGAACATTAGGACTGCCAGGGAAATATGCAGAAGAGATAGTTCGAGCAAGCAACATAAACCCAGACAAATTAGGAAATACATTATCAGACAAAGAAATTGATGATATTTTCCAGGCAACAAAAAGTTTGATTGATAAAATAATTGCAGGAAACCATGACGCATACATTATACGTGATGTAAAAAATTCAGATGTAATTCCTGTACCCCTTGGTGACATGAGTCAGAGGCACAATGCAGTTAAAGTATCTAGTTTCATGGAGGGACTTGATTCACTTTTTTCGGAAAACCTTCTTGAACATGGTAAATCATCACAATCTGTTACAGCAAACCAGAAAATTACAGAGCTTGAACACAAACTTGAAGAACAAAACAAAGCAATTTTACTAGTAAAAGAAAGATCAAATGCAATCTCTAGTGTAGCAAAAGCCATTCTTGAGATGTCATACACCGGTATAACATCTATTGAAGATCCATCCATTCATCCATTATTGGAAAAATACAATGCACACACAGCAAGAGAGAGTGGTATTTTTTTGATAAATATCATAGGAGAGAAAATAAAAGTTGATCCACAATCATCAATTCAGGCAATTGCTTCATCATTGTTTAACGAATCAAAGAAACAAATGAGAGCAACTGATACAATCAATGTAGAAAAGAAAAAAACTGAAAAAAGTCTGGAACTTGTAAAAAAACAAGCAAGCATTGCTCAAGATTCTATTGTATTTGCAGTTCAGAAAAAGAAAGAATGGTTTGAAAGATATAGATGGTTTATCACGTCAGATGGTCGTCTGGCAATAGGAGGACGAGATTCTTCTTCAAATTCGGCAGTAATAAGAAAGCATCTTAACAAAAATGACATGGTATTTCATGCAGAGATTGTAGGATCGCCATTTTTTCTTTTAAGAGAAAGCACAGAGAGCGATCTTGCCAGCGTAAAAGAAGTTTCACAAGCTACCGTGTGTTTTAGCAGAGCATGGAAAGCAGGCATATACGGATTGAATGCATATTGGGTTAAACCAGAGCAAATCAAGACTGCTGCACCAAGCGGACAGTTCATTGCAAAAGGATCATTTATCGTAGAAGGGTCTAGGAATTTTGTACAAGTAACTACATTACAGCTGGCAATTGGCCTGTATGAGAAAGATGAAAGTTATCTCTTGATGTGTGGAACACCGCAAGCAATCAAGAAAAATTGTATCTATTACATCATAATAGAGCCATCCGGAGTTGACATGGCAGAGTTTGCAAAAAAAGTGAAACTAGAATTCATGAAATTCAAAGATAAGGAAGAAATAGTAAAAGCAATCTCACTTGATGACTTTACAAGAGTACTTCCTACAGGAGAGAGTCACATAGTAGAAGCAGGTCATGGAGAAGCATACTATTGAGTGCACACAAACCAAATTTTATTGTAGATTCAATGTTAGGCAATTTGGCAAAAAAATTGCGAGTTCTTGGGTATGATTCAAAATATTTCTCCTCAATTGAGGATGATAAATTAATTTTGATAGCAAAAAATGAAAAGCGCACGATTATAACAAAAGATGAGCAACTTACTAAAAAAGCAGAAAAACAAGAAATTGGATTTGTTCTCATCAGAGGAAGCGATGAATTAGAACAAATTATGCAGATAAATGCAAAAACTCATCTTGGCACATTTGTGATAGATACTAACAATTCCAGATGTATCCTATGCAATGGAAACCTACAAGCAGTTGAAAAATATAGAATCATAGGAAAAATTCCAGAAGGAATCCTAGAACGAGAAAAAAAGTTTTGGATGTGCGATTCTTGTAAAAAGATTTACTGGGAGGGAACTCATTTTGCAAAACTTCAAGAATTTGTAATGAAATTAAACAATAGAATGAATTGAACATATCAGATGAAGATGGTCAAATATTAGTAAAGACTGCACGGCTAGTTGTTACAGAATATCTCAAAGAAGGAAAAAAAGTAGAACTATCAAAAGAGATCAAATCCAAGTTTTCATACAAATCAGGAGTATTTGTTACACTAGACAAAAAAGAAAATCTTAGAGGATGTATAGGATTTCCCATGCCTGATGGAATATTACATCAATCTCTCATAGATGCAGCAATTGCATCATCCACAGAGGATCCTCGTTTTTCTCCAGTAAGACTTGAAGAATTAAACGAGATTACATTTGAAGTTACCATACTTACTCCACCTGTTGAGATCAAAGTCAAGGATACATCTGAATATCCCAAAATGGTAAAGGTGGGAAGAGATGGATTGATTATGAGATGGGAATTTGGGTCAGGTCTTCTCCTACCTCAGGTTCCTATTGAATATGGATGGAATTCAGAAGAGTTTCTAGGTCACGCTTGTGAAAAGGCTGGAGCTCCTTCCAACTATTGGAAACAAAAAAGCGTCAAGATTTTAAAATTTGAAGGAATTGTTTTCAAAGAAACAGAACCAAACGGACAAGTCAAAAGACTAGAATTATAGAATTGTACCTTCAATTGCGTCAAGTGTAACTTGATTATTTTCTTGCAGCAAATCATAATCATGTTTGTCTGCAACAACCAATGGAATATTCGATATTGCGCATCCAGATGCTGTTGTCAAATCAGCCTTTAGACAGATCATAGCAAGCGGTGCACAGTGATTATATTTCAGAGAATATATCGTATATGCACCAACACTACTTCCTACACCAAAAGGAAATACAAGAATTTTGTTGCCAATTGATTTTCCGAAAAGATCATGTTTTTTGTCATGAACTAGACCTGTTTTTTTATCAATTCCTCCAAGAAAGTTTATGGGATTTTTAGCCACAAGTAATGAGCCTTGCGTTTTTCCTCGCACAATTACTTTGACATTCATTTTGTTTCCTCTTCTACAATTCTTTTGAGGCTTTTTAGATTGACATCGACTTTGTTAGAAGTTTTCAAATAATATGCACCTTTTACGCTATTTGTAATAACAGAATCTACCTCTTTGTTGTCAACCAACGGAGACAAACAAGTACAGCAATCAAACAAGAGTTCCCCTCCAGCTCTTTCTATTTCATTTGCATAACCCAAGTCTCTTATTTGTCCTTTAATTGCACTTGGACAGAAGATCATGCAACGTTTTTGAAATGATCTTCCTTTGAGCATTAAAGTCAAGTTGCCAATCTCTTCAATTCCAAGTTGAGGACTACCAAGTGTAATCAAATCTCCTTTCTCAGAAGTATTGAGCTCATCATGAATTTTTTGCATTTCATTTTTATCAAAATCAATTTTCTCCCCCTCTTCTTCCCCAAATGTGAACATACCACATGCCCCAGATGTACCCATACCTGCACACAAAGACTTGCAGCTACGCCTGTCAAGATTGCTTATACCAGATATAGCAACAGAACTGCCTGCAACTTTGCCTGCAAAATATCCAAGCATTCCATAAGTCAATTCATCACGCGGCTCTACCTTCATACGAATTGTAAGATTTGGCTCTCTGACATCATCGTCTCGCAAATCAGAGCACGGGCTTTTACCAGTAAGTGCACTTGCAAGAGCACTAAATGCACCCTCTTTGTTTGTCTTTAATCCAGAAAAAGAGTTTGCATAAATTGCAGCATTACTTTCTGCAAAAGAAACATGAGTTCCTCGTTTTGGAATATCAAAAATTTCATACGGAATGCAAGAGTACGATGGAATTGCTCCCATTTTTTCATACGAGTCTTTGATACTGCGTTGATTTTCAATGAATTTGTCATCTAGTTTGTATCGTGAAACTGAATCAAAATCAAACCCCATTGGATTTACTGTTGTTTTTACTTTGAATTTGGCATCCTTACTTAGAGATGAAAGGAATTCTTTTCCTGCATCACCTATAGTATTGTAATTTACTCCAGACAAATGTGCCCATTCGATTGGAATTAGTCTATTGGCATTTGATGCTTCGCCAATTGCTACAAGAGTTCTATATGCAAGAGCAAGAGTATCTCCTTGTTTTCCGTCAAGTGCATCCTCTTCTTCTTTTGTTAATTCCAATACATGACTTTGTTATAACAGATATAATACTTGTGTGGTCAAAACAAGATCAATTGGAAAAGATTGTAAGAATTTTAGATGGTATGATCTCAACAATGAATTCTGTCAAGCCGCCTCGTATGACAGCACTCAGAGAATTACGTGAGGCAGAAAATGGAAGTCCTCTGAATATTTTGATAGGAACAATACTTTCTGCTAGAACTAGAGATGAGAGCACTGCAGCTGTAGTTAAAGTACTATTCTCAAAGTACAAGACTGCTCATGCACTTGCAAGTGCCAAGTTATCAGATGTTGAAAAAATAATCAAACGAACTGGTTTCTATCATGTAAAAGCAAAAAGAATAATCGAGGTTGCATCAATCATAGATTCTAAATATTTAGGCAAGGTTCCTAAAACTATGGCAGACTTGTTAAGTCTACCAGGCGTAGGAAGAAAGACTGCAAATTGTGTTCTAGTTTATGCTTTTGATGAGCCAGCAATACCTGTTGATATACATGTACATAGAATTTCCAACAGGCTTGGACTAGTGCAAACAAAAATTCCAGAAGAAACAGAAGTTGAATTGATGGAAAAAATTCCACGGAAACATTGGATTAGGATAAATGATACCTTTGTCATGTATGGCCAAAATATTTGCAAGCCAATTTCACCAATGTGTTCTGTCTGTAAGATAAAGAAAGACTGTAACTATTACAAGAACAAAAACTAGGATGATTTATTCTCAGAGATCTTTTTTGCTTCTTCTGAACTTCTATTCTTAGTTTTTAGCAGTACAACAATCAATACCACTGTTACTGCAAGTACCATAAATGGCATATAGAATATTATATTTTGAGTTGGATCTCCAGAGACAATACTAAAGGTCAATGTTCCAGAAGTTACTGGAGGAGGATCAGAAGCAGAGTTCATTCCAGAAACAGTAAATTCTCTCATTGTAAAACCAGCGATATCCAAGTTAGAAACTGCCTCTTTTTGTCCAACACTGACAGTAAGACCACCACTACTTGAGTGAGTTGCAGTGATAAGCATGCTAGGACCCCAACCAAGCTGTTTTTCATCATGAATCATAAAGTATCCATCTTCAGGAGTATTTACTGCCACCCAGAATCGATAGTCGGGTTGACCTCCCATTCCAATTTCTATAAACTTGGGTGTGTGAATATCTTCATACAATCTTACCACTACGTTACCTTCCTGATCTGTATACTGGAGTTTGTTTTGCATTTCAATTTCCCAATTGGTCACATGCTCGTGATCAAGTTTGAAAAGTGTGGCATTTTTGGCATATACATTAAACGCACTATATGGAACATCAACAGAATCATAACGCTCAGATTTGTTCATTGTTGCTTCTTGGGCGTAAACAGGCAAAATGGAACCTGTTAACAAAAGTACAACGAGCAAGACACGCATAATCTGCAATTATATCATTTCAATAAAAATCTAATCAACAAAAGGATTATCTAATTTCGTTAGTACTTGGAATACCTCTGGCCTCATCATATACTCAGATGGACTCTGTTTATCAAGAATCATTGCTCTAAGTTTAGTTCCACTCAGGCTTTCTTGATATTCTGTACCATGTGGACAATTTCTTTCACTTGCAAATGACAAACATTTCCTACAATAGAAAAATGCTGGAAAGAAAATTGGTTCTATGCCAATGTCAGGATACAAATCAAATATTTTTTGCGAAGCAAATGGATCATAATATGTACCTACACCTGCATGATCCCGCCCTATTATGATATTAGTACAGCCAAAGTTTTTTCGCATTATGGAATGGTGTATTGCCTCCTTTGGTCCCGCATACCTCATTTCCGTATGCAATGTACCAAGATAGCACCTGTTTAGAGGATAATAATACGATATGAGAGTTTCATAAGCAGTAACAATTGCTTCATCTTTGTAATCTCCAGATTTTTTCTTTCCTACAAGAGGATTAACAAATAATCCATCATGAGTGTTAAGGGATGCTTTTTGAAGCATTTCATGTGCTACGTGTGGAACATTTCTTGTTTGAAATGCTACAATTGTTTTCCATCCAGCCTTTTGAAAAAACTCTCTTGTTTCAATTGGAGTCTTTCTGTATCTTCTAATTTGAGTCTCATCTGCTCTTTTTACATAATCAATTTTTCCACCGACAAGAAATTCTTTCATATTCATGGTTTTTGCCACACCAGGATGTTTTGGATCAGATGTGCCATAGATTTTGTTTGAAACTATACTTTTATCAAAATCATAAACATCTTCCACATGCAAGATGGCAAAATTTTTACCATTCACATTTAGAGCAACATCTTTTGCATCTTTCATTTTTGTGGCAGTATCCTTGTCTACATCAAGTATGATTGGAATTGTCCATGGTAAATCGTTTGCAAGTCTACCGTGAGAAACTACTTTCTCAAAATCTTCTTGCGTTAAAAATCCTTCAAGTGGACTAAAGATTCCATCAGCAATATTTTCTATATCATTTGCAAGATCAGCATTAACAGCAATTGAAAACAACTGGCTTGGATCTTCTTTTGTAATCCTGTTTACTAGTTTTCCACCATGTGGTTTTGCTACACCAATATTTGTCATGTATATCACTTGTTATGGTCTGCATGCAACCCACATTCTTTCTGGGAATCAGATTCCCACCACCAACGTCCAGCTCGTAATGGTTCGCCAGATTTGATTGCACGCGTACATGGTTCACATCCAATACTAGGAAATCCTTTGTCATGTAATTTGTTATATGGAATATTGTTTTTCTTGATATAATCCCAAGTTTGCTCCCAAGTCCATTCTATTATAGGATTTATCTTGAGGATGGAATTATGTTGTTCATCTAGTTCAAGTTTATTTGCATTTGATCGTACCTCAGTTTGATCTGCCCTCAATCCTGTAATCCATCCATCTAATGTTGAAAGAATTCTATTTAGTGGATGAACTTTTCTGATACCACAGCAAAGTTTTCTGTTGCCTACGCTATCATAAAATAGATTTAATCCATTTACACGAACCATTTGTTCGACCTCGTTCTGGTCTGGAAACATTACTTCTATATTCACATTGTATTTCTTGCGAATTTCGTCCATTACATCATATGTTTCTTGATTAAGCCTTCCAGTGTCAAGAGTAAAAATTCTTGATTTTGGGTTTATTTTCATCATCATATCAATTACAACTACATCCTCTGCACCAAAGCTTGATGCCAAGGCTAGTCTAGGGTGAAGATTATCTAATGACCATTTCAAAACTTCTTGAGGAGTTTGCAGACTTTCATTTAACTGCTGGATTTGTGCAGCAGTAAACTTGGGCATGATAAAATTTGCTATTATTCGTCATATAATTATTTAGGTAAAACATTCATTCTAGAGTTATAAATAACATAAACGATGAAAACATAATGTTAGAAAAAACTGTGCTTGTCATTTTTCCATCTATCTATACCTTGAATAAAATAAACAATCTTGCAACAAATGTCTCAAAAATTCTCAAGATGAAAAATCAACGTCATGATGGTGTAAGAAAAAATGAATCACTTGTCATTGTAGAAGCAGTTGATCCAGTTCTAGCTTCATCTGCAGTAAATCTCTTATTTGGAATAGATAGAATTGCAATTGCAAAAGAGGTAGACAATAACTTTGATTCTGTCTTGTCAGCCATTACAAATACTGCTTTGAGTTTGCTCTTAAAAGGCGAAAAATTTTATATCAAAGTTGAAGGAAAGACAAAAAAATTCCTAGCAAAAGATTTGGAAATTGCGGCAACCGGGATGCTGGTGGAGAAGAGTATGCATCTTGAGGTAAAACCTGGTTCAGAATCAAACCATGATAGACTCGTATATGTTTACATCACAGATGCGCATGCCTATGTTTGTATTTTTGTGGACAAGGGATTAAGCGGCATTCCATATAACTCACAAAAAGAAAAAATCCTATGTTGTATCCATGATGAGCTTTCTGCGATAGCATGTCTTCAAACCATAAAGATGGGTTTTGAGGTAAAGATATTGATTTGTTATCATAATGAATCAGATTTGCTCAAATTAGCGAAGATCATAAACAAAATACTACCAAGAATTATTGAAGAAAATGTTACTCTTCACATCTGTAAGATGAGTGGATCTACAGTAACACCAACTGCAATTGCCACAATAACCCAAGTGATGATAGCAATAGCATCAAAGGAAAAGATTGGGAGAATCTCTTTGGGTATATCTCCAATGATCTTTCCAGCATCATTTTGTGAATACAATGCAAACTTGGTATTTCAGAACAAGATGATTCCATGGTTTTCTCTTTCTGGCATAGATTCTGGAATTTTTGAAAATGCAAAGGAGATTGGATTAGAAAAATATATTACAAATTTGGAAAATCTTTGCAAGAAACATCCCAACTACGAGAAAATTTCCATGTCTGAGATATCAAGACATGCAACTAGTACACTAAAAACTCTCAAATGCATTCAAGTTATTGCGGGTCCAAAAAATATACATGATATAATTGACTCATTAAAATCAAATCATTGAGAATTTAAACGGGTCAAATTTACTTGCTGTTATGAAGAAGATTGGAGGATTCATCTATCCTTGGGGAAATGGTCATTTTACAAGAATGATGCATCTTGATAATACAATTCAAGACATGCTGAAAGATGACATTGAGATGCATTACACAAGTAGTGGTGAGATTTATCAAAAACTATTACAAAAATTTCCCCAGAAAAAAGATGCAATCCACAATATTGAGATGCCAACACCAATAGATGGTAAAAAGGGTCCCAGCATTGTTTTATCTTCACTTAATTTCCTTTTACCAATATCTGGAAGACCCCCTTTACTTTCAGTTGTAACCAACTATTTGAAAAAGGAAGCAAGACTTTACAATAGTCAAAAATTTGACCTTGTCGTAAATGATGGTGATGTAGGATCAAACGCAATTGCTCAACGAAGAAACATCAAGTGTGTTTTTATTACAAACCAGTTTAGGCCAAAGCTCTGGACCTCTAGATTTTATCTTTATCCCGGAGTACTATATGTATCAAAAAATATTGAAAAAGCAACAAAGATAGTAGTTGCAGATTCTCCTCCACCTTATACCATATGCGAGTATAATCTCAATTTTCCTGAAAGATTAAAGGAAAAAGTCGTGTATGCAGGTCATTTTTCAAATGGCATCATGATACATTCCAAGCCGAAATCTAATTTAGAGAAGATAATTGAAAATGTAGATAGTTTTGGATATTGGATGATAACAGGAAACAAGTCTACAAAGAAAATAACTCTAGAAAATTACAAAAAAGCTTTTTCCAGTTTGGAGATGAGAGAAGAGAGAAGAATAATTTCACATGCAAGTGCCGATCCATCTCTGGATAAAGTTTGGGGAAAGGACGGAAAAACATATTCTATTTTAGAAGCATTAGAAAAAAAGATAGATTGGATTCAGATAGACATAGGATTTTTGTCAGAACAGGAAAAAGACACTGTTCTTAATTTGTGTAAATATGCAGTGATAAATGGCTCACATACAGCAATGGGAGAGATATTAGGAGGAAAAGCAAAACCAATCATAGGAATACCAGTCTATGACGAGCACACTAATCAAATAAAGTGGGCACAAGATAGGAATCTGGGAATTCTGGCTACAACCGTTAAACAGACTGTCAAAGCAGTTTCTCTAATACACAATGATTACAACAAGTACCAAGAAAATCTTTTGGAATTTTCAAGAAATTATAGTACAGGCGGTACAAAGAATACAGTAAAAATAATCTCCGAGATGTTAGAAAACTAGAAAGAATTATAATTTTTTAATTTTTAATACATAGTTCTGGTACGCGGCATTTTAGATGGGCGAACTGACCTTTTAGGGATGAAGACATAGACCGCGTACCAGAAACTGACCAAAAGCTTTTATGGATAACTTTGATGATCGCCGTCGTTGACTGAATGTCCCGAATGTGCAGCCAAAGAAGTGGTGGTAGAAATGAAATTTGATGCCAACACTAAACACTTCATTTGCAAAAAATGTGGTTTGTTTGCTACTAGGGAACAAGTAAGTGATATCAGATATAGATTGAACAAGCGAGAGAAAACACGTGAAGACAAGCATGATGAATATCGTGATTGGTGGACAACAAGTAAGAAAGACAAACAGGGCTAATTACAGTGAGTCATAATGGGAAAAGAAAAAGAAATTCCAAAATGGGTACAAGATGAGATAAAGGATGCCAAATTTGGCAAGCCAGAGTCTTTTACAAGAACTGGATACATACTTGAGATTTATGAAAAAGATATGAAGATTGATTCTCAACTTTATGAGGCCATAGAAGATGGAAGAAAGATAGTAGAAGGAATGAATTTGCCAAAGAAGACCAAACCTGCAGATCTTATGAAGGGAGTTGTCTATGAATTTACAATAAATTCATCAAAGGCGCCGTTAAGCAAAAAAGTTATCGAGTTTCTGAAAAAAGAAATGGAAATTGACATGGATGCAATTTATCAGTTTGAATTAACAAAACTTGAACTAATGGATGTAGACTCGGATTCTTCAGGAGAAGAAGAATCCGAAGAAGAATAGATTATTCTTTTTCAATCTAATTTAGCTTTCATTGATTTTCTGAAAATTCCGCCCACTATGGGATTTATCAGATATGGAAAAGTTTGCTTTAGCCATATTGCTAATCGCACTACCTGGGGAACAACAATCTCAAGTCTGGGTGATGCCGCAGCTTTTACTACAGCATTTGCTACTGTCTTAGAATCAAGTGACGTGGTTGAATATCTAGGCATCTTGCCAAAAGATTCGTGATCAAAGAAATTAGTTCTCACCATTATTGGACTGACTACAGTTATTCCTACTCCAGTTCCTTTTAGTTCATGAAATAATGATTCAGAAAATCCTAACATAGCAAATTTTGATGCGCAGTATGACGCCATTCCTGGAATTCCAATACTTCCTGCGACAGATGCAACATTAACAATATGCCCAGATCTCTGTTCTAGCATTTTTTGTAAAAATGTTTTTGTGCAATACATCATTCCAAGAAAATTTGTGGCCATTTGTGATTCCATTTCATCGATTTTTGTTTTTTCTACAGTATTGTATATCCCAAAACCAGCATTATTTACTAGTACATCGATTTTACCAAATTTTTCAATTATAGTTTTTCCCATTTTATCGACTTGATCTTTGTTAGAAATATCACATGCATAAGCAAAAGCCTCAATTTGGTATTTTGATAATCTGGTAGCAATTTCCTGTAATCGTTTTTCATTTCTGGATACAAGTATCACATTAGCATGTAGTTTTGCAAATTTCTCAGCTGACTGTTCTCCTATTCCACTTGATGCGCCTGTAATAACAACTACTTTGCCAGAATAATCCAATAATTAAAAATTAAAAGCTTGAAAATAAAGTGCTTTCTATACAGTTTTTGCTTTCTTTATGCTTGGGTAAACCACTTTCATAAGAAAGAGCCAGCTTATTACAAGACCAACATGATAGGTAGCTATTCTCCACCCAATCACAATATTCCATTGAAGACTGTTCTTAGCAGCCTCAAATGTCAAGCTATTCAAGTGTCCCAAATATGCCCAGATTGAAAATTCAGTCAGACCAGAACCACCAATAGTGATTGGCAAGTTACCTACTGCAATAGATGCCATAGTAGCCATTAAAGAATGGAAAAAGTCTATCATGTATCCTGCACCATTTGCAATTATCATAAAAGAAAGACCATAGAGTGACCATGTAAATACAGAAATTATTATTGAAACTATGAATGCTTTTTTGATCTCTTTTGTGTGTAGAGTCTCCCTACTCATATCACAAATCTCTTTCATCCACAGATTGGTTTTGTCAACATACTTTACTGAACGCTCTTTTCCTATTTTTGTAGCAAGTCTAGAAGCCCAGCCAGGTATCTGAAATGTTCTTTTTGACGACAAAAAGAATAGAGTAGACCAAAGTCCTGTTATAGGTATACTAATTGCAAGTATTGTTATACCAATAGCATAAGCGCCATATGCAAATGAAAATGCTGCAGCAATAATTGCAAATGCCCCTGAAACCAATACTTCAGTTACAATTTCTATTATTGTTACCCAAGATGCCTTTCCAATTGGAATGCCTTTTTTGCCCAACCACATTATTCGAACCAATTCACCGCCTACAAAAGAGGGAGTAGTAGATGTTACAAATTCACTACCTACTCTTACAGAAATTGTTCTCCAGTTTACGTCCACAGGACCCAAGAATTTCTTTACAAGATAATTGAATTTTAGCCCTTGAGTGAATAGTTTACCTGCCATAGCAATTGAGGCACCTAGGAAAGGTAGAAAGCCAATTGCAAGGAGATTTTCAAAACTTACATTAAATGTAGTTGCAATGATTAAGAATGGGATTATACTAACAGGAATGGCAAGAAGCTTCCAATTCATTGCCTGCCCTACTCATGGATGGAAATATAAGCTCAACATAAAATAAATTATCAGAAAAATGAAGGCAATTTTCATAGTAGGAACTGCAGGTGCGGGAAAATCTTTGTTAGCTTCTAAAATTCTTGATTATTATTCTAGAAATGGCGCTTTTGTTGGAATGTTAAATCTAGATCCAGGTGTTGAGAATTTACCATACACATGTGACATTGATGTTAGAGATTATATCGACATTGTACAGATCATGAAACAATATGATCTTGGCCCAAATGGAGCCATGATCATGGCAAATGATCTTATCGCGTCAAAAATAGATGATCTGCAAAATGAAGTAGATAATGTAAATCCAGATTATCTCATAATAGATACACCTGGTCAAATTGAGCTGTTTGCTTATAGAGCCAGTGGACCATTTCTGATAAAAAACCTGAATGCAGAAGAAAAAGCATCAATATTTCTTCACGATGGATCGCTTATGACATCTCCAAGTAATTTTGTTTCAATTGCATTACTTGCTACTTCAGTAAAATTACGACTTGGTTTATCACAGATAAATGTTCTAACAAAAATAGATCTTATTGAAGATAAGATTAAAGACATACTAAAATGGTCAACAAATATGGCAAGTCTAGAAGATGCACTTGCAAAAGATTCTGATGGTGAAAATTATACTCTTGCAATTAATATTCTCAGAAGCTTGAATTTGGGAGGATTTGCTCAAGGAACAATTCCAATTTCTAATGCTACAGGAGATGGAATGGTGAACCTCCAAGCTGCACTAAGTCGCGTATTAAATTTGGGTGAAGAGGTGGAGGATTAATGAAAAGCGTAACTGCAAGGGCTCCAAGCTCTACAGCTAATTTGGGTCCTGGTTTTGATGTGTTTGGATTAGCTCTTGATGCATATTATGATGAGGTGCAGATAACAAAACAAGGAAAGGGAATAACTATTGAGAGTTTAGATTCTGTTCCTCTTGAGCCAGAAAAAAACTCGGCAGGACTAGTGATCAAGGAAATGTCAAAAGAATTCAAGATAAAAGATGGGCTTTTAGTTAAAATCAAAAAAGGAGTTCCGGCAGGGTTTGGAATGGGTAGTAGTGCAGCATCTGCTGCAGCCGCAGCAGTTGCCTTTGATGCATTATTTGATCTCAAACTTGATCAAAATACCCTTGTAAAATTTGCAGGAATTGGAGAAAAAGCTAGTGCTGGATCTATTCATTATGATAATGTGAGTGCATCAGTTCTAGGTGGATTTGTAATAGTAAGAACAGATCCGCTTGATGTGATAACAATTGATCCACCAAAGGATTTGGTGTTATGTGTAGCAATACCAAAAATCAATGTTCCCAAAAAAAAGACAGAAGTATCCAGAGGAGTTCTTCCTCAACAAGTAAAATTATCAGATTATGTAAAAAATCTTGCCAATGCTTCTGCAATAACTACAGGATTTATCAACAAAGATGTGGAATTGATAGGTCATTCAATCAAGGACATAATTGTAGAGCCTGCTAGAAAACATTTGATTCCAGGTTTTGACAGAGTTAAAACAAATGCACTAAAAGCTGGCGCGTTAGGTGTAACAATAAGCGGTGCTGGTCCATCAGTAATTTCATTTACATCAAAATTTGCAGATCATAAGAAGATCTGTAAATCAATGGAGAAAGGGTTTGCGTCAGCAGATACAAAATGTACCACGGTAATTTGCAGGCCAAGCAAAGGCGCTTTTGTGTCATAGCTATTTCTTTTCAATAAATTTACGCATTCTTTCTTCTCTATCCTTGGTTGAAAAACATACTGCCCATGAATAGATCTCAAGTTTTAATCCAGTATCAAGATTTGTATCAGTGCCTCTGTTTACAAGCATTTTAGAAATTCCTATTGCAAAATTACTGTTTTTAGATATAGCTTTTGCATATGCCCTAGTTTCAGGAATCAAACTTTCAGAAGGAAATATTTTATTTATCAAACCCATTGAAAATGCTTCGTCTGCAGTAATTTTTCTACCAGAAAATATGAGGTCCTTGGCTCTGGCAGGACCAATAATTCGCAATAGTCTTTGTGTACCTCCCCAGCCTGGACAAATTCCTAATGTAACTTCTGGTTGACCAAGTTGTGCATTAGGTGATGCAAATCTGATATCACATGAGAGTGCAAGTTCACATCCTCCCCCCAGAGCATATCCATTTACTGCTGCAATGACTGGTTTTTCTAATTTTTCAATCCTGTTCAAAACTTCATGCCCACAAAGTGCATATTTTTCAGCCTCTGCAGGTCCAATGTTACTCATATATTCAATATCTGCACCAGCTGAGAAAGCTTTTGGGCCATCACCAGTGATAATAATGACTTTTGAAGAATCTTTTTCCAAGTTATCAAGAAGAGAGATAAATTCATTCATGACATCCAAATTCATTGCATTTAGTTTGTCTTGCCTGTTGATTGTGATTTGAACAACTTCATCTTCGCGTTCAACTTGCAGATATGTCATATATGAAAAATATTTTAGCAGAAATTAAACTTTAGAGATATGTTTCAGATAGAAACCGAGTTATAATACCATTCTCACAGTCAAATCATCTTTGAATCCATTTGGATTGGCATCATCTATTGGCTCTGCTGTTTGTTGGGGTACTTTTTTTGTTCCAGTCAAAAAGGTTAAGGTTGCAAATATTTGGCAACTTCAGGGGTCTACAGGAATTGGAGTTCTTCTTTTTGCAATACCAATTGGTTTTTTCTGGGGATTTGGAATTTTACCTAGTGGTCTTCTCAGCGGAGTAATTTGGGCTGTAGGAAACATTCTGGCGCTTTATTCAGTTAAGATCATAGGACTTTCAAGAACCTCTCCGTTTCTTGCAGGTTTTAGTATTCTAGTTTCATTCCTATGGGGAATTTTGTTCTTTGGAGAAAAATTTAGCTATATGATACTAGCAATTGGAGCAATCGGATTATTGTTAGCTGGTTTACCAATTATTGCAAGCGCTACAAAGACCTCAACTATTCAGCGAAAAGGATACTTGATTGCTGCAGCATCAGGCATTATTGGAGGATCTTATGTCATACCAATGCAGGCAACACATACACTGCAATCTGGATTCTTTTCATCTAGCTTGGCAATTTTTGCAATAGGAATACCGTTATTGTTGTTATCACGAAAATGGAGCAAAAAAGAGATCACTGCCGGAATAATTTCAGGAAGTTTATTCAATACAGGCAGTTTGTTTGTGCTGATGGCTATAGCATCAATAGGAATTACAGTAGCATATCCTATTTCCCAGACAGCTACGCTTTTTGCTGTATCTTGGGGAGTTTTGTATTTTAAGGAAATATCTAACAGACGCAATATACTCAGAGTCATTACTGGATCTGTCATGATTTTATCTGGAGCAGTATTGCTCTCTATTGCCTAGTCAAGCATTTTATTTGGTATGATTGAATTGTTTTCAAATTGAAAGCTGTTATAGTATTTAGCGGGGGTTTGGATTCAGTGTGTACTGCAGCCTATCTACAAAAACAATATGATCTGTATGGAATAACTTTTTCTTATGGCCAAAAAGCAAGTAGAGAAGTAAAAATTGCACGACAGTTTTCAAAATTGTTAAAATTTAGAGAACATAAGGTAGTAGATATTGAATTCATGAAAGATCTATATGAAAATACAAATGCTCTAACTAATTCTAAAATGACAATTCCTTCAAAATTTGATTATTCCATAGTTGCTCCAATAAGAAATGCCATTTTTCTTAGCATAGCTTCAGCATGGGCATTTTCCAAAAAAGCTGAAGTTGTTGCCTATGGTGCTCATATTGGAGACACTAGATATCCAGACTGCAGACCAACGTTTACAAAATTGCTTGCAAGGGCTTTGAATGAAGGAGAAGTTGATGGAATAAATCTAGGTCTTAGAAAGAAGATAAAAATTTGGAGTCCATTTATGGACAACCTTTCAAAGAGTGATCTTCTAGAGAAGGGATACAAAGAGTTAGGTAAACAGATTTTCAAAAGTTGGAGTTGTTATAGAAATGACAAGATTCATTGTGGGAAATGTGAATCATGCAATAACAGAAAATTGGCTTTTGTTAAATCTAAAATTTTAGACAAAACTAGATATCTAGATTTTTGATAAAATCGGTCTTCTTAGTATTAATGGTCTTACAATTAGATAATAGGCTAGAAACACTACACCAATAATTCCCCAAAACGCCCACACTGTCATTGAAGAATCAAAACCCATTTTGGTAAAGAAACCCATTGAATTAAGAGAGATTCCCAATCCAGCACCCAATACAACAAAGAATTCTATGGCATACCACATAAAAGATGGCCATGATTCTTTTGGAACGTGTATGTTATTGTGTGTGCCCACAGTAGTTCTGCATTATCTGTTATTATTTAATTTTTTAGATTAACTAATGCTTGGTTTAGATTTTCCATTATATATCAGATTTAGAACGTCTGATCTTAATTCTTTTTTATCGTAAATTCCTCTTGATGCTATTGTTGTTACTATAGCGTCATTTCGTACTCCTCGCATTTTCATACAGAGATGTTCACCTTCTGCAATTACAACTACGCCCTTGACTCCTTCTGAGTATAGTTCATCAGCTATATTTTTTGTAATTCGCTCCTGTATTTGTAATCGAGCAGAATATTTTTCTACAAGTCTAACCAACTTTGATATTCCAAATACTTTACCATCTGGTGCATATGCTACACTTACTTTTCCGTAGAATGGTAACATATGATGCTCACACATGGAATAAAATTGGATATCTTTTGCAATTACGATATCAGAATCCTCAGAAAACTTTACTGATAGTTCTGATTCTCCTTCATATCCCTTGAAGATCTCTTCGTACATATCCGCTATTCTACTTGGAGTATCAACTAGACCTTCCCTTGTTGGATCTTCGCCTATCTCTGCGATTATTTCTCGAATTAATTTTTTGACTCTTTCTTTATTCATCAAGGTGCACCTATGAACTTGTGAAGCTGTGGTACTATTCTAACTTGATCATTGTAGGCATAAACTAAATCGTAAAAGCTAAATAGCTGTTCCAAACTAGGTTCGGAAATACCATACGTAGGCTGTATTATAAATCCTGCAAGTTCTGTTTTTGACATTATTTCAAATATCTGCTTAAGAAGCTTCTTGAAGGGACCTAATTGAGTCTTTGAACTTATTACCACTTTTACATAGGTTGTTTTCTTTGATTTTTTGGCAAGCCTTAGGCATTCAAGTTCATTTTCTAAAAGTTTAGAATAATGTTTTGAATCAACAAAACCAGAGTCTGGAGTTTTAAATTCAATTTTTATAAAATCAATATAAGGAAGAACTTCTGCAAACTTGGATGAATCATAACAAGATGATTCTAGATAAGTAGGAATTTTTTTGCTTTGTACAAAGTTCGCCAATTCTGCAACAGCCTTTGACTGAGCAAGTGGATCTCCGCCAGTAAAATTAACCTTGTACGTATTTTTCTTGAGATTTTTTTTGATTAATTCTTTTGCTTTGCTAATGGAATATTCTTTCCCAGAGTTCATTGGAAGCGCACCCTTGGTATCACAATAAAAACACTTGAAAGGACATCCTGACAGTCTCACAAAAAGAGTCTTTGTACCATACAAGATTCCCTCTCCTTCAACAGATGTAAATATCTCATAAAGTCTTACGTTCAAGTATTCGATCTGTGCTTGTTCATTATTTAATTGGATCTTCTTATGAATGATTTTTTGCCAAAGTGAATATAATAGTAAATATAATAATTAGCAGTGGAAAAATTAATTTTCTTATTTTTACTTGTGGTCCTACCATTTGTGGTTTATCAAGATGCTAATGCTTTAACGATAAGTGCTATTCCTGTAAAACAAGAATTTGGAGCAAATGAGTGGATAAAGGTCAATGTTACGATTCAAGGGTATAACGGTGGTCAGGTAAATTGGATTGCCCACAAACCTGATAATTCAACAATATCAGGTGTACTAGACCAACAGCAGATAAAATCAGGAAAAATAATACATCAAATTATACGAAGTGCAGATGATAATGAATTTGGTCAATGGTCAATTAACTATGGATATGGAGGTAGCAATCAGACAGCCCACGTTAATGTCAAGCCTCTTGATTTAACCGTAATAACAGACAAGATAACATACTATGAACCGGACACAATGAACATCAACATTACTTCATCTTACTATAGTCCATATTCCAAATTTGCACATTCTTATTTTCTGGATTTTTATGATCAGGACGGAAATAAGGCAATTGGAGTAACAGAAATTGAAGTAAAAGCAGATCAACCAAGTGTAACATATCATTTACCAATGTTACAATTTGCTAAATACAATGCTCCAGGATTATATAATTTAAAAATTCAGTATTTTAATTCTATCAAATATGTACCATTTCTTTTAGGCGACATAAACAAGCTAATGGAGATATCAGTAAATTATTCACCCACTGATTATGTAGGAAACGATGTGGCACTTGACTTGATATTTAGCAAATTAACAGCATCAAGCGGCACTATAAAAATAACAGATCCTTTAGGAAATACCACTAGCAACCAATTTTATCCACAATCTGTACTGTATACTTTGACACTCAAGAATTTACCCAAAATAATTGGTACTTACAATTTTGAAATTGATTATGCTGGCATAACAAAGACGGGTTCCTTTAAAATAGTTCAAAATTCTCTAGAGCTACCTAACATTAAGTTAGATATATTTCCAAATAAACTAAATTATAGACCAGGCGAAATTGCGAACTTTGAAATTCAGATATCAAATGTTACTACAAATTCAATAAGTACATGGGTTACAAGTCCAAACGGTAACACAAGTCCAGCTATAACACTGCCAATGAATACAACTGAAATTATCATACCTCACAAGATTGCTCAAAATGACAGCAAGGGGTTATGGGAATTGTATGTGAATTATGATGGAATTATAAAAAGTTCATCTTTTTACGTAGATGGTTCACCAGTTGATAGTGGAAGTGCTCTAGATGCAGTTCAATACAGCATTCCTACTCTTGTTTCAACAATTAATTCAACAACATTTGCGTCTCCAACTGGCATTGCCATTGATCATGACAATAATACCTACATTGTAGATTCTGGAAATTCGAAAATAAAAAAATTCGATGATAAAAACAGATTGCTCCTTTCATGGGGTGATATGGGTTCCTCAAATGGACAATTCAAGAATCCATCAGGCATATTTGTAAATGAAAATTATGTGTATGTAGCAGATAGTGGAAATTCAAGAATAATCATGTTCAACAAGACTGGAAGTTTTGTTTATTCTTGGGGTACATATGGAAATAATCCGGGCATGTTCCAAATACCAACTGCCATAAATTCAGATCATAGTGGTGATCTTGTTGTAGGTGATATGGAATTAGGATCCATTCAACTGTTTGACACCAAAGGCACCTATGAGGATAAAATAGACTCATCATCTGCAGATGGGGCAAGTTTCTCAGGCATCAAAGCATTAGCATTTGATTCAAAAGATAATTTGTATGCCATTTCAACAGATAGTAAAATATTAAAATATTCTAGAATTGGAACATTTCTAAATTGGTATGGTTCTATAGGAGATGCAGATGGTAGATTTAACAATCCATCTGCAATAGCTATTGATTCTAAAGATAATATCTATGTGGCAGATACAGGCAATCACAGGATCCAAAAATTGGACTCTCATGGAAACTTTCTTTGGAGTTGGAATATGGAAGAGAATGGTCAGGGGGGATTTGAACAGCCAGTTGGTCTTGCAATTGATGCAGCAGATAACATCTATGTTGTAGATAAAAAAGAAAACAGCATACAGAAATTTGCACTTTATGGTGGAACAAACAACAATGTTTTACCTAGTTGGATAAAAAATACAGCTATTTGGTGGGCTGAGGGAGTTTTAGATAAAAAAGACTTTTCCCAGTCAGTCAGATATGTAGTAAACCAAGGAATAATCAAGACACCATCAATGAGTCAATCAGACATTGTAAAGATTCCAAATTGGTTAAAGGGAAATGTGAAACAATGGTATTCAGGTCAGATTGATGATAACACTTTCTGGGCTTCCATCCAACATCTCCTATCTATTGGAGCTATGAAGATTTAGGATGTAATTGAGGTTCTGGTCTTGAGAAGAATCCAGCTATGAAAATTATCACTCCCAGAATTCCGATAAGACTTCCTATAAATTCTACAGTATCCTTTAGATCTGCTTGTAATGATGCTAAAATGAAAGCAAGTATAATGCCAACTATTATCATTGGAATTCCCACGCCTACCGAAATTTGCTTTGAAGCCATCGCTCTTGGGTCTGGTAAAAATCTATATGAATTTTATGTAAAATCTATGCACGAGTGAGAATAGTGATTTTCTATTGTTCCCAGTCATGAACTTGGACAAATATGAAAAATCACTTTTAAATCAATATTTCACAATGTATTTTAGATTTATGAGATGTTTTTCGGATTTTTGCTTAATGTAGAACTAGTAAATCTTTGAACATATCTATTACTCAAAAGCTATGCCAATCATGATTTTAGATGTATTACTAGTTCCTATTTGTCAAATCTATTAATTTCACTTGAGATCTTTTGCTTTATCAGAGGCCCGTTGTTTTGCCACTTCTGCAAGTGAATCATGAGCATTATTTAGAAACTGGTTTACAGATATAATCAATTGGGATGTTTCATTAATTTTGCCAGTATCAAGATCCTGTTTTGCTTGCTTGATTAATTGATCAGATTGTGTAAAGTTAAAATCGATATGATTAGTTATTGCTATAGATTGAAGTGTTTGATCAAACTTTTCTAATCTTGTGATTTCACTTTGTAATTGTATTACATCTACATGTTGTTGGTCATTTGTTTCTGTTTCATTAAGAGAATTTATCTTATCATTTGTGATCTTGAAGAAATTCATTGCAGCAAGGAAATGTTGTTTGGCTGATGCAATGTCTTGTGCATTTACTGCCTTGGTTAAGGCATTTGTTTCATTAGAGCCTTGATCATACAGAGAAACAATGTCGTTAGGAACATTAGGTATTTGAGATATGCTGATATTGAGATTGTTTTGTGCCTGTGTAGCAATACTCACTAGTGTATCAAGTTGAGGATCTGCATATGATTGGATTGGACCATTCAAAATTAATGTCACAACTAGTGCTGCGATGAAAATTGTCAAACTTTTCATCTTTGATCCTCCATTTTACGAAGTTTAATGAGATTTTGTTGATCAACTTTTTCTATTTCAACAACATCTTCTCTTTCTAATCGTTTAACAGCACGCCACATTGTTGTTCGTGGCATCAAGAATTTTTTACGTAATTCACTTTCGTATACTTGACCCCCTTTTTCAGAAATGAATGCTATGATTTCCTTGTCATCTTGTCGTAAATCTGGTTTGAGTTTGTAGATTGCCTCCTTTGTTGATGGAATATAATTACTATTTTGTGAAATTTCACTGGATGTTGTTATCTTCGTTGATCTTGTCTTTCTCATCATTATGATCCCAGCTGCCGCTCCTGCTGCAATGATACCTCCAATCAAAAGGTAAATTATCAAATTATTAGATGAATTAGCCGATGTATAGTTATCTGATGAATTAGTAGACGGTTTTGAAATGTCAGTTTGTTGTTCTTGTAGAGCAAGATTCTTTGCTGAATTAGCAAGAGATTCTGCATCAGAATACTTGCCTTGGTTAAAATCAAATTGAGCTTCTTGAAGTTTTGCCAAAGCCATTGGAGTTTTCACACCTGTAGAATTCAAAGTATTAATAAAATCTTGAGCTTTTTGGATTGCCAAAGTAGCAGTCTGGCTTGTACCCAGTACACCAAAAACATAATCGATATCTGATGAACCACTTGGCAATGATATGAGTGATTGATCATCAACTATTTGCATGTTTAAAGGAGATGAGCTCATTCCAACAATTACTGTATTTTTTGGTAACATTATAGAATAATCAGTAGAGGAATCTACATGAAAAGTCCATGTTCTTCCATTCTTTGATATCAAATCAGGAGTATCATAGTCTACCTTTATCGCAGAAGCTCCTAGAGTTGCTATTGTTATAGTATTTGCGTTCATCTTACTTGAAAGCAGTGTTCCATTTTCATCCTGTACAATAAGATTTTCAATATTGCTACCATATACATTCAGACTGAAATTCTGTGATTGAGAGTCTACGTCAGTTTGATAGAAAACATGAGTTGTTCCATCTTCATAAACTGTAAAATCAAGAATTTTTGGACTAGCTATTGCATATTGTACAAATGAAGAAAGAGTAAGCAAAACAAAGCATGCCGCTACAACTGGAGCCCTTACCATTGTTGTGAGAATATGATTGATCCTTACAAAAAGCATTCTTTCTGGTGATACTTTTTGTATCTCGATCATTTGATATTCTTGATACATTTCTTAATACCTGAGATTAAGGCCCTGCATTACACCTTGGAATCTTTGAAATTCCTGGAAGAACCGGATTCCCTTATCTGTGACCCTAAAAAGCCTGTTTCTATCAGATTTTATTGATTCTATCAATCCTGCATCTATCAATTTCTGACATTTCTCAAGCACCGCGTAATGCGATAGGTTTGCTCTTCTGGATATAGCAGAGACAATCACTCCCTGGATTCCTCCATCCATGGTAACGCCAAGGATATCGGCTATGATGCCCATTTCGGACCTGTATTGTTGTTTTGACATGAGATGTTATAGTATTGATGTGTTATCAGGGACAGCATGAAATTTCCTAGCGGAACACATAGCGGAACGGCAGTTTCATGCCTTGAAACAATCAATTTTCTAGTTATTGAGAAGCGGGGGAAGAGATCAGAGCAGGTTAGAATGCAAAAAAAGATTACATAATGTACTAGATATTGGGGAGATTATTCCTTAATTTGTTATAGTTTTGCAGTTTTCTTTTTGATTAATTCTACAATTTCTAACTTTCGTTTTATGTCCATATCAGGCTCCATTGTTACGTAGACAGTCTTGCGTTTTGGATAGATTACAATTTGAGTGATTTTTTGACGTTCAATGTGTACATAATTTACTGGACCAAGGCTCTTGTCAAAGTGTTGCCTGATTTTTCTCCTTGTTGCTACTTGTTTGCAGAAATGTTCTTCTTCCTTTTGTGATTTTAGCGAGGTCTTTCCTTCCTTCATTATTGCTTCTGATATGTTTCCTTTTAGATCTATTATCGCAGCAAATCTCATCATTTGATCTAATCCAATGATATCTTCTACTATCGGAAGCAGGTTTACTTTGCCATTCTTCAAGTAACTCGAACCAAAGATTCAGGTCTCTAAATATATCTCAATCTCCGTTATAGCCCATTTTGACTAGAAATGTTCAATAGGCTACCAAACTTCTCAAAACTGGTTTTTTGTTTATTAACTTTTTATATATTAAAAACAACAATACCCAATAAGCGATATGTTTGATAAATTCAGAAAGAAAAAGGATGAATTCGGATCGACTTCAGGAATTGAGGATAAGATCGCTGACCAACCACCAGGCAAGGTTTTTCAATATGAACCAGAAGGAACAAGTGTAAAGACGTCTGAAGTCATAGAAGAATCCCGTTTTCGCCCTTCAGAACAAGTAAAAATACCGGAACCTATTCAACAAACTCGTATGAGCACATCAGGTGAAGATATAGGAATCAAGGCATTGATGGACAAGAGAACCAAGTTAGAAGAAGCCATAGACTATGTAGGTTTAATGATCAAGGATCTTAAAGACAAGCGAACTAGTCTAGAAAAAAACATCGAGGATGAATCTGTTGATATCAAAAATCTAAAGGAAAAACTTGTCAAAGTAGGTCAATACATAGAAGAAGAAAAACAGGGCATCAGGACATTACAACAGAAAAGGGGTGAGGTTGAAAAAGAAGCAGATGATGTTGCTGTAATGATCACCAGCCTACGAGAAAGACTGATCAGTATTGATCAAGTGGTAAATGAAGAAGGTAGCAAGATTGCAAAATTCAAAGAGACTAGACCAAAGACCGAGTCTTCCCTAACCTAGAATGTGAAACTCTCTTTTACTAGTGCATCTAGATTTTCTTTTATTTCATCATCAGAAGACAATGAACCTAGATCTCTTACCAACACCTCAGTTGCAAGACACTGATTCTTGGAGTATTGGTAGTAACAATCTAGTTTTTCTTCGTATGTCTTTGCACTATAATAGGTAGTCCAGAAATTTTCTGTAGAATGTTGAACATACAGAAGGAACTTTTGAATTATTGATTCAATCTTCGGAGAAGGATTGTCTTTTACCAATCCAATTAGAATTTGCTCTAGTTTGCTGTCTAGATTTGATTCGTAAATAAGCTGATACACATCCCCATCCTTTTTCATGACTAGAGTACGTCATCGTATCATAAAAGCTTTATAGAGAAATTTTAGATATATTTGAAAAATTATCTAACAACTTTGAATAATCAAGAAAATTCAAAAATTTAAGATGAAATTTAACACAAGCCTTAAATATTTTATTCACGTATTAATACTCCCTGTCAAAGGAAATCCTCCCAAGATAGGTATCATGCAAGCAATGTGTGATGTGTAAAGACAATCTTTCCACATAAAGCATCCCAAGGTACCCCGAAGGAAAATGATGACAAAGGTCAACATGCTTTGAGTGTACTACACTCACAAGGTGTAGTCTCCACACTTCTGCATGATAGAATTTTTTCCACAAATAGCAAAGAATAGACAAAACTATGGAAATGTTTCAAATGCATTATACAATAATGTCCAATTTCTGATTCTAGAACGATGCAACTTCAAAATAAACGATGGATGTGGTACTTGTTACCATCTCAGATTACTTCTCAGGGATTAAGCACTGTAATTCCATTATACGTAATCTTTCTTGGAGGCGATATAGGAGAAATAGCTATCATATCTGCCCTTCAAAATGGCTCAATAGCTATTGGCTCATTAGTATGGGGGAAAATAATTGATAGATTTCATTCTAAAAGACTGATACTTGTTATCTCATCCTTTTTTGTTTTGCTTTGTAGTCTTGGCATGTATTTTACCAATTCAATCTACATTCTTTATGGATTAGCAATAGTACTCGGGTTTTTTATGGTTGCAAAAAGCCCAGTTACCCAGCTTCTTGTAATGGAATCGGTACAAAAGAATCTTTGGAGTTGGCTATTTGCTAGAACATCAATTATCAGTACACTTGGAATGTTAGTTGCTATGATAATTGGAACAGTTGGAAGTTTTTATTTTGATCTCAGACCATACTTTTTGATATGCGCTGTATCAAGCGGCGTATCCATGGTTTTGAGCATCATATCTGTTAAGGATGACGAGGGTATTCATATTGAAAGAAGCAGTATTGCTCACTCTCTTTATGGTCTACGATACTCAATTAGTCATCATCATTTTGTTTTTCCAAAAATTCTAGAAGTATATGATTTCAGGCACATAATTACACTATTCAAGGGAAGAATAAGCAATGAAATAGGCATATTCTATCTGGCTTCATTTTTTTTCTATTTTGGAAGTAACATGTATTTTACTGCCTGGACGCCATTTTTGAAAAATCAGAATTTTTCAAATGCTGATGTTTTCCTGAATTATACAATTCAAATGATAACCATGCTACTAGTATTTTTCATAGCTCCCAAAATAATATCAAAATTTGGAGAAGAACGATCAACTATTCTAGCGCATATACCACGAATTTTAGCAGTAATGATTCCAGCTGTATCATTATTCTTCATGACAGGGACTTTGGGTTTTCCAGTTACAATAACATCGGCTTGCATGATGGTAATTGCATTTTCAATCTTTAGTACATCTAGCTCTGTGATATTTTTCAAAAGCATCCCACAAGGATTCGAGGGAAAATATCTAGGAGTAAACAGCGCAGTAACAGGCATAGGAGTATTTGCAGGTTCTCTTGTTACAGGAGAATTGACAAAATTTCTAGGATATGCCACTATGTTTCTATCTGCCTCTGCAATACTAGTGGTATCACTAGTATTGTACAAGATATACTTCCGATATAGACTATCACACAATAAGATAATCTAGACGAAGCGTGTTGTGGAAGCTGATTGATCCGCAGGAGTTGAAGGCAATTTGTCGTTGATTGCTGCCTCAGCAACTGCAGAAGCCTCTTGGAGAATCTTGTCAGATTCTTCGCTTGATGCGCTTGAGTCGATTCCAAAGTCACCACTGTGGAATGTATCAGTCATAAGACCTCCTAGCATCTCAGTCATTCCAGATAGTTCACGGTCAGCCTCTGGCATGAATTTGACTAGAGAAGATTTGAGGTTCTTCATCAAGCCTATTGTTGGCATGATTGTTACTACAGTATCTCCTAGGTCGTGGAATGTGCTTAGTCTAAGCTCGATTTGTTCTAGAGCAATTCTAGCATTTCCTAAAAGCTTTGTTACTTTTCTAACTTCGGCTAATTCTTTTGATAAAACTTTACTTGCAGTGATATCATGATTCTGTGTTGCAATTACAATTCTTTTGAATAATTTTTCATCTTTTTGTTTTAGCTTTGTAATCATTCCATCGAGTTTTACAATTTGAGTTTGGAGTCTTTTTATTCCAGTCTCTAATCTTGGTTTTAGTGCACCTTTTGGTTTTATTACATCATTAAATTTTTCACCAATGCTTGGTGTTTGCTGTCTTTGCCAATTGTTCGTAAATGTTGTCATGGTTACCACTGATAAAGTTGGTTTTTAATTTCAGGTGTGAAATACGGTTCACAGTATACTAAATTTAGCTGACAAAACACAGAATGCCAGGTTCAGCCTACGCTTGGTCTCCATTTGAATAAAAAACTAAAAACTCGTGGATAACCATGATTGGATACATCCTACGACTAATCCCCGCGCAGAGCCTTATTGCATTATTTGAATTGCAGTATTTCTCTGTGGATGGATTTTCTTTAGGTGAATAGCCAGTGCCTGGTTCGACTGCTGGAATTCACAACAAAGTGGACATTGTTCCATTTTATTTAATGCGGGTTCTGCAGAACAAATGTATTTAAAGGTTATGTACAAGTCTGCAAAAAATAATTTTAAAGAAAAATTTTTGAAAAAATTGTTTAAAGAAAAATTTAAAAAATAATTTTAAAAAATAAATCAAAAAATATTATTTGAAAAGATCAAATTTGATTTTGTCTCATGATCATCAGTCAAAAAAATGAATCAACGTGAGAGATTACAATATGCTAATTAGAATATTTTGGTATTAATGAAATATAAAATAGAATTTTTATATTATATCATGATGAAATAACGAATTAATAGATTGTACACTCATAGTTAAACCTTTTTATTTATGTTAATCGAAATTCTTATAAGATATTATATGACTCGCGAATCTTTTGGTTCTGGTGGCCGTTGCCCTCGTTGTGGAAAAGGCCCAATGGTAACTGATAACACTACAGGAGAAATGTTTTGCGGAGGTTGTGGTTTTGTACTTACAGAGCGCGTAGAAGAATCCGGTCCAGAATGGAGATCATTTTCTAAAGAAGAACATGAAGATCGAAGTAGAACTGGAACTCCTACTTCACTTGCAATGCATGACATGGGACTTGCAACAATAATTGGTCCTGCTGACAAGGATGCATCAGGAAAACCACTTTCTGCATCAATGAAGAGTACAATAGAGAGACTCAGAACTTGGGATAGCAGAAGCCAAGTTCATGAACCAGTAGATAGAAACTTTAGACAAGCCTTCAGCGAACTTGATAGATTAAAAGATAAACTTGCATTATCTGATGCAGTAATTGAAAAGACTGCTTACATTTACAGAAAAGCACTTGACAAAGGTCTTGTCAGAGGCAGATCAATTCCAGGACTTGTAGCTGCTGCACTATACGCAGCATGTAGAGATACTGAAACTCCAAGGACACTTACAGATGTTGCAAATGGAATCAACATCAAACGAAAAGATGTTGCCAGATGTTACAGATTATTATTGCGAGAACTTGATCTGAAAATGCCAGTTGTTGATCCAATAAAATGTGTAGCAAGAATTGCAAGTAAAGCAGGCTTGAGCGAGAAAACAAAAAGAAGAGCTTTGCAGATTCTAAAAGATGCAGCTGAAATTGAAATTTCAGCTGGAAAAGATCCTATGGGACTTGCAGCTGCTGCACTATACTTGTCATGTGTTATGAACGGAGAAAACAAAACACAAAAGGATGTTGCACAAGCTGCTGGAGTAACTGAAGTTACAATCAGAAATAGATACAAGGGATTGAAAGAATCACTCAAACTCTAAATTTTTGTAAAATCATTTTTCAATCAAGATAATTTTTACTTTCTAGTGGTTCAAAAATTAATGGCGTGGCCCTTGTTCGTAGACAAACAGAGATTACCTCTTTTTATCCCACCCATGTGGGATTCACAATTCAAGTCTACGGAGCCACGCTCTCTTAAGCAGTAGATTTTACATCTTTCTGCATTATTTATCATAATACATCATCATATTTATCATTTCATATGTATTTTTACATATTTTTAAAATATTTACATAAAATATTTCAATAAACATAGACATTGTTTACGATCACTAGATTGCTATAATATGCATTTTTGAAGATTCATCAAAATGAGTTGCTTGTCTTCGACAGACTAATTTGATACAGTATGTGATCAGACATGTATGAAACTTTCTGGCAAGGTTGCAATTGTTACAGGAGGTAGTAGAGGCATTGGAAAAGCTACGGCAATGTTACTTGCACAACATGGAGCAAATGTAGTAATCACATCAAAAGACAATACCAATCTTCAAAACGCTGCAGCTGAAATGAAAAATGTTATAGCAATATCTGGAGACATTAGAAAAAATACAGATGTAGAAAATGTTGTAAAAAATACTTTGGAGACTTTTGGTAAGATTGACATTCTAGTAAATAATGCAGGTATTTTTCCCAAAGTAAAACCTCTACATGAAATTTCTGAAGAAGAATGGAATGACATCATAGATGTAAATTTAACGGGGCAGTTTCGTTTTACAAAAGCCGCAATACCTCATTTGATGAAAACGAGTGGTTGTATTGTCAATGTTTCATCAGATGCGGGGTTGAAATCATTTGAAAATTTTGAAGCAGATGCATATACTGCATCAAAGGGAGCACTAGTTTTACTTACAAAAGCATGGGCCGTAGAATATGCCAAATACAAGATACGTGTGAATTGCGTCTGCCCTGGAATTGTGGAAACTGATATGACAAAGCCATATCTTGGAAATGAAGCTGACAGAGAAATGGCAATAGCAGAGCATCCAATTGGGAGAATAGGAATACCGGAGGATGTTGCAAGGGCAATATTCTATCTTGTTTCAGAGGATTCTTCATGGATTACAGGTGCAATTTTACCCGTAGATGGTGGAATCATTACTAAATAATTATACTAATAAAATTAATAGAACCTATTCTAAGGTTATATCGTGACCCCAAAAAAGAAGAGTGCACTCAAGGTAATTATCATGCTTTCAATCATTTGGTTTGCCTCAGCATTACCTGTACCTTTCATATGGTCCAATCCAAGTCCTCAACAATCTGAACAGTTCAAGACCTATCTGGAAATAGCAGCCTTGATTTCTGTGCCATTTATTGCAATGGCAATTGCCTGGACATTAAAGCCAGAACTTACCACACGTGGCTAGCCAAGAAACTCTACTGCCCCTAGTCCTTCGGGGGTTGCTTTAATCCACCTGGTTCTTCCAATCCTTTCAACTTCAATGAATCTCCACTCGTTTAGAAGTGGCTGGATGATATTTTTATCAAGACTTGCAAATCTTGCTTGTTGAAAATTTTCCTCTCTTGCATTTACCATGATGAGTTTTCTTTCGTATGCAATTTTTGCCATCTCCTTCTTGGTTATTTTTCCATTATTTTCTTGTATTATTTTCAAGGCCTGTACCAGTACAGGTTTTGGAGTATGAATTTCATAAGCTGGCAACTTGACAACTGATTTGAGTCCAGATGATAGCTGTTCCCCCTTTACACTAGAGTAACTTTCCGGTTCTGCATAATATGGAGTAAGTTTTATCTTTCCTTGAAACATCATGCATGCCATCATACATGCAATTGCTTGTATTTTTGATCCAGAAGAACAGTTTACAAAAATATCATTGCCATCTTCTTTTTGTACAATTTCTCGTAATGCCTTTAGGATCTTGAATAGATCAAATCTATTGGAATGTGCTACTTGGACTTCGATCTTTTCTTTTTTTAGCTGAGCTCGAATTTTTTCCATGAATCCTTGGGCTTGATCCTTTGATGGTTCTGCGTGCATCAATAGCCACACTCTATCGGCTTTCATTTGTTTTGCAGGAATTGCAATTCGATCAATTTCAAAACCTACAGGAGCTACATGTACACGGAGGTTTACTATTTTACTCATGTTAGTATGTATAGTTATCATACTATGGTGATGATATATAATAATTGTGCATTGTATACAGAAACATGCAACAAAAACTCACATCAGAGCAAAGCAAAGTCTCTGTTTATCCTAGAATAAGATCAGTCTTTGAGAACTAATTCTTCATCCACGGGGTAGATTCCAAGTAATCTATGGATTTTATCATCTCGTCAAGCTTTGTAGCAACCGCAGTCACTGCTTGAAATTCTTCATACATCATTTTTTCTTCATCTTGTGATAGTACTTGTTTTTCTGCAGTGTCAAAGAACTTGTCTTCTTTTGTTAAATGATCATCGAGGTAAATTGCATACGCCTTGAGAAATCTTGCAACAGGTTCTCTTTGATCTTCTCCTGACTTCCACTTTTGTAGATGCTTTGAAATGTTTGATGCGATTCTTCTTCCAAATTCATGTTCAATCATAAACACTCGGATCTCTTGCTTGAGAGAATCATAACTTGCAACACAAGGAAAATACTGGTCTTCTTCTCTTGCATAATGTATTGCATCCAAAAATTCCGACATGATTGAAACCATTATTTGCATATCAGAAAATGGGATATCATTATTTTCATTTAATGCAGTATAACATCTAGTGATTATTTTTTCTAGTCTGCGTATTTGTCTATGATCGTTTCGTAATGTTTCAGTTCCGCTCATATCAGGTCCTGATATCATTAGGGATTTACTGTAAATAGTATTACCTTTTTTGGGTTGTATTGGATTATGGCAAAATGTGGCATGGAAGAGCCAACACCATAATATCCAGCAGGACCTCCAAGGCCTAATCGTATGAGATAATCATTTGTTGGATTGATTACAATTTCTTTGCTTTCCAATATGTGTCCTGCAATTTTTTCTTTTTTTGGTTCAAGATTAGAGTAGATCTCACGAATTTTACCTGCTTGATGGACTAGGGCAGCCTCCATGTGCTGATGTCCGCACAGTATGATATGATTACGTACATGCTTTCCTACTTCTCCAAAAGCAGACGATGCTTTGTAATGATATCCGTGATAGCTAAAGAACTCAAAGCCTTCATCGGTGAGTCGTTGCCAATTTCTTTGATATAACCAGGCTTCACTATTGGCATTTTTTGGGGTTATCTTCTTGGGATCCAATGGTCCTCCATGAACACAGAAAAGACCATTTTTTGTATCTACAAACTCTTGATTGCCAAATGTACCATCTTTATTCTGTTTGAAGAATGCCAAGTCTTCAGAATCAAGCTTTTCATGTGCATCCATGCTTTCAAGAGAACTGGCACTCACTTTTTTTCCACTCAAGAATCCTTCGTCATGGTTACCTATCACAGAAAATATTGGATAGTTTTTTTCAAGGGAGCGTAATTTTGATATGACTTGTTTTGGGTGAATGCCACGTTCAAGCAAGTCACCTAGATTGATGATTCTAGAAAAAGAACCATACTTTTTTACAAACTCATCACTTGATACAGTCTGGATTATCAGGTCAAGCCCGTTGAGGTCTGCATGAATGTCAGAAAAAACTAGATCCAATACAACTTGTTGTTTTTTAGCCTAATTTGAAATTTTTTGTGTCAAGAATTGGTTTGTAGAAAGATGTATGTGTAGATTTGTGTCCAGAATTGATATGATGTCATTCTAGGATTTTAGAATAAGAAAGTAAAAGTTTGATCTCAAATAAATAACAAGTTTGGGATACATTATCAAATTAGCTTGCATCCTCATTATCCTACCCTGTGGGGATGTCAGCCGATTTATTATTGAGAATCAATTTTTTGAACAGACTGTTTTGGGATATTAAGTTCTTGAAATGTGTCAGGATGAATTATCTTGGTCAAAATTTCAAGACCTGTTACAGTTCTTGGACCTGGTTTGCTAAAGTACTCATTTGCATTCACTGCATAAACTTCTCCTCTGGTTACTGCCTTGATATTTTTCCATTTGTTGTTTTCAAGTAATTTTTCATATTCATCAAGTGTTCGTGATACATCAAATCCACATGGCATTAGAATTATGATATCAGGATCAAATTGTATCATTTCTTCAATCTGTATTTTTCTTGATCTGTCTCCAGTTGCGCTTATTCCGTTTATTCCACCTGCAATTTCCACCATTTGAGGAACCCAATGGCCTGCTGAGAAGAACGGATCAAGCCATTCTATGCATAACACCTTTGGTCTTGAAATTTTTGGGGTATTTTTGATATAGTCAATTCTTTTCTTTAATTTTATAACAAAGTCTTTTGCCTTGTCTTGTTTTCCTACTTTATCTCCTACCTCAATGATGTTTTCCAGTATGCCGTCAAGATTTTTTGGATCTAGAACAAGGACCTCTGGTTTGCCTCCAAGCAGTGTGACTGCTTTGTTTATCTCTCTTGTATAAGGGGAACATACTTCACAGATTCCTTGAGCTACAATCAGATCTGGATTTGCTTGCTTGAGGACTTGTTCATCTAATATGTAGATGTCTTTTCCTGCATTTACTAGTTCCATTACCTTGCTGTCAATTTCTTGGCTAGACATTTTTTCTGGGTCAAAGGAGGAATGGATAACCCTTGGCTTTGCCTTGGCCTCTGTTGGATAATTGCATTCATGTGTTACTGCTAATACTTGATCTCCCACTCCTAGCTCATACAATATTTCAGTTGCACTTGGAAGAAAGGAGACTAGTTTCATAGATGTATCATCTATGATATTTGTTTTAAACATGTATTCAAGTTTTAGATGATTACAAATTTCTCTTATACATATTCCTCAAAACTTAAGAATAGCCAAGGCTCGATTTGGTTGATGATTGATTTTACAGTTATTGGTGGACCGTCTTCAGAACAATTAGCAAAAAAGATTGCCTCTAAATTAAAATCAAAGTTTATCAGTTGTGAACTGCGGACCTTTCCAGACGGGGAAAGCAAGGTCACACTCAAGGGAAAACCTAGTGGAAAGATTCTGGTAGTACAATCAATCTATCCTCCAGTTGACTCGAACCTGCTTCGCTGTCTTGCAATAACATCGCAAGCAAGGACATTTTCTTCTCACGTGTATGTTATCATACCATATATCGGATATGCAAGACAAGACAGGCAATTTCTTCCAGGCGAGATTATTACAATGGAACTTGTTGCAAAAATGTTCAAGTCGGCAGGTGCAACCAAGGTAATTGTGGTTGATATCCACAGTACTACCGCACTAGAGCATTTCCAGATTCCTGCAAAAAATATCAGTGCAGTTGAAGAGCTTGCAAAACATTTCAAGAAAATGTCACTTAACTCTCCTCTTGTAGTATCACCAGACAAGGGAGGAGTAGAACGAGCAAGAAACTTTGCAAAATCACTCGGTGTTGATTATATCGCACTAGAAAAACACAGAGACCGAAAGACTGGAAATGTTGCAATAAAATCCAAAGGCCTTGATGGAGTCAAGGGTCGAGACATTATACTAGTTGATGACATGATAAGTACTGGAGGCAGCATTGTAAAAGCTGCAGAATTTTTAAAGAAACAAAAAGGCGGCAAGATCTATGCATGCTGCACACATGCATTACTAATTGGAGATGCAGAGAAAAATATCATAAAAGCTGGAGTTACAAAGATAATCAGCACAAATACCATACCAGGTAAGACATCAGTTGTTGATGTCTCATCAATAATTGCAAAGGCAATAACCTGAATGTCAAGCTTTTTTGTATTACAGAAACAATACGAAGACCTTGCAAGGGATGAGATAATTGCAATATCAAAAAGTTATGATCCAAAGTCAAACATAAAATCAGAGCCAAGACTTGTCATGGTATCATCAAAGGTTCCATGGCAAAAGATAGCAAGCAGGGCAACATTTGCAAGATATTCTGGAACCATAGAAAATACATTTGATGATATTACAAAAATCGACTTGTCTATACCTACACCAAAATCATTTGTATGCAGGACAATAAACTTGTCATCAAAAAATACAGGCTCGTCTGCACTTGAAAGACAAGCAGGTGGGATACTCTCAAAAAGATGGGGCTCCAAGGTTTCCCTCTCAAACCCTCATGTTATAGTATATCTCATCATTACAGATTCCAAAAAATATCTAGGATATGCAGACTGTCAGATTTCACCAAGTCATCCAAAAAAGATAATCAAGCACCCGCATGAACTTGATACAAAACTTGCAAGATGTATTGTTAATTTATCAGGATTAAAGGAAAAAGACACTCTCTGTGATCCTTTTTGTGGCACTGGAACAATTTTGCTTGAAGCTGAATCCATGGGGATTAATGGTATCGGAATGGATTTTGATAAAACAATGTGCAAGATAACAAGAAAGAACTTGGCTGCAAATGGATTTGATTCCCAGGTGATAAATTCTGGCTATGAAAAAATACAGGACATCATGGGTACAATAGACGGTATTGTTACCGACTTGCCATATGGAATATCATCAAGGTCATCTGTCTCTCCAAAGAAATTGATTCAAGATTTTGTCTCAGTCATACCAAAGAGAAAAAAACTTGTAATTGTATACAAGAAGGGTCTTGAAGTGGATGATATCAGCAAAGCAAAGAAATACGAGATCTACAGACACAAGAGCTTGACAAGAGTGATTGCGGTAAGATGAAGCTAGTATTTTTGGGAACATCAGCAGCACAACCAACTGCAGAGCGTGGCATGACATGCATCTGTTTGGTACTTGACAGGGAGATACTGATGTTTGATGCAGGAGAAGGCGCACAGATTGCATTTTCAAAAGCTAAACTTGGCTGGAATAAAAAAATGAAAATATTTGTGACACACTTACATGGAGACCATTGTGTTGGGATACTTGGCCTATTGCAGACCATGTCGTTGCAGAACAGGACAGAGTCTGTTGACATCTACGGTCCAACTGGAATTGAAGAGTTTATCGCGGCAAATCTCAAGATACTAAATTTTGGCCTGACATTTCCTGTCAGAATAACTAGAATCAAGGAGGGACTAGTCTTTGATGATTCTGGATTTAGCGTTCACGTATGTGAGGCAGAGCATTCCATTCCTGCCTACTCGTATTTATTTACAGAAAAAGACAGGCCTGGCAAGTTTTATCCTGAGAAAGCAAAGGAGCTTGGCATCCCAGAGGGAAAGCTCTGGCATGATCTTCAAAGCGGCAATGAGGTAAAAGTTGGTGATAAACTGGTAAGACCATCTGATGTAACTGGAGAAAAACGTCATGGCATCAAGATTGGCATATCAGGGGACACAAGACCTACTGCCAAGCTTGTAGAATTTTTCAAGGGTTGCAATTACATGACATTTGATTCTACATATTCTGATGCATTACAAGACAAGGCAAAAGAGAATTTCCACTCGACATCAAAGGAAGCAGCAGAGCTTGCCAAAAAAGCAGGTGTCTTAAATCTTATCTTGACACACTTTTCTGCAAGGTATGAAGATGTGCAAGAGCTTGTCAATGAAGCAAAGACAATTCATGATTCCGTTACTGCTGCAAAAGATCTCTTAGAGATTGACATCAAGTGAAAATGTGGGATATCATATCTAACAAATTAAGACAGGCAGAAAAAATTGTATTTGTAACAGGAGCAGGAATTTCCCAAGAGAGTGGAATTCCTACATTTCGCGGAAAAGATGGTTTCTGGAGAAAGTACGATCCAATGAAGCTTGCAACAATAGATGCATTCTATGAAGATCCAAAACTTGTATGGGAATGGTATGAAGAGAGGAGAAAAAACATTCTAGATGCAAATCCAAACCTTGGTCATGTTTCCATTGCAGAACTTGAAAAACATAAAAAAATTTCTGTCCTGACACAAAACATTGATGGTCTTCATCAGAAGGCCGGAAGCTCGCATGTTTACGAATTGCATGGAAGTATCATTACAATCAAGTGCACCGTATGTGATTTCAAAGATTCCATCACATCTGGATTTTCTCATCTTCCACCACTCTGCAAATGTGGAAACATACTGCGACCTGATGTTGTATGGTTTGGTGAAGCTTTACCGCAGGATGTGTGGAAGTCTGCAATGGAAGAGGCAGTCTCTTGTGACATCATGATTGTTGTTGGAACCTCACTTGTAGTATCTCCTGCAAATCTATTGCCAGTATATGCCAAGCAAAATGGAGCCACTCTAGTTGAGGTAAATATTGAGGATACTCCCATGTCGTCAAACATGGACCTGTCCCTTAGGACCTCTGCTGCAAAGGCACTTCCAGGACTAGTTGATATTGTATCCAGGCTCTAGTTTGTGTTTTTTCAGATTAATTTGATTAGTTGTGAGTAAAATGTTGATTATTTTGGATATGAGAACAATAATTTATACAAAATAAAATATATTCATGTAAGAAATCATACTAATTATTAAATAAGAGAATAACGTATAAAGAACAATGCGGAAAGATGCAAATTCTGGCAAATGAATTTGCGTGATCCTGTGAAAAATGGTACATAGTGAAGTACAATTCGTTGTACGAAGCGGCAAGAGAAAGCTTTTGCCTATACAGGGTCACGCCATCACACCTTTTCCTGTTTTTATAAAATTCAAGTTCAATCGATACTGAAATTTTCTTTGTATTTTATTGTGATAAAATTCCAGTTATGGTAGAATTTTGCACATCTGATGGTGCATATGCAGATGCATGCAATGTTCCGTAAATTGCATTGTTTATTGTCATTTCTATGATGTGTGGAGTGTTTGGAACATCGTTAACCTGGGTTGAAAACTGGGAAGAATAAAATGTTCCAGAGAACAAGACAGTGTCACTGTTTTTCATTGTGACTGTAACTGATTTTGTCTGGCCAGATGTATCATCAAAATTTAACACTGCATTGTTTCCTTGGTTTACCATGGTAAGCTTGACTGTTTGATAGTAAGATGGAAGAGATGGTAAGGTAGTTGAGCTTGTACCACCATCACTAGAATAAGGAGAGATTATCAGACCACTTGGAACATCTACTGGTGGAGAATTTGGTTTTGCTGTAAGTTTTGTTACCTGCACAGGATCATCTACATTTGATTGACATTGATCAAGTTGAATTATTCCAGTTAGCTGTTTTATTCCATTTATTGTCTGGGCCAATTCTGGAACAGAGATTTGACATGTATTACCATTTTTTTCAAAGACCTGTCCAGTATAGTTTTGTCGAGATACATATTGTGGAGCAAGTTGATAAACAGAAGTTGAATTGTTATTTGGAGCCATATTTAGAATAGAATTTGCACTAGACAATATACCAGAATTGTTTTCAAGCAATTTTGCACCAAGGCCTACGTCCTTGACTGCTAGCTTGGAATCATTAATCACTTGCTTGCTGGTTGCAACTTGATCAATCTTGCCTTTTACAGTATCAATTGATGATGGTATTTTCTGAAAGAATTTTGATGAGCTTGGTACAAAGATAGCTACTGCAGCTATAATGATTCCAATAATGATCAGTTTACCTATCAAACAGTTACTTTTCTTGAGGTATTCATAAAAAAGCGCAAATGCACACTAGTTGAGCAAGTGTAGTAAATTTATCCAGTTATTTGAGTCAGATCAGGTGCAAGCCAGTCCACTACCTTCTCAAGGTCCTTTGAATGAAGTATCACCTTGATTGGGCCCATGGCAGACTCTTCTGCTTCCTCGCATACTGCAATTATATCCACATAGGCTGCCTGCTTGTTGAGGTAAAACCAAGTGGTGTCTCCTTTTGTATTAAATCGCATCTGTCTTCGGTAGATCTTGTTGGTTCGATGTTTTTTGATTGTCTCTTGGATTTTTACAAGCGATTCCAACTGGTTTGAGGTTGCCTTGATGCTTCCTTCCTTGTATTGGTAATCTGTTTCTAGTATGACATGCGATACAGCAAGTCTGACTTTATCTGGATCTTCGGATGGATTTACTGCTGCATAGACTTCGATCTTGCAGGTAACATTTGGAATCTTCAATTCATCCAACCTTTGATGACTCGATATGAAGCGTCAACAAGTTCTTGAATTGTCATGTTGTTATTTGAAATTGTTTCGTCTGCAAGTGCAATTGATTCGCTCATGCCCACTCCAATTTCTCTTGAATCCCTTTTTGTAAAATCTTCACGATCAGATGGAGCATCAGATCTGCCCCTTTCTGTTAGGAATTTGTATCGTATATCACCAGATGCATGGATTGCAAGAACTTTGACTGTACCAATTTTTTTCAATACATCAACTTCTGCAAGTGATCGTACCCCATCTACAAGTATAACATCAGACTTGGAATTTTGTATTCCATCTTTTATGAGCTCAGCCACTGCACCTGGACCATTTTTTTCTCGCAGCTCAATCATAAGCTTGCCAAGATTAGCCCCTGTTGGATCTATCTGTCTTCTTGTTGCTTCTGCCCTTACAGCATCACCCATTGTAATTTTATCAAAGCCTTTTGATTTCAAACCCTCAGCTATTGTGGTCTTTCCAGCTCCTGGCATTCCTGTAAGACATACGATTAGTTTCACACTCACAAACTTTATCCTCCAGTCTATGAAGCTACCGGAAATTATTATAGATGCCACAATCTGAATTCCACTAATGCGTGCCTTTATTGCAGTAGAGATTCAGGATGAGAGTGTACTTGATGCAATTACCAAGATTCAATCTGAATTCAAGATAAGGGCAACACCAGTAAACAAAAAAAATATGCATTTTACATTGCTTTTCTTGGGAGAGATAACAGAAGAGACTGCTGCAAATGTAAAAAAAGCACTAGATACAATTTCATTTAAAAAAATAGATGTAAACTTTACACATGTTGGAGCATTTCCAAATCCAAGATCTGTACGAGTTATTTGGATTGGCGTAGATGAAACATCTTCAAAACAGTTGGTAGAGCTTGCAATGCAAGTAGAAAAAAAATTGTCGCCTCTTGGATTTAGGTCTGACAAGCCTTTCAAGCCACACCTAACAATATTTAGAATAAAGAACAAGATAGATGATATTTCAGACATGATGGAAAAATTCAAGAAAATTGATCTAGGAAGATATACCATGACAGAATTAAAGTTCAAGCAAAGCATCTTAACCCCTAGCGGGCCAATATACTCTGATTTACAGGTGATTTTAGCTAAATGAGGAACGTTCTGGAGCAGGCAAGAAAGATATCAATTCCCACAAGACAAGAAGAGGAAAAGATAGAAGCACTTGCAAAAAGTCTTCTTGACTTGGTAAAAAAAGAGATTGTAAAATATCCAGAGATCAGCTCAGTAGAGCTTGGTGGATCTTTTGCAAAAGGAACTTGGCTCAAGGGCAAGCTAGACCTTGACATTTTTGTCAAGATGAAAAAAGACACAAACGAAAAACAATTCGAAGAGATTGGCAGAGAAATTGGTTTTGAATCCATGAAAAAGTTTGGCCCCTATGTTAGATATTCAGAACATCCATACGTTGAGGCAGTAGTTCAATGCACCAAGGTAAATGTCGTTCCTTGCTATGATGTGGAAATAGGTCAGTGGAAGAGTGCAGCTGACAGGTCATCGTTTCATACCAAATTCATACTTGAAAAATTAGATGCAGAAAAAAAGAATGAGGTAAGACTGCTCAAAAAGTTTCTCAGGGGAATTGGAATCTATGGTGCAGAAATTGCAATAGAAGGGTTTGGAGGATATGTCTCTGAGGTTTTAATTTACCATTACGGAAGTTTTATGAAAACTTTGGAGGCTGCCGCAAACTTTTCCCAAGGACAAATCATTGGTAGCCCCACAAAAAAATTTGAGACAGCATTAGTATTGATAGACCCAATAGATAGCAACAGGAATCTTGGTACTGCAATCTCTGCTCAAAACCTTGGCAAGTTCATACTTGCAGCAAGGGCATATCTGAAAAAACCTTCACTTGAATTTTTCAATGGTAAAAAATTGTTGCCAAACACAAAGAACCTACAAAATGTTCTAGTTGTCAAGTTCAAGTACAAACCTAGAAGTCCTGATATCATTTGGGGTCAGGTAAAAAGGGGGGCAACTGCACTTTCTGGCCAACTTGAGCTTGGTGGATTTCAGGTATTGCGTAAGGGTGCCATAACAGATGAAAAGTCAGAGGCTGCAATGCTTTTCCTATTACATTCTACAACAATTGAAAAATTCATGGTCAAAAATGGTCCAGACGTATTTAGAAAACCAGAATCAGAGAACTTTATTTTGAGAAATTCCAAGAATAACATAACCTGGGTTGACGAACAAGGAAGGATCTTGTCACTGCAGCAAAGAGAATTTTATGATGCAAAAAAATTCCTCCAGTCACTTTTGAAGAAAAATCTGACAAAAGCAGGCATCCCAAGCGGTATTATTTCAGACATGAAATGTGGCTTTGTGATATCAGTGGGTCATCAGGTGACAAGCAAATCCATTAAAAAGGCTCTGGCTGAGTTAACCTCTACCAATGAACTCATCTTTGGTTCCAACAAGTAAGCTTGTCAAAGAACCATACTCTCTGATACTAGGATACCCCAAGGCAACAAAGGGTGAGCTTGCAAAAAGGCTTGTCGAGCTTAAAAAACTTGGAATTACCGGAGTCATGTTCGAGGGTGAGACAATTTTGAACAACATCCATGTACTTGGCAAGGGCTATGTTGGAGTTGTTGTATTATCAAGGCTTGGCAAAAAAAATGTAGCCCTCAAGATTCGTAGAATAGATTCTAGCAGACAAGAGATGAAAAGCGAAGCAAAACTTCTCAAGATTGCAAACAAGGAAAACATAGGTCCAAAATTGATAAGCAGTAGTAAAAATTTCTTGGTAATGGAATATCTTGAAGGTAAAAAAATAACTGACTGGGTACAAGATCTAAAAGGTAGAGGAAGCGCTGCAACATTTAGATCTGTTGTAAGACAAGTCTTGGAAGATTGTCACACCTTGGATAGGATTCATCTTGATCATGGAGAGCTTAGCTACATCCACAAGCATGTCATTGTAGGAAAATCTCCATGCTTGATTGATTTTGAAAGCTCTAGTACAAACAGGAGAACTTCAAATGTTACATCTGCAACTCAATCAATATTCATAGGATCTGTACTTGCAAATATCGTCAAAAATATGATCAAGATACCAAGCAAGAAAAAGATGATAGGTCCTCTCAAAAAATACAAGCATGACCAATCAAGAGAAAATTTTGATGCCATATTGAAGATGTTGGGGTTGGACAAGAGTTGAGCTTGCAAGACATCAAGACAAATGCACTAAAAATTTCACTTGCAGTAATACTTTCTGCCTTTGCAGTAGAATTTTTGATAGGAGTCTCTTCTAACAGTCTTGCTCTTGTCACAGACAGTATCCATGCAATACTGGATTCTATTGTAACAATGGTTTTGCTTGTTGCTGCAAAATGGTCTACCAAGCCACCGGACAGAGAACACACCTATGGTCATGGAAAAATTGAGACAATGGGCAGTTTTGTAGCAGGGATCATAATTCTTGTAATTTCACTGTTTTTTGTGTACGAATCGATATCAAGATTCCAGGAACCAAAACCCCTAGTTTTGCCTGGAATTTTAGCCGTCATTGCGGCTACGTATACGCTAGGATCAATCTTTTTCAGGATTGTCATCCTGAAAAGAGCACTCAGAAAAACAGAGGGTTCATCACTTCAAGTCGACTTGTACCATGCTCTCATGGACATGGGTGCAACTTCTGTTGCATTGGTAGGAATTGTGTTTGTAATAATGGGATTCTACCAAGGTGATAACATTGCGGCATTGATTCTTGGAGGCCTGCTTGCTGTATTGAGCTTGAAATTGATCCACAAGAGTGGTCTTGAGCTAACTGATGCCGTTCCTGCAAACATGGTCAAAAGAGTACAGGATATTGTAAACAATACCAAAGGAGTGATGAAAACAGAATCTGTACAAATACGCAGATCTGGCAGTGACATTTTTACTGAAATTACAATATCATTGAGTGCTGCATCAAGTTTTGAGGAAGCCCATAAGATTAGTGCCAATGTAGAAAAGAACATTAAAAATGCAATTGCAAATTCAAATGTCACTATTCACTTTGAGCCAACTTGGAAAGATGTTCCAGCAAATTATGTCATAAATACAATTGCAACTTCAGTCAAGGGAGTAAAAGAGATCCATAATGTAACTTCATTTGCTGCAGAAAATGGCATCTTCATTAGCTTGCATGTGATGGTTGACAGAAACATGTCACTTGAGGATGCACATCGTGTATCAGATGAGATAGAATCACAGATAAAAAAATCAGTTGCAAATGTAAATCACATTACTATACATCTTGAACCATATGTCTCAATTCCAGAGAGTATTCCTGTAGAAGACATAACAATAGAAGAGCAAGTTACAAACATCATAAAAGAATATCCCAAGGTAAAAAAAATTGGTCGAGTGATAACATTACATCTGCAAGACATCTTCAAGATAGACATTGATTGTTCATTTGAAAAAGATCTTACAATAGAAGAAGTCCATGACATTGTCTCAGGTATTGAAAGCAAAATTAAAGATCAAATAAAAAATGCCATAGTTACTATACATCCAGAGCCAAACTAGCATGACAATTACTGATGCAATAAAATTTCTTAGACAAGACAAAGAGATGGCTCAAGTCATAGATACAATTGGTGAATACAAGCTAAAGAAAAGAAATCACCATTTTTCAGTCCTGGTAGAATCAATAATCTCTCAACAGCTTGCTACTAGTGCAGCAGATGCAATTTTTAAGAGATTCAAGGAATTATATCCAAAATTTCCAACTGCCTCTGAGATTCTTGCTACAAGAAAATCCAAGCTTCGCCAAGTTGGGCTTTCTAGTATGAAGATAGATTATCTAAAAGACTTGGCAAAACATGTCAATAAAGGAAAATTGAACATGAGATCGCTCTCTAGGATGGATGATGAAGATGTAATATCTCATCTAACTCAGGTCAAGGGAATAGGAAGATGGACTGCAGAGATGTTTCTCATTTTTTCTCTTGGAAGGCAAGACATTTTTCCTGTTGGCGATCTTGCGTTGAGAAAAGGTGTTCAGATATTGTTTTCATTGCAAGAGATTCCAAAACAAAACGAAGCTGAAAAACTTGGCCAAAGATGGAAACCATACAGAACTATAGCCACATGGTATTTGTGGAAGAGTTTGCGACAGTTCAACAAGATTTGATGATATTATTTTCACAAGATGTGGAATATGATTATAACAAAATTAAATTTGAAATGTAGTAAAACAAGCGATTAAGTATTGTTCTTTAAACATTTTATCATATCTGAATTAACATGACTACTGTTCTTGAACACTTTCCAGAGGAATTCAAACCAAGAGAAATACAAAAAGAGATCTTAAAGGGGATAGAGGAAAAGATCAAGTCAGGATACAAGACAATCATCTTGTCTGCACCAACAGGAGTTGGAAAATCACTCATTGCTGCAACGCTTGCAAGATATTTTGGTAGCTCTTTTGTCGTTACTGCGTCTAAACAATTACAGGACCAATATTCTAAAGATCTAAAATTTCTCATGCCAGTAAAGGGAAAATCAAATTTTGCTTGCCTCAAATTGATGGACCAAGAATCAATCCTAAAATCAGATACAAGAAGTGCAATCCAGAAAGGCCTTACTTGTGAGAAAGGTCTCTGTGAAGAGACAATAATGCAAAACGGAAAGAAAGTCAAGGAGATTTGCCAGTTTAAACCAAAGTTAGGAGAGCCACAAGGCATTCCCAAGGAATCGTGTTATTATTATGAACAGAAATATCGTGCATTGACTTCGCCTCACTCTATCTGGAACTATGCTGCATATTTTCAATTGATGAGGTTTAACAGAAAGGCCTATGAGGAATATGTTAAAAAACCAATAGCAATTTTTGATGAGGCACACAAGGTAGAAGACCAGATTATCCAGTTCATAGGTGTAGACATCTACAACACATATTTTACAGAGTGTGGCATAGATGCAAAAAAGTTTGATGATCTTGGAGATATTGATACAATAGCAAAGTTGCTTGAGGGTTTGGCAAAATCATATGCAAAACAGATACTTGATTTGCAGGAAAGCAGAGCATTTATGCTAAATCCAGATTATGCCACGCTTGCAAAATTAGAGTCAAGGTATGAAAAGATGTCAAATTCCTATGTAGAAATAAATTCAAACAAGAATAATTTTGTGGTAAATGATCCATTCAAAGATGAAAGAGGAAATTTCAGATCAGTTTCTATCAAACCACTTGACATTTCAAAGTACGTCAAGGCCTTTTTTGATATCGAAAATCAAGTTTTCATGTCTGCAACAATAGACAAGGATAGTTTTTGTGAAAATACAGGACTTGATCCATCAAAAGTTGGATTTGTGGATACACCAAGATCTCCATTTCCTCCAGACAAGAGAAGAATTAATTTTCTTAATACAAGAAAACTAAGTTATTCTTCAAGTAGAGATGACGAACTTGCTGTCATAAAAAAAATTGATGAGATAATGTCACAACATGGTACCGAACGAGGATTGATACTTACTTCGTCAGAGAAGAAATGTCTTGACATAAAAAATAATCTCTCTGAAAAAAATAGACAACGAATTAGGATATGCCATAGCAGAAATGAGAATGGTATGACACAAGATGAGGTATTGCAGGAGCACTCTTTTGATGAAGATGGTGTATTATTATCATCGTCATTATGGGAAGGAGTTGACTTGAAAGATGACTTGTCAAGATTTCAGATAATAGCAAAGGTACCATATCCTAACCTAAGTGAAAAGAGAACCAAGACTAAAATGCAAAAGTTTCCTTTATGGTACAAATCTCAGACATTGACAAAGCTACTACAAGGTTTTGGTAGATCAATTAGAAGCGAAGATGATTGGGCTGTTACGTATGTTCTTGATTCTGCTGCAAGTGATCTTTTGCTTCAATCAAAATCAATGATTCCAAAATCATATCAAGATGTACTTGGATTTCCAAGCTATGAATCAAGCATGAAATCTACCTTATAAGAAAAATTTCCAACTCAAAAAAAGCGCTGATGGGAAATCAATTTGTAATTGCATGTACTGATTTGTCAGGTAGATCAGTCAAGGTAAAGACAAATCTAGAACCCTCAAATTCAGTTGTTCCTTCTCTTTCCCAATTCACTTTGTAAGATTTTATCAGGTGACCACCCACTATTGAGATTGTCTTTGGTACACCTTCGAAGAGTTTCTCTACCTTTTCTTTATCCCTTGTCATAAGCAGAGATCTTCGCCTTTTCATGAGATACTTGATTGCAACATTCTTGTGCAAATGTCCTTCTACCTCAATCTTCTCGTTGCCAAGGTCAATAGTGAATTTTCGTTTTCCCATGGGCCTGTTACAATCACAATTATACAAAAAAGGTGGTTGACAATTTGACATTAGCAAGTAGATTGTAAATTATGACAAAATTTGCTTTGCATGAGACATGATAACAGATGAGACAAGATTTTACATCATATCACAAATTCTATCTTTTTCGAGCAATCTTCCAAGCATTTTGTATGTTTTCCATCCCAATGTGAGAATAAAACGAGTTTGCTTCTGGGGCAGATAACAAAAGTATCATGACTTGTTCTCCAAGTGTTTTTTGTGCCAATTTGAGTAGCTTTTTTCCAATTCCAAGACGCTGATATTTTTTGTCAACTGCCAAATCAGATACATAGCAACAGTAGCTAAAGTCAGTTACAGCGCGCAATATTCCAACTAGCTTCTTGTCATCTCTTGCACATATTATCAAATTTGCATTTTCAATCATGCGTTTTATTCTTCCAATATTATTTACAGGTCTTTTAATTCCAGAATTAACAAACAGTGTAACTACCTCCTTTGGTTTCAAATCAGGATTTATCAGATATGATATTTTCATGAATTGTTTGTCTTGATGTATCTATGCAAAATCAAGTCTTAACTATATCTCATACATGGTGGGGCCGGCCGGACTTGAACCGGCGACCTCTAGCACCCCAGGCTAGCATCATACCAAGCTAGACTACGGCCCCTCAAGGTGCTGGCTATTGTTGAAATTATTAAGTTATAGTATTGAATTGATATCAAGAAATTTGTGTTTGAAAATCTAGAGCCATTTTTTCAGTCTTTCTTGTTCAAACTTTTCTTTTTCTGCAAAGTGTTCTGTTGATGAGGATTTTAGCTGAGTCAGAGGATCTGGTGTTGCAAACATGTCAACCTGAATATATCCTGCAGTTCCCTTGCCAGTTTCAAGAAAACATCCACCTTTTCCATCAAAGACTGCTTTTTCAAATTCATTTTTTATTTGCGCAATAATATTTCTTGCAACTGTTATTCCCTCAGCTTCTGCAAAAATTCCTGCCTTTGGCACAGCTATCTTGTCTGTTACCATTATCTGGTTTACATCGCCTATTGCATAGACATTCTCATATTTTGTTTCACAGGTTTTGTTTACCGACACAAACTTGCCATTTTCTGCAAAACCTGCATCTACTACAACTGAAGGAGCCTTGTGAGGCGGAACAGAAATTAAAATATCAAAACTTGTCTCACCGTTTTCAAATTTTATTTTGTTTGGCTCTACTGCAATAGTTTTATGATTTCCGTGAAATTCTATCTTTTTTGATTTTAAAATTTGAAATATTTCCTCACTTACCTGTGGACCTCCCGCAGGAAGTGTAATTGGAGTTGGACTGTAGAAATCCATCTGGACAGAATCACTTGCACCTGTCTCCTCAAGTACAGACCTAATCAAAAGAGCTGCTTCAAATGGTGCAGGAGGACATTTGTATGGAAGGCCAGTGATTGCCATTGCAATCTTGCCTGACTTGACTTGTCTTATTGTATCTCTGATTTTTGGAACATCGTTGATGTCATAAAGTACAAAACCATTTTCTTTCAAACCGGGAATCTGTTCTGGTGCAAGCTCTACACCAAGTGCTATTATCAAATAGTCATAATGAAATTGCCTATACTTTGTTCGAACAGATTTGTTGACAGGATCTATCTTCAGTATGTCTTCATTTACAAATTCAATACCTTTCTTGGTAACATTTTCAAGTGATCTCTTGGAAGACTCGAACTCTCTTGTTCCGTTGATTATCCATAGCTTAACCAAGTCCATCATGAACCAGTCTTTTTTATCAATTATTGTAATTCGTGTATCTTGTGTAAGATTATCTCGAAGTTCATTTGCAGCGGCAAGACCCCCAAAACCCCCACCTAAAATTACAATGTTTGTTGGTCTCATGGCAAGGTACAGTCTCTATTTTTCTTGTGTAGTTGGTCTGATTGTAATTTCATTTACATTCATGTGAGATGGAGACTGGAGTGCAAAGATTATGGAATTTGCTATATCTTCTGCCTTGAGAGACTGGATTGTTTTTGAGTGTGTCACAAATGATTCAAGAGATTTGTCTGTAATTGTATTTGTAAGTTCGGTATCTACTATTCCAGGCTCTATTGTTGTAACTCGAATATTATTTCGGACAGATAGCTCTTGTCTGAGTCCCTCACTAAAAGCACGTACTGCATATTTAGTTGCACAATAAACACTTCCTGCGGGAAAGACCACTCTACCTGCAATTGATGAAATGTTCACAATATGACCAGATTTTTGTGCGATCATGTGAGGAATTGCAGCTGCGGTACAGTACATCACTCCTTTGATGTTTACGTCAATCATTTGTTCCCACTCGTCTATTTTGAGATTTTTTACAAAACTCAAAGGCATCAGTCCTGCGTTATTTACCAAAATATCTACTCTATTCCATTTTTTTATTGCAGAATTAATCAAATTTTCGCAATCACTGCGTTTTGTTACATCGCATGATACAACAATACATTCTACTCCAATTTTTTCAATATCTTTTTTGAGTTGTTCTAATTTGTCAACTCGTCTTGCACCAATTGCAACCTTTGCACCAGCTTTTGCTATTGCAATAGCAGTTGCATATCCTATTCCACTACTAGCGCCTGTTACTACAGCTACTTGGTCTTTTATCATACTGAAAACTATTTTTGATCACACCGTCTTGCGTAAATAAGTTTTGTCAATTGAAAAATACTTTTGTTCACTAACACTAATTTAGGATCTCAATTAATTACAATTATGGAACAATTTGACTGTGCATATTGCGGACAAACACAAGATTTACCTTTTGAATGTAATTATTGCAATGACAAGTTTTGTGCAGAGCACAGGTTGCCAGAGTCACATAGATGTGTAAAACTATTTCAAATCAGAGCAAAGAAGTTTGGAGGAAAAAAGATCCAGAGAACAAAGGGAATAGGCAGACAAAGTTTCATCAAGCGAATTTTTGGAAAGTTCGGCTAGTACAGTGCTTTTTGTGGATCAAGTTTTGAGAGTCTTGCTTGGTAAAACAAAGCTACTGCAAGTGCAAGCAATACACCAGCTGTCAGCCAATGAGCAACCTGCATTGTAAGATATGCCACACCAAATCCCATACACATTACTGCTTGGGTCAAGAGTTTTGCCCAGTTTTTGATCTTGGCCAGTCTGCAGATCATTTCTATTATAAATAATCCAGCAACTGGGTACAGTATAATTTCAAAATAGACATCAAGATCTATTCCATTATGCATGATACTTTACAATATCAGTTGTCTAATTTCTAGTCTTCCCAGCTTACCTTTATTGCCACTTTCTTTCCAATCAATGAACGTGCATTTTCAAAGGGTAATGTAGCAACATCTTCCGCTTCAAACGGTCCATATGACTGGAGATCGGTGCCCATTATCTGGTCTATTGGTTTGAGAAATCTAACTACAATTGATCTTGCTCGGTGGTTTTCTCCTACGGTCTCTAAAAGTTTCAGTCTTCCATTGAGTGTAGCAGAAAGAATAGTTTCTTTTCTTTGTCGCAGCTCATCCTCAGAATCTAAAATAAATCTCTCTTCGTCAAGAAGATTGGTATAATCAATTTCATCCAATGATGTTGCCTTTTCAATTCTGATCTTCAAAAGAATTGAAGTCATCTCTGTTATCATTTTTACAAGTGATTCAGTAATCTTGGATTCAACTCCATCATAATCATGATTCTTTATGTTTCCAAGAAATTCTGCAATATTATGATACAAGCTAGGATCTACCTCCTGAACCGTATCGTTCTCTACTTCACGGAGAAGAATAGCATACAATAAATTTACATCAATTTTTTTTGTTTCTGACATTTCCATATCCAACAATACTTAAATCATAGACCTCTTTGTGTTATGATCAAGGTGCAAAATTGCCATATAAAGTGATTGGTGGAGAACCAGTACCAGTTTCTTATTCTGCAGAAGATGTTTTCTCAAAAATAAAGCACGATCAGATAAAATTTATCGATTTACAATTTACTGGCCTTAGAGGAAGATTTCATCACACCACAATTTCTGCAAATCTGTTCACTCCACAACAAATGCAGGATGGTCTGCCAAAACTTGACGGTTCTTCAATTGTAGGATTTTCATCAATTGAGGATTCAGATATGGTTCTCAAACCAGATCCCACTACTTTTGCAATAATTCCATGGATGGAAAATGCAAAAACTGCCAGATTGATTTGTGATGTATATCGTAGCAGAAACAAAGGCAGACTAGAATCTGATCCAAGAGGAATTGCTCAAAAAACAGAAAAATATCTAAAAACTCAAGGATTTGACAATAGTTACTGGGGTCCAGAAGTAGAATTCTTTGTATTTGATAAAATTAACTGGGATGTACTTACTCCTTACAAAGGCCAATCATATTCAATAGAATCCCAAGAGGCACCTTGGAGCCAAGACGGCAAGGGATACCCAATGGCATTGAAGAAAGGATACTATCCAAGCACACCAGCTGATACCTTGACAGAATTTAGAAATGATTGTGTAGAGTGTTTGAATGAATATTTCGGAATTTTATGTGATAACCATCATCATGAGGTAGCCACAGCAGGACAGTGTGAGATTGATATCAGATATGATACCTTGACCAATTCTGCAGATGGAGCACAGACATACAAGTATGTCATAAGAAACATTGCTAAAAAATATGATAAAGTTGCCACAATGATGCCAAAACCAATTTCAATGGATGCAGGTTCTGGAATGCATACAAACGTAAGCTTGTGGAAAGACGACAAGAACATGTTCTATGATAAAGACGACAAGGAAGAAGTTAGTCAATTAGCAAGATACTATTGTGGAGGAATCATGAATCATGCAAGAGCATTATCTGCAATTGTTGCACCTACTACAAACTCTTATCACAGACTAGTTCCAGGTTATGAAGCTCCAGTGTATATTGCATGGAGTGCCAGCAACAGATCTGCAATAATTAGAATTCCATCTCACTTTAGAGGAGAAGGATATGCCAAGATTAAGAGAATAGAGTTTAGAGCTCCTGATCCATCGTCAAATCCATATCTAGTATTTGCAGCAGTTCAAGCAGCAGGATTAGATGGAATTAAAAAGAAGATGGATCCTGGTGACCCAGTTTATGAAGATATTTACAAGATGACTAAAGCTCAGCGAGTTGCAAAAGGAATTAGAGATTTGCCTGCAACTTTGGGAGAGGCACTTGATGAATTGGAGAGTGATAGAAAGTTTCTCACTCCAATTTTCTCAAATGAAACTCTTGATAAATTAATAGAGGTAGAAAGAGCAGACGATCATGAGGTTTCAATAAGACCTCATCCACATGAATTCTATCTTTATTTTGATATCTAGAAAATAGAAAATTTTTGATTAAAGATCTTGTGATTGAATATGCAGATCTAATTGTATTCTAGACTTTGCCAATTGCAGTGTACACAAGGAACAATGCAGCTGAAGTAATAACCAACCCAATAATGAGATAGGCTTTTTTGTGTCTGTCAGCAGTAGCTGCTTTGTATATAGAAACAGTTCCTGCAAGGCCTACAAATAAGATCAAGGTACCAAAGATAACTAGATCCCAGCTACTGTGAGTAATTATAGGATAGAACATTCCAGAAAGCAATGCAAAGAATGCTACAAGATAGATGTATCTTGCACTAGTTAGAATCTTGGTTGAGCCAATTTGCATAGAGTTCCTATCTAGATTAGTCAAATAAACTTTGAGAGAGAAATGTGAATTTGTTAATTACATATCCATGCCAGGCATACCCATACCGCCCATTCCGCCCATGCCTCCCATACCAGGCATTCCACCCATACCGCCCATGCCTTCAGCTCCTGGCGGTGGTCCTGCAGATTTTGCAGTTGCAATAACATCATCGATTCTTAGTATCATAGATGCGGCTTCTGTTGCACATGTAATTATTTGGATCTTGACAGAGAGTGGCTCAAAGATATCACTAGCGTGCATACTAGAAACTTGGGCTTTCATAACATCAATACCAGTCCATTTGTTTCCTTTGAGTTGCTTTGAGCGCAATGATGCCAATGTATCAATTGGATCCATTCCTGCATTCTCAGCAAGTGTAATTGGAATTACTTCTAAAGAGTCTGCAAATTTTTCTACTGCAAGTTGTTCTCTACCTTCAAGTGTTTTTGCCCACTCACGTAGTTTTGTTGCAGCATAAGTTTCTGGTGCACCACCGCCTGCTACTATCAATGGTTTTTCCATTACATCTTTTACAACCATCAATGCGTCGTGGACTGATCTTTCTACTTCATCAACTACTCTTTGAGAACCGCCTCTTAGAAGAAGTGTAACTGCCTTTGGATGTTTGCAGCCTTCAATGAAGACCCATCTGTCAGTTTCTACTTTTCTTTCTTCTACTAGTTCAGCAGAACCGAGGTCTTTTTCAAACAAGTCATCGAAATTACTGATAATTCTTGCGCCTGTTGCTTTTGCAAGTTTTGTCATATCACTTTCTTTTATTCTTCTTACTGTAAGTATTCCAGCTTTTGCAAGATAGTGTTGTGCCATGTCATCAATTCCCTTTTGGCAGAGCAAAACATTTGCGCCAGAGGCAATTACTTTGTCTACCATATTTTTGATTATTTTTTGTTCTTCATCTAGGAATGATTTCATTTGTTGTGGGTTTGTAATGTTTATCTTTGCATCAAACTCTGTCTTGTCAATTTCAAGTGCATTATTGACTAGAGCAATCTTTGCATTATCGATTTTCTTTGGCATTCCACTGTGAACAACTTCTTTGTCAAGTACTATTCCTTTGATAATTGCACAGTCTTTGATAGAACCTCCAGCTTTCTTTTCTACTTTGATATCATCAATGTCAACTAGATAACCGTCTTCTTTTCTCTCAGCTACTGCAATTACAGATTTTACAATCATGTCTGCTAGGTTCGCAGAATCTCTTCTGACAAGTTTTGTCTGCATGGATGTTCTTGCAATTCTTTCAAGTACATCTTTGTCAGTTGCAGTAACTTTGTCTGCAATTTTTTCCAAGAGTTCTACTGCTTTTTGAGCAGCTTTTCTATAACCATCAACAATAATTGTTGGGTGTACGTCTTGCAAAATCAAAGCCTCTGCATGTTCCAATAATGCTCCTGCTAGAACTACGGCAGATGTTGTTCCATCGCCTACTTCATTATCAGTTGCCTTTGAGATTTCAACCAGCATTTTTGCAGCTGGGTGTTGAACATCAATTTCTTTTAGAATAGTAGCACCGTCGTTTGTAATTGTAACATCACCTAGTGAATCAACAAGCATTTTGTCCATTCCACGTGGACCAAGGCTAGAGTGAACGATTTCAGCAATTAGTTTGGCTGCTGCAATATTGTTTTTCTGTGCATCACGACCCTTGGTCTGTTGAGCACCGTCCTTTAGAATAACAACTGGTATTCCACCAGCAGAAGGTTGAATCGACATATTTGCAAGAGGTCGATTTTCCCTTATTATGTCTTATGAGATCAGAATCATTTACACTTGAAATAGATAATTTTCAACACCCTTTGAACGATGTTTTTAAATTAGGAAAACTGTCGGAACTAAACATGTCTCGTTCTTCACCGCGATCAGCTTACAATGAAGTGCTTTCAAAGCTTAAGATACATAATCAATGGTTTGCAAATTCAATTCCTCTTATTGCAAGTGAGAATGTAACTAGCCCAGCAGTCCGAGAGGCAACAGTCTCAGATTTTGCCAATAGATATGCAGAAGGCTGGCCAGGTGAACGGGTCTATGCCGGTTGCATCTACATCGATGAGGTAGAATTCAAGTGCATGGAACTTGCAAAAAAATTATTCAAGGCAGAGTTTGTAGATGTAAGACCAATTTCAGGTGTTGTTGCTAACCTAGCTATCTATTCCGCATTTTCAAATCCAGGTGATGTTATGCTTGCACCTTCTATTCCATCTGGAGGCCACATATCACATGGTAAAAAAGAACATGCTGGTACTGCAGGTCTTGTCCATGGATTAGACATTGAATTTTATCCATTTGATGCTGAAGAGATGACAATTGATGTAGACAAGACAAAAGACAAAGTCAGAGAACTTGAAAAAGCCGGAAAGATTCCAAAATTAGCAATGTTTGGAGGTTCAGTCTTCTTGTTTCCACATCCAGTAAAGGAGCTTGCAGATTTTCTAAAAAGTTACAATATGTTTGTCAATTATGACGGTGCACATGTTGCAGGTCTCATTGCAGGTGGACAGTTCCAGGATCCATTAAGAGAGGGTGCAGATGCAATGACAATGAGTACACACAAGACTTTGTTTGGTCCTCAGGGTGGAATGATCTGTTCATTTGAAAAATATGGTGAGAGCATCAAAAAGGCTACATTCCCAGGAATGACTAGCAATCATCATTTGCATCACATGGCAGGAAAGGCAATTGCTTATGCAGAGATGTTAGAATTTGGTAAAAAATATGCAGCTCAAGTCATAAAGAATGCAAAGGCACTTGCAGAGTCGCTTAACTCATTTGGTTTTTCAGTGCTTGGTGAAAAACGAGGATTTACAAAATCTCATCAGATAGTTGTAAATGTACTCTCATTTGGTGATGGTGGAACAATTGAGGCAGATCTTGAAAAGGCAAACATTATCGTAAACAGACAACTCATACCAGGAGATATCAAGGCTGGACGTAATTATTTCCATCCAGGTGGAATGAGACTTGGTGTTGCAGAACTTACACGACTTGGCATGAAAGAATCAGACATGAAAGAAGTGGCCAAGTTTATCAAAAAAGTGGTAATAGATAAAAAAGACAAGAAAAAGGTGGCATCAGATGTCAAGAAATTTAGAAAAGAGTTTCAGAAAGTTCGCTATTGTTTTGAAAGCAAGCATGGCGGTTATGATTACATAAAGATCCGCTAGGCAAAGTCTGTAAGAATAGATTGACTGCTTTCTTCTTTACCAAAGACTAGCTCTAGTTCATCCAAGAGAGAAAGTACACGTCCTCGAAGATAGGGCGATATTGTATACTTGTTCAACATTCTTCTTGCCAGTTTGAGATATTTTTGTACAGATGGCCTAGTCATGGTTTGAATCAACCTATTTCCACAGTCAAGACATTTGCCAACAAGAGGAACTCTCCTATAGCTTGCACCACATGTAGTACATCGGAAGGATTGGCCAGAATATGACCTGAGATTTCCCATGATATCAGGCAGCAGGTGAGTGGTCATCACCATTGAAACTACTTCACTTGGGTCAACCGCGTTTATGATGTCTGCAGTTCGTATCTGCATGTCAAGCTTCTCAAGCAATGAACCAAGTGTAGAGTAGGCACTCCTTGACTTTGATGTAGTCAGTGTAGATGTCATGTGTGTAAAATCATGTCCAAGAAATTGTCTTTCTGTTTCTAGTCTTGATTTTAAAATCTCGACATCTTTGATCTCACTTGCCTTTTCTCTTGCAAGTGTAGCTTCAAAAAATGAAAGTGGATACGCCTTGACAACTTCAAAGTTGTGAGCTTGTCTTTGTACCTCTTGTGGAATCACAATAGGTTGAACAAGTAATGGTGCATCCATCAGACCACCTATTCTATCAGACAAAAATAATCTTGAGAAATTAAGCAGACTGTCCATTAGTAACATGATAGAATCTGCATCACCATCGGCATCACGTCTTTTTGCAGAATGCCATACCGCAGTTCCAAGGCATACTTGGGTATTGGTGTATCCAATTATTCTGCCCACAATTCCAACAGATGTATGCGGTGCAAGACCAATGATAAGATGGCCTACAAGATCATCAGTACTTTTCACATTGTAAAATGGCGTGCGTCCAAAAAGTTTTGCAAGCTCTCTGTCAATGTATTGACATACAAAAACAAGACTGTCTCCACACTCTTTGGGAATTATTACATCTTGGACTCTGAGCTCAACAAGCTGATTAGAATTTTGTAGTGGATCGCCGTTTGTGTCATGAGTATATCCAAGTTCAACTAGTTTTTCTGGGGTTACTCCAATCCAAGATGGCTTGAAGTGTGAGAGTGGTGCATTAGTGGTATCAAATCTTATTGTGCCATCCTTGAAGACATTTAGTCCTAGACTCTGCCTTATCAGGCCTTTTTCAAGTGGTTCTGGAACCCTATCCTGGTTTATGAGCTCTTTTACACCCTTGAATGGCTCTTGGGCCCTAAATCCAGTCCTTTCCTGAGCAGCATACAAGAGATCTTTGAGTGGAAATGAGCGATATGAGTGTCCTTGTGCCCTAGACTTGCATTTTGGGCAATAATCTGTCTCAATCTCATCTCTGCATTTTTTGCATATGAAAATTGTACTTGTTTTTGTATTACACTTGGGACATGCTATGCTAATAGAAGGAGTGTTACATTTTTTGCAGAATCTGTTGTATATGTTACAGTAAAAGTTTGGCTGTTTTGCTGCCTTGAGCAAATCACGGGATGCTCCACCCTTGTTTCCCACTGGAAATAAAGTATGTACTGGAGGCTTCATTTTTCGTAATGCAGCTTTTTCTGGTCTTCCGACTCGCACTCCAATAGAGGTTGAAAATTTATTTGGTATTTTTATGCCAGATGATTTTGTTATGATTTGTGGAACAGAAAGATCGTTTTCAAGTTGGATTTGTTTTCTAAATAACAAATAGAAAAAGACCTTGGCCTCTATGTCTTTTAGAAGAAGAGAGTCTCCTGCAACTTCATGTGGAACACCCAATTTTTCTAAAATATCTTTTGCATCCATTGGATAAATAATGAGATCTGAATCAAATTTAGTAGGTTTGAGAATTTTTTCAAATTCTTCAATTGTGATTTGATCCCAATAGTACAGATAATGTGGATGAAGGCCAATACCAAAATTCAATGATATTCTAAAGGCTTCTTCTAGATCTGGTGTCTTGGATACATAACTGAGAAGTTCAGTGTCATTTGGTTCGTACTTGGTTACTTTGTCTAGTAGTTCCTGAGTCCAGAACTCTTCTACATATCCAGTCGGTATAAGTTCGGCATTATTTTCTAAAAAATCTCCATAACTTATCAAAATGTCGCCAAGATGCAAAATCTTTGCAATCTGTGGTTTCAGGGAAATCCCATGTGCAGTGTTCTTTATTTTTACAACATTTCCATTTGTTAATCTAACAATAGGAGTATCAATCGAGTCCACAAAGGCTACAGTTGAGGCTTTTCCAGGCACATCGAGCTTGATCTGAGTGCCTACGGCTATGGCATGGTCAAGTATCTCTGCAACTACGGGATGAATGCCAATTGAGGCAAATCCAGTATTGCAGGCACGACCATATCGTAGTCTAAACCCCCCAAGCTTCTTAGGCATGGAAAGCACTGATCTGCCTGTAATCACCTCTCTCATTCTATGTGCGGCGGCATCAGCATCACCTGTTTGAATGGCCCCTTTGAGGTCTTTGAGCCAGTCCCAGCCATCAAGCTTGTACAATTCAATGAGTTTGAGTAGTTTACGGGATCTTCCGATTAGACCGTCATTTAGGACACGAAGGGCACCACCACGAACCCTATTGGTACCAATTCGCACCATGTTCCTGTGGCTTACAATCTCAACTAGGTCAGTATCTACACCATCAAGTTCCACTGGAAGGTTAGAGATGACATTAATCACATCTTGGTCAGGAACATGGAACTGAAAGCTTCCAACCTCTCTTTCGTATACCCTCAACTCTTCTACAAATCGGCCAGTCTCATCATCAAATGAGTTTGCTTGATATTTTGCAAGTCCAGCTATCTTTCGTACATGATCTGCAATGAGCATGGTAGAGGCCGCTTCTGTTCCTCCTGCTGACCTAATAGGACCTGCAAATGATACAGACAGGTATTCAGTACCATCTGCATTTTTCTTGATTAGAACCTCACTGATGCCTTGAAGGGGGGCAATAGTGACTCCTTCTGTAACTATAGCCAAAGCCACACGTACTGCAAGATCAAGTTTTTCCTGAAGACCTATGTCAGGTCCAGAGTACTTGCCTTGTGCTATATCTTCTGCAAGCCTTAGAGCAGCTAATTCTTTTGTGGTATTTTGAATGAGAGATCGAAGATTATCAGTTACGTCAATGTCGTGCATTTTAGATACACGATCTGCAAGATCAAAAGCGATCTTGGGTTCTACCATCCCAGAAGAGTCTGCAAGTGTTGCCTTGGCAGATGCGGCTTGTTCAAAAATAGTAAAGACTTCTTCTGATATCTTGGTGTAATATGCAAAATAGTCTTGAGGCATTGGGACCTCTTTGAGTCTCAATGCTAGGTTTTCAGACATGTTATTTCCTTATAGATTGGATGGCTTTTACGATATCGGAAATTGTTTTGAAACTTCCGCCTTTCTCAATGAAAGTCCCAATTACGATGGCATCTGCACCGGCTTTTGCTATATCCTCAGCAGTTTCTGGGCTTCGAATGCCTCCACCGACTATAAGAAATCCTTTGAAAAGTTTCCTTACTGCAGCAACCATCTCAGGTTTCACGTTAGATTTAGCTCCAGAACCTGCTTCCAAGTACACAAATCGCATTCCCATGAATTGAGCAGACAAAGCATACATGACTGCCAAGCCCGGCTTGTCAAAGGGAATTGTTCTCACCGAACCTACATGCCAGACAGTTGTTCCCTCACCAATAATGATATAGGCTGTAGGAAGGGGTTCAAGACCAAATCTTAGGACGCTTGGTGCTCCTAGGGCTTGTGCCTGTGAGATAAAGTATGGATTATCCGAGTTCAAAAGTGAGCTGAATAGTATTGCATCAGCGCCAGGAACCACGCCTGTAACATTTCCAGGAAAGAGAATTACAGGTATCTTGACTGCTTTTTTGATGCTAGATACAGTCTCAGTCATAGTAAGTTGATCAACGGCCGATGAGCCGCCAACCAAAATTGCAGAGGCGCCATTTTTTTCCGCTTCTTTTGCTAATGTTGAAGCAGAGCGTCCTGCAGAATTTTCAGAATCTATTAACACAAAGAGAAGTGTTCCCTTTTTCTTTTTTGTAGCGTGAAGATAATTCTCTGTCTCTTGCATATGGATGGTTGAATACCTATTGATTAAAAGTTTAATTGAATATAGTTATACAGATTTGTATAGCTATGAGCAATCCCCCTGATGATAATTTTAGTAATATTATAAGACAAATTATAAAAAAATCATCATTTACTGAAAGACAAATTGCAATTATTTTAAAACGTAAGAACCTTGTAGACTCGCAGTTTACTATCAGTAAAGGGGCATTTTATCGACAAGTAACCCAGTCTAAAGACAAGTTGACTGCACTATGCTATTCATGGATCCTGCTCAGGAGCCTAGGCGTGCTTAGTAGTGATGATATTGATGTGATAAATCGCCTTTCTGAGCAGGTTTCTGTGATACAAAGTAGTGATGTTTTTCCAGAACGTGAGGAACAAATCATGTCTGTGATACAGGAAGTACTAAAACGGACCTGTAACCTATAATTTGGCTTCAAAAATAGGCACGTTTTGGCAAATGGTTGTGATAAGATGTGATTAGATGTGTTTGATATTGATGTGTAAGATGTGAAATAATTTTACTCAAACATGATAAATCACATCACTTGACGTTACATCGTGATGTTAGTAGACATACCAGACGTAGGAGTCATTTTAAGCGTATTTGCATCATTTATTGGCGGACTAGTAGCTATTACAGTGTACAACAAAGTAAGGCCACGACTAAAATCAGATGCCGAAAATGCAAAAATTCTAACAGAACGCTTACAGTATTATGAAAATTTGTTAATTGATATGAAAATTCGTTTAGATTCAGTAGAAATGGCACAAGAAACCCAGGAAATTCCTCAAGCACAAATTCCAAGGCCAAAGGAGCAAAAAGTACAGCAAGAACCTCCAGTAATTGTCAAAGAGGAGAAGCCAAAGGAGAAAATCCAGAATGTGCAGTTTGGAAATGTCACGGATCATGTTCTACGTTTAATCACAGAGAAGTCAATGACATCACGTGACATACAAGTCACATTAGGAAGAACTAGAGAACACACATCACGTATGTTAAAGAAGTTGTTTGAGGAGGGTTTGGTCGAAAGAGACATGACAACAAAGCCATTTTCCTATAAAATAACTGACAAGGGTCTTACAAGGATAGGGGTTATCAAGATGGCTCCAGCCCAATAACTTTTAGGATATCAATAGTTTTCAGATCAAGAAATTAGGACCAACCCCGGTTATTTTTTAATTAATTTAATCTCCAGTCTATTCAATTTTCTATCAGGTCATCAAAAATCATTATATTTTAATAATCTTAATTAATTGTAAATTCTTAAATTATTGTTCTTATAATGTAATAACATGTCTAATGAGCAATTAATCAAAATTACCACTGCAGGAACAATCTCAATCCCTAAAGACTTTAGAAAATTCTTGGAACTTCAGAAAGGAGACTATGTCAAGATCACAATAGATGGGGATCACCTAGTGGTCAAAAAGGTAGTAATCTCCTAAGGCCCATTCTTTTCTCTCTGGGCTATCTTTAGTATCTGGTAGGCCCATTCTTTTCCTTGTTTTTCCCTTGCTACTCTACCCTTTACTGCAAATCTGGATAGATATGTAGAGATCACGCTCAGCTTGATGGGTTCATCATACTCATCTTCGTATTTTTCCAATATCATTGAGGAGGTAAATTTGCCTATGGGGAAGTTCTTGTCTATTATATTCCATATCTTGGCTCCTATGGAATCCAATTGGGCTCCTCCCCCCTCTGGTTCTTCTATATTCATAAGGTTCATCAATTCAAATATCTTTAGCATCTTTTCACGAGTAACATTTCCCTCTAGGCTAAAGTTGTACTTGGCTCCATCCGAGTCTTCCAAGTCTATTCTGATTCTTTTTCGGGCCATTGGGATCGATCTGGTTAACTGTTAACACTTGAACAGATCATAGAAGATTTGTTAACTAGTGGGTTTGTTAACATTCACTGCCTAGCCCACGCCTAGCCATTTTTGATATCTTAACAGACCTTATGAGGCTTATATTCAAACAAGCCCATATTTCATGCCTAGAGTGGAAACAATGGGGTATTCTTTAGGATGTTAACAATGTTAAGAGCCATCTTCACGCCTGGACTGGAAATAAAGGGGTCATTTTGGGCTTTTCAGGACCTTATGTTAACAGAAAGTTCACTAATTGTTAATATCATTTCAGGAAGACTCACACACCTATACTTCCACTCTAGCTTTATTTAAAAAATTTTTTTAATGAAAATAAAAATAAAAATAATTAATGATATACTAAATTTGGTTTAGTTATTCTATTCTAATCTAATTAATTGAGTAGAGTCCTTATGTGGATAGAGAAGAAACGATGGTGTGTGGGTTCATGACAAAAGATCCAATTGATAAATTATTAGATGATGCACAAAGTGGCAAGTCATTATTTAAAAATCGTGAAGTCCTACATTTTACATTTATTCCTGATGTAATTTTACACCGCGAGGACGAACAAAAAAAGGTCACCCAATCACTATTACCATTATTAAAAAAATCACGTCCTTCCAATCTACTAGTTTACGGAAAACCAGGTACAGGAAAGACATTGGTAGTAAAGAAAGTTCTTGGTAAGATACAAGAACGAGTAAAGGATAACTCTTTTCCAATTCAATTGCTTTATGCTAACGCAAAAGAAGAGACTACTCTCTATGGATTACTAGTAAAATTAGGCAGACAATTGGGTCTTACATCCCAAAAGGAACTACCTTCTACAGGGCTTTCAATTAGTGAAGTATTCAATCGTATTATTGCAGTAATTGAGAAGAATGAGCTAAACACAGTGTTCGTAATTGATGAGATTGATTATCTCGTAGAACTTGTCTCTAAATCAGGTAAAGATGTATTTTATTCACTAACCAGAGCCAATGAGAGGCTAAAAAAGGGCACATTAACCCTGATAGGAATTTCCAACGATCTCACATTCAAAGAACGCCTAGATCCTAGGGTCCTAAGCAGTCTAAGTGAGGAAGAGGTAATCTTTACCAATTATACCGTCGAACAGATCAACGAAATTCTTGATGAGCGTATCAAGGTCGCCTTTGTACCAAATACTGTAGAGCAGGCAGCCCTAAACCTATGCTCTGCCATGTCTGGCCAAGAACATGGGGATGCAAGAAGGGCAATTGACCTTTTACGTGTTGCAGGTGAGATTGCCGAGCGTGAACAATCTGATACAGTAAAGGAAGACCACATACGAAGAGCCTCTCTTAAGATGGAGGAAGATAAGGAAACCACTGCATTGAATTCATACCCATTACATGAAAAATTACTCATACTTGCAGTAATGAAGGCAAGCGGAAACACAACTGGTGAGATATACCAATCATACAAAAATCTCTGTAAAATTACAAGACAAAAAGAACTAACCCAGCGTAGAATTACACAGATGCTAAGTGAGATAGAAATGACCGGATTAATCACAGGAAAAATTGTTCATCAAGGAATGCATGGAAGAACAAAAAAATTCAATCTCACACTAAATGCTGATACTGTAAAAAAAGCATTCAAAGAAGATCTAACCTTAGAAGATCTCTTGTAAATTTTAAAAAGAATTTTCTGTAAAGTCTTTTGTAAAAACCTTCATGGTGGCAAGGTTTACAATAATGGCAATTCCTGGCGTAGGACTGATTCCAACACTTGTTTGAAATGGGGTCTGGCTTTGCCATGCGCCAGAGTTTACGATCAATGTTCCCTTGTACATGTCAAGCTCAACAACATGGATGTGGCCAGAATGTAAAATGTCTGGAACTTCAGATATTACCATCATGTCTTCCAACTCTGGCGCAATCGGAGTTCTCTTGCCATATATCGGACTTAGATGCCTAGTTTTTAGCAAAACCCGCATGGCTTTTGCCGGTTGTGCATAGCTCAATCCTGGTGTGCTGCCAACAACATCATCAAGGCTTTGGCCATGGAACATCAATATCTTGACGCCATTTAGCTCAAGCAGGGATGGGTTTCCCACCATGAAAAAATTCTCTCTATTCCAGAGGTGCATATTGTGCTTTTCTGGAATTGCTGGCTGGGGAAGGGCTCTTCTTCCTGGGTCATGGTTTCCTGGAATGATGAAAACCTTGATGTGTTTTGGGATCTTGTCTAAAAGCTCGGCAGCCTTTGCCATCTGCTGGTCCACATCTAATAACAAGAGTTCCTTGTCTTGGTTTGGAAAGATACCTATTCCATCAATAATGTCTCCACCCACTAGGACAAATCTGACCTTTCTTGCTATTGGATCAGGGCTTGAAAGCCATGAAACAAACTCTGTAAACTCTTTTTCCATAAAGAATTTGCTTCCCACATGCAAATCCGAAATGAAGACAGCATAAGTTTCAGTCTTTGAACGATTTGCTATGTGTTCAGGTATATCTGGAACAAGGATTTCTTTAACAAAAAATCCACCATTCTTCCCACTTGCAATTGATACCATAACAAACTGATCAATTTGCAGAGAATTTGCGGTTTCCTGTATCTCTTTATTGAAAATTAACAATTCTATTGAGCCTGAGGGATCGTCTATGACCAACTTTGTGACATCCCTGTCTATTCTTCTATCCATCAACAGACCTGCGATGTATATCTCATCATCTAGCTTACCATTTGTCACATTTGAAATGGGAGTTAGTTTCTTTGACTGTGAACGCTGCATCATGATTTTAAGCAATTTTGCGTATCTGTCTTTGAATAAGGCATGAAAACCCTCAATTCCTTCTGCAGATGTAACCTTTTTCGTAGGATCAAACAAAATCACATGATTATTTTCAATACTGTCGTCTATTTCTGATTCTACAAACATTTTGAGATCACTTTGATTAATCAAAAACATATTTTGTTTAGCTTTTTCTCGAACTACTTGTTTGATTATGTTCTGGAGTTCTTTAACATCAATTTTTTCTAATATTTTAAACGCATCAGGATGAATCTGAAATCCTTTACTTAGTGCATAAGTTATGGCAGAGGAAACTTCTTCTTTCAACAAGGTCTCATAATACGACTTTTAATTAAATCTGATCCAACCACCAACCTCAAATATAGTTCTCTTAAAACTGGGGTATTGTTCAGTAAACCGAGAGTTCTAGTATTTCTTATTTTCATTATGATTTTTTCTTTATCTTATTTAATCGGAACTCAAAGCAAATTATCTAATGACGAATCACAAACATTTCTCAAAGAATTTCAAAAAGTAGTTCAAGGTATTGATGCTATAGGAATTTTTGAACACAATGCGTCAGTTGCACTACCCATGTTTATCCCAGGTGCAGGACTAGCTTGGGGTACATTTGCAGCTTGGTCAACAGGGGTTGCGTTTGAGGCTCTAGTAACAACAACCCCAACACTTGCAAAAGTTCCTCCATTGGCATTGCTTTACTTGTCTCCCTTTGGCATAATGGAGCTTACAGCCTATTCAATTGGAATGTCAAGAAGCCTTTTGCTTATAGTTGTAATAGTAAGAAAAAAATCTCTAAGAACTGAACTACGTCATACTGCTATAGAAATAGGAATTGTCTTGGCTCTTCTGCTTGCTGGAGGATTCATTGAATATTATATGATTCAACAATTTGGATCAAATGTAATTCATCCAAAAACTAGTCTGTAAAGACAATTAACCGGGAATTGCCTAATTGTGTGATAAATTATACCCAGTAATTAAATATACAATAAGGGGTTGGATAATCTAATGAAATACGTATTTCTGTTTCTAATGATAATTGCAGGACTTGTTGCTACTACAATGTATTTACCTAATGCCTATTCTGATTTCTCATCTAATGGAAAATACTTGATTGATGCTTCAGGTTATCTTTCAGGAAACAAAACCATTTTTGATTCAAATATCGCTTTACAGATTACAGCAGGAGCTAACAATGGTACCAGCATGCAAGCCACACTTGATAATGGCCTTGTTACTATAGCAAATACACAATATCTTAATTCTGGATTATGGCAAGTCGCAATCTTACGAGATAACAAGTATTTTGTAATACAAGGCAATGCGCAGGATGAAAACGGAAACACAGTTCATCTCAATTTGTTTGGAAGAATAATTGGTAGCAACCAAGATGGTTCTGTTTTTACCATATCAGGAAAGATAACTGGATCTGAAACTATGAAAGCAAGTTACAGCGCTAAAGTATTATCTGCAGGTACTGTAACCACAAAACCGATTACATCAACTACCACACCGACTCAGCCCCCATCATCTAAAATAGTGAACATAAGCATTCTACAAGGTGCATCTAATATCAACAACCAAGTCCACTATTCACCATCAAATGTACAGGTAGCTCTTGGTACCACCATAGTATGGACCAACAATGATTTGGTTCCACATAGAATAATGAGTGGTGTGGCATCTGCAATAACCACTAATCAATCATCTACTACACTTATTTCTGATGGCAAGATTGACAGCGGTGTAATAGCCCCAGGCCAGTCATTCCAGTATACAATAACTAGTTTTGATACTACTCAATCACTAGATCCTAGGGTTGCAGCACGTTACAACATTCCACAAGATGAAACAGTAGGTGACATTACCTTCTTTGATCCCACTTACCAATTCATGGTGGGAATAATTGCACCACTCTCACAATCATCAACTATGCAAACACAAACAGCTCAAATGACCATACTTAACGGCGCATCAAATTCTAGTAACATACAATTCCTTGCACCATCATCACTCCAAATTACACCAGGTACAGTTGTAGTATGGACCAACAATGATTTGGTTCCACATAGCATAATGAGTGGCCAGTTAATATCAACAACAGAAAGTGCTGGAGGAAAAGGTGCTGCTGGAAAAACAGTTAGTCCTCACTTTATTTCAGATGGAAATATTAACAGTGGTCCCATTGCTCCAGGCCAAAGTTATCAAACTACTTTTAGCAGAACTGGTTCTACACAAATCTTTGATCCAACATATACATGGATAAATGGAATTATCATCTCATCACCTGCAAGCACAACTCAAATTGCTCCAGTCAAAATTAGTATAAACCCAGGCTCATCATCAGCAAAGGGAAGTGCAACTCAACAGACGTATAATCAATACAATACATACTATACACCAGATACTATACAGATAGTTCCTGGCACTCCTATTATTTGGACTAATAATGATTCTATAGCCCATACCATTTACAGTGGTGTTAGTACACAAAAAAATACCAATCCATTTACTCCTGATGGAAAAATAGTAAGTGGTACCATAGCTCCAGGACAAACATTCACGGTTATTGTAAATGATACTGGAATTGTTAGATTCTATGATCCACAGTACACTTGGATGAATGGCGTGATAATTTCAATGCCACCAACTTCGTCATATGTAATTGGCAACACCCCACCTCAATAACTAACTCTAATCTTCATTAAATTATTTGAAATTAATGTATGATTCTAGCTTTGTTTGATCAAAGACCATTACAGAGAGATCAGAGAATTGTTTTCCTTCCAAATCTTTTACCTTGCCAATAAAATGTGTCTCTTTCTCAGTAGTTAGAAATTCAAAGACATGTACCTTCATCTTCGAAGTGTCAAAGCCATGATCTTTTAGATATATTGCTATCTCTGATTGCATAAAGTGCTTGGATGGTTCTTTTGGCCAAGGTCTTGGTACAAGTATTACACTAAATCCATCAATGAGTGCCTTTTGAAGCTCAAGTTTCTTTTCCTCTATGCTTGTGGAAATATGCATAGTAATGACCTTGCTCTTGTCTGTTGGTACTTTTGCTTTTGATGCAGCAACCTGCGTGGAACTAATTCCTGGAATAATCTGCACATCACCAAATATCTCAATTAACCTGTCTACAACTTCTGATTCTGAGAAATTTACATCTCCTGTAAAAGGAACAACACATGTCTTATTTCCCAAAGTCTTTGAGACCTTTTGATATGCCTCTTCCTGATCTTTCATAGTAATTTCATGTATCTCTTTATTTTTCAAGAGGGTTTCTATTGTTCTGAGCGTGTACTTGTAGCCAATAACAATATCCGAATTTAGTACTATTTCTTTTACTATCTCAGTTACATATTTTGGTGATCCTGGTCCAACACCAACAGCATAGACCTTTCCCATAAATGCAGTTTTGTAATGTTCAATATATTTCAGCAATGCAGAATTCTATTTTACCAAACATCGTCAACTTCATCAAGTTCTTTGAATTCCTCAACAGGCTTTTCACGCATTACCTTCAATCGAGCAATGTCTCTATCAAAGAACATGTCTATTGACCAATCAAGAAAAATTCTTACTTTTTTATCTAATCGTGGAATTTTTGAGAGATAAATTATTCTCCAAAGCATCCATGCAACAGTCCCATGCAAATGAATTCCAAACATACTTGCAATTGCACTACGCTTTCCTATTACTGCCATCTGGCCTTTAGGTGAATACACAAATTTTTCCTTCTCTTTATCAGTGATTAAAGCATGAAGATTTTTTGCAACAATTTCAGCTTCTGATTCTGCACTTTGTGCTGTTGGTGGAAGAGGCCTGTTTGTTTTGGGATCAATAAGATAACAACAATCTCCAACTGCAAAAACTTCAGGAAAGTCGACTGCTTGAAGAAATTCGTCTACCACAATTCCACCTCTATTAGTTTTGAAGACTGATTTTTTTATAATGTCTACAGGTGTGACACCTGCAGTCCACACCAAGGTTTTTGTCTGTATTGCACTCACCGAAGATTGCTTATTTGGATCTGTAGACGGTTGAGCATCTTCAATTAAAACTTCATCACCAGTAAAACTAGAAAGTTTTGTACTGACCTTAACTTCAATTCCACGTTCATGGAGTTTTTCCAAAGCAAATTTTGCAAGTTTTTCATTAAAGCCTGGAAGTATTGCTGCCATCGCCTCAAGAACAATAACTCTAATGTCAGTTTTTTCAATATTAGGATAAAATTTTCTAGCATCATGTAACAAGTCCATTAATTCTCCTGCAGTTTCTATACCTGCAAATCCTCCTCCGACAATGACAAAAGTAAGCAGACTCTTCTTGAGAATTGGATCAGTTTCATTATCTGCTTGCTCTAACATGTCTATGACTCTATTTCGTAGTACTACTGCATCATTGAGAGTTTTCATTGAATAAGCTAATTCTTCTAATTTATCCATTCCAAAGAAATTTGTCTGACTGCCAAGAGCTAATACAAGATAATCATAATGTAATGAAATTCCGCGTTTTTCTTTTGTACCACTAAGAGTTACCGTTTTGCCATACGGGTCGATATTTTTGACTTCAGCTTCATAGAACTTGGCCCTTTTCAACAGGGTTCTAACTGGAATTACAATATGCCTAGTCTCAATTGTTCCTGATGCTACTTGAGGTAGCATTGGTGTAAATAAGAAAAAATTATCCTCACTTACCAAAGTGACCTGAATATCCTCTTCCTTTGGGAAATACGATTCTAGTTTTCTTACACATTCTACCCCTGCAAATCCGCCTCCTAAAACAAGAATTTTTTTGGCTTTAGACATTGTATCCATCTAATGTTATCTGCGGGGATAAAAAAGGTAATAATGATTCCTCATTATGTTCTACGTGTTATTTGAGCGAAAGGTAAAATATGCTGATTTATGAAGTTAGAACATGAAGAAAGAGTACATTATTGTAAGAATAGACGCATCACCTGATGGAGCTCCATACGTAATAGTCTCGCTTTCTACATCCAAGGATTTTAGAGAACAAAGTACACCACCATCACCATTTGGTGCTGGAGGCGTGATGGGTTTTACAAATATGGATGATATGGTGAAAAACCTCAACAAAATGCTCTCTGGAGGCATGGGTCAATCAAGTTCTACGACCTCGATCAAGCTTGATATGCACGAATACAAAGAACTCAATCTTGCAGTAGGAGACAAAGTCTACCTAGAAATGACAAAAGCAGAAACTAGTGGAATTTAGAAAGATCTTCTAATACTAGCGGGATATTTCTCTTCTTAAAATTTGATATGCTCTAGCAGCATCTTTTTCATGCAAAACTATCACTATGTAATCTTGTCCGAAAAACGCATTAAAAAGCTCGATTCCATTATCATGTAGAATCTCCGACACGTACGAAACCACGTCAGAACTGTGTTCTGATTCAGGAATGTGTATGGTTATCTTTGCTAATCCAGTTTGAAAGAAATTTCTATGTGATGAAAAAGACTCTAAAATTTTTCTTATGCCACTTATGTCCTCAGTCATGAATCTAAAAGAATCAGTAGATCGGAAAAACTCATAGTCTGGATCAACTTGCATAAATCTATCCATCAAATCTACCGCGTCTTTCATTTCAAAATCTTCTGAGGAAAATCTAATGTCTACAATTCCGTCAGTCAAAGAAAGTCTTGCATTTTTTAATACTGTTTCATTTTGTACATCATCTTTTTTTTCAAAAGAATCTGCATATCTTTTGATTGCAACCACAATTGTATTGGGGTTTACTGGCCCTCCTACCAGGGACTCGACTTCCTTTTGGAGTTTTATTGCAAGTGATGTGTAATTTATCAGGCCCATTTTGATGCAGTCATAAACAGATCGGTTTTTTGTAATTATCTCTCTCACTGCATCAGGAACCGAAAGGTTAGGAGTTCTCATAAGAGTAAATGCTATTTCTAATTATATTAATTTATGTAATATAATAAACCATTATCTCATAATCTTTATATAATGTCATACCTATTACACTATATGCATAATTGTGACATGAATGAATGGGATGAGTTTGACCATCTCTTCCAAAAAATGATGCGACCTTTCAAGGGATTAGACAAAATTTGGGATGACATGACCAGCTCTGAGAACTTACAGACATTTGGTCCTTACTACTATGGGTATTCCCTAACTGTAGGACCTGATGGAAAACCTGTGGTTAAAGAATATGGAAATGTACAACCAGGTCTTCTGCAGAAATCAGAAACAAGAGAACCATTTGTAGATGTTATCGTAGATAACAAAGAAAAAGTTCTCAAAATTGTAGCTGAGATGCCAGGGGTAGAAAAGAAAGACATCAAGATCGAAGTCGTAGGACGATCTGTAAATCTCGATGCAGAAAATGACGACAAAAAGTACCACACAAAAGTACCCATCAAACAAAAGGTTGACGAAGATTCTGTCAAGGCAACATACTCTAACGGAATCTTGGAAGTAAAGTTCAAACTGAAAGAAGAGGATCGACCGCAAGGGAGGACGGTGCAGGTCGAGTAACCTTATTTTTTGGTGATAAAATTATGAGTGAAATTACATTAAAAATTGCAGAGGCAGCACAGAGACATGTTGGAAAAGGAATAGCTGTAGTAGATCCAAAAATTGTTGAAGATAATGAATGGGAAGCTGGCCAAATTCTTGAACTGATTGGAAATAGAAAAAGTCATGTTAAACTCTGGTCTGGGTATGCTCCAGATTATGGTACGGGAATAATCAAAGTAGATGGAATTACCCGTCATAACATAGGATCAGGGATAGGCGAAAAGATAACAGTAAAGAAAGTAGATGCAGTAGAAGCTGAACAGGTAACACTTTCGCCTATAGAAAAATTAGGTGAGGAAGGACTTCAAGAGTATATGCAAGCATACTACATGGGTCATGTGCTAACTACTGGTGATACATTAATCGTAACTACACAAATGGGTGGAAAAACACAACTTGTTGTTGGCGGTACTGTACCATCTTCAAAACCAGTTATCATATCAGAGCAAACCGAATTCAAATTAGGGTCTATGACCAAAGCCATTGACAATTCTATTCCTAGGATAACCTATGATGATCTTGGTGGGCTACGAAATGAGGTTCAAAAGATACGAGAAATGGTAGAACTTCCTATGCGACATCCAGAATTGTTTGAAAAACTGGGAGTCGAGGCACCAAAAGGAGTATTACTCTATGGACCTCCTGGTACTGGAAAGACACTGCTGGCAAAAGCTGTTGCAGGAGAAACTAATTCTCACTTTACCTCTATTAGTGGTCCTGAAATTATTGGAAAATTCTATGGGGAAAGTGAAGAGCGATTACGAGAGATATTCAAACAAGCCGAGGAAAATTCTCCAAGTATAATATTCATAGATGAAATTGATTCAATTGCTCCAAAGAGAGAAGAGGTAACAGGAGAAGTAGAAAAAAGAATTGTTTCCCAGCTTCTTACTTTGATGGATGGAATGAAATCAAGAGGAAAGGTAGTTGTAATTGCAGCAACTAACAGACCAGATTCGATAGATCCTGCATTACGTAGACCAGGAAGGTTTGATCGTGAAATTGAGATTGGAATTCCAGATCAACAAGGAAGAACTGAGATACTAAATATCCATACTCGAGGAATGCCAATTGAAGAAAAGGTAAACTTGGATCAGATTGCAAGGGTGACACATGGATTTGTAGGTGCTGATTTGGAAATACTTGCAAAAGAAGCTGCAATGAGATCTCTTCGAAGAATTTTACCTGATTTAGATCTAGAAGCAGAAAAAATTCCAGTAGAGATTCTTCAAAAAATTATCATTACAGATAATGATTTCAAGGATGCACTAAAAGAAGTAAGACCATCTGCATTACGAGAAGTTCTTGTTCAGGTACCAAATGTAACATGGGATGATGTTGGTGGCCTTGAATCTCTAAAAGAGGAACTCTATGAGTCAGTAGAATGGCCACTCAAACACAGAGAGGCCTTTGAACATGCTGATGTTTCTGCACCAAAAGGAGTATTACTATATGGACCTCCTGGTACAGGAAAAACATTGATTGCAAAGGCAGTTGCACATACCTCAGAAGCTAATTTCATTAGCATCAAAGGTCCTGAATTGCTCTCAAAATGGGTTGGTGAATCTGAAAAAGGAGTCCGTGAAATATTTAGAAAAGCACGACAAGCTTCTCCATGTGTAATATTTCTTGATGAGCTTGATTCGTTGGCTCCAAGCAGAAGTTCAGGTAGTTCTGATTCTGGTGTTACAGAAAGGGTAGTGTCTCAACTATTAACTGAGATAGATGGTCTTGAGGAATTACAGGATGTGCTAATAATAGGTGCTACTAACAGAGTAGATCTTATTGATAATGCATTACTTCGACCTGGAAGATTTGATAGAATCATTGAGGTACCATTACCAGATACAAAGGGACGCGAAAATATATTCAAAATACATACCAAAAAGAAACCACTTGCAGAGGGTATTGACTTTACAAAACTAGTGGAGTTGACTAGTGGCTTTAGTGGTGCAGAAATTGAAGGAATTTGCAATAGAGCAGCCATAAGTTCTATACGACGCTATGTAGACAAGAAAGAAAAGAATGTAAAAACAATCAAGATAACTCAGGAAGATTTCCAGAATGCAATACAGAAGATGAGACCACCTACTCCAAAACCAAAACAAACCACGCCAGCAATTATATGATAAATTAGCTGATATCACATGACGGCAAAGGAAGCAATTCTCTATCAAAAATTACCTAATGACAAGGTCAAATGCACAGCATGTGCTAGATACTGTGAAATTGGAAAAGATCAGATTGGTCTTTGTGGAATAAGGGCAAATAACAATGGCAAGCTTGATCTTCTTGCATATGGCAAAGTAATTACTGGTCATGTAGATCCTATTGAGAAAAAACCAGTAACTCACTATAGGCCTGGCACCAGCATATTTTCTATTGCTACAACTGGATGTAACTGGCTTTGCAAATACTGCCAAAACCATGACATCAGTCAACGAAGAAAAATAGAAGGAACTGACATGACACCTCAAGAAGTAGTTGACTTGGCAAAACAATCAGGCTCTGATGGAATTGCGTATACTTACAATCAACCGTCAATATTTATTGAATTTGCGCGTGACTGTGGCGTAATTGCAAGAAAAAATGGATTGTTCAACATTTTTGTCTCAAATGGTTATGATACTCCAGAAACAGTCAACATGATGAATGAATTTCTTGATTGTATTACAGTAGATTTCAAGGGAAATGCAGAACCACAATTTTCACGAAAATACATTGGCATCCCAGATCCTCAACCAATATTTGATACCCTCAAAGAAATACACAGTAAAACAAAGATTCACGTAGAGATAACTGACTTGATAGTTCCGCGAGTTGGTGATGATCTGGAACATGCCAAAAAATTATGCCGATTTATCTATGATGAATTTGGACCTGACATGCCAATACATTTTCTTAGATTTCATCCAGATTACAAAATGATGGATTTTGAGTCAACGCCTATACCTACACTTGAAAAACACTATGAAATTGCAAAAGAGATTGGGCTCAACTATGCCTATTTAGGAAATGTCCCAGGTCATCCTCTTGAAAATACATACTGTCCGCAATGCAAGAAAATTGTTGTTAAAAGATATGGATTTGATATCCAAGGGTGGTATATTGATGATAATAACAATTGTAATTTTTGTGGTACTAGAATAACAATTGAAGGCAAACTTTCTACAAACTATAAACAAAACAGATTCCAGTTTGTACTCTAACATTTCTACGATTATCTGAAATCTATTTTTGAATTGTAATCAAAGGTTAAATATCGTGCAACTCGAATTAAGTCATGCCAACCACTTACATCTTGATCAATTCAGATCTAGGTTCAGATGTTGAAATAATTCAAAAAATAAAACAGATACTTGGAGGCGAAAGTGGTATCAAGTATGAAATTCAGGGTGTGTATGGCGTATATGATATCATAGTCAAGATAACCGCAGATTCTATGGATCTTCTAAGAAGCATCATTACAAATAAGATTAGAAAGATAGACAAGGTTTACTCTACCTTGACTATGATGGTAATTGAAGAGCAAGAAAAGTAGCTCTAGCCTTTTTTTATCGCATCAACTACAGAATGAATTTCTGATTCTGTATTGAAAAAGTGCGGTGAAGCTCTTACAATCTTTTTAGAAAAGATGTCTCTTACCGCAAGTATTATGCTATTTTTCTCAAGTCTTGCAACCAGAGTCTTTGAATCCTGATCTTTAATTGAAAAAGAGACTATGCTTGTTCGCTGTTTTTCTTCCTCTGGACCATACAAAACTGTACCATTAATTTTTGAAATTTCTTGTCGTAGTAGATTTGCAAGCTTGATGTTTTTCTCTCTGATGGTTGAAATCCCTATCTTTTTTAGATAAATTATAGATGCTTCAAGGCCTGCAACGCCTGACCAGTTTCGAAAACCTGCCTGAAACCTAGCAGGCATTTCTTTGTGAGCTATCCTGTCTTCATGGAAGATGGCAGATTCTCCACCAACCTGAAGTGGTTCAATGAGATCACTTGAATCTCTTCTACAAAAGAAAATACCCATACCCATTGGACCACTCAACCACTTTGAACCATTAAAGGACATGAAATTACAATTAATCTTGTTTACATCAACATCTGCAATACATCCAACAGTTTGTGCTGCGTCTACAAAATATGGTATATTCTTTTCTGCAAGTATCTTGCCAATTTCTTCAACTGGAATTATTGCACCTGTGTTAAACAATGCATGACTGAGTGCAACAAGTCCTGTGTTTTTATCAATTGCATTTGTAAACGCATCTGGTTCAAAATAGCCTATCTCATTTATGGATAAATTTCTTAATTCTACTCTCTGACCTACTCTGACCCATGGATAGTGATTAGCTGGATGTTCATGGGTTGATCCACGTGTTACAATATTGGAATTTGGATTTAATTTCAATCCATTTGCTACAAAGTTTATCCCATCAGTTACACTCTGGGTAAGCACTATCTCTTCTGGTCTACATTTGATTAGTCCTGAAATTTCTTTTCGCAGGTTCCCCAGCCTTTCTTTTACGTAATTATCCGAGGCCTCTGAATCAGGGCCAAGTTCATTGTACTTTACAAGGAAATCACTCATTGCTGTTATGCTTGATCTTGGCATTCTAGAAGTAGAAGCATTATTCAGGTAGGTTCTTTCTTTGTATGGAAAATCCTGAGAATAATCTAAATTCATTTTGGCTATCTCTTTTCACTATTCAAAGGTGTTATAGTTTTTGCCAATAGATCATAGAGTGCATATTGGAATAAATCAGAATATTATACAATATTAGGCTAGAAGTGGATTCTCTACAAAAGCTCTAGAAACTAGTCCATCAGAACAACGTCACGAATTTGATATTTTATAAAAATTCAAAATTGGGTTGTAATGCACTCGATTTGCAATCTTGTAACAGATTATCCTAGTGCACTATTATTACTGGACAAGATGAATTCTCCAAAACATGTCTACTAACACTTCCGAGAACTCTTACTTTATCAATGCCACGTAGTCCTTGACTACCCATCACAATAAGATCACTGTCAGTCTTTTTTGCATAGTCAAGTATTGCCTTGGCAGGGCTTTCTGCAGTCACCTTATAGATTGCATCTGCACCTTTTCTTTTGCAATATTCAACGCTTTCCAACATCATACTGTTTGCTTCATCAATTGCTTTTTTTACAAATGCTTCAGTTGTTTTGGTTGCGCTCTTGCCTCTTGCCATGCCCGAAAGTATTATTCCTGGAGGTCGTACTGCTGAAACAGTTACAGCAGTAAGGATGTGAAGTTTAGATCCAAGTTTTTTGGACATTTCAATTGCTTCGTCCATTGCTCTCTTCGAATACTCTGATCCATCAAAAGGAACAAGTATGCTAGAGTATTTTTTTGCCATAAACTAGATTATGATTTCTAATTATTATAGCCAAATGATGAATTTCATTATTGATAATCTAGATCTTTCCATGTGTAATCTGGGAAGATCAAGTGCTTAAGCTATGATAGTCATTATTTTAATTCATTATTATATTACAATTTACTAGTCTTTGTATTGATTAAAAATTCTGGTGACAACTCTCAATCCAAGTTAAATTTACAAACAATGCTAGAGCAGGATCTTATCAATTCTGTATTCTACTCTGATCCATTTCTAAAGGCCGGATTTATCTCAAAACTAGTACAGGATACAGAACTTCAAGTACTCTACTTGGATCTTGATTTGTTATACAGTGGATATCTAGTTTCAGGAACAATTTCCATATCTAACAATGTGACTCTATTCCAACCTACCAGCGAAACTCTGTATAAAATGATCAAAGAAATTCTAGTCAAAGCAAGCCTATCTAAAACTATAATCATTGTAGACTCACTCAATGGACTCTTTAACATTCTAAATCGAAAAAAGAATGTTGGCAAGACTGTCATGTCTATCATAATGTTGCTTGCAAGTATAGCAAAGATGACCAAATCATATCTTGTAGTTGGAAGCATGGTTAGATACAAAAAAGAAGAAGGCTGGATAATGTCTCCCACAGGAAAACGACTTGTTGAAACAAAAAATAGCAAAAAAATTCTTCTTGAACATGAAAAAGAAGGTATTCTGTTGAGCATACCTAGTGATTCTTGCAAGCTTGTTATTCCTTCAAACTTGATTCCGCTAGTCTAGCCTTTTTATTATGTGATATCCAAACTGGGTTTTCACAATATCAGAAACTTGTCCTTTCTCTAATGCAAAAGCCGCTTTTTCAAATTCTGATACCATGGCTCCTCTTGAAAAAAATCCAAGATCTCCACCTCTCTTTTTTGAGCCATCCAATGAATATTCTTTGGCAAGATTTGAAAAACTTTCACCTTTTGAAATTCTTGTCTTTAGATCTTGTGCTACACTTAGCTTTTCAACCAAAATGTGTGCACAGTGAATTTTACTTCCCATGTTCTTTGATTAACAATAAATTATAAAAAACGTTGGTTCAAATAATTCTCATTCTAAAACTTTAGAATAAGGCGATCTCAAATTAACGGTGTTATAAAATTCTCAAACGCCGTTATAACATGCCATTTTTCAGCAAGTTATATTAAGATCTTTTCTCGAAGTACACAACATGCCAGTTGGAATTATTCCAGATATAGGCGAACAAATGTGCATAGGATGTGCACTCTGCGTAGAGATTTGTACATCACTAGGCCCAGACGTATTAAGAGTAAAACCAGTAGAAGGCTGGAAGAGAGGTAAAGCATTTGTATTTTATCCAGAAAGATGCATTTCAGATGGTGCATGCATAGGTGTATGCCCAACAAAGGCAATCTTCTGGATGAGACCAATGGACTTTACTCCAGGTCAACCAGTACCACTCTACAGAAACTCTGTGTTCGTAAAAGGTTGGACTGAACTAATCGATTAAGTCCGGCATCAATTTCTCTTTTTATTATTTTTCTTTTTCTAGACATAGTTTTCTACATATATGGTACCGTTTACCATGATATCTTATGAGCAAACCAGGAAACATCTGGAGAAGAGTTCATGGCAAAATTACAAAAAAACCCACAAACTTTAGCTGGTTGATAAATAACAAACTAGCTGGCAGCGGAATGCCAACATCTGTTTCTGAAATAGATTGGATACTAAAACAAGGAGTAAAATCAATTGTCACAATGACTGAAGACTCACTTCCAGAATCTTGGGTAGCGAATGTAAAATATCTCCATGTTCCAACAGAAGACTACTCTGCACCTGACATGGAACAAATTGATGAAGCAGTTGAGTTTATTCGAAATAGAATTGAAAACAATGAGCCTGTCATGGTTCACTGTGCAGCAGGTATTGGAAGAACTGGCACTATTCTTGCTTGTTATCTTGTAAAATATGAAAAAATCCCTGCAAAAAATGCCATACAAAAAGTACGAAAAGAAAGACCTGGTTCTATCCAGTCTGAATCACAAGAAATAGCAATAGGTCTATACTACAAATTCCTAAACAAGTAAGTCTACTCTGGTATGGATGTAGTTACCATTTTGCCGTCTTCAAGCTTGATAAACAAAAACCTGTTATCCTTGAAGATCAAAGTTACTTCGCCATTTTTCTCTTCTACTTCAAGCAGTTCTTGTCCTCTAAGTCCATCGAATTTTGCCATATCGATCCACCAATAATTCCGTTTATATCTGTTAAAAATATGGATAACCAAAACAGATGGATGGGATATTTGTCATGGATCACGGTATGTTTCATTATCAATTAATTTGATTTTCCCTATGCATGAGTCATTAATTTTAATAAACTGATTCGGATCGGAAATAGTTCGTAAAGCAGCAAAACCATGGATACGTGCGTTAGGAAAGCATCTGCTAACTTGTTTGCTACTCCAAGTAGAGTTGCGCCTCTAGTTACAACATCATCTATCAGGAGAATTTCAGTTGGGTTAGAGAGAATGTTTTCAACCTCGACTGAATCATAATGGTCCTGAGCCTTTGGTCTGTTTGAGGCTAAACTTTTTGAAGATCTAGGTAATGCTTTAACTCGCTTAACACATTCAATAACAGTCTTACCAAGACCTTTTCGAACAAGTGCTTTAGCAATCCGCTGAGGAACCCAAAGACTACCAGGTGTAATCAAAGAACTTGTTGGAGTAGGAACCAAAATTGTATTTGCATTAAAATAATCTGCAAATGGTAAACTTTGTATGTTTTTCTTGATCTCATTTGCAATATAATCCTACATCAGAATTTTATTTGATCTTGCTACCAAGTACTCATCATTTTTGAGTATTGTCCTAAAAGTCTTAGAACGTAGATGAATATCTAAAGCTCCCCAAGGCGCATATGAGAATAGAGAACCAAAGTCGATTGTAGAAAGACGCATATGTTTTCTTATTGAAATACATCAATCATTTCAAGGTTTGATGGTAAAAATTCAAACAAATCCATTGGATCAGAAAGTTCGATTGCACCATACTGAAACATCTTTTCTGGCCAGCTTAATTGAGTATTTTTCAAAACAGCCTTCCAAATAAATAATGGTCTACCCAGTCTGATTGCTTCCCATCCTTGATGTAATGAGCCACTAGTATCTCCCGCCTCTACAATTACAGTAGCATCAGAGATCAGTGCCATAGTTCGATTTCTAAGTACGAAATCTTTGGGAGTAGTAGGATGACCTACAGGAAATTGTGAAATTGCAAGATGCTTACTCATAATTTCTTGTTGAAGCATAGAGTTTTTTCTAGGATATACTTTGTTTAATGGGGTTCCTAAAACTGCAATAGTTTTTCCTCCTGATCTAATAACAGTCTCATGAGCAGATGTATCTATTCCCTCTGCGAGTCCACTGACAATTACAGTTTGTTTCTCTAACAAAGTTTTTGTGATAATTTGAGCGTCTTCAAGTCCATTCATTGAAGCTTTTCTTGAACCAATTATTGAAACCCTAGGTCGTGGCAAAGGAATTTTCAAGGAACCTTTGAAATACAATTCTTTTGGAGCATATTTTGTTTCTATATCATTTAAGGGACGTCCAAGGAGATTTTCAACAGATATCGAAGAATATTCAGTATCCTTGGGCATGTTCATCATATTCCTTAACAACTTGCTATTAAAAGATCTTTTCTTGATGAACTACACAATCTTATATTGAAAATGATGAAATACCTACTTTATTTGGTAACTTCGATCTCAATTTCTTTAGAGTGTGCAGTTTCATCAAATTGTTCTGCATAATCGTGTTTGTACCAAGAGACGTAAACCTCGGCTCCTATCTTGTGCTTGCCCACTCCAAGCTCTGATGCATTAAACTGTATTTTTTCATCAAAGTCAAGAAATAGCTGTTGTGCTTCGGATTGGCTATTTGGAATAGTTGGTTCAAAATTCTTTGATACCTGTACCCAGACCTTTTTCTCTCCCATCTGAGTCAGCTTAGGGTTTCGAGTCCAAAAAAGGGCAACTTTCTTGTACGTATCTAGGGGCTTGCCAATCTCCTTCTTTCGGAGTCCACCGGTGTGGAGCTTTACTCCGTATTTTAGCTTGAAGGTGTTGTCATGATTATTGTAAGCTTTTTCCCAATTTCTCTCATTGAAGGCTTCCCTGATGGCTCCTGTAATAGAAAATTTTACATTTATTGTAACACTGTCTTCTATTCTTGGCTTATCGGAGGATTTCGCTAGAGAGACTCCGCTTATTGCATTTTTATCGCTAGTCAACTATTGGGGATGGTTTATATCCTCAATAAGTATTTTTTTGACTTACATGGATGTTCAACTGAAAAAATCTTCTCCAAAGGAGGTTCAATTGGACATAGTAAAATCCGACATCAGCACTCTCTATATAGTACAATATGAGATGCTCAAGGATCCTACTGTAGAGTTTGCAGGTGTAGTCTTGAAACACCCTCTTACCAAACAACTTGCAATGCGAGTAAACACTTCAAAAGGAAATCCAATAAAGGAA
>JAGWHQ010000050.1 GCA_028866655.1 Nitrososphaerota archaeon
GACGAATAGGTGTAAGAGACCAATTTGGTGAATCTGCTAGAGATGGTGAAATTTCACTACTGTTAGAAAAACATGGTATGACATCAATTCATATATCTAATGCTGTTAAGGATATCAGGAGTAAGAAACAATGAAAATATTCCTTGATACTGCAAATCTTGCTTCGATAAAAATGTACAACGATATGGGTCTTGTAGATGGAATTACAACCAATCCATCACTTTTGGCAAAAGAGGGTGGAGATCCACAAAAAACAATGGCAGAAATTGTTCAAATTGTGAAAGGGGATGTTAGTCTAGAAGTAGTTAGTACCGAAACTTCAGGAATGATAGAGGAAGGAAAACGACTTCAAAAATATGGTAATAATGTTGTGGTAAAATGTCCACTGACTGCAGAAGGACTCAAAGCATGCAAAAGTCTGACATCTGAAGGAATACCTGTTAATGTAACCCTTTGTTTTTCAGTAAATCAAGCACTATTGGCAGCAAAGGCAGGTGCAAAATACATCAGTCCATTCATTGGTAGATTAGATGATAATGGACAAGATGGAATTCACTTGATTAAAGAAATTCACGAAGTGTTTCAAAATTATAAATTCAATACACAAATTCTAGTTGCAAGCGTAAGACATCCTATGCATGTAGTAGAGGCAGCAAAGATTGGAGCAGACGTAGTAACATTACCCCCTGATGTACTAGGAAAAATGTTAAAACACCCATTAACTGATATAGGACTTAAGAATTTCCTCGCAGACTGGGAAAAACTCAAGAAAGAAAATCCAAGTATTAGAATTTAACAAATACTAAACAACTGTTAATGTTTTCCAATCCATTGATATCTGTATTCTTCATCAAATAATTCTGATTTGATGTCATTATTGTTTATTTTAGAGTCTAATTTGGCCTCAAAAAATCCTAGACTTCCTTTGTACGGGATTGGTATTCT
>JAGWHQ010000051.1 GCA_028866655.1 Nitrososphaerota archaeon
GTCAATTTCAATTTCAGCCGCTATGGTCTGGTTTGTTTTTGCATCTTCAATATGAGATCTTTCTTGATCAGTTACATGATGAGTTATTCGCTCATTGTTTTTTTGGTGTTCTAGTTCTTGTGGAGAATCTTCACCTTCCTGTTGACCCATTACACCTTCTGACACGGTCTTGTTCTCATTATCATGTTCAGACATTGTTTTGTTCTCGTCATAATTTTCAGATATTGTTTTATTCTCATTATCATGTTCAGACATAGTCTTGTTCTCAAATTCATTTTGATTATCTGATCTAGTGTGATTTTGTTCCTCGCGGATTTGGCCGTCTTGGTTGTCTCCACGTGATTGATGACCAGATGAATCTTGATTATCACCAGAGTTATCTTCTGCAAATGCAGTATTTACTTGGATTACATTCAAGCCAGAAAATCCCAAGAAAACTACAGTGAAAATGAAAAATGTTATTATCTTTTTATTCATATCAAATTTTTTCACAGTTCACAATATCTATCTATCGTTTCCATCAACAAAGATTGTATCTGGATAATCAATTGATTAAGTAAAAATCAAAAAATATCGATGGAATATGACTTGATTATGGTCCTGATTCTCCAGATTCCGCTGATGGTGTAGAACCTGATTTTACTGATTCTGTTGGAGCCCCCAGTGTCTCGTTAGTCTCTTGAATATTCAGAGCCTTTTCCGTGTGTTCTTCCCCCGGTAATGCTAGTGCCTTGTCCCCCAAGATAGTCTTGGTGCCAACCACTGCAACAGCAATTGCAATTATGACAACAGCAATGCCAACTAGAATTTTTTTATTCATACCATTTTTTCTTTTACAGGTTATAATGTCTAGTTACCGTTTCCAGTGATGGGAATGGTAATATCTTTGATCAT
>JAGWHQ010000052.1 GCA_028866655.1 Nitrososphaerota archaeon
TTATTTACTGGAAGTAAAAGCGAGAAAAATCTACGTCTCTATCAAACCATTGGATATAAAATATTTAAAATTGAAAAAGTTACTGATAACATAACTCTAGTTTATTTGGAAAAAACTAACACAAATATGCAATAAATAAAATCTGACTCAAAATCACACTACTCTTCTCACTGAATAATTCAATAAAATTCATGACAAATGCTATAATTTTCTTCTCAATGTGGTTGTATTCTTATGAATCCCTCAAGAAGTGCATTTGTAAGCTCCTCACACATTATTCTAGTTCTGTCATATCTGGTCAGTCTGTGGATTTTTGCAAGTAGGACTTATCCCCGTTCGTCTTCATTGTTCTAAAGTAAAACCAGATGGCAGAAATAGCATCTGTGGTGACACCTTGATGTCTGTAAAACTGCTTGTTAGATCTTTTCTGAATAAAAAACATGTTAACATGATATGGATTAAAATATTTTTTAGAATTTCTTTTATGGAAAAAATGGATTGACCATTTCAGGTCACTTTTTTTATCTCTTAGATTTCTTTGCGGTTTTTGATTTTGCTTTTGATTTTGCTTTGGCTTTTGCCATGTTATTTGAGAACTTGCATAGCTAATAAGCATGTTGAATTGCAACATTGTTGACTTGTTGATTGATCAAAACATGATTTTTCAACATCAGAAACCAAAGTTATGACAAAACCCAAAAATCATCCATCACAAAATACGAGAGTTCTTATTGATATGTCATGCAATGCAGGTGACAAATTGTATGGTTTTACATAATTATAATGCTGGTAATTGCATGCGATGTGGAAAAGATTCGCTCGTAACAGACAGTTCTACTGGTGAAAAATTCTGTAGTGGATGTGGTTTTGTCATACAAGATC
>JAGWHQ010000053.1 GCA_028866655.1 Nitrososphaerota archaeon
GTTGTAATATTTGTAATTAGTATTTTGGGTAACACATCATTAATTGGATTCATAATCAAGTAAACACCCAATACTACAAACGGTATAATTCCCGATATGATAATTATTGAAAAATGTAGAGTTTTCATTTTGTAACAGAGTCTTCCTTGAATAATCCAAAAATAATAATCCAACCTACTACCACGCCACCAATCGCTAGAACCTCCCACACAATAGGCGAAATTTCCTGTTGTGGTGGAACAAGTTGTGATGATCCAGCAGTACAGTATCCAACACAATGTCCGAAGGCATCTACTCCTAATTCAATGTTAATTCCAATCATAGTTACTCCAATAATTATTACAAAGGATGGAATTTTCAGGGTGCTGTTATTCTATCTTCAAACTTTAAAAAACTGGCGTAGATTTTCCCCATCTATAAATCCATCACTTGATAGAAGTTTGTTCTATATCTGACAATTTTGTGCCGTTAAAGAAAGTATCAAGTGTCATCTTCATTCCCTGATCAAAAGATGATATAGAATTAAAAATTACATGATAACCATTTTGGTAAAATTCAAAACGGTAAAAACCTAATGGTATTCCTTTGGCATCTGTAAGTCCGGCATAAGAGTAAACAGTATGATTACCAAATTGCCAGGCTTGTGTATCTTTTTTTAGACTGTAATAGTGTGAGCCATCTTCTAACCATCCAGTACAGTTGCAATATGAGATGTCGATGCTTGGAGTAGAGATAGTGGGTTTGTCCAAAGTGTATCGAAAATCAGCCGCCTTGCCTCCATCATATGATACAGCAATGAGAAATGACCCGTCTTCAAGTAAGAGTGGTATTGGAACATCATTTTT
>JAGWHQ010000054.1 GCA_028866655.1 Nitrososphaerota archaeon
TTGCATCATAGAACATGCTTTGATAGAAATTCCAGGATTGGACTTTATGATATGTGTTTGAGTGACTTTTGGATGCAGATGAGTTTTTGTCAGCATGCAGATTGCCAACACGAAGAGTGTGATATGCCTCCGTCACCAGCTTGAATTTTTCACCATCTCTTGCAGACATGTTTTTGTCAGGATGGTACTCTAGTGCAAGTTTACGATACGCATCACGAATTTCAGGTATTGATGCACCTTTTCTTATGCCAAGCAGATTATAGCACTGGTCACTGTTCAATAACAAAATAATGGTCGCGTCGTTTTAATAAAGTTTGATCGGCATTTGTTTACTAGAATTGTAAAAGATGCCTAGTTTCTGGCAATTTGGTTTTCATGCTTTTATATCATATTGTTTCCAAGTTGTCAAAAATTAGTTTGTTCAAACCAAACAAAATTCATCTAATATATATTCAGTATTGCATATAACTAGTGAAAGTTTTTTCCAATTCCCACGTAGTTGGTAACAATGATCCCATTACTGCCATTGTAATCGATGATGATAAAGATACAGTGTCTGTGTTGTGTGACTTTTTGCAGATAAAGGAAGTCAATGTGATTGGGCGGGGGTACAATGGACTTGATGCAGTAGAGATTTACAAAAAACTCAGACCAGATGCGGTTTTTTTGGATGTAATGATGGAAGGGTACGATGGCATTTATGGATTAGAAAAAATCAAGGAAATTCGTCGAGATGCGATTGTTATCATGGTGACAGCAGACATGACAGTCAGTACACATGACAAATTAATTACAC
>JAGWHQ010000055.1 GCA_028866655.1 Nitrososphaerota archaeon
TTTTATGACAGTCATCAGCCACCTGGTTCCTCATATCGGAAGTAGCATTTCTGATTTTTTCTCTACAATCTTGAATTGCGTTAAGCGTCTCATTTTTTTGTTGTTTAAACTGATCTGTTGCTTGATGAATGAAATCAGATACTTGTTGACCAATGTTCTCCTGTGCAAAAGCTGTAGAGTTTACCAAGGCAGTAGAATTAGTCGGGTTTTCCAGCTGTGCATTAGAATAACCCATTGGAACAATCAGTATGCTACCAAGAAATAGGAGTGAAAGTCCGATTCCCTTCTGTTTCATGATCACGCTAAACTAATTTTGTTTATTTAAAGAATTGGACAGATTTCTTCTAGTCTGAAAAGTAGTGGATCGGGCCGGACACGCTACTGTACAGTTCATTTTTGCGTTCCATTTGTGCCTAATTCAATTATGAGATTCAAGACGTTCCTTGAATTCTATATGGGTACTGCTTTTTCCCAGCTCTTTTTGGCAGTAGCACTGGCATAAATCCAGATTATAGAGCCATCGCTATCTAGTAAAACTTTGTTAGATGCTTCCAGATATTTTAAAATTACATTTAGAACAGGGGGTCTCATGGTAACATCTAGTTTTTTTGTCAACTGTGCTTTTGAATCAAACTCCTTGTATTCTGCAAGAAGTTGTTCTACTTTTAGAATATTCTTAAGCGTTGGATTATACTTGGATATGTTTTGGATGAAATCATTTCCAGAGAGGACAGTTCCAGAATCTAGAATGCGGTCTTTT
>JAGWHQ010000056.1 GCA_028866655.1 Nitrososphaerota archaeon
TCTTATGAGAGGACACCTGGGGACGGCAGTTCGAATCTGCCTCGGGCTATCTATATTTTTAAAAACAATTTTCGCTATCTAGAAGCCATCGCTATTCTTTCTAGCTCATTTTTCTTCTTAACAGAAGGTGCATTCATGTCATTTGCGGAAGCAAGTATCAAGTGTTCTGCAAGATTTTCCTCAACTGCTTTTGGATTAGAAAATGATGCGTCTCTAACACCCTCTGCAATGAATCTTAATGCCAAGTCTACTCTTCGTAGAGGTGCAACATCTACTGATACGTGATAGACAGTTCCACCATACACTATCCTAGTAGTATCCTCATTTGGTGCAGAGTGTTCTACTGCTCTTATCAAAACTTCAACTGGATTTTTGCCAGTTTTTAGATATATGATATCAAATGCTGCCTTTACGGTATTGATTGCGCGAATTTTCTTTCCGCCCATTCTACCTGTGTTTTTGGCATATTTCTTTCCAAAGTGAGATAGTTTGTTTATCAATCTTTCAGCAATGTTAACTTCAGCCTTGTTGAATCTTTTAAGAGCTGATCTGCCAAATGACAATGGTATGATCTCTTGTTTTAGAGATATTACATTTTTCAGTCCTGGATCTTTAATATCGATATTAGATATGTCCCATTTTCTGAAAAGTAAAAGGTTCTGTGTTTCAGTCATTTTCTATCTCCTTGGTTTTTCCTTCTTGCCATAAACAAGTTCCTTAAGTGAAGTTCCATTTACCTTGAAAACCTTCCACCTTACAC
>JAGWHQ010000057.1 GCA_028866655.1 Nitrososphaerota archaeon
GACAGATTTGGATTTAAGACAGGGAACTATCCTAACGTACAATGTACTTGAAGCTATGAGATTGTGCAATATTAAAAAAATAATCTTTCCGTCAAGTTCTACAATATATGGACATCCAAGTAAGACTCCTACATCCGAAGATGTTGGAATGCTATTTCCAATTTCATTATACGGGACGGCAAAACTATCATCTGAAGCCCTGATAAGCGCATTTTGTTACCTTTATGACATGAAATCATGGATATTCAGATTTGGAACCATAATAGGAAATGATATGAAAAGAGGAGTTATTTTTGATCTAATTAATAAAATTAGAAAAAACCGATCAGAATTGCAAGTTCTTGGTGACGGTAAACAAATTAAAGATTACATATACATGGATGACTGTATAGACGGAATATTACACGTATACAGAAATACAAATAAAAAAATCAACATCTTCAATCTCAGTTCTGGAACAATTATTTCTGTCAAGGAGATTGTAAAGATAATACTTGAAGAAATGAATGTACCAAATATAAAAATAAAATATGTCAAAGGTCCAAAGGGTTGGGAAACAGAGGGTTGGCCAGGAAATGTCAAATCCTTTCAATATGACATAACTAAGATTAGAAAAACTGGTTGGTCACCCAAACTATCGTCTCATGAAGCAGTCAGGTTATCGGTAAGGCAAAAAATTTCTTTAGATAAGAAGAATCATTAAAGATATCAAAAATACGTCTAGATTCTAACGCAGACCATA
>JAGWHQ010000058.1 GCA_028866655.1 Nitrososphaerota archaeon
CTATTTCAGCTCTATGAAAACCAAATGTTAGATGCGAAGAGTGTGGTCTCCTTGAAATCCGAAATGCAAAAAGCGACACTCCCACTGCAACAAAGTCTAACATTATGTGAAAAGAATCTGAGATCAGGGCAAGACTATTACTCAAAAGCCCTCCTGCAAGTTCCAGAACAAAAACCCCTACTGCAATAAAAAAGACTATTCCGAGTTTTCCTTCTATATGATCATGGTTTTCCATCGGCAACTACCTTAAACATCTACCAACACATTCTAACCTATATCCTCTTCCAAAAAAATGAAACCCCCTTTTTGCCCACTTTTGTTATTTTGCGAAAAGCGGGTCGCTGAAAACTAGACCCCTGCCAAACGGAATATACTACCACATACTGCCATCAAACCCGTGTCTGTCAATTTCCTAATGTTTTTTAGTCAACTGCAATCCAGTGGTCTAATCACTAATCGTTTTAGGCTAATTCAGATAGAAACAGGTGGGTTTTCATCATCAAGGAACAATCGTGGAATTTCCAAGATCTACTAACAGTCCAGTTTCATTATTAGTAGTTGATGAGACTTCCAGTTGAATATTCACTGTATCTCCATACTTCCATTGCAGATTTACAGGTAATCCTATCATTTGATAATTAGGTTTTAGAGGTATATTGAGTGGTAATAAAATAGACAAGTTGTTATTTTTTGCACAGGACTCCCCATCACAAATGTTGTAGCCCAACAAATATGCAGT
>JAGWHQ010000059.1 GCA_028866655.1 Nitrososphaerota archaeon
GAACAGGATCATTACAGCAACCTTGGCAACTGCAATAATTAGATACGTAGAACCACAACTTCAATCCACACCATTTTCAACTACTTTATGGCAAGTATGTAATGTAATGATCAAAAACGATAAACAAGCTTTGCCTGATGCAATCAAAGCTATTCGTCATGGGTTAGGAATCTAACCACTCTTTCTTTTTTTATCAACCGACAGGTAACACGAATAACAGCAACCTAAGAGGTAACAGAATCAATTGAGATCAGACTTTTATGCTATGAATGCATATTATACATGTGATTACAGATAGTTCTACAAAAAAACATGGATTGCGAATTCTAAAGGGAGTGAAGATGGTGCTTAAAAGTATGGTGTTGGACTTTGAAGACTCGGAATCGCCTAAAAATTCATGATTGAATTAGACTTGTCCAACTGTGCAAACAGTTCGAGATGATGCACATATTGTTATGATGAAACTACATTGTTACCTTTTGGTGGGGGAAATGTAGTGGAAATGTTGATACTTACTATCTGTAAGGATCTCACTTCTAAAAACAACGAAAAGAATCCCTGAAATAACTCATATCTGCAAATAAAATGTGGCACAAGATTTTCTAGGCGATCTTGGCAAGGCTGTTATAACATTACTTGTAGTAATTGATCCTATTGCTTGCATACCTATTATTATGGGTCTTACTGGCAAAATGGAAAAGAAACAAAGAACATCAATTTTAAATG
>JAGWHQ010000005.1 GCA_028866655.1 Nitrososphaerota archaeon
GACCAATGCCTTCTCTTTCAAAGTGCTTGTTGAGTTCTGCAACCCATCTTTCTCTTGTGTCGCCACCGAGACCGTGCACTCTGAGCCAGAACGCAATTACTCCGAGAAGGAATACTGTGAACATGATGGTTGCAAATATGTAGACCATCACATCATAGAATAGCGGGTCGTAGTTTGGACCTATCTGACCTGCAAAGTTTGACAGCATACCTACGAGCATAGTGAATATCGTGCTCATCATGATTCCAAACAATTTAGGTGCGATATATACATTTCTGTAAGAGATGAAAAATAGAGATCTAATACGAGATTAATAAAATAAGAAAAAAGAGAAGAACTAAGCTCTCTTTGCTTTTTCCGCTTGCTTTGCTCTTACGACAAAGGCAATGAAGATTCCACCGAATATTCCACCTGATATGATTGATGCACCGACTACACCGTTTGCATCAAGATATGGAGTACCTGAACCTGCGTGCGGATTATTTTGTACTGCCTGTACCTTAGCTCTTGCCAATGCTAACTCCTGTTCGAGTCCAAGACCACCACCTGGTGTGTATTGAGCTGCTGCAAATGGAGCAAATGTAGAGGCTGCGAATAGAGCCAACAGTACAGTTCCAACAATTATTGGTGTTTTCATATGAATACCTAATTGAGATTCGATTTCGTAGATATTTAACTTTTATGCAATCAACACTTGAAATGGGTCAAGTAACATTTATGTTTCCTTAAAAAACAAGCGGTTCGTGGGTCGACTCCATTCACATAGACACGGTAAATCACATTCAACAAGGCCGATCACTCCTAGTACACCTACATGGGTAAAACAGAGTTCAGCCGAGATTGAGGAATTAATTGTGAAATATGCAAAAGAGGGTTTGCCTCCAAGCAAGATTGGAATAAAATTACGCGATCAACATGCGATACCAATTACAAGACAAATTGTCAAAAAATCAATTACAGAGATTCTCGAACAGAAGGGAGTCAAAACAGAAATGCCTGAAGACTTGAATAACTTGGTAAACAAGGCACTTGGTCTACAGAAACATTTGAGGGAGAATAAATCTGATAAAAGAAATGTCAGATCGCTTGAACTCCTAGAGGCAAAGGTTCACAGATTATCTTCATATTACAAGAAGATTGGAAAGATACCTAAAACCTGGAAATATAAGGCAGTCATTGCTCAACTCGAGTAATGGCAAAGTTAGATCAAGCATTATCTTATTTTCATGACAGAGTTTCTGATTGTATCAAAACAGGTAAGAATATTTCAGTAATCACTCATCTTGACTGTGACGGAATAACTTCTGGTAGCATTGTTACAAAATCTTTGATCAGGTCAGGTGCAAAATGTACCGTACGTACTGTAAATGAGTTCAGCAAAAATATTATTGAAAAAATGAAAAGTGATTCAAGACAGTTTCACATAATCACAGATCTTGGAGGAGGATTTGCAAAGGATATTGACGAAGCATTAGGAGAAGACTGGATAGTAGTTGATCATCATCAAATACCAAATGAAGAATTTGACAATCAAAAAGTCATCAATGCTTGGAAATATGATGTAGATGGAGGAAAGGACGTTTCTGCAGGAGGTATGGCATACCTTGTTTCAAAGGCACTCCACAAGGAAAACACAGATTTGGCATGGATTGCAGTTGTTGCAGCATTAGGGGATAGACAAGATCAAGGCGAAAAGAAATCATTTACAGGATTAAATTTAGAAATTGCATCTACTGCAAAGAAGAATAATCAAGTAGAAATCGATTTAGATATTTTACTTGTTGGTAGAGAAACAAGACCATTACCAGATGCACTTGCATTTACCTCACAACCTTTCATTGAGGGACTAACTTGGAATCGCGATGCATGTCTTTCACTTTTAAATTCCTCAGGAATAAAATTAAAGGACGGTAGTAGGTGGCGGGTTCCTGCTGAACTAACAGAAGATGAAAAACGTGCACTTCTTCAAACTATATCAAAGTACATTTCAACTAAAAATGCAAGTGACATACTCGATGAGCTTGTAGGGTACACATACACATTATCTGGCGAAGACAAGAGAAGTTTCCTTCGTGATGCAAGAGAGTTTTCAACTATGCTAAACTCTTGTGGTAGAATTCGCAAGGCAGGAGTTGGGATAGCAATTTGCATGGGTGACAGAACCAAGATGCTACAAGAGGGCGAAAATATTTTGGTAGAATACAGGACATTTTTGAGGACATACATGAACACACTTTCTAGCGAAAGATGGAGAATAACCGATAATGGTCATTACTTGATGGTAAATGGAGAAGGTCTAGTACCTGAAAATATGACGGGTGCCGTATCATCACTTCTTGGAGGATCACAGAAGAATACAGGAAAGATAATCATACTCAGAACAAACGGTGAAGAGGGAACAATAAAGTTCTCTTCACGCAAATCCACAGGTTGTAAATCTGAAGTAAATTTGGGATTATTAATGCGAGAATGTGCTGCAAGAGTATCAGGTGTAGGAGGAGGTCATGCAGCAGCTGCAGGTGCAAGAATTACAAAAGACAAATTGGATGAATTTCTGGATTACTTGGAAAAAAATGTCTCTAGAATGCAAAGTTCAAGTGTTTCTGAATAATCTTTCAGAAAAAAAGGCAGAATCCATAAGAAAATCTTTGGAGCCTGACAATGTAGATTTTCCAGAGAATCTTTCTTTTAGAATTGAAAAAGATAAGACAATACTGATTTTTACATTCGAGGGTAAAGGAAATATACGAACATTGATTTCTACTATTGATGAAGTTCTTGAACAGACTCAAGTTATACTCAAAGTGACTAGTTGATGCTTGACCCAAAACTTCTTCGAGACAGTCCAGACAAGATCAAAAACATGTTAGAAGCCAGGGCTATCAGATTTCCTCTTGATGAATTAATTGCGCTAGATAAGGACAGAAGAGAATTAATTATAAAAACTGACGAGTTTCGAAAAAAAAGAAATGAAGTATCATTAGAAATTGCAAGAAAAAAGAAAGCAAGGGAGGATGCATCAGGTCTTATAGATCAAATGCAGACAGTTTCAGACAGTCTTAAGAAATTAGAAGAGGATCAGATAACAGTAGAAGAAAAATTCACAAAACTTTCACTAACGCTACCCAACATGATACACGAATCAGTCCCTATTGGAAAAGATGAGACTGCAAATAAAGAAATAAAAAAATGGGGCAGCATACCTGTTTTTGATTTTGAGGTAAAGGACCACATAGATTTGACACAGAATCTAGATCTTGTAGATTTAGAGAGAGCTGCCAAGGTTTCAGGAGCAAGATTTTACTATCTCAAAAATCAACTTGTCAGATTAAACCAAGCGTTATTACAATTTGCACTTGATTTTTTGTCCGAGAAAAGCTACACCCCAATACAAACGCCATTTTTGATAAACAGAGGAGCCATGGAAGGCGCCATAATTGCCCAGGATTTCGAGGAGGTAATTTACAAGATAGAGGACGAAGACCTCTACCTCATAGGAACAAGCGAACATGCGGTGGCATCAATGCATTCAGACGAGATAATCGACGGTAAAAAATTACCCCTGCGATATGCAGGAATTAGTACATGTTTTAGAAAAGAAGCAGGAGCCCATGGCAGAGACCAGAAGGGAATATTTCGTGTACATCAATTTGAAAAAGTAGAACAGTTTGTATTTACAAGACCTGAAGATTCATGGCGCGAACATGAGAGAATGCTTGCAATTACAGAAGAATTTTATCAAAAAATAGAGATACCATATAGAATAATGCTATTATCAAGTGGAGATTTGGGCAAGGTTTCTGCCAAGACCTACGATCTAGAAGCATGGATGGTAGGACAGAAAAACTACAGAGAGATAGTATCCTGTTCCAATTGTCTTGATTTTCAAGCAAGAAGGCTGAAAATAAGATTTAGAGACAAAACAAATGAGCAACCACAATATCTACATTCTTTGAACAGTACTCTAGTAGCAACCACACGAACAATGGTTGCAATAATAGAAAATTTCCAGACTAAAGATGGACATATTGCAGTTCCAAAGGCATTGCAAAAATATGTAGGCTCTAGCCTCATCTAAAATGTCGTACAACTTATATTTTGGCCTCAGAAGTTCATCATAGTTGGCACGTCAAAAGACTGCAAGAGTAAAAGACAAGTGGAGAGAAAAAAAGTGGGTTACAGTACTGCTTCCTGCATCATTTGACAAAAAACCAATTGCTTACATTCCAGTTACTGATGATGATAGTGCAATAGGCAGAGTAATCGAGGTCACATTACACGACATACTAAAAGGAGATCCTTCCCAGCACCAATTCAAATTGTATTTCCAGGTTCACAAAATAGACGGAGAAACTGCAACTACCATTTTCAAGAGATTTGAATATGCAAAGGAGTTTCTAAGAAGTCTTGTGAGACGAGGCTCATCATTGATTAGTTTTATCGCAGATGTCAAGACCAAAGATGGATACATCTTCAGAATAAAGATAGTTGCATTAACACAGAAAAAGTTGAACACTTCACGAAAACATGCAATCAGATTAGTTGCTCAAGAGATAATGTCAAAAACCATTCCAGAGATGACAATAGATCAATTCATCCAGGCTACAGTATTTGGAAAAATAAACTCAGATATCATGGCTGCTGTCAAGAAAATAGTTCATGTGAGACACGTTGGAATTGAAAAGGCAAAGCTCATAAGAACTGCAGAGGGCGAAATTGCTCTATTGCAAGCCTAATAGATATAATCCATCTTACTACACATATCATACAACATGGCACACCAGTTAGAAGTAACGATGGAGGTAATCTTACACGCTACAGAAGACAGTAAGAAAATCTTTGATCCGGTCTTTGAGCTATTTCAGATAAATGAAGATGAATTCATCATAGAAAGAACTCTTGGTCACTATGGAAATACAATATTACTTGCCAAAACAACACTAACAAAAAAATGTGCAGAGGAATTTATCAAAAAGATAGCATCCAAGATTCCAAAGACCCAGATGAAGGAGTTAATAGAAAATATAGACATGTATTTTGAAGACACTTCATTTTTTTTGAGAATAGGCAAAAATGAGATTGTACGAAAAGAAATCAGCCTACAGCAAAATAATGCAATAAAAATCAAGATAAAAATGCCAGTCTACAAAAAAGACCAAATTGCAAAAAAATACATAGAATTACTTACAGTTTGAATAAAATCTGCAAAGCCAAAGCATGATTTAATAATATTTATCAGCCTAAGAGAAAGGGGATGAGGTAATATTTTTGCCGCTCCAGTCTGAGCATCTGCTGTGAGGAAGCCGCGACGAACCGACCCACAAACCTTTTGATCTATTTTCATACGGTTCTTTTAAATAGAGTGGATCCTGTTTTTTCGCTGTGAAAACAGATTATGATATCATAGTAGCTGGAGGAGGGCTTGCAGGAATGATTGCTGCCCAATCAGCCGCGTATTACTCTAAACAGAGATTATCAATTCTAATAATAGACAGAAATCCAGAACTCACCATAGGAAAGAAGACAATCAATGGATGGGTTTGTGGAGATGCGGTTGGAAAGAACACTGTAGATTACATGACTGAGAGGATCAAAATTGCATGGGGCAATCCTGAGATCGAACATCCAGTAAAAGGTGTAATGGCATTTTCCCCCGATAGAGAAACATCAATTCCCTTTGATGGTGATGGATACATGCTCAATAGACAACAGCTTCCTCAACGTCAGCTTCGCGATGCAAAAAAGGCAGGAATTAACATCCAATATTCTGTAGCACTAAGAGGTTTGCTGTATGATAATGGAACTGTTGTTGGTGTAGAAGGAACAAATCTAATTACAAATGAGCCATTCAAAAAAACTGCAAAGATAGTGGTTGACGCCACAGGAGTTACTTCGATGTTAAGAAATGGTTTGACCATAAGTTCAAAGATTGAACGAAAGATAGACCGTGATGATTTAGAATCTACTGGAAGACACATCATGAAATTTGAACAAGGCATAGAAGATAAGAAAGATTTTGATCCTGACTATTGCATCATCCATCTTGATCAAGACATCGCTCCTGGAGGATACGGATGGGTCTTTCCAAAAGGAAAGAACAAGGTCAACATAGGATTAGGCGTACAACAAAAAGAATTGATAAAAAGAAATCACAGACTTGGCACACATGATGATGTTACAAAACTGATCAATGATTATGTAAAGATAAACAAAGCAATCAAGAATCCAAAGCTATCAGACGATGCAATGGATTCTAATAATGTGACAGGCAACTGGCAAGTTTCTGTTAGAAGACAAAATGATTGTCTAGTTGCAAATGGATACATGCTTGTTGGAGATTCAGCATGGATGCCAAAACCACTTGATGCTGGAGGAATTGGTCCTGCAATAGTTGCAGCTACCATACTAGGTAAAAATGCAGTAAATGCAATTGAGGCAAACGATGTTAGTGAAACAGGTCTTTGGCAATATAATATTGATTTCATAAATGATTATGGATACAAAACAGCAGGTCTAGAAGTTTTCAGACGACTACTTCAAACACTTACAAATGATCAGATAAACTATGGAATGAAACACTTTTTGTCAAAACTAGATGTAGAAGCAATCAGTAAGGGAGAGCATCCAGACTTTGGAACAGTTGGAAAACTAGGCATGTTGATAAGAGGAGCTCTTAACAAAAAGTTGGCAGATTCATTAAGATTCACTGCACAACAGAACAAAACACTAACAGACCATTATTACAACTACCCCAAAAAGCCAGAGGGTTTTGAAGACTGGCAGAAAACCTTGCATCATATTCTAGATGAATCATTTGCAAAGATAGAAGTCTAGATTTAGAAAACTTTCAGGCATTAAAACCACTTACAAAACAATAGGTAGGACAAGACAGGCACAGTACAAGATTATTCATTAATAGAATGCCTTTCAAACATTAATTCTCCTATCCCAATACCAGAATAGAAGACATTTTTAAATTGAGGATAAGACTTGAAGCAATTGTGCTTGCAGAATCATCATTATACATTGACTGGAATAATTCTTTTGAAGTTTTAGACAAGGCATATGCAGCTAATCTGTTTGTACTCATAATAGGACCAAAAGGAACTGGTAAGACAACACTGGTGAGACAATTTGCGGCAAAGCGAGGAATTAATCTTGAATCAATTAATTTCAGTTTGAGAACCCGTGAAAGTCATCTAGTAGGTGCAAAGACATTAGAGAATGGAGCAATTGGATTTGAACAAGGAATTCTAGTCAAGTCCATGAAAGAGGGCAATATGCTATATCTTGATGAAATAAATTCTGCTGAAGCAGACGTGCTTCTTCGTCTTGATGAAGCATTAGATGATAGAAGACAACTAGTCCTAAAAGAATCAAGTGGAGAATTGATCAATGCTGCAAAAGGATGGTTTGTGGTTGCTACAATCAACCCATTATCTCATGTAGGTACAAAAGAGCTTCCACCTCAATTGCTGAGTAGATTTCCAATAAGACTTAGACTAGATTATCCACCAGAGGAAATTGAATTCCAGATAGTCAAACAGTATTCTTCAGGATCTCATGAAAAAGACATCATGCAAGGAATAAAGTTGGCAAATATTTTACGACAGGCAGCCGCAGTTGAAGAGTTATACTATTCTCCAAGTTTGCGTGAAACAATAGCATTTGCAAAGATACTTGATTCAGGTATGAAAACAAGACAAGCTGCAGAGGTAGTGTTTGCCAATGTATACTTGCAATGGGGCAATGTAGAATTTCAAAAAGTAAACGACATCATAACATCAATGTTTGGTAGTTAATGCAATCATTACATCTCCGAAATGACACATTACTTGAGATAGCTACATTTCTTGTAAGAAGATGGTCTGAAAAAGAATCCGTCACAGTTAGTATATCGGATCAAAAAGAAGTACAGACCAAGTTGCGAGAAAATAAAGTGATGATGTTCCCATTAGAGAAGTATCAGGGAACAGACTTTCAAAAATATAGACAATTCAGAACAGCATTATGGTATGAAGCAATGCGAATTAGATATTCAAATAAAATTCTCAGTAATGACCATGCATTTGGCTTTATTCTCAATACTCTTGAGACAAGAAGAATTGAGATCATAGCAAGAACGGTTTGGCAAGGGATGGATAGTGAAATCATCTTCAGGTATGGTGTTTCGTGGCTTTACAGACCATTATTGAATACGCTATACGGGAACACTAGAATTGTAGAAGGCTTTTCGCAATATTTCTTGCTAGGAGACATCAAAGGAGAACTTTCACCTAGTGCATTTGAGAAGGTTCAGAGAGCAAGCAAGTTAGCTATTGAGATAGTTAAAGAGGCCATTGAAAAAAAATATGAAACAGATTGGCTTGAAAAAAAGGTACCAGAAATAATCAAAATTCTAGAAATTGATCCGCTCTTAACTATTCCAATATCAATACCCAAAATCAGTTCTGGAATGGCACTTTCAGATCAGGAATTTGTAAAGACTTTGAACAAGATTGCAAAATATCGTGAAAATGATTTTGGCGAACTGGATCCACAAAAAATTACAGAAGGCAGAGAGGTCTTTGAAGAATTCAAGGTTTTACTAGAAGAATCAAAGAGAACAGAGAACAAAGGGCTAAACAGCGAAGTGATAGGAGTAAACATTCCCACTGCAACAAATGTAGATGAGACAAAAATTGTTGATACAGATCTAATAAATCACCTGAAAGCAAAATTCAAAGAATGGAAATCAGGCTGGAAAGAAGAACATGTTTTCACTGGAGATGAATTTGATGAAGAATCACACATGGAAGGCCACAAGCCATTTCTGTCAGATAGAAAAATTGCAATCAAGACCAAGATTGTGATACTCCTTGATCATTCATCCAGTATAGCAAACCAAGAGATACAGTACAAAAAAGCAACACTTGCATTATGCGAAGTTTTGGAATATCTAAAAGTAAAATTTTCAGTATATGCATTTAACACAGAACAAAAACAAGTTATTTGTTGGTTGATAAAACCAGAAAATTTGAAATGGAATAATATTTCTGCAAAGAGACTTGTAAAAATAAAAGCAAATGGTAGTACTCCACTAGCAGAAGTTTACAATATGTTGCTACCATCTCTTCGATCAAAAAAACCGGACATATTTTTGACACTAACAGATGGTGAACCGTCGGATCCTGATGCAGTTCGTTCCATAATAAGAGATTTCAAATCAATTGGAATAAAGATGGTTGCAATAGGCTGTGGGCCAGATACAGAAGATGCAATAATGATTGCAAACAATCTCAGAAGACTTGGTTACGAACGTACTCTTGCTGTAAGTAGACTAAGTGATATTCCAAAAAGAGTTTTGAATGTACTAGGAACTAGTTGAAATGAAATGTCTATCAGTATCGCAACCTTATGCCGATTTGATAATTAGTGGTAAAAAAACAATAGAGCTGAGAACATGGAATACAAAATTTAGAGGTGAATTTCTAATTCATGCACCAATCAAAATCAAAGACAGTGCATGCGAGAGATTAGGCATTGAAAAATCTAGTCTTCGAACAGGAGTAATAATAGGAAAAGCTGAGATTTACGATGTAAAATCATACGAATCCATAAAGGATCTCAAGAATGATTATAACAAACATTTTACAACCGAGGAATTTTTACGTCACAGATATGGATTTCTTCTTAGAAAACCACAGGCTCTCAGAGTTCCAATTCCATACAAGGGTAGATTAGGGTTTTTTGAAGTTAGTATGCGTGCAGGATTACCATCAAACAATGACATCAAATCAGAATTATTTGATGAAGAATACAGATACCAATGGATAGGAAAACACTAAGTAAAATAAAGAAATTAGATTTTGATATTTGGATTTTCTTTTTTGAGTTTTTCCCAGTCTGCAAGAAAGTTTTTGAGACCAATATCTGTTAAAGGATGTTTTAACATTTTTCCAAGTATATCAGGCGGTAATGTTACCACATCTGCTCCAATTTTTGCAGCTTCTACTACATGCATAGGATGTCTTACACTTGCAACAAGAATTTGTGTACTAAATTTGTAATTGTCAAAGACTTGGCGTATCTCTTTGATAAGGTTCATGCCATCTTGTCCGTTATCATCAAGTCTTCCGATAAATGGACTTACATATTTTGCACCGGCTTTTGCTGCCAATATTGCCTGATTTACAGAAAAACAAAGTGTGACATTTACTGGAATATTCTCAGATGTCAATATCTTACAAGCCTTTAGACCATCAGGGGTTAGAGGACATTTTACTATCACATTGTTACCATATTTTCTAAGTCTCCTACCTTCCTCTAACATTCCATTGGTCTCTAAGCTTAGTACCTCCAAGCTAACATCACCTTTGATAATTCGAACAATTTCCTCCATAACTTTTTGAGGATCGCCTCCCTCCTTTGCCATCAGAGACGGATTTGTAGTGATTCCATCTACAAGACCCATATCGTTGTACATCTTTATTGCTGAAATATTAGCAGTATCCAGAAATATCTTCATCTGGTTTGACTCCGAATAGACTTAACGGCATTAGATATATGAATTGATGTAATGCCATGTTTTTCAAGTAAGAGAGGAATCTCACCATCCCTTGCAGATTCTCCAAACTGATCCTTTGCCCCTATACGTTTTACAAGAACAGGATATGTTTCAGAGACTGTTTCTGCAACTGCAGAACCAAATCCTGCCAATACATTATGTTCTTCACATGTTACTATTCCTCCAGTCTCACGTGCTGCCTTTTCTAAAATTTCAGAGTCAAGTGGTTTGATGGAAAACATATCAATGACTCTACATGAAATTCCTTCTTGTTTCAAAGAGTCTGCAGCTTCAAGAGCAATACTAACAGTTATTCCACATGCAACAATAGTACAATCAGATCCATCTCGCAGAACAATTCCTTTACCCATCTGAAAGTCTTGTTCTTTTGAATGAATTACAGGTGTTTTTGATCTTGCCAATCTCATGTAACACGGACCATAAACTTGTGCAAAAAGTCGAGTGAGTTTTTCTACAGCTATAGTATCAGCTGGAACAAAGACCTTGAGATTTGGAATGACTCTCATTATTGCAATGTCTTCAATCTGTTGATGAGAACCGCCATCAGGACCAACACTGAGACCTCCATGGGATACAACCATTTTTACATTTAGTCCATTTTTTCCATTTCTTGAAGGATATGCTATTGCATTGCGTATCTGGTCAACACATCGACCAGGAAGAAATGCGGCATAAGTACTTGCAAATGGAATTTTACCTTCATTTGCAAGACCTGCAGCCATAGTAACCAAGTTAGCTTCAGCAATACCAACATTGAAAAATCTATTTGGAAATTTTTTTCCAAATGGTTTTGTCTTTAACGAATCAGTAGTGTCTGCTCCAACTACTACGATGTCAGGATTTTCCTCGCCTAGCTTGAGGAGTGTTTCACCATAAACAGTTCTCATATCAGCAAATTCTGTCATGCAAAACCTGCCTCCTGAGCTATCTGTAAAAGTTCAGTCTTCTTTTTACCTACCTCATGTAGATCTATCCATTTTTTTACAAGATCACTGCCTCCAAGGCTGTGAGCTTTGTTAATCAAGAGTTTTCTTCTTGCATGCATTAGCTTCTTTCTAAATTCAATAATTGTAGCTCGAACATCTTTTTGTCCTATTATTGCACTTCCACCTACGAATACCCTAGCGCCATCCAAGAAACATGATTCTACATTTGTCAAATCCACTCCTCCATCTGCCTCAATCAGACCCTCAAATTTTCGTTCAGACAGGAATTTGGCTATTCTCTGTGTCTTCTCATGTGTAGATTCAATATATTTTTGGCCTGATTTTCCTGGGATCACTGACATTATTATTAGCTGATCCAAATCTTGAATGAATTTCTCAGACCATTGAGGCAGTTCAGTATCAGGATTGATTGCAAGTCCTACACTTACAGAATTTGAGCGCAGGATATCATAAATTTCCCCAAAACTTGATTCGTCACAGACTTCAGCATGTACTGTAATTATGTCAGACCCTGCATCGACATAGTTCTTCACATGTTTTACAGGTTCTGTGATCATAAGATGAGTATCAAAAGGAATTGGAGTGATTGGTCTCAGTTGTTTTATTTTTTCATGATCAAATGTCGTATTTGGTACAAAGACACCATCCATCACATCGAGATGAATAAAATCTGCTCTTGCAAGAGATGCTCTCTTGACTTCGTTTTCTAAATTCATCATGTCTCCTGCAATTATGGATGGAGATATCAAAAATTGGCAATCTAATTCTAGATCAATTATTGGAGACATCAGGGGATTTGGTGCAACTCCATGCCATTTGGGATTATCTTCCATGTGTTCTACAGATTTGCCTTTGATGGTACGAGATATGATAATTGTTGGAGCTCCCTTTGTTTGCAATGCAGAATTTACTGCCTTGGAGATTTGTTCTATACGATGGCCATCTATTTCCAAGACATTCCATCCAAAAGATCTCCATTTATCTCCCACCTTCCATCTTGCAGCATTTTTCCACATCTCAGAAATATCATCACTGACAAGTTCCTCATCTAGAGGCATTACTCTTTCTGTATAGTCATCTTGTTGAATGAAGTTCCTATCCAAGAAAACTGTCAGATTATCCACTTTGTATTTAGGTGCAGTCATGGCAGCCTCCCAAACTTGTCCTTCATCAGATTCACCATCACCGATTACTGTGTAGATATGATGATTTTTTCCATCAATTCTTGCAGCAAGAGCCATTCCAATAGAAAATGATAATCCCAATCCAAGCGATCCGCCACAAAACTCAACTCCAGGACACTTAAAGTCAGGATGACCTTGTAATTTGCTTCCAAATTTTCTCAGAGTCTCCATTTCCGATTTAGCAAAAAATCCAGCTACTGCAAGATTAGAAAACAAGCCAGGTGAGGCATGACCTTTTGATAACACAAGTCTATCTCGGTCTTCCCAAAGAGGATTTTGTGAGTCATAGTGTAAGAATTTGAAATACATGCACCCCAGGATCTCTGCCATGGAGAATGATCCTCCAGGATGACCTGAGCCAGCAGTAGTAATTCCTTTAATCACAAGTTTCCTAGCTTCTTTTACTTTTTTGAAAATATGATAATAATTTAGAGCCATGTCCATGCCAAAATTTGGATCTTAGAATTTCTACATGAATTCAAATTCATGTTTTTTAGCGCATTTGGAGTAAATAAAAAGTTATTTCACAAAACATTAATCCAAAGTCAACGTAGAAAAAATATGGATATAAGAGATCTCTTACCTCTTGTTATTTATGATGACAAATGCTACCTTTGTTCTAAATTTGCAAGTGTAGTACATGTCTTTGCTAAAGATAAGATCTTAATTGTTGGTCATTATTCCGACATTGGAATGAAAATAAAATCAGAGATTTTTGATTGGAATTATGATTCAACCAAAATGTTCTGGTTCATGACAAAGAAGACAGCATATGGCGGAAGAGCAGCAATCCTACCCCTTTTCTTCAATATTTTAACTGGCAGATCAAGAAAACATCTAGATTATAACTCATCTTCTAATTGTAGTCAAGATTGTAAAACTCCAAAAGCGTTTTTCATGAGAACTGGAAGCCTATTGTCTAATAGCAAAAAAATAGCCTTAAAGTTCTAAAAACTAATATCCTCTACTGTTTCTATCAGGTGTTCCAACATTTGGATTTCGAAATCCATGTTTTTCCATCATATGGTTTAGAAACCTAATGTCATCAGAGAATTTTTCTCCGCATATACTACAGTTACTCATAGTATCAATGACTGATCGTGATCTTTTTTAGGTTTTGTAAACATATACAGTATATGACAGATAACCAGAAACTACACAAAATCACATTTACTATAATACCTAATGCAAATGGATATGTTGTAGGATGCAATGAAATACAATCATTATTCACAGATGTATCTTCAGTTACCGAAATAGATAGAATCGTAAGAGATCTTGTATCAGAATACATCGATAACTTTCCAGATGAGGTACAAAAACGAGGTTTTGACAAAAATACACCCATAGAAACTACATGGCAAGCGTCTCCCAATTCTGTTGCTTTGGACTAGTAAAAGGCGCCAGCACTACTGCTTCCCAAGGGCTCTCGCACCTTAGTAACACAGTAGCGACATTGGGTTTGACTTCCGGGTTCGGTATGGGACCGGGTCGGACCCCAACGCTGTGGCCGGCTTAGTTTCTTTGGCTTCTAATGTTATGTATTAATCTTGCTTGATAGAGATATAAATTAAGAAAAGCGGAAGTGTGTATGACTCATCGAGTTGCAGTACTTGATAAGGAAAATTGTCAGACCAAGAAATGCGGTCTAGAATGTATCAAATATTGTCCAGTAAATAAGATGGGTTCAGATTGTATAGTACTAAACGAAGAAACTGCCAAGGCTCAGATCGATGAAAATATTTGTAATGGGTGTGGAATTTGTGTCAAGGTTTGTCCGTTTGATGCAATAACAATTGTAAATCTAGCAGAAGAACTAAAAACAGACAAGATTCATCAATATGGTCAAAATGCATTCAGGCTTTACAGAATTCCAAGTTTAAAGAAAGGTCAGGTCATGGGTCTACTGGGAAGAAACGGCATAGGAAAGAGTACTGTAGTTGGCATATTATCTGGAAACCTAAGACCGAATTTAGGAAATTATGCCACACCTCCAGAATGGAGTCAAATTTTAAAACATTTTCAAGGTACTGAACTTAAACCGCATTTTGAAAAGATAGCAAATAATGAGTTAAAGGCATCCATAAAACCTCAACAAGTATACAACCTGGCAAAAGTATTTGATGGAAATGCAAAAGAACTTTTGGAAAAATATGATGAATGTGGAAAAGCTCAAGAACTAATACGACAACTTGGTTTACAAAATTCTTTAGAGAATAAACTTACAGACTTGAGTGGAGGAGAATTGCAAAGAATTGCAGTAGCAGTAGCAGCATCAAGAGAGTCAGACTTCTATTTCTTTGATGAACCATCATCATACAATGATGTATTTCAGAGAATTGGAGTTGCCAGAGTAATTCAGGACCTTGCCAAGGAGGGAAAAAGTGTGATGGTAGTAGAGCACGATCTAACATTACTAGATTATCTGAGTGATTTTATCGAGATTTTGTATGGCGAACCTGCAGCATATGGCATAGTTGCAAACATGCTTTCTACCAAAGTTGGAATTAACGTATTCCTTGACGGCTATCTTCCAAATGAGAACGTCAGGTTCAGGGATGCGGCATTCAAGTTTGATGCATCTACATCAACAGATGAGTTTGTTACAATTGAGAATATCATAAATTATCCAAACCTAGAGAAAAAATTTGCAAACTTTTCTTTATCAATTGATGCAGGCAGGGTTAAGAAAAGTGAGGTCTTGGGTATCGTGGGTGCAAACGCATTAGGAAAAACAACCATGATGAAGATGATAGCAGGCGTAGAAAAACCTGATGTTGGAAGCATAGAAGCCAAGGTAAAGATTGCTTACAAGCCACAATATCTAACAAATGACTTTGACATTGAAGTGATCTCTCTCCTTGAGAAAGCATATGGTGGATCAATACAAGAAACTCCTGAAGAAGAAGTCATAATCAACCCGATGAAGATAAAAAAACTCTACAACAAATCTGTCAAAAATTTGTCTGGTGGAGAACTTCAAAAAGTGGCAATTGGAGCATGTCTTTTGCAAAAAGTTGATGTCTATGCACTCGATGAACCTTCTGCATTTCTAGATGTAGAGGACAGAATTGCAGTAGCAAAACTCATTCAAAGATATGTGAGATCTTATGGAAAATCTGCAATCATAGTTGATCACGATATTCAGCTTATGGATTTGATCTCTGATTCAATTGTTATATTCCATGGAACTCCTGGAAGAGAAGGTCATGCCACAACTCCAAAACCAAAGGTGGATGGAATGAATGAATTTTTGAGATCTCTTGACATGACATATAGAAGAGATGAGACTAGCATGAGGCCCAGGGTAAACAAATTGGAAAGCAGACTAGACAGAGAACAGAAACAGTCTGGAAAGTTTTATTATAGAAATTGACAAAGATGCTAAAACAGGCAGTAGCTGGGATCCTCACAGAAGCGGAGGCAGAAGAGCTTTATGGTGCATTTGATCAGATAGGAAATATCATCATACTAAGGGTCCCAGATTCTCTTCTGTCTAAAAGAAAAATAATTGGTGAAGTTCTTTTAGACAAGGTAAAGACAGCAAAATCAATCTATTGTCAATCATCCCCAGTTGAAGGAGACTATAGAATAAGAAAGCTGGAGCTTCTTGCAGGAGAGGACAAAACTGAAACTGAATACAAGGAACATGGTTGTAGATTCAAGGTGGATGTGGAAAAGGCCTTTTTTTCACCCAGACTTTCAACAGAACGTGAAAGAATTGCAGAGATAATCAAAGATGGAGAAATTATAATCAACATGTTCGGAGGAGTTGGAATGTTTTCTATCGTAGCTGCAAAGAAGAAAAAATGTCACGTATACAATATTGACATCAATCCTGACGCTGCCAGATTATGCTCTGAAAACATATTATTGAACAAACTAAAAGGAACTGTCGAATCAATAGAAGGAGATGCAGCAAAAATAATAGAAGAAAAATTGCATGACACTGGAGATAGAATCTTAATGCTATTACCGGAAAGATCAGATGAATTTTTAGAGTATGCCATCAAGGCTGCAAAGAAAAAGGCCGTAATACATTACTATTGTCACATCCGTGCAGAAAAAAAAGACCAAGTCTCATCGTTAGCACCTCAGCATTTTCTAAGCGTTGTAAATGTAAAATCTGAAATTTTAGGTGCAAAAATTGTACGACCAGTAGGTCCAAGATTTTATCAAGCAGTAGTTGATGCAGCAATATCCAAGTGATTACTTGTCATCAGTTACAAGAGATGAAGGAGACGGTCTTGATGTTGCCATATTGTATCCAATCCAGGAAATGACTCCAAGAATTCCCCCTACTGCCATAAGTACTGAGAGCTGTAATACTATAGGACTCCATTCAGAGAGCATCAATAGATACGCATATAGAAAAAAACCTACAATTGCCAAGACAAATATCATTATTCCGACAGTTTTTTGTCTTGCCATAAGGCTAGAGTCTTTTTGTGACTTATTTATTTTAATCTAGTAAGCAAACTCAATTGCCATGAGATATGCATCTTCGCCGTCACGATAATATGCTTTTAGTCGTTGTTTTATAATAAATCCAAGTTTTTCATAAAGTCTCACGGCATCACTATTACTACATCTGACTTCAAGATACAGCTCATCTGATTTTTTCAGTTTTACTCCAGCAATTGCTTCCTGAACTAGACCTTCTCCAATACCTTTTTTCCTATGTTCATCTAATACAGCAACTGATACAACGTGACCTTTTTTTACAAAGCCAAGTTTTTTGAAATTTGAAAAACCATATTCAATTTTACACATTATGTATCCCACAAGTTTCTTTTCCACCTCGGCGACTAGAAATGCTTCAGGTAATTCAGCAAGTAGACTTTCATAGAAATAGTCAGAATAGTGTTCAGGTAGTGTTTTGAGATTTATCTCCATAGTTGGAATCAAGTCAGATAGATCACATCTACGAATAATGCAATTTCCAATTTCTCGTAATGCTACCTGCATTATTATGATCTGGAATTATTAATTATTTAACTTTAAGCAAAAATAAAAGAAATAATCAGGTAAAAAACACACAGTCAAGCATCAGGTCTAGATGAAATTTATCAGTGGTTTACACATGTTTTATCGCAGTAATGTATGTGAGCCATCAGGAATAATTGTGATCTTTTGTCTGTCACCATATGTTTTAAGAACATAATCTATTGTTTCCTTTGCGCCACTAAATGGAATCATTTCGAGTTTATTTTTTGTATAAAGATATGGTAAAATTGATACTATACCTATTCCAAATTTCTTGTGCATTTCTGTCAAGAATAATAAATCTTCCATTCCATCCACATATTTAGAAGGATTTTTCAGTTTCTCTAAACTCATTCTACCTTCAACATATTGTTGAATTGCCTCAGAACCCAATCCAGTTTTACATTCTGCAAGAAGTATTACTAATCCCTCTTCTTTTATTGCACCTGAACAATTCCAGATGGATGAAAGTGATTTACTTAGTGTCTCATTGCTAGTCTCTTTTCCAGTGCTAACAATTGCCACCCTATGTTTTTCCGTCTCAGATATTGTAAGAGAGGATAGAGATTTTGATAGTGAGAAGGTTGAGGATGGATGACCTGTGGCAACGTCAATTATCCCTGTTTGATTTGCTACAATTTCAATAGAAGATATTTCAAATCCATCAGTAAATTTTTTTGCAACCTGCATAGTTTGCAGATCATAACCAGGTAGTGGGAGATTCCCTTCTCTTTTTTCATACGCCTCAAGCATGTTGTCTTTTCCAAATCTTCGCAATAGTTTGGTGGACATGGTATTATACCCAAACAGTCCATCAAACTCCATTTCTCCAATAAAAATCAAATTGGCATTAGAAAATTGAGATGTATCAAATTCAGATATGGAAATTGTAGGATCAGAGAAGACATTTTTTACAAAATTCAAGTTTGACTTGTTTACCAAGAATTTTGGTTTTGGAAGTGACTTCTTTGTGCACACATCCAATAAAATAGAAATAATTTTTTGAGTTGTTTTAGAATATTCCATTATAACAAATTCTGTTGGTTTTGACATGTCAAGAGATTCTAATTTTGAAGCAATCTCTGAGTCACTCAAGTTTACACCTCCAGATTCTATCTGTTTTTCCAAATTCTCTGCTCTAACATCAAGAACAACGTCAGTAGGTCCATAGCTAAGCCAAATTTCAGGCATACCATAACGAAGGGACAGTTAAAATAAATCTACTTCGGTAAATTTTGCAGTGGATTTTGTCAAAGAATTTGCAATATTTTTGCAAAAAAGTGGTGCAATCAAGTTTGGAGATTTTAAACTTTCAAGCGGGAAAGACAGTGCATACTATATCGATCTTAGGATAGTACCAAGTTTCCCACACCAATTCAGAAAGATGGTAAAAGCTGTTCAAAATCTAATATCAGAAAAAATAGGGTTAGATAGTTTTGATTATATTGCATCAGTTCCAACATCAGGGCTTGTAATAGCATCGGCGTTGGCTATAGAAACCGCAAAACCTTTGATTTACATCAGACAAAAACCAAAAGACTATGGTACTAGCAGTCTCATAGAGGGAAAAATACCCGAGGGATCAAGAGTAGTACTAGTAGATGATGTCGGAACAACTGGTCATTCATTACTTAATGCCATCAGGGCTCTAAAAGATGCCAAAATAATAGTGGAATCGGCATTTGTCATAGTCAATAGACTTGAAGGGGCACATGAAAATCTAAAGGCTGAAAAAGTAAAATTGTATGAGATTACAGACATACTTGCAATTTCCAATATTTTACACACTGAAAATATTTTGGATGAACAAACTCTTGATAGAATTAAAAAACAAATGAACTCATTAAAATCAAGTTAGATTTACTTAGCTTTCGTAGATCATTAATTTTTTTTCTTCTAAAAGCGTGTGTAGATTATGCACTGATCTGTAAACATCAGATTCTTTTTTTGCACCAGTACAAACAAGTTTTCCAGATGCAAATAATAGTATTACAGTTTTTGGATCAAGCATCCTATGTATTAAACCTGGAAATTGTTCTGGTTCATACATACTTCGAGGAAGGCTCCTTGCAGCTTGTTCCAAATGTATCTTTCCACCAAGATTAGCAGAAGCAACCATATTCTGGATTACAATTATTGCGTCTTTTTTTATCTTGATTCCACCTTTTCTCAATGTCTGAACAACACTCCGTACTGCTTTGATTGCTTGTTCTTCAGATTTTGCTCCAGTACAAACCATTTTTCCAGAACTGAAGATCAATGTTGCAGTTTTTGGCGACTTTATTCGAAAAACTAAACCTGGAAACTGATCAGGATGATACTCGACATCAGGAAATGTTTGAGTTATCACATTGAGATCAATTCGTTGATCAACTGAAGCAGAAGCCACAACATTTTCTATACTTACAATAGGTTTTGTTTGAGGCATTTCGGTGTTTAAATACGCGCTTTATATATACTCTATAAAATTTCGTGTAGACATTTTTTACATAAAATTTATCAAATTATTTCGAAAAGAGAGGCAGCTCAGACAAATGCCTTCACATCATCGTGTCAGTTATAACTCTGATTCTTCATTGCGGCCAAATGAAGATAATTTGCTGCTTATTTTAAAATTAGTATAGTACAATGAAAAATTTCATTCCAGTACTTTCAGTCATCGTTGATCAATGCAACATCAAAAATTCCAGCAACTAAAGCTAGATGTAACAAACTAGAGAAACCAAATAATGGATACGCTAAAACAGATAAAGTGGGCCCAAAGGGCTTCGATCCCTTGGCTCACCGGTTATGAGCCGGTTACTCTACCAAGCTGAGTTATGGGCCCTACGAAAGAGCAAATTGACATGCGCTATAAAATAGTATAGAGGTTAACAATAAGCATTGTAACAGCTGTCAAGTAAGAGATTTTGAGCAGCTACTGATTTATTAGCTATTTCTACGAGTTCATCTTCTCTTGATGCAGGAGTTTTTTCTAAGATTTTTCTCCAGAGAGCAGCATGTCGTATGTCAGCTTCTGCATGAAGTCTGAAATATTCTATTGCGTCATCATCTGATAAACCATAGAATTTTCTCAATCCATCTATTTTTGACAAGCTAATCTTTGGTATTTCTTGTTCCAAAGCATACATTGCAGCAGCTCCACCCTCAAATGTATTCATTAAACATGAGAGATTTGAAATGGCTTGTTTTGTATGGTCAAGGCCTGCATATTTTCTTAGTTCATTTTGTGACACACCTAATGCAGATGCAAATTTTATCCACGGTTCAATATGTTCAGATTCTTCATCCATATTTGAGGCAATTGCACTTTTAATCTCAGATGGACTTTTCTCCATTACTTGTCCTACAAATGAGGGAACTGATTTTACTAGTTGAAAATATTCTTTTGAATAACCATTAAGAGAGTCTACTGATAACTTGCCTTCATTCCACATCACATAGAATTTGTGCTTTAACAAACTCTGATCTTCAATTATTTTGTCAATTCTTGTAATAAGAGAACTCATAATAATTATCACATTCCAGCAATAAAAAAATCTTTGGAATGCCTTCAAAAGGATTTTATGGATATAAAATAGGATGCAATTTGGGCTCCAGTGGTGTAGACCGGTCAAGCATGTGGGACTTTCAATCCTACGACCCGGGTTCAAATTCTTCATGATGAAAATCCCGGCTGGAGCACCACCTTTCAAAAGCATTAATATTCTAACTATGGTTACGGTTGCTAGTGTAAATTCTTGGATAGAAAGAATTTTGAAATAAATCCGCTCATAAAAGACTTTGAAAATTACATAAACAAGGTTGACAATGCAATTAAACAAGAATTAGATCTATATTCTGCTTCAGAATTTTTTGAACCATTACAATATTCCTTGGAAGGCGGTAAGAGAATAAGACCGCTAATTCTTATCTTATCTGCAGAAAGTGTAGGAAAGTGTGATGGAAATGCATATTCTGCATCATGTGCGGTAGAGCTACTACACACCGAGTCTGTAATTCATGACGATATTATCGATAATGAAATTCTAAGAAGAAGAAAAGATCCTTTTCACATAAAGTACGGGTATAACACCAGTATCATAACAGGAGATTTTGTCTTAGGTTTGATTTTGAATATTTCATCTCGCCTAGATAATGCAAGAATAGGAAGAGAACTTGCAATTACTGCAATGATGATGAGTGAGGGAGAAATGATTGAAACACGATTAGAGACAAGTGAAGATGTTACTTTTGATGACTATGTCAAGGTGATGGAGTACAAGACTGCTACTGCATTTGAAGCAGCGGCAAAGATTGGGGCCATATTAGGTGGAGGTACCGAGGAACAAATTTTGGCACTTGCAGAATATGGTAAGAACATGGGAATAGCATATCAAATCAGAGATGATTTGCAAGATTGGAATAATGAAGACAAGTTATTCAATACACTAATCAAGAAAAGCTCTGACCCACGTATTGTATTTGACCGAATGGATGTTATGCTCAATAATTATTCCAAAAAAGCAAAGACAGCATTAAGAAAAATTAATGACGGTCCATCAAGAGCAAGATTAGAAAGTCTTCTAGATTTTACTATGCTTAGTGTATAACTGGCAATCCGCTCATAATAGGAACTGCAGATTTTGCAAATTGTATAACTGGATCTGGATAGATACCTATTCCAACTATGAAGATTATTGAGAATATCATTACAGCGATTACGGATTTTGGTTCCTTTAGTCTCTTGTTTGATTCTCCTTCTTCAAAGTACATTTTTCTAATTATCCAACCATAGTAAGCAAGTGAGAGTGCACTATTAAGAACTCCTGCCACTGCAAGATATGGAGCCCACCACAAAGTATGACCAGCATCTATTGCAGATCCAAATAACATTAGTTTACTCCAGAATCCATTAAGTGGTGGTACACCAGCTAATGCAAGTAATGAAATCGTAAGACCAAGTGCGGTAATGGGCATTCTTTTACCAAGACCTTTTATCTTTTCAATATGAGTAACACCAAGAGTTGTAACTATTCCTGCAACAGCAATGAAAGTGGATGCTTTCATTACAGAGTGATTCAAGATGTGGAATAACGAGGCCTGGATTCCAATGGGTGAGATTGGTGCCACACTAAGACCAATCAGAATGTATCCTGCTTGGCCAATACTAGAATAAGCAAGCATTCTTGTGAGGTTTCTTTGTTTAATTGCAGCCAAGTTTCCTACAGTCATGGTCACAATAGCAATTACTGCAAGTGCAAATGCCCAATGAAGATTGAGTGCTATTGCACCCATGATTATTACTCTTAGAGCTGCTGCAAAACCTGCTTTCTTTGTACCAGCTGCAAGTAATGCTGCTATTGTTGGAGGAGCGCCTTCGTATGCATCAGGTAACCACATATGGAATGGGACTAGACCTATTTTAAATCCAAAGCCAGCTATGAACATACCTACAGCAAGTATTGCAAGTGGCATCATGTCAGGTCCAAGCTTTGAGAACCCAACAATTACTTGCTCGATATTTGTAGAACCTGTTAGACCATATGCAATCGATATTCCATAGATTATGATTCCAGATGATAATGCACCAAACAAGAAATACTTGATTGCAGCTTCATTTGATGAAGGATCCTTTTTGAGATATCCAGCCAAGACATATGTTGGAATACTCATGAGTTCCCATGCTATGAATAGCATTACAAGATCAGTCGAGTATGCAATCAGTATCATTCCGACTGATGCAAGTAGAATTAACGAATAGTATACCGCAGGATTGGCTCTCTTACGCATATAGTTAAACGAGCCAACTGTTGTCATTATTCCGACAATTAACATTGCAATTGCAAAGAATGATCCAAACTTGTCATCAACTAGAACATTTGACGAGAAAATTGCAGACTGGGTTATATGTTTTGTAATTATTTGATAAATAACAAATCCAATTGCTGCAAGTAATGCACCAAGGGTTATGGCACCATAAACTGAGGAGCCTTTTTCTTTTCTTGCTACATTAATTACTGGAATTAATACTCCTACTGCTCCAAGTATCACAGTTAACATGATTGGTGTTGATGTAAAGTCTATCATTTTCTATCTCCTAAATTAACAACAGGAATACTACGATTAGTATACCTACTCCAAAGATGTAAAGATAAGATTGAGAAACTCCGGTCTGTGTTGCTTGCATTATTCTTGCACCACCAGCCATAGTCTTCTCTGGAACCACATTGAATCCCTCTAATACAATGTTCTCAAAGTACTTGTAAAGACCCCTGGCTACGTATAGAGGAGCTACTACAAATCCCCAATAGATCAATGCATTGAGATACCATCTGTTTAAGAAAAATTTGTGAATAGCATAAAAGAATATGTTTGAATTTACGAATTTTACTGGATCAACAAATCTTCCAATATAGAAGACATATCCTAATCCAAATCCAATGGCAAATGCAGCTAGTGAGGCCATGAGAGCTATAGGATTGACACCTTCTAGGAAGCCACCAAGTAATGGTTGTCCTCCCATTGCAACAGCATCAACATTAGACTTTATTCCAAAGGTTGAACCCAAGTAGTTAACAAATAGATCATGTATCTGGTGTTCAAATGCAAGACCCATCACACCCACTCCAATTGTCAATGCAGCGAGTATTCCATATGGAACCCACATTGAAGGACTAGCTTCGTGTATATGATGTCCAGCTTTTTCTAATTCTTCAATATGCTTGCTTTTGTTACCAAAGAATACTAGTCCTATCATCCTAGTGGTATAGAATGCGGTTATCACTGCAGTAACTACTGCAATTGTAAATAGTGGAAGAGCCCAAGTATTACCAGATTGATAAACTGCTGCAAATATTGCATCCTTACTCCAGAAACCTGTTGTGATAAATGGAGCACCCATCAGGCCAAGACCAGCTGCCCACATGAAGACATAGGTCTTTTTCATGTATTTTCTCAGACCTCCCATATCTGTCATAAACCTAGAACCCACAATGTGTAATACAGAACCTGCAGCCATGAACAGCGATGCCTTGAACATGGCATGTGAAATCAGATGGAAGAATCCAGCTGTATAACCATCAACAAATTGTTTTGAAAGACCTGCAACACCAAGAGCCATCATCATGTAACCTATTTGTGAACCAGTAGAATATGCAAGGACTTTTTTTATTTCAGGATGTACCATTCCTTGCGTGGCAAGAAGAAGTGCAGTTATTGCTCCAACCCATGCTATCACCTCAAAGAATTGATCCATATTGATTCCAATTGCAGCAAGTGCAAAGAATAGAGGAGCTAATCTTGCTACCAAAAATACACCAGCCTTGACCATTGTCGCAGCGTGAATAAGTGCTGAAACTGCGGTAGGTCCGGTCATTGCTTCAAGTAGCCATTCATTTAATGGGAATTGTGCAGATTTTCCTATTGCACCGCCAAACAACAAGACAGCAGCTGGAATCAACAAGTGTTGTGCAGCCATAGCAGTTGCCCAGCTAGTATTTGTAGTTAATTCTCTAAATCCAAAAGTACCTGCAAATGCAAAGATTAGGAACATGCCAGCCAGCATCATGACATCACCGACCTTGGTCATGATGAATGCCTTCATTCCTGAATGAGTTGGAGAATAATAGTCCATTAGGCCAAGTACATGTCGTCCTTCTGTTCCAACATAGTCCTTCTTTTTGTCCCTATACCAAAATCCTACCAAGGCATATGATGCAAGGCCTACTCCTTCCCAACCAAAGAAGAGCTGCAAAAAGTTATCAGATAAAACAATAAGTTGCATAGAACCTAAGAAGAATGCCATCCAGAAAAAGAATCTAGTTAGATCCTTGTCTCCTTTCATGTATCCAGTACTATATACAAATATCAAAAATGAAATCCAAGCAACAACATTACTCATTATCACAGCAAGTGGGTCAGCTAAAACTCCAGCTTTGAGTCCAATTGATGAGATCCAAGGAATTTGGTTGTGTATCTCATGATTACTAAGAGCTGATGGAAGAAGAGTTAGGACAGAGATTGCACTTGCAAGAGCAAATGCTACTGCGACATAACCAGTTGCACGCTTAGAGGCTTTTCCAACAGCTGGTATTATCAGAGCTGCAACAAATGGCAGAATCCAAATTGCCCATACTTTAAGATCTCCTAATCCTGGAATAAAATCAAAAGGCAAAATAGTCATTTTCTAAACTCCCACCAATCCTTTCATGAAAGGAATTATTTGATTAAAGAATACATCTGGATATATTCCAATAACAACACTGAATCCTGCCAAGACCATCATTGGACCTGTAACATACCAATTTGCTTCCTTTGTTTTTTCCAGATTTTCTGGAAGTTTTCCAAAGAAGATTCGTTTTATCATCCATAATACATATGCCATTGTAATTACAGTTGCAATCAAACCTAGACCAAATGTAACCATTCTTATCATTGAGCCCTGTTGAATCGCAGTTTGAAGTGCACCATAGAACATTGTCCATTCTGCCATAAACCCACTAGTTGGAGGGACACCCATGAGAGTAAGAGCTCCAATCATTGCACAAACTGCTGTTATCGGCATCTTTCCTGCAAGACCTCCCATCTTTGTTATACTGCGAGTTCCAACTTGCAAAATTATTGCACCAACCATCATGAACAAAATTACTTTACCTAGACTGTGAGATACAAACATCATTTCAGAACCAGAAAGACCAAGTGCAGAAGCAGAACCAATTCCAAATAAAATATAGCCCATCTGACTAATACTAGAATAAGCAAATAGTTTTCTAATGTCATCTTGCACCAGTGCCATTATTCCACCGTAGATCATTGTTACCAAGCCCCAAATGTTCAAGGCCAGAGCAAAATGTTCGTACTGGGCAGGCATTAGCATTATTATCAATCTAAAGAATCCGTATGCACCAACTCCTAACATAGCTCCAGATGATAGTGCGTTAAGTGGAGTCGGTGAAGCTTTGTAAACATGTGGTAACCACATGTGTACCACAAATGATGCCATCTTTACTGCAAGTCCAACTATGATTGCAACAGCAGCAAGTGCAAGAACATGTGGCGGTATACCATGCGTTTTGATATCTGCATAATTGAAGCTGCCAACACTGAGACCAATTGAAAGAAAACCAAGTAAAAGGATGACAGCGCCAACATGAGTCCAGAAAAAGAATAACAATGCTACTCTTCGTCTTGATTCGTATCCCCAAATTGCCAACATGAAGAATGCTGGAATAAGCATGACCTCAAAGAAGACATAAAATTCAATCAAGTTGGTTGCAAGTACGGTTCCAAGCATACCCATCGCCATTACAAGGAAGAGCGCATAGTATGCTCCAATTTGATGATTAAGATGACTTTTCAGAGAAGAAGATTCTACCATTTCAGTTCCGCCTCCCACTAGTTTTTCAGTGTTCATTCGTTCTTCAAACATTGTGGTGATTCTTGAAACCATGTACGGCTTTGAGAAAAGTGCTACTACTGTAGATATGAGATATATCATGATTGCAAATGGGGAAGCAAGACCATCAAGTAATAATCCAAATTCGCCAAATAGCTGAGTCCACTTGTAATGCTCTTCATAACCTCCCGAAAGCACCGGAGCAATAACTAGTACAGTGCAATACGCCAGCAATCCAAAACTAAACAATGCTGCTGCAGTAGGCCCAGACTTGCGTCCAATATAGTATGCAACCGGAGAGAGTAATAGAGGCAGTAGCAGAGCCTGCAATAGTACGAATTGCATTACCCTTTCAAGCTCCTAAAGTCTGCAATGTCAATGTTTCTGTACATTCTATATGCAACAATTACAAGTGCCAATCCAACTGCAACTTCTGCTGCAGCTATCGCTATTGAAAAGAGAGCAAATGTTTGTCCTTGACTATTTGGTATGTATCTTGAAAATGCTACCAAGTTGAGATTGGCAGAATTGATAACCATCTCTATGCCAAAAAGCATACGTATTGCATTTCGCTTTACTGCTATTCCATAGATTCCAATGGCAAGCAATGCCACTGAAACTAGAACAAAATCAATCAGCGCGTTGGCCATCTATAACATCCTCCCTTCTTGCTAGTGTCATTGCCCCGATAATTGATGATGCCAAAATTAATGCCATCACTATTAATGCAGGCGAATAATATGTTAGAAAGTCTTCTCCAATTTTTTTGTAATCTACTTCAGCCGAATTTGTATCCATTGTTTTCAGACCAGAACCAATGATTATTGTTCCTATGCCCAACATGATCACAATCATCAATGCAATACCAGCATATCTTCGGCGTTTGTCTTCGACTTTATTGAAAATAAGTTCGCGTCTTACCAACATAACTGTGAATAGTATAAGAACTGCAATTGAACCGACGTAAACTGAAAGTTGGAACATTGCTACAAATGGCGCATCTAACAACAGAAAGAATCCAGCAACGCCAGATAATGCAAGCATCAATGCGATTGAACCGTATATCAAAGAGCGTATTTCAAGTGCTGCAATTGCAGAACCAATTGTTAGAACAGAAAGAGCTAGAAATACAGCATCAACCATGTGAAGCACCCCTGTCATCGATCTTTATTTCAACATCTTGTGAAATCTTTGGCTTTATGGCAAGTTGGGCAGGGGTGTAAATTAGAGCAGATTTTGTAAAAGATGAAAGCTCATAGTCGTTGGTCATGTAAAGCGCATAAAATGGACATGCATCAACACATAGACCACAGAATACACATTTACCGTAATCGATCTGTGGCATTATGGCTTTTTTATTATGCTTCCATGTTTCATGAACCTTGACCATGCTTATGGCTTCTGCTATCCCCTCACATGCTACCGAGCAAAGCTGACAACCAGTACAGTGCTCATGGAATAGTATGTGTCTTCCTCTTAACCCGGCAATTCCCACTCCAGTTTCTGGATTGAATTGAAAGCCATCACCTACAAATTTTAATTTCTGTTCAGGATAACGCAACGTAAATCGTTTTACTGCAAGATGTTTTACACCAGAATTTAGTGCACGTATTATCCCTATTACATTACTCATTGCAACAATCCTCCCGGTCCCAAGACACCTGCGTATAGCAATCCGAGAGCTATAAAGATGTTAATGAATGCAAGACCAATTAGTTTGTACCAACCAGTGTGCAATATCATATCTATTCTAACTCTTGGGAAGACTCCACGAGGTAACAGAATCAAGAGTATTACTCCTACAGTCTTGATCACAAACCACAATGTACCATTGAGCATTTCCTGATCAAAGAGTGGCAATCCAGGGAACTTGGCAGTCACTGGACCAATTGTAATTCCTTGAGTGATAATATCTTGTGGGAATGGTGGCCAAACCATTGGACCATTCCAACCGCCAAGGAATAACACTACAAACAATCCTGCAAATGCATATAATTTCAAATAAGTGCCAAGTTGAATTAATCCATACATCATTCCTGAAAATTCTGTTAGCCATCCTGCAACAATCTCACTTTCTGCCTCTGGAAGATCAAATGGAACTCTTTCAAGTTCTGCCAATATTGTAATGAAAAATACTATAGCGCCAATTGGAAGAAAAGCTATCCACCAAAAGTGTTCTTGTGACTCTACAATGTGTGAAAGATTCAAACTTCCAGAGAGTATTACAACTCCAAGAAGCGAAAGTATCAACGGAATTTCAAAAGCAACCATTTGATGAAGTGCTCTGAGACCACCAATGAATGTCCATTTACTATTTGCTGCCCATGCAGTGAGTACAGCAATTATTGGGAAGAAACCAATGACTGCAAATACGGCTAAAAGTCCAACGTTGGGGTTTGCAACTACCCATCCCGGAGCAACTGGAATAAGAGAAACAAATGCACCAGCAGCACCAACAAATAACAATGGACCAAGCCAGAATATGGGCTTGTCAGCTTTTGCAGGGATGATGATCTCTTTGCTCATTAGCTTAAATCCATCGCCCATCAGTTGCAGTATTCCTTCAATTTTTCCACAATAGAGAGGACCAACTCTGAGCTGTATTTTTGCAAGGAATTTTCTTTCAACAAATATTGTTGCAGCAGCAAGTAGAGCAGCAAATCCAAATCCTGGAAATGCCATCACTTTGAAAATAGTAGTATGCATAAAGTTCTTGACAATTGGTAAAGTACGCGATGGATCTGCCATCCAAGTCATTGCCAAATAAGGTGTCATCAGTTGGTTGTTGATTACAGGCAGTTTGATGTAGAACAATACGATAAAGACTATCGGCAATCCAACTAGACTGAAGATTAGAATAACCCAGAATATCAGATCAAATAAAGAACCTATGAATCGACTTAGTCTAAACTGCGGTGCAATAGTTGACATTTATCTATCTGCCTCCACAGGCCAATAATTAAGACCCCAGTAAACTGCAGGCATGTTACCTAGTTTTTCTCCTTTTAGCAAATATGGCATGCAAATCAAATTTCTAAATGAACCGACACTTATCTTCACTCTATAAGGTTCTGGTCTGTTGTTAGATACAATGTAATATCCAATTGCACCTCTTCCAGATTCTATTCTACGATAAACTTCATCATTACCCCCTTTTGGATTTGGTTTTAATTTTGTGCGTACAGAGCCTGATTTTGGCATCTTTCTTAATGCATCTTTTATTATTCTACAACTTTCAAACATCTCAAGGTAAGGTACTCGAGATCTTGCATACGAATCTCCTTCTTTCATAACTATTGTTTGAAAGTCTAGGTTTTCATAGACATCGTATGGTTCTTTTTTTCTTACATCAAAATCAACACCTGATGCTCTAAGTACAGAACCAGTAGTACCAAGTCTGATAGCATCAGTTCTTGATAGTATTCCACTTCCCTCGGTTCTTGCCTTCAAGAGAGGATTTTGATAGAATACAGCTTCGTATTCTTTTAATCTTTTTTCAAAATATTCAACTTGACGTAAACATCTCTCTTCAAAGTTAGATGGTAAATCATTTCTTACTCCACCAGGTACTAGATATGCATGAGTTACTCTAGCACCAGACATTGCTTCTAAAAGATCAATGAAGAGTTCTCTGTCACCTGCAGGCCACATGAACATAGTAGAGTGACCTAAGAATATTCCATAGATAGCTAACCAGTATAAAATATAGATACAACGATTAAGTTCTGCTGCAATAACTCGGATGTATTTTGCACGTTCTGGAACTTCAATTCCCAATAATTCTTCCACTCCAAGACAATATGGATACAAGATGTTGGAAGAATCATGTATTACTGGTCTTTCAAGATGTGGAATGTTTTGAATATAATTTCTATATTCAGCCATTTTTTCTTCTCCTCGATGTACATAGCCTGGATCAGGATCACAAGAAACAATGTAATCACCATCAACTTTGATAATTAATCTCATATGTCCAGAACCAGGATGTTGAGGACCTACGTTAAGCGTCATTATTTTATCATCCACTGTTTCAATATTCATTCCTGGAGGTAGTTGTGTTGTCATTTTATCTTCCCTTTATCTTGAAATCTTTTCTGAATGGTGGTATATCTGCCCAATCCTCTGGCAAAAGTAATCGTCTCATATCAGGATGACCTTCAAAGTATACACCAAACATTTCAAAACACTCTCTTTCATGAAATTCTACACTATAAAACACATCACGTAATGATGGAGTTCTTGTTGCATCTGAACCAGGATTTGGAATATCTTCTCTTGGAACTCTAGTTGCAAGTGCAAAAATTTGTCTTCCAAGTTTTTCATCAGTATAAGATCCTAGGTGGTAGATGACTTCAATTTCACTTGAATCAGGATAGTCAACTCCAGATACAGATTCTGCGTGATCATACTTTAGTTCATCTCGTATAAATTTAGCAACATCGATTATGTCCTCTCTTTTAGTAGTTACTCTAATTCTGTCAGCTCTTACATAATCTACACGTAACTTATCTCCAAATTTTGACGAAATTTTATCTGCTAAAGATTTTTCAAATGTTGGAATTGGTTTTGGTTTAACAGGAACATCAGGAGACAAGTCCAATCCTTTTTCTTCATAAAACTTTTTCGCATCACCTTTTGACATTGAATCAGACTTTGTATTTTCAGAATTGTCAGAATGTTCCTCTGTAGTATCTTTAGCTTCTACGTCCTTTTCAATTCCAGAGTTCATTGTTATTTAGCCTTCGTCCGTTTTATTTTTTCTTGAAGTAACATGCATCCTTGAATTAGTGTTTCAGGTCTTGGTGGACATCCAGGAACATAAACATCGACTGGAAGAATTCCATCAATTCCAGGTAGTACGTTATACGAGTCAAAGTATAATCCTCCAGTTATGGCACATGCTCCCATTGCTATGACATATTTTGGATCAGGCATTTGATCATAGACCATTCTTAATCTAGGAGCCATTTTTCTGGTAATTGTTCCCATAACAACTATGAGATCACATTGTCGGAGAGAACCAAATGCCTCAATGATACCAAACCTTTCAACATCATATCTAGGACTAGATGCCGCACCAAATTCTACACTACAGCATGCGGTCTCAAGGTGTACCGGCCACAAGGAGTAGATTCTACCCCAGTTGATAGCCATATCAAACGGTTTTCCCACTGCTCTGATGAGAACATCACCAAGCTTTCCAACTAGAACGTTAGTAGCATGAGGTGCAGTGTCTTGGTTAAGTAGTTCTTTTAACATTATTCTTCCCTATCCCGAATCTTTGTTATATTTGATTTAAAAGTTACCAAATGTCTTTTCTCCCCGCTTGGTACAATGCAAAGGCAAATGCTGCAAAAATTATTGCAAGAAATCCTATTATTGGAAGAGTTGCAGACTTTGGTAAATCAAGAATGCTACTTCCCCAGGCATACAAAAAGATCGATGCGACATCAAATACAACAAACATCAAGACAAATGAATAATACTGCATCATGAAATGAGTACGTCCCTCTCCTTGTGGGACTTGGCCAGATTCCATAGGCAAAAACTTGACTGGATTAGGAGTACGTCTTGGTGCAATCATCCTAGAAAGAATTAGGGTTGGCCCTGTTGCCACAATTGCAAATGTGAATAACAATAAGATTGGACTGAAACTACTAGCAGCTTCTCCTACCAAAGTAGCTAACAAGCCAGTCGGAGAGTATAAAAATCTATGCACATTATACGATCATAATTTTCATTGCCAACAAATTTTTCAATAATTTTGTTGAAAATTAACAATATCTTCAATTTTACATATTGATCGATTTCGATCATTTAATTTCTAAAATGATTGATATATGACAATATCAAAACATACTCCATGGTAAATGTTGGACAGAAAGCACCGCCTTTTACACTAGTAGACACAGAACTAAAAATGCAAAGTCTAGACGACTTTAAAGGAAAAAAAGTAGTCTTGTCATTTTTTGTAGCCGCAAGCTCTCCTGTATGTACAAAGGAAATGTGCACTTTCAGAGACGAATGGAATCAGATATCAAAACTCGGTGCTCAAGTAATAGGAATTAGCAATGATGGTCCATTTGCAAATAAAGCATTTGCAGAATCTCAACATCTTAATTTTCCAGTACTTGGAGACTATAAGAGTCAGACAATAAGAGATTACGATATCCTAATGCCTGACTTGTTGCATGTAAAGGGATACGACGCAGCAAAGAGATCTGTGTTCATAGTAGATGAAACTGGAAACATAATTTACAAATGGGTTTCAGACAATCCACTGATAGAACCAAACTATCAAGAGATCATAGACTTTCTCAAGAAATAAAGTAAAATCTCTTTTAATTTATTTTTAAAATATGTTACGTATCAATTACGTATTCTTGCAATTACCAAAATCTAAATATTAAGAACAACACTAGGATCAGATGACTACAAAACAAAATGATCATAGAGAAAACACATCTAAACTGCAGTCTCATGAATTAAAACAAAAATCTCTAAGACATGAATTTACTAATCTAACAATAAAGGCAATAATTGTAGCAATAATAGCTTGGATTAGTTTATCCATTTTTGAAATATTTGTTGCACCAGTAATGGGATTGCAACACATACATATCCAGGTAACAAAGACGATTGTTACCATAATACTTGTGTTAGCAATTATTACTGCTATCAGACGTATTCTCAAAAGATTTTCAACGAAGATACCAGCACAATTCTCTGCAAGCATTTCATTTTTTTCCATAATAGTGATAGCATTGATGGCAAGCATATCTTTGCTATATGAGTGGAATATAGAACCACAAGAGATTCTAGTTGGTGGAGGAGTTGCGGCAATCATTGTCGGTATTGGAGTATCAACAGTAGTTGGCAACATATTTTCAGGAGGATTGATGCTTACAACATTTCCAGCCAAGATTGGCGATACAATTATGATAGTAAATGACAACATACGCGGAAAAGTTGAAGAAATTAACATGCTATACACAAAGATAATCACAGATCATGATACAGAATACATAGTACCAAACAATGCTATAATACAAGGCAATGTACGAATTATAAAAGAAATTCCACTAAATGATCGACTGCCATACAAGAAAGGGGATAAAGTTGAACTGAAAAATTCGTCAGACAAATACACTGGGATTATCATCAAGATAACTCCAGAGTTCACAACCATTCTAGATGAAAACAAAGAGGTCACAATTACAAATAACTCCATATTTGACGGCAAATTTGTTATAACAAAAGATAGTATCAAACAGAGTTAATTCCAAAAGTACAGCACATATGGAAAATTCAGATAGTTAACAAATTTTATTCAACAATAAAACATGAAATGATTTGTTAATTTTAGAAATATTTATTCAATCTCTGCGAGTACATCACTTTTTGCAACCGATGAACCTTGTTTCATTTTTATTGATTTTACAACACCGTCTTTATGAGATTTGATTGAAATTTGCATTTTCATAGATTCTAAAACACAAACTACATCTCCTTTCTTGATATTATCTCCAGCAGTCACATTTATCGACACAACTCTACCAGGAATTTGGCTTTTTAGATTTATTTGAGAGTCAGAGGCAGAATCAGCTCCAGAGTTTTTATAAACAATTTTGTCCATCTCGGGACGTTTGTTAAATGTCAGTTTTACACCATCTACTACAAGTGTAATTCTGTTAGTACTGTTTTCAAGATATTTCGTAATGTGATAAACACTATCTAGCATAAATTCGATCTTGTCATGTGTCATAGTTACAATTTTGAGATCTCGTTCTTTTCCTTGTATTTTTAGTACAAACTCATTATTCCCAATAGACTTTACAATTTCTCCATCCAAATTTTCATCAGTATTTTCTAGTTTGAATTTCATATCAATGCCTGTCCACTTGTGTTTTCCATCTAATGTTATGTTCTTTGCGTGGTTTTATTTTGTTTTTTAGAAATTCTGAATGTATGAGTGTTGCAGCTAGTGCAGGTTCTGATTTTTGTGATGCTTCATTTTTCAAATCATTCTGTAACCTGTCTAGTATCTTGAATCTATCAAGAAAGTCTGTTGACAAGTCACCATTAATGAATTCCTTGCTATTCAGTATAGTCTTGTACAATGGTATAGCAGTTTCAACACCTTCAATGTAGAAATCAGATAATGCCAGTGCCATTCTTTGTCTGGCCTCTTCAAAGTTTTGTCCCCATGTGATAAGTTTACCCATAAGTGAATCATAGTAAGGCGACACAGTGCAACCAGGATAGAGATAGGTGTCCACTCGCACTCCAGGACCTGATGGAATATTAACATCCCATATTTTTCCAGTTGATGGTGCAAAGTCCAAGAATGTATCTTCTGCATTTATTCTACATTCTATGGAACAACCATTTACTTTGAGATCTTTTTGTTTGAAAGGAATTTCATTTCCATTTGCAATATCAATCTGTAATTTGACAAGATCAAGACCTGAAACTAGTTCAGTTACAGGATGTTCAACTTGCAATCTTGCGTTTATTTCTATAAAATAAAAGGTTCCATCATCTAATCGTAGAAATTCTGCAGTTCCAGCATTAAGATAATCAACAGCAATTGCTGCATTTACTGCTAGCTCGCCTATTTGGTCACGTGTCTTTTGATCAACTACTGGAGATGGAGACATTTCTATGAGTTTTTGGTGTCTTCTTTGAATAGAACATTCTCGTTCAAAGATATGTACTGCATTTCCATGCTTGTCACGTGCTAGTTGAAGTTCAATGTGTCTTATTTTTGGGAGGAATTTTTCAACAAATAGTGCAGATTTGCCAAATGCTGCTTTGGATTCCCCAGAAGCAATTTCAAAAGCTTCTCTCAATTCTTTTTCATTGTGTACTAGTCTAATTCCTCTACCTCCTCCACCAAAAACTGATTTGAGTAAAACAGGATATCCAATATCGTGTGCAATATTCAATGCTTTTTCAACCTCTTCTACAATTCCTGGACTTCCAGGTACAGTTGGAACTTTGGCTTTGATCATTGCCGCTTTGCATTCCATTTTATCACCACATAGTCTCATTGATTTTCCAGAAGGCCCTATGAAATTGAGATTCTTTTTTTCACAAAGATCTGCAAAGTCTGCATTTTCAGAAAGAAATCCATACCCCGGATGAATTGCATCAGCACCAGAGCTAATTGCAGTCTCTACTATTTTTTCCATGTTCAAATAGCTCTGCGCAGGAGATGCAGGACCTATATGATATGCTTCACTTGCCATCTTGACATGTTTTGAATTTACGTCTTCATCAGAATAAACTGCTACTGATTTTATTCCTAATGCATTACATGCCTTGATGACACGGATTGCAATTTCGCCCCTGTTTGAGATTAAAATTTTCTTTATCATAGCTTTCTAGAGATTAATATTCCCATGTTTTCGTGGAACTCGTCTTTCCCTTTTATTTGCCAATGCATCCAAGGCACGAATTAGAGCTGGTCGTGTTTCAGCAGGATCAATCACAGAATCGATTGTTCCGTATGATGCAGCGACGTAAGGATTAGCAAATTTTTCTGTAAAATTATCAACAAGTTGTTTTTTTAATATAGCTGGATCTTTTGCAGAATCAAGTTCTTTTCTGTTCATAATTCTCACGGCTGCTTCAGAACCAAGTACGGCTATCTGTGCAGTAGGCCATGCATAATTAACATCAGTTCCCAGATTCTTGCTTGCCATTGCAATGTAGGCGCCACCATAGGCTTTACCTATGATAAGTGTAATTTTTGGCACTGTAGCTTCACAATAAGCATACAAAAGTTTGCTGCCATGACGGATAATTCCGGCATGCTCTTGTTGGGTTCCAGGCATGTATCCAGGTGTATCAACTAGTGTAATAATTGGGATACCATAACAATCACAGAATCTGATGAATCGAGATGCTTTGTTAGATGAATCAATATCCAATGCTCCTGCCAACACCATTGGTTGATTTGCAACAATTCCTATTGTCTTACCATGAAGTCTTGCAAATCCAACTACAACGTTTGGTGCAAATAATTCGTGTATCTCAAAGAATACATGATTATCAACAATAGATGATATGATTTCTTTCATGTCATATGGTTGTAGAGGATTTTCTGGAATTATGTTTATGAGATTATTGTCTAGTCTGTTTGGATCATCACCAGTTTCTACAACAGGTGCTTCATCTGTACTATTCTGAGGAATATACGACAAGAGTGTCTTAACAATATCCATACAGTGATACTCATTTTTTCCTACAAAGTGTGCAACACCACTATTTCTTCCATGTGACATTGCACCACCAAGCTCATCAAAAGATACTTCTTCTCCAAGAACTGTCTTGACAACCTCCGGACCTGTTACAAACATGGTAGAGATCTTGTCAGCCATAATTACAAAGTCTGTCATTGCAGGAGAATATACCGCACCTCCTGCTGATGGTCCTACACTAATAGTAATTTGAGGAACTACTCCAGATGCAAGTTGGTTATGATAAAATATGCTAGCAAAACCATCAAGGCTCAATATTCCCTCTTGGATTCTTGCTCCACCTGAATCAATTATTCCAATTATTGGACATCCAACTTTTACTGCATGATCCATAATTTTTGTAATTTTCTTGGCACCCATTTCACTTAGCGTACCACCAAGAACTGTAAAATCATAAGCAAAAAGAAAAACTTGTTTTCCGTGTATAGTTCCATATCCTGTTACTACTCCATCACCAAAGAATTTTTTGTTCTGCATGTCAAATTCATAATAATGATGAGTTGTCATGGCATCAATTTCTGTAAAGCTTCCCTCATCAAGCAATAGATCAATTCGTTCTCTGGCGGTAAGCTTACCCTTTTCATGCTGTCCTTGGATTCTTTCTTCTCCACCACTTTGTTCCGCCTGTCGTCTTTTATGTAAAAAATTCTTAATTTTTTCAGAGTGCATTATTCGAATTAGAGACTAATTACAACCTATATTAATTTAATCAGTTTTAACTTCCCTAATACCATCTCGGCCGCCCTTTGCGTTACGGAAAACATTCATTCCAATATGATAATTCTCCCACAGTCCTTCTATAACTTGGAGTTCTTCTCTTGTAGACTGGATGGTTTCCTTTGTAGCCTGTGGTTCTGCCTCTGTTTTTGCAACCAAATTTCTCTTTTCCACAAGAAGATCTTCTAGTCCTACTTCGTAATTGGATTCCCCATGAAATGCTGGATCTAATGGGGTTATCTTTGTGGCAGGCTTTGTCATTTGCTTTTCAATCTTAGGGGTTAGATTTTAAGGTTTTACAGTATGTTATGAGTTCTAGCCAGAATAGATCTTGCTTACTGTTTAAGGTTCAACATAGGATATCGTTTTAGTACAGAAATTTGATACTGTGAAAAAGCATCTTTTTCTTCACTGCATTTCTTACATATGCACATTTGAGATACTTTGTCTAGATCACAGTTATCTGCAAATTCACAATCAGGACATCCTGCAGGGCCTCCACATACTATGCATTTTAATTGTTTCACTTCAGCACAAGCCTGATGCTTTACTCCCAATCCCTTGGCCCACAGAGCTACCTCATTGATTTCAATTTTCTTATTACAAACAAGACACGTCCCAGGAAATTTCATCGGTATTGAACGCCAGCTCATTTTATCAAAACTAATTCCTTTTGGATAATTGCATTATCAGTCTCGTTTAGATCCATTTCAATAGATTTGTTCTTTATACAATATAGAAGATATGGAAGATAAAAAGTTGAGAACGTACTACGTGATACGTGCATTTGTCTTGCAAGATTTCCAGTCAATCCCTTGATTGCCATACCATCCCATCTTATTCTATTAAGGGTGGGCCATGGAAGATTAAACTTGGAATATTTTATTGCCAATCCTGGTTTGTATAATTTTAATAAAATACTATCTAGATATCGTAAGAGTCGCCATTCTTGTTTTCTCATTATTTTTCCATACAACATATCAGCTTCAGACAAGACATCTAGCATTTCCTTTAGAATGATTGTAGGTAGTGAGCTTGTTATTATGCTTGAGTAAAATGCGTTAATCTTTTCCCTAGGATCAATTCTCAAGGAATAGAGTATTGTCTGAGCTTCTTCAACAGATTTGGCATTAAAAAATAGATTCAGAGACTCCTCCACATTATTTGTTGCGTATGACTTGTCAAGTTGAGGCTCAAATCCTCCAGATAATGCTTGAGCAGAATTTAGAATTGACCTAATATCTCCACGTGAGTCAATGATCATTTTTATCATGTTACCAATTTTTATTGATGTACCTTCGCGTTTCAGAATTTCTTCAATGTATAATCTCATCAATCTAGGAGGAAGAGGTCTGAGTTTCACTGTAGTTGTAACTTTTTTTATGGCTTTCATCTTGTCAGACAAGTCGGAATTTGCTGCAAGAACTATTGGTATTGTGGATTCCTTCAGTATGTCAACTAGAGCATCTACACCACCAAAGTCAGATCTTCCATGTATTCCATCTACTTCATCAATGAAGATCATTGGATTGCCTAGTACGCTACGATTACCAAGAATTGGGTTGAGAATTTCCTGAATCTTCTGTTTGCTTCTTACATCACTTGCATTCATGCTAATTAGATCATAGCCAAACTGCTTTGAACCCAATACGGCCATAGTTGTTTTTCCTATACCAGGTGGACCAATCAGTAAAAGAGGTTTTGTTCCCTTGATCCATTTGCCAAACCATTTTACAAAGGACTCTTTTGCTTCTTCATTTCCAACCATCTCAAGCAAATTCTTTGGCCTATATTTTTCAGACCACATCATATCAAATCACTTGGGTATCTTTGATTGGAATTCATTCCACAATTTTTCTTTTGAAAGTTGATTAAACCAATACATGTTGTAATGCTCTACAGTCAGAAAGAGAAACTCAAGAAAATCCTTGTGTGAGAAATTCTCAGGTAATAGTTCTAGAGCAAGTCTTGCCTCTCCTAGGTAAATATCACTTTTTTTCATGGTAAAATCAAATCCCTTTTGAACATCACCTGTAAGAAATGTGTAATATAGAGGCCATGAAGGAACTTTAACAAATTTATTTTTTATAGAATCCTCAATTTCATTTCCGCATCCAACAGATTCTGCTGCTTTTGCCATTCCAAGATAAAATATTTCACCAAGAGGAAATCTTGCAAGAGTCATGTTCTTTCCCGCAGTCCCCATTACAGCTCTATATTTTTTATAACATTGAATCATCTCTTCTTCAGATATGCTCTTAGGATTCATTTTTAATTTAAAGTCAACATATTGGCCCACTCTTGCATCTTTGAAACCTCGTTCAAATTCTTCCAATACTTCCTTACCTCCAACAGAAATCTTATCTCTTGCAAGTTTCAAAATGTATGGATTCATCAGTTTGTAATCATCTAAAAATTCTATATCTTCATCCTTGTCCATTATTCTATCCATTGGTTCACTTAGGTCAATTGCTATTATGTGACCATCAATGATATCAGTTTTTTTCTTGGCATCATTATCGTCGCCAAAATATTGAGTGGAGGCATCATACAATGCACTAAAAACTGGAAATGTCATTTTAACAAAATTCGAATTAAGTATTCTCGATACCCTATCTAGGAGAGTATCATAGTTTTCTAGTCTTTTTCTCACTTCATGTATCTGTGATTTTTGGAGAATTATCTCAGCAGAACCCACTTCTTTGGCAAATTTTTCTTGAGTTTCAAATGGATTAGGGTCAGATTTTATTTCATTTAGTAGATCTTCGGTAAATCTTTTGGTGAATTTAGGAAATTCATCTTCTGCTTCCTTTTTATATTTGTCAAATAGTCGATATCCTTTGCTTTTGAACAATGCCTGTTTGACAATGTCCTTGCCTGGTTTTGTAGACAATAGTGCTTCCTTACTAAAGATGGATTCGTCTTTACTGCTCACACAATGGCACAACTTTTTTGCTATTTATGCATTCAGCCTCTTTTTTTATTACTTAAAATAAATTAGGACTGGGAAAAGAAAAACTCGTGAAAATAATTGACATTTTAGAAGAGGCTGCAAAGAGAGTACATGAGAATGTAAAAAACCTAGCAGGAACAAAAGAATCCGGTACAGACCACGGAATGGGAGCAGGTGGAGATATTTCTCGCAAAATTGACATTGTGGCGGAAAAAACTGTTCTTGATTACCTACGTGAGATAAATTTTGGAGGTACCGTATTTGGAGAAGAATGTGGTATTGTTGAATTTTCACCAAATCCAAAAGGTTTCATCATAATGGATGCAATTGATGGCTCAACTAATGCAGTAAGAGGTTTACCATTTTTTTGTTGTTCATTAGCATATACACCTGAAGACAAACTAAGTTCTGTTACAGATGGAGTAGTAATGGATCTACATAATGGAGATTTGTACTCTGCATCAAAAGGCAAAGGGGCATACGTGAATGGAAAAAAAATCCAGGTCCATAAAGAAAAACCAATTTACTTTGTTGTTGGTGTTGACATTTCAGGAATTTCACCAGATGCACTACCACAATTAGCACCAATTCTTGCAGCATCAAACCATGTAAGACATTTCGGAGCTGTTGCACTTGAGCTTGCAATATTTGCTCGTGGACTAGTTGATGTATTTGTAGATCTGAGAAGAAAATTAAGAATCACTGATGTTGCAGCAGGATATCTCATAGCGTTAGAAGCTGGAGGATATGTAGTTGATGAAAATGGCATGCCTCTTGACTCAAAGTTAAGTTATGACAAGAGGATTTCATTCATAGCTGCTGCAAACGAAGAAACACTTGCTGATGTAAGGAAAAAACTAGGTTTATCACCCAAGATCTGAGATTTAATTTCTGATTTGTCTCATTCCTGAGAAAAATTTATGGCGCCCTTGGCGGGATTTGAACACGCGTCGAGGCCGTGACAGGGCCCCATTCTAGACCGGGCTTTACGAGGAATGGAATTAACCACATCCCCTCTATACTACAAGGGCGTTGAAATACTGTGAAAGAAAATCTGAGTTTAAAGCTTTCTTTTCTTCAAAAAATTTTGTAAAAGACTAAATTATACACAACTATGACCTTTCGCTATGGGTTCGTAGCTCAGCCAGGTAGAGTACCGGACTTTTAATCCGGCTGTCCGGGGTCCGAATCCCCGCGAACCCGCTATTTCATAGGTCTATTTTTGAGACTTGTAAAACTGTTGCAAAATATCATTTCATACTTGATGCCCAAAAATAGAAAAATTCTAACTAACTTAGGTTCAGTTCTGGAAACTCTGCTTGCTTGATGCCCAAGTCATGCTGGAGTGTTCTGATCTTCTTTGCATATTCAGCCATTCTGGTGTTATCACTCTGCACCTTGGCGATTTTGTATCCACGCCAAGCTTTTTTGAGTGCACCCCATGTCTGACCTGCAGTGTAGTTAGGGTTGTTTGTTTGTGGTTGTACGAATTGATACATACTAAAAGATGAGTTGTAAAAATCAGATATCAGTACATATGTTAAGTAAAATCAATATAAAAGTCAAGTTTCTCACATTAAATTCAAATATTTATTAATTTTATCTGTAAAAACTTTCAATTTTTGTGTGTTTCTGACATATTTTAGGCTTTGTTTTTTATTAAAGCATTTACTACATTTTCCAGATTCCCAATTGCTTCTCTTACTTCATTGGTTCTCTTTCTTGTACCTGTTTCATATGCCTGGATCTTTCTTTTCCTATCGGCAACCATTCTTTTCTGTTCATGTGTACCAGAAGATCCTTGCGAGCGTCTAGTTTCAAGGGATGATTCAGGAGTTGTTGACTGGATAATTTTGTAAAGATCCTTTGAATCAATTTCGTTAGATGGAATTGTTTTCTGTACTTCAGATATAGATAATTCAGTTAGAGATTTTTTTGAATTAGCAGCTATTTGCACTAGATGTCCAACTATTTTGTGTGACACTCTAAACGGTATTCCTTTTCTGACCAAATGTTCTGCAATATCAAGAGAGATAGAAAATCCGCCATCAATTGCTTGTCGTAGTTTTTTTTCATTTACAGTCATCGTTTTAAGAAGAGAATTAATGACAATCAATGACGATATTACTATTTTTGAAGTTGGCCAAATTGAGACTTTGATTTGCTGAAGATCCCTATTGTATCCAGATGGAAGACCCTTTAGATTTGATAATATTGCCATCTGATAGCCTATTACTTGAGCAGTTTTCCCACGGACTAGTTCAAGTATATCAGGATTTTTCTTTTGTGGCATGACACTTGATGTAGAAGTAAATTTATCTGATAATTCAAGAAAAGAAAATTCTGAAGTAGACCATATGATAAAATCTTCTGCCATCCTACTCAAATTTGTCATCAGGATGGAAGAGTCACTCACATATTCTGCAACAAAGTCTCTTGATGAAGTTGCATCAATTGAATTCTCAACTAGTCCTTTGAATCCAAGCATTTTTGCAGTAGATTGTCTGTCAATTGGAATGCTTGTTCCTCCAACAGGGCCTGCACCAAGAGGAGATTCATTGATTCTACCATATGTGCCATAGAATCTGTCAAGATCGCGAAATAGAGCATCAGCATATGCCAAAAGAACATGAGAGAACAATCCAACCTGAGCCTGTTGTAGATGAGTATACAGAGGCACAATCGTATTCTGATGTTTTTCTGCCATTTGTATCAGTGTAGATATAGTTTCGTTTAAGCAAAAACAGACAATATTGATATCATCACGAATCTTCATACGTATGTCAAGTGTGACTTGATCATTTCTGGAGCGTGCAGTATGCATCTTTCCACCAGCATCTTTTCCGGCTTTTTGTATCACTAGAGATTCAATTAGCTCATGAATGTCTTCTGCTTCTGACTTTGCAGAAAAATTTTCTTTTTTGAGTTTTTCCAGAGCACCAAGAATCTTTGCTGCTTCTGTTTTTGTAATTATTTTATTATCAAAAAGCATCAGTGTGTGAGCTTGGCTTCCAAGTATATCATACAATGCAATTTGAAAGTCGTCTGAAATTGATGATAAAAATTCCAATGTGTTTTCATCTAGTTTTCCTTCTAATCTAGATCTGTACATCAATTTAGGAAATAGAATGGTTATATATAGCATAGACGCTTTTTTGATTTATGTCACAGGCATCTCAAGACCTGAGAAGACAAATTTTTGATGAACTAACAAAAGTAGTTGATCCAGAAATAAATGTCTCAATAATGGAACTTGAACTAGTTGATAACATCGACATTGCAGGATCCGAAGTTAAAATTGATCTGCATTTGACCAGCCCGTTTTGTCCAGCAATATTTGGATTTAAGATTGCGCAAGACGTACACGACAACTTGCTGAAGATAGATGGAATCAACGATGTAAAAGTAAACGTTTCAAATCATTTCATGGCAGAAGCCATAAACAATCAAGTAAACACTAGCAAGAATCCTAAAAAGCCTTAAAATTTTATTTTCTAAATCCTAAAAGATAACCCCTGAGCAATTGTATTGCCATTGCAGGGTCTACACCTTTTGGACAAACGTGACTACAGGATCCAGCAAAGTGACATCGCCATATACCATGAGAGTCATCCACAATTTTTAGCCGGTCATCTTTTCCTTTATCCCTATTATCTGCCACATACCTATAGGCTTGTGCGAGCCCTTGAGGACCAATAAATGACTCATCGGTAGCCATTGTTGGACATGCAGAGTTACACAAGCCACATTTTATACAATAAGAGAACTGGAGAAACTTTTCAAGATCTTGTGGTGTTTGTACGAATTCCTTGGATTCTGGTGTTACTTCAGAATCTTCTCTGATTATGAAGGGTTTCATTTTTTTATGATTTGAGATTAATTGTTTGAAATCAACTGCAAGATCTCGTATTATTGGAAAGTTGTTCATTGGTTCAACAGTTATTACATTTGAGTTCAGTTCGGAGATCTTTGTGTAACATGCAAGTGCTGGCCTTCCATTGATTTTCATTCCACAGGAACCACATGATGCTTGTCTACAGGAATATCTCACTGCTAGAGAGTGGTCAAAGTTTTGCTTTACATACAATATTGCCTCCAAGACTGTAGTCCATTTCTGAACTGGAATTTGAAATTCTGAAAATGACAGTTCTTGTTCAGCAGATGGATTTGACCTAGCTATTCTAAGAGTGATAGTATTTGGCTGACTAGTTTTTGTATTTGATGCCTCAGATGGTTTTGGTACTTCTACAACTGCCACGTCTAAGAAACCCCCATTCCCGCCATCAATATAGTTCTTGAGCCATATGCAATCAATACAGCCATGGCTGCAAGAGATCCATAGTTGATCATTTTTTCATATGTGGAACCTTGCTTTAATTCCAAGAGAATTACTCGAAGACCATTAAAGCCATGTACTGAAAGCAGAATCAGTATAGCTTCGAGCATCAGTGCATATGGAAGAAAATGATAGTTTGCAATTACATTTTGATATTGTAATGAATCAGAAAACTTTTGTGACATTCTCATCAATATGTGTACAGCTACAAGTGCCACAGCTCCCAATGCTGTCCCATAATGTATTTTCATGATGATACTTTCGCGCATCTTAATCACCAAGTAGTACAGATGCACCATACATCATGGCTAATGCTGCAAGAGCAATTGAGACCCATATGCAAAGTCTTTGTTTATAGTTAAGTGATGCTGCTTTGTATGGGTATTCTGGTTGTCCAGGTTTTCCAACCCCTATACCCCCGTGGCCAAGCATGACTCGAATTCCATTTGCAGTGTGGAACACACACATGCCAATCACCAATGTAAGAAAGATATGTCCTTGTGTAGTTTGTGTAAATTCTAGCATCTTGTCCCAGGCTATTTTTCCATTGACAATAGTGCTGGTTTCATAAATGTGACCTATCAAATATGCAAGTAATCCAAGTCCACTTAGTCGTTGTAACCAATATGCAACACGTTCTATCCCATATCGAGTGGGATTTGCCATTCCCTTTATGCCTTCACGGTTTGACAATCTTTCTGCCACTAGTATTTCCTCTCCACTGGCTTGTATTTAGTAATAGTTACTGGATGTGTCTTTAGAACCGGCTCCTTTGTATCATAATACACAAGAGTGTGGTGTAGAAAGTTCTTATCGTCCCTATCAGGGTAATCAACTCTTGAATGTGCTCCTCTTGATTCCTTTCTTGCAATTGCACCCATTAGAATAACTTCAGCAACACGGAACATTGAATCAAGTTCCATGACGTTTGTAAAGTTCGTGTTATACTCTTTGGCTTTATCATCAACGTGTTTCCAAGTTTTCTTCTGTAGTTGTCTCACTTGTTTTAATCCCTCGACTAGATCATTTTCAGTCCTAAAGACATAAGCCTTTGAATTCATGATATCAGTTAGTTCTTGACGTACTTCGTATGGATTTACACTTCCACTCCCTCTAAAAATTCCATCATAGATTCTTTTTTCTTCAGTAGCAATCAAATGCATCGGGAAAGGTGGTTGCGATTTTCCCTCAAGAACATATTTTGCAGCAAGTTCTCCAGTAATCTTTCCCCAAACAAGACACTCTGCTGTTGAGTTTGCTCCCAACCTATTTGCTCCGTGTACACTATTACATGCAACTTCTCCAGCTGCCCATATTCCTTGTATCTCTGTTGCACCATCAATGTTAGTATGAATTCCACCCATCATGTAATGACATACAGGTCTTACGTCAATTGGTTCAGTGATTGGATCTACTCCAGAGAATTTTAGTGAGATTTCTCGAATTGCAGGTAATTTTCCAATGAGCACTTCTTTGCCAAGGTGTGTAAGATCTAATTTTAGACACTCCACTCCAGTTTCATTTTTGAATCCTCTACCTTCATTAATTTCAGTCATCATTGCACGAGAAACAACATCTCTTGAGGCAAGCTCAAGTTTGGTTGGTGCATATTTTTTCATAAATCGTTCCCCATCCTTATTTATCAGATATCCACCTTCACCTCTTGCACCCTCTGTGATCAGAATTCCAGACGGCAATATTCCAGTTGGATGAAATTGAACAAACTCCATATCTTTTAATGCCATTCCAGCACGATATGCCATATCTAATCCATCAGGGGTTGAAGCTAATGCGTAAGTTGAAAAACTATAGACTCGTCCAGCTCCACCGGTTGCAATGATTAATGCTTTTGCCTTGAAGGTATAGAAATTACCGCTTGCTAGTTCGATTGCTGTAATACCACAGAAACGTTGACCGTCATGAATTACAGATGTGACAAACCATTCATTGTAAAATTCAATGTTATCAAATTTCTGACATGTATCATAGAGAGTCTGCATCTCGTAAAAACCAACTTTATCTTGAGCATATGTTGCACGATTAAAGCTGTAACCTCCAAAAGCTCTCTGACCAATTCTTCCATCTTCTCTTCTTGACCATGGCATTCCCCAATGTTCTAATTGGTATACTTCAGATGGCATTTCTTGAACAAGTCTTTCGATTACATCTTGATCTCCAAGAAAGTCACTTCCTTTTACAGTATCATATACATGGGATTCAATAGAATCTCCTTCTTCAGGATATAAAACAGCGGCTGTTCCACCTTCTGCAGATACAGAATGTGAACGCATGACTTGAAGTTTTGAAACAACTCCAATCTTGATCGTTGAACTTACTTTTGATGCTTGAATTGCTGCTCTAAGACCAGCAAGGCCAGAACCTACTATCAAGAGATCAAGTTCTATGCTGTTGACCATTATTCGACATTCTCCTTTCCACGCTTCATAAATATGTCTTGTGAAGGATTTTAATCAGAATATATTACTATTATGCAAGTCTAGAGATAGTTTTGAGCCTCCACTAGAGATTTGACTTGCAGAAGATTTTCAATATATTTCACAAGTTGTTGAAAAATATTTCAATCAGAAAAAGTCATGACTAGAAAAAATGTCAAAGATTGACTAAGCAATAAATAATTGTAGAATGATATAAGCCGCAGTTGACAGGTATTAGAAAATTATTACTAGACAAATCAAAACCTCTTGTTTTTCCCGGGGTTTATGATGCAATAACTGCAAGAATAGCTCAAAAAGCAGGTTTTGAAGCAATGTTTCAGACAGGATATGGAACATCAGCAGCACTTCTTGGCATGCCAGACTACGGGTTCATAGGATCCACTGAGACAATTGAAAATGCAAGAAGAATATGCAAGTCAGTATCTGTTCCAGTCATAGTAGATGCGGACACAGGCTATGGTAATCCATTAAGCGTGTGGAAACTTGTAAATGAACTTGAATCAGTTGGGGCATCTGGTATATTTCTTGAAGACCAAAAATGGCCAAAAAGATGTGGACACATGTCAGGCAAAGAAGTAATTCCGAAAGAAGAATATGCCGAAAAACTTCGTGCAGCTGTTGATGCTAGAAAAAGTAAGGATTTCATAATTGTTGCCAGAACAGATGCACGGGCAACTGAAGGTCTTGATGCAGCAATAGAGAGAGGTCTACTTTACAAAGAGATTGGTGCAGATGCAATTTTTGTTGAAGCACCCAAATCAGTTGAAGAAATGAAAAAAATAGGCAAATCAATCAAGGCACCTCTGGTTGCAAACATGATAGAAGGTGGAGCGACTCCTGTTCTCTCATCCAAGGAATTACATAAGATGGGATTCAATCTCATTTTGTATCCATTATCTGTGCTCTATGCAAATACATTTGCAACGTTAAAGATTCTCAAAGAATTGAAAAAAACCGGAACGACTCTAAAGCTGAAAAAATCTCTTGTAAATTTTGATGAGTTCAATAACATTGTAGATCTTTCCAGATTCAAGAAAATGGAAGATAAATATTCAACAAAATGAGTGACAAAAAAGAAAAGAGTTTTTCAAGGTCTACTATCTAAGAGTTTGTTCTCTTTACTTCTATTTCTATAGTAGAAACATTCCTAGAGCGTCCATCTTGTGATTGCATTTGTTCTGAACCTATCTTGATGTTTCCTACGGCATAGCCAGCATTTTCTGTTTTTCGTGCAATGATTTGAGCAACGTCGACGGCATGGCCGATACTAAGTCCTCGTGCCTTGATTGATATTTTTGGTTGGTTTGCCAACTGTATGAGCGCAGAAGTAACATACGACATAAGTGGCTTTTTTCCAATGTAGATAATGTCTCTAGATTCGGACATGCGCTAACTACCATTTGGGATAATTTAAATCTAAGAATGAAAAATTCGAGGCAATGAAGTTTTTGATATTCCTAATTTTTGCAATGACAGTAATTGGAGCCAGTTCTGCGTACGGATATGATGAATTGTCAGCATCAGACTTTAAGATAGTAAACTCTCTTGGTGAGGAAATTAAATCTCCTGTAGTTGATCAACAGCTCAACTTACAAACGTCATTGAAGAATTTGAGTGAAAAAAATATTGATTGGGCATACATAGTTCAAGTGATTAATTCAGATGGTGCAATTGTTGATCTCAATTATGCAACAGGATCTATTGCAAACAATCAAACTCTTGCTGCCGCACTGTCATGGATTCCAAGTGAAGCAGGAAACTACAAAATAGAGATATTTGTTTGGGATAATTTACGGGACATAAATCCACTTGCTCCCATGTCAACACATTCAATTACCGTAACTTGAAAAAGTGGACCGGGTGGGATTTGAACCCACGATCTCACCCATGCCAAGGGCGTATCCTACTAGGCTAGACGACCGGCCCATATTCAACCAGAATATTGCATCTGATTTGCATTAACTTTTTTTGAGAGGTTATTAACGTTTAGTGTAAATCAAAAATTTAGAATGTGAAATAACAGCATAAGATATTTAACTATCTAAATCAAAAATCCTCGCGTGGTCGTAGACAGTAAAGCAATAATTTCATACATACAAATTCAGAAAGAAGATTTAGCGGTTTTCAGATTCGTACCAAAAGAAGGTGGTGAAGTACCACAGTACAAAGCTGGACAGTTTCTCACACTCGGAGCACATGTACCAGCAGAAAACAAGATAATTCGAAGAGCATACTCGATTGCATCAAATCCAGAAAACAGAAAATATATTGAATTATACATCAGATGGGTAAGAAAGCCACTTCCAGGACGTCTTACTACAGTATTGTTTAGTGCAAAAGAAGGAGATGAGATAATTTGGTTGAAACCTACAGGTCCTTTTACCATCGAAGAAAAAAAACCAGACGGTGAACCAGACAATAGAAGAATAGTTTGTCTTGGTGGTGGTACAGGTCTTGCACCGTTTCTCAGTTATGCAAAACATCTTCACGCAATAGGAAGTAAGAGAGAGATTGTAGTGTACCATGGTGCTAGTTATGTTGATGAACTAGGTTACAGAGACGAATTAACCAAACTAGAGGAGGAAAGTCTTGACAGAGGAAAAGACAAATGGAATTTCAGATACAGAGCAACCATAAGCAGACCAGATGAATGGTTTAACAGAACATGGAATGGTCACAAAGGCAGAGTAGAAAGTTTCTTACAATCAAAAGATGGAGAAACATCACCACTTGAAAAAATGGTCGGTGAGAAAATCACAAAGGATAACACAGTATTTTTCATTTGTGGTTGGCAAGGAACTATAGATGGTTGTCTAGATGTCTTGACACCAAAAGGTTTTGTAACAGAAAGAAGCAAGAGAGCAGACAAGAGCTTCGAAATAAAGTATGAATCATACGGCTAAACAAAATCGCCTTTGAAAGAATAATATTCTATTACCATAGCGAGTCTTACAGGGACGTAGGTTAGCTTGGTAGACTGCCAGCCTCGGGCGCTGGATGTCGTGGGTTCAAGTCCCATCGTCCCTATCCTTTTAGAGATTCATCACAATTTCAAATAAATGATTGAAATATGACACAAAAATACAGGAAAGCAGTTGACAATAGCAATCTATCTTGCGCATTTGAATCCGGTTACCAAAGCACATGTGGAAATTATTAACGAATTAAAAAATGAAGGTCAAGTACGGGTTCTACCAGTCATATTCATGAAGAACGGCAAGGAAATCAATAGTAGAAGTTTTCCTTTTACTTATGAGTTAAGAAAAAAAATGCTCCATGCAGTATTTGGTGATAGCATCACAGTTGTACCAAATTATACATTTTATGCACCATTTGCAAAATACATGCCCCCAATGTTATCACCATATTCTTGGAAAATAAAAGGACAAATTTTGGACGGAGTAAAAACAGATTATTTTACATACACTGGAGATAAAGCAGAGGGTTTCGTGCTCAAGTTATACGGTCTAAATCCCAAGGTAGGCAAAAGAAAGGAGACTTCAGCATCATCTGTAAAACAAAAGATGTTTGATGCAGCAATGGGAAAAGATACAGATTGGGAAAACTATGTTGAACCCGAAGTAGTACGAATCATACGTGAGAGTTGGGATGTTGTTAAAAAATTTGCAACTGCAGAGGATCTTACGTATAGAGTATTAGGAATGAAATTTCCTAGCATAGGATTTTGGTAGAAATAGATTAATTATAGACAGATTCGGTTTTTCAATATGAAACCTTTTGCTCCAAAATTTGTCTGGTTTGATGGTAAAATAGTGAGAGATGAGTATGCGAAGGTCCCAGTCATGACTCATGCCATACATTATGGAACTTCGGTTTTTGAAGGATTAAGAGGATATTGGAATTCCAGAAACTTGAATATTTTTAGATTGCAAGATCATATCAAGAGATTTAGAAATTCTGGTAAAGTATATTCAATTTCTCTTAGATTCACAGACAAAGAAATTGCTAATGCAATAATTCAGATTTGCAAAAAAAATAATGTTAAAGAATCATGTTACATACGACCATTTTATTTTGTAGGCAAACATGGGATCAATCTCCACGTAACTGAAAATACTCCAACCCATGCTGCAATAGTCATGTTCCCATTTGGAGAATTGTTTAACAAAAATGGGATAAAGGTAGGCATATCTTCTTGGAGACGAATTCATGACATTTCTACACCACCACTTGCAAAGATGGGTGGAAATTATCTTAATTCCATACTAGCAACACAAGAATCAAAGAGAAATGGTTACGATGAAGCCATCATGTTAGACCATCTAGGAAACATAAGTGAAGCCCCTGGTGAAAACATCTTTGTTGTAAGAGATAGAAAGTTATTAACACCTCCACCTAGCTCATCAGCATTAGAAGGAATAACAAAAGATTCAGTAATCAAGATAGCAGAAGATCTTGGTTATCAGATAATAGAGCGTGAGATTCCCAGAACAGAGATTTATTTTGCTGATGAAGTATTTCTAACAGGAACTGCAGCAGAAATAACTCCAGTTATTTCAGTAGACAACAAGCTAGTGGGAGACGGTAAAGTAGGAAAGATTACAGGAGACATTAGAAAGATCTACTCAGATATTACCATGGGTAAAAATAAGAAATACTCAAAATGGATAACACCGGTGTACTAGTATGAAGATAGTTCAGATAGGTACAGGCGGTTTTGGAAAAAATCATGTAAGAATTTTGTCTCAACTTGGAGTTCTTTCAGCTATATGTGACATGGATGTTTCTCGTGCAAAAGAGATTAGTGAAAAATATTCTGTGAATCATTATTCATCTCTAGATTCTCTCATGGATTCAGAAAAATTTGACGCAGCATTTGTGTGCACACCTACTTCGACTCACTTTGATTTAGCAAAAAAACTCTTGGAACAGAAGAAAAATGTTTTTGTAGAAAAACCAATGACTTATTTTTCTAATGAAGGAGAAGAACTTCTCAAATTAGCCAAGAAAAACAAGGTAATTCTTACAAGTGGATACATAGAGAGATTCAACCCTGCCGTTTCACTTGTCAAAGAATATGTCAAGACCAAAAAGTATGGAGAATTGATCATGCTTGAATTTCACAGAGAAAACAGAATGCCAAATCATATAAAAGATGTAGGAATTATTTACGACACTTCAGTGCATGACATCGATACTGCCATGTGGTTATTTGACGATGTACCAGAAGTAGTATTTGCAAGGTCTGGAAAAATAAAACATGAACATGAAGATTTTGCAACAATAATGCTAGGTTTCAAAGATAACAGAGTTGCAATCATATCATCAAATTGGATCACTCCAATTCGTGTAAGGAAATTTAATGCAGTATGTGGTGATGCCATAATTTCTTCTGATTTTATTACACAAGAAGTAAAAATCGAAACCAGTTCAGGAGCTGAAATACCAAGAAAGGAAATGGAAGAGCCTTTATTTTTAGAGATAAAAAATTTCATATCTGCAATAGAAGGAAAAGATAACATTCGAGTTAGAGCAGAAGATGCTGTAAACACCACCAAGATTGCAGAAGCGGCACTTTTATCTAGTCAGAAAGGAACTCCAATCTATCTGAATTTAAAATGAACCGAAAACTAATGGAGATTCTTGCATGTCCAATAGACAAACACTTTCCACTAGAGTTGATAGAATTAATTTCAAAAGAAGAGATTATTTCTGAAGGTACAATATTTTGTTCAAAATGTTCTAGGTACTATCCAATAATAGAAGAGATTCCCATAATGCTACCTGACGAATTGAGGGATAAGAATCAAGATATAGAATTTTTGAACAAGCACAAAAATACTCTTCCTGATAAAATTATTACAAAAGGTCTTCCATGGCACTTGTGATGAGAAATGGTTACAAATTTTATTTCTGAAAAAGCTAAACTTGGGAAAAATGTAAGAATATGGCATTTTGCATATGTAGGAGATAATACTGAGATCGGAGACAATGTCAAGATTGGTTCACTTGCACATGTAGATTACAATGTAAAGATAGGAGAAAATACTATGATTGAAGGACTTGTCTACATACCACCGCTTTCAAGAATTGGAAAAAATGTCTTCATAGGTCCAGCAGCGTCTTTAACTAATGATCCTTATCCAGCTAGCAAAAAAATGATAGGAGTAACCATAGAAGATGGAGTAGTCATAGGTTCTAGAGCAGTCATAAAGGCAGGAGTTAGGATAGGAGAAAATAGTGTTGTAGCAATGGGAGCGGTGGTCACAAAGGATGTTCCACCCAATTGCGTAGTAGTTGGAGTTCCAGCCAAGGTCAAGTATTCAAGAGAAGAATACGACAAGAAAAAGATGAAGTGGGAAAATAGTTAGTGGCGTATCTGTTGATGAAATATCCAATTTTTTACTTTTGACATTATCAAGATCCAAAGTGCTACAAGTGTAAGTGCGATACCTGCTTTTACAACAGAATCTATTACACCACTTAGATTACCGAATCCTTGTATTGAAATATGTGAAATTATTAGTACAACAAGTGCGCCTCCAGCAATAATCAATAGCCACATTACAAATATGTAGAAAAAAATTGAGGTTCCCTTCATAGCCTAATTTCCATCATGAAAGATGTTATTATTGCAAGTGCTGCAGAAAATAATGCTAGTCTAAATATCACAAATCCTACTTGTTTTTCAGTAAGAGGTCCATTTGCTAAGATTAATCTCACAAGTGTAACTGGAGCAGATTTATCAGTGCTGGCCATCAACTTGAAGTCTTCAGTGTGAACAACGGGACTTACTTTTATTTGTCTATGTTCAACTATTCGTTTTACACTAGAGAGAAACAGAAAAGAGTTTATCACTGCAGGAAGCAATGCAATTGCTGCAACAATTTCAACATGACCTATGATAGACAATGCACCATACATTGCTCCCAGAGTTAATGCACCAGAGTCTCCGGGGAATATTTTACTAGGAATTTTATGATATTTGTAAAATGCTAACGATACAAAACCAAGAGGTAAACTTGCTAATGCAGTATCATAATGATGTACAATGACTAGACAAACAGTAAGGGCAAAACTAGCGATTGTCATAAATCCGCTTGCAACACCATTTAGTACATCAATAGAGTTTACAGTATTTCCCATAACTGGAATGATAATGACTATCAATCCCAAATACAGTTCTGGAATCTTGACTGAACCAAATAATGGAAATGCAAGATGTGGAGAATACACTCCAAGTAAAATAATAGGTAATGCAGAAGCTGCAAGAGCAAGTGGTTTGAACCACCCACCAAGTACTTTTCTATCATCAGCAAAACCAACAAGAAAAGCAAGTGAAGTTGTAATGATTATTGCAAGTATGCCAGTGGAGGAAAAAAAGGCATAGAGTGTAAGTTCAGAAGCCAGAATTCCTGCAAGAATTGAAGGTCCTCCAGGTCGAGCAACCATCGTTGCAACTTCTTTGTTGTAATCTTTTACAACCATATTTCTTTTTGTTAGTACTTTAATCAGACTTGGAGTGATTGCATAAACGGTAACAAACGCTATTGCTGAAATCAGTATTCCTATAATGGTTTTATCCAGCATCATCTTATCTTTTTCAGATGTGTCTTTATGTTTTCTGCGATAATTGGTCCTATCTTGTCTATTTTGGCTAATTTTTCAACAGATATTGAAGTTAGATCCTCTCTAGTTTTTAGGCCATTTTTGAATAGTATCCTGGCTCTCACTCTTCCAATTCCTTTTACTTGTACAAGATCAACAAGTTCTTCTTTTATGCCATATATCACCCTAGATCTTAGGGAATCAATCTCAGTCAAGATCTCATCTTTTTTTTCTAGTTTTGCAATCTCATAGAGAGCATGAATTAGCCAGTCTGCAGTGTCTACCATCCTATGCATATCCCCAGATTCTATACCAAAATTATCAGACAGGAATATTTCGCTTGATTCATTTATCCAGGCATGTATTGCAAGAAGACTTCGGTTACAGTCGTATTCAGATATAGGTTCTATTAGCTGATCAGCATAATTTTCAATCAAGGTACCTACAAACTCATAATCTTTATTTCGTAATGAAAACTTGGGAAAGAAATCTTCGGAGATTGTAATCAAATGTAGTAAACCAAGAGCATGACCTTTTGTTGTAATTAATTCCAAGGATTTTCTAAACAAAACTGCTGTAAGAGGATCGATATACAATGTAGAGGTTTTTTTGCCAAATTCTGTAGCGATATACCTATTTCCTTTTTGTTTGACAAGTTCTTCTGATTCTAAATATCGCAAAGATATCTGAATGTGGAATTTTATTGTAGTTTTTCTTTCTTGTGAACCAGAAAGAGTCTTTGAAAAGAACTCTACAATGTCTTCTCCTTTGATACCAGGATTTGTTGATACAAAACTGAGAAGATGAATTCGTAATGCCTTGTCTCCGGTAAGTTTTGAGGATATTGGTTCAGGAGTTCCGTTAATGTAATAATCAAAGATCTCGTCGCTATTTGAGTTGCCCACAATTATTGCTTCACCATATTTGTCATATTGCGGTCTGCCTGCACGACCGCACAATTGTTTATACTCTAATATGCTAATTGGCTTGTTAACACCATATTTTGCATCATATCTAGACACATTAGCAATAACCACTCTTCTTGCTGGAAGATTCACTCCAGCAGCCAAAGTAGGTGTAGATGCCAAGATCTTTATTCTTTTGTTCCTAAATTCAGATTCAATTAGATCTCTGCAATTAGGATTAAGGCCAGCATGATGAAACGCTACCCCATTTTTAACTAGACCTGCTAGTGTTTTAACAAGTTCAGTATGTTCATTATCATCCAAGATTTGTTGTGAAATTTTTCCCAATACTTCTTTATCTTCACTGTTTAGAGTCTTTGACACAGCTTCTGATGCCTTTGTAGCAAGAGAGACAGAACGTGTTCTTGTTTCTGCAAATAAAATTGCTTGACCCCCGTCATTTAATGAATCAAGGCCAAGGTCAACGGGTGGACCCCTAATGCTTGTTTGAACTTCAAATTTTTTCTTGTCTTGCATTGTAACGATACCTTGATCATAGACTCCTTCTGATAATGGAACTGGTCTCCACTCACTATGAACTAGTTTACACTCTAACCAATCAGCTATCTCGTCAGCATTGGTAACAGTAGCGCTTAGAGCAAGTATTTGTGGTTTTTGTGGTAATAGTTTTAGTTTTGTAAGTACAATTTCAAGAGTTGGTCCCCTATCATCATCACCCAATAGATGTACTTCATCAGCTATTACAAGACTTATTTGATCTAACCATTCTGCACCTTGTCTTATGATAGAATCCATTTTTTCATTGGTCAGTACAAGAATATCATTTTGGCCTAGATTCTTGTCAGATATATCAAAATCTCCTGTAGATATTTGGATTTTCAGATTTCCACCAAGACCGTCTGAACCAAGTTTTTTAAATTCATTGAATTTTTCTGAGGCCAAGGCCTTTAGAGGACTGAGATAGATGATTTTACCCCTCTTTTCAGATAGATGTTTTATTATTGCAAGAATAGCAAGCAATGTCTTACCACTTGCTGTTGGAGCAGAGACCAAGATACTTTTTCCTTCAAGTAATCCAGCCTTTACTGTCTTTTCCTGAGGAGGATACAGACTCACATAACCATTTTTTTTAAGAAATTCGATTGTGGTAGGAGGAATATCTAGCTGTTCTATTTTCATACCCGGTTATAATGACCAGGTTTGGATTCATAAATAGCTGACTCTCTCTGTAATTTTTTAATATATTTTCTTGATTCATCTTCTGTAAATTTACCAGTCTTGATCAATTCTTTGACAAATGCTTTTTCTTCAACAGGTCTTTTTTCATCTCCTTCAAGTGATTTCATCACATCCATGAATAGTTGCATTTTTGAAACCTCACTATGAGGACGTCCTTGGAGAACTCCAAGATCAACTTTTCCTGTATTAACATCAACACCCGCATCTTGTAACATACTTTGCATGAGAAAGATTGCACGTTCTGCATCTTCACCATCAACTTGTGTCTTCATCAATAATCTAGCTCTTGCTGTTGCCAATCTTACAAGCCCCTCTAATTGTCTTGGTGTTACGGTTATCATTCCTTCAGATTCTACATTTCTCATTGTCATATAGTAATTTAGAATCAGATCTTCTGCTTCAGGAGTAAGATTGGGATCGAATCTTTTTGCATATGAGAGATATTTGGTAAGAATATCAACATCAACTAGTGACTTGGTATCAGTTCCTGATACCCTATGTAAATTCAATATGTGTCTTGCAATCCTTGTATCTCGTTCTTTTGATGGAATATCTCTAACAACAAAAATAAGATCAAAACGAGTTAAAAGCGGAACTGGAAGATTAACATTTTCTGTGATATTCTTGAAAGGATCATATTTTCCAAACATCGGGTTTGCTGCAGCTAAAATTGAAGTTCTGGCATTCAATGTTGCAACAATTCCACCTTTTGCAATACTTACTGATTGTTGTTCCATTGTTTCATGTAATGCACTTCTATCTTCTGGTTTCATTTTATCAAATTCATCTATACATACAAGACCTTGATCTCCTAATACTACAGCACCAGCCTCAAGCATCATTATACCAATTTTATCCCTGACAACTGCAGCTGTGAGTCCTGCGGCAGTAGAACCTCTACCAGATGTATAAAGCCCCCTTGGTGCAATTCTTGCACAAAATTTTAACATCTCACTTTTTGCAGTACCAGGATCACCAACCAGAAAGACATTGATGTCACCACGAATTTTAGCTCCATCAGCAAGAATTTTTTGAGTAGATCCTACGATTAGTAACAAAATGGCTTCTTTGATTATATCATGTCCACTCACATGTGGTGCAAATGAGGCAACTAATCTATCATAGATATCCGGATTTTTAACAAGTGATTTGATTATTCTTTCTTCATCAAGAGAGATTTCTTCTCGTTCAGTGCTTCTAGAAGTTTTATTTCCTCGTCCACGATGAAATTCAATGTTATTTCCTTGAATTCTTAATCTATAGATGCCACTTTTTCCTCTCATAGAAGGTATGTGTTCTTGTTCAATTCTTACAATTCCTGTAAGTATTATACGATCTCCTGGTCTTGCGTTATCAACCAAGTCTTGCAAGACTGTGACATCAAGATAATGAGGTAGTTGACCAGGAGGTAGATCCTCTGGTAATTCTTGCAGTCTCACCATTTGAAAATCAATAAACTTACTTTGTTCTGGATTTATCTCAAGATCTCGATGGGTACATTTTCCATTATCACATTTTAATGGTTCTTTGAACTCAAGACCTTTCTCTTGAATTCTCACAGTCTTGTGGTTATCAGGACAAAAGTAAACTAGTTCTTTTGCAAGTGGTTTGATTTCAGAAGATCTAACAACCATTCCAGATACACTAATTACTTTTCCAATAACCTCTGCGTTTACTTCACGTAAGCTTCTCTGTGACGGATAATTTGAAATTCTTACTCTGATATCATGTCGAATTTTTTCTGCATATTGTGGAAATCGTTCTTTAAGAATATCTTTTATTGCACCACCAAAGGCTCGAAGTATTTCATCAGGATCAGTTGTAAATATAGATTCAATTTCAGGATACGAAACTAGATCATTATAATCAACTACAATGTATTGTGTTTTCTTTGCCATCATTTGATCTATTTCATCAACATATTTGTAAACATCAGATTTGTCTTTGAATTGACTTAGAAAATCTTTTACTTGATCTTGAAGTTTACTCTTGGAAATCGATTCAGGTTGAGTAGTCATTTTTTATCATCCATTATTTGTCGTTTGAATTCAGCACTATTGTCATGAATATAATCAAACAGTGTTCTTTCTTCTATGGTCAACTTTTTTGCTAAATCATTAGTCATCTTGGATGAATCTGCCAATCGAATTATCTTTCCTTGTCGTTTACGAATAAGAGAATTCAGTAGACTTTCTATTTTATCACGATCTTCTTGTGGAAGTCTACGTGTAAAGGAATTCACTTTGATGTAAAAGTCAAGATCCAACGTAGAGAGATCAAAATCACCCTGTACATTTTCTTTCATAACTGCCTGCTTCAAGGCTACAATCATATCAGTATCTTGCACCTCAACCAATTTTTCTGAAGATAACACTTCGGCTATCCATCTAGATATACTCAGCATATCTCCCTGCTTGGCCTCTACGGATGTCAAGGGTGCATCTATTTTCAGATCATGAACAAAATTGACTTTGACATCCTGTAGACGATATCCTATACTATGAATCTGTATGAGTTCTGAAATGTGCAATTTACTCGATCCTCCTTTGAGCAACTAAAGGGATCGATCGATCAATTCTGTTAACCATTTAGTGCGATCATTTGATCTAGGATCTATCTCTACAAATTTGTTCCTGTTTTTAATTAAAAAATGCATCTTCTCATATAACATGAAATTCAAGTCACCATTCCAACAATTAGCTCTTTTTTCAACCATAATAACAATCGGTTATAACAATAACACCCAAGAATACACCTTTCATGCGTATTGTAACAATTCACATAATTTCTTAAACTTAATTTTATTAGTAAGTGAAAGACGTATGTCCCTATGACTGAATCGTCAATGTGGGTAGAAAAATATCGTCCTACTAAGATTTCATCAATCATAAACCAAAAAGAAATAGTTGGTAGTCTGCGATCTCTTTTAAAAAATACATCAGAAATGCCACATTTGTTATTCTCTGGCTCCGCAGGAGTTGGTAAAACTACTACTGCATTGTGTCTTGCAAGAGAGATCTTGGGAGAGTCATGGCATGAGCATACTTTAGAATTAAACGCTTCTGATGAACGTGGTATCAACATGGTTAGAGAAAGAGTAAAGAAATTTGCAAGATTTTCAGGTTTAGATACTAGCATTCCTTTCAAGCTTATAATTTTGGATGAAGCTGATGAGATGACCGCAGATGCTCAAACTGCCTTGAGAAGGATCATAGAAGACACTGCAAAACATTGTAGATTCATCATGATTGCAAATAACATATCAAAAATTATAGAACCTCTCCAGAGTAGATGTGCGGTTTTTAGATTTACAAGAATATCTGAAGAAGATATAATCATCCATTTGGAAGAGATTTGTAAAAAAGAGAAAATAAAGTATACACAAGAAGGTTTGAAAACTTTATACCAACATTCAGAGGGAGACATGCGTCACTCCATAAACATGTTACAAGCAACAGCAAGTGTCGGGATAATAAATGAAGACAATGTAAAAACCTCTGCAGGACTTGCTAAGACAAGCGATGTAAGTGTCATTTTGAAACTTGCTCTTGGAGGAAAAATTTCAGATGCCAGAAGCAAAATGATTGAGCTCATCAAAGTTTATGGAATGTCCGAGTCAGACTTTTTGAAATATCTAAATGAAGAATGTTATAAAATTAAAACTAGCCATTTATCACAGATGTTAGAGGCCATAGCAAAATATGATTATAGATTAATCATAGGAGCCAACCCAGAGATTCAGCTGTCTGCGTTATTGGCAGAACTTGGAAATATAGAAAAATAATAGCGCAGAGAGAGGGATTTGAACCCCCGGGTGCTTGCGCACATAGGCTCTCAAGGCCCACGCCATGCCGGGCTAGGCGACCTCTGCGAGTTTTTTTTGTAAGGACTTGTTAAAATTTGTTTAAGATTGTAACTTTTAGAACTAAGACATACTATGTAGAGATGAATAATAAGAAAAAGAAAAGGGACGAAAAATTCTAGTGGTGTGCGTGTGGATTGACAGAACCGGTTTCCATTTTTACAAAGGTTCCGGCTGCTTTCTCATGGTGTTCCAAGTTAGATTGGTCTACCTTGATAGCTTGTGGAGGACATACTGAAACGCATGCCATGCACCAAATACAATCATGTTCTCTGATTGGATCAGCCTTGTCTGTGTAATCCGCTCTGTGTTCTTTTTCAGAACTACCTGTTCCAGCAAATGTTGCATTTACGGTCTGTTTTGCAGGAATATCTTGTTCTGTTCTGTACCATTGGAAGACTTGGACAGGACATGCTTCAATGCATGCACCATCTGCTACACATGAATCCCAATCTACAGCTACCATAGTACCACTTACGCCCAATGGTTCAATTTTTTCTCCTCTAGCCTTGAAGGACGCGATGCAGTTTTCATCTTTTGATGCTTCTGCTAATCTGCCAGGGCCCCATCTGAAGTGAAAATGTTCACCATCGGAGTGATTTATTTTTCCAAGTGGGTTGTAACCCTTTGGAAAGTCTTCTGGTATCGGCATAGTTTTTTGTCGCAGGCTATGTTATTTAAACCTAGACAAAACTAAGTGAATTTTGCAATCTCTTTTTCATGTATATCTTGATTCAACTGATCAACCTTGATTGCTTTTGTAGGACAAACTTCAACACAAGCCATACACCAAATACAATCAGCTTCTTTCACAGGATTTGCTTTGTCAGTGTAATCTTTTCTGTCGTTTCTACCGGTCTCACCAGGATTTTTGTACCATTCAAAAACCTTGACAGGGCAGCTCATCAAACATATACCATCACCAATACAAGAATCCCAATCTACAGCTACAAATGTACCATGTACACCTATGGGTTTGATTTCTTCACCTGCAGCTTGAGAATCAGCTTTTACTTTGGGATCAGTTGATGCTTCAGCAAGACGTCCAGGACCCCATACTAGATGATAATTTTCACTTAATGGATCTTTGAACTTTTCAATTACATGATGATTTGCAGGAAAGTTTGGATCTATAGGCACAATATCTGAGACTATTGTTAGTTATTTAAAGTGTATACAAGATAAATTCATATCTTTCACAAATCGCCCTAGTTTGTGGGAATTTTCAAATATGATGTATATCGTAATCCCAACGTAGGCATCTACGCCAAGTGTAATGACAAATTTGTTTTCATACCAAATGGATTTGCCACTACAAAAGCAAAAAACTTGGCAGAATTTTTAAAAACGGATTATGTTTTTACGGCAGTTGCAAATACAAGATTACTTGGACCAATGATGGTAGTAAATAACAGCGGATTATTGTTACCACGCAATTGTCATGAAGAAGAGATCGCACACTTGAAAAAATCAACTGGACTTAATGTTGACATACTTGATACAAAACACAATGCATTGGGAAATCTAATTTGTGCAAATGACAAGGGAGCAGTAATGTCACCACTTATTCCAACAGAATATGTCAAACAAATTGAAGATGTGCTAAAAGTCAATGTGATAAGAAGAAGAGTTGCAGGATATCATCAGACTGGTGCAATGACGGTGGCAAACTCCAAAGGAGGAATTATTCACCCATCTACAGAGGATGAAGATATCAAGGCAATATCACATGTATTAGGCATAGAGTTAGAACCTGCAACTATCAACGGTGGATCTCCTTACCTATCTGCAGGCATGTTGGTAAATAACAATGCAATAGTTGTAGGAGGCCTTACAAACGGTCCTGAACTAGTAATGATTACCAAGGCCTTTAGAGTTGAAGATTAGATTTTACATCATTTAACATAACATCAAGTTGTATCTGTCTTTCAGAGCCATCTTCCATATTTCGAATTATTACATAGTTATCAGCATACTCTTTTGGTGCTACTATTATGACACGTTTTGAAGCAGAGGCAATTTCCATCTGTTTTTTCAGAGATTTTCCAGACAGATCTACATCTGTAGGAATACCTTTTAGCCTCAGTTTAGATGCAATGCCAATTGCAATTTTTTGCATATCACTATTAACAAAAACTACAGATATTCTAGATTCTAAATTTCTCATAGATATTTGCTGTTTTTCCAACAACAATGCAATTCGTTCTACTCCTCCAGCTGCACCAGTAGCGCCAAGATCGTTTCTTCCAAAGGCTCTAGTCAATGTATCATATCTTCCGCCACCAACCAGTGCACCTGTACCAAAGTCAGTCTCAAACACTTCAAAAACAATTCCAGAATAGTAATCAAGACCTCTCACTATACCAAAATTTATTCTGACATTATTTACACCGCGATTTTTTAGAGTATCAAATAGTTGTAAAATTTTATCCCAGTTTTTTATTTTGTTAGTATCAATTTGTTTTTCTATTTCATCAGGAAGTCCCTTTATCTCAGAAAATTTAAGAATTTGTTCTAATTCTGGTACGGAATAACCTTTTTCTTGATATTCTTTAATGATGTCATGTTTTCTCTTTTTTTGAATTTTATCAACAGCCCTTAGAATATCTCCAATTACATCAGGCGAATCAGATTTGAAAACATCTTTTACATATGATTCTACAAGCTCTCTGTCACAGATATCAATTACAATATTTCCGAGTCCCAATCTAGCTAGAAATTTGGATGTAAAATCAATTATTTCAGCATCTGATTCTATGTTTGGTTCTCCATAGATCTCTATGTCCCATTGATGGAAGAACCTATACCTACCTTTTTGCGGTTCGTCATAACGCCATACACCACCAAATGTCGAGATTTTGGCAGGTAATCGCATAGATTTTTGAGATGTAACAAAACGCGTAAGACCGATCGTAAAATCAAAACGTAATGCTACTTCACGGTCTCCTTTGTCAGTAAAGTAATAAATTTCATTTTTTATTGATGGACCACTTTTTGTTTCTATTACAGATAACAATTCAATTGGCGATGGTTCCATGAATTGAAAACCAAATAAATTCGATGTTTCAATGAATTTTTGACGCAGATATTCAATTGTAGAAGATTCCACTGATTCAATATCTCGCATACCACGTGGTAGTTCCAATTTCAAGTCTCATTCTTTTTCTAATGCATTTAGACTTTCTGATTACTAAAATCATCGTTAGAATAAATAGCGCACTACAGACATATCAATTCGTGGCTTATCGATATCTAGATCATATGACAGATGCTTTCATAGAGGTAACTGGTGATACAATTGATGAGGCCTTTGAAAATGCAGGAATGTCAGTTGTGGATACAATTATCGATATCAAGTCAGTTGAAAGCAAAGAAGATAAAGAGATTGCACTTTATGCAGATGACCTGAAGAGTTTGCTATATAGCTGGCTTGAGGAAATAATTATCCTTACAATAACAGATGGTTTTGTAGGAAAAACATTTCATGTCAAAATAACAAAAAATGACAGATATCATCTACTAGCAAAAGTTGGTGGAGAAGAAATTAATGTTGAGAAACATCATTTCAAAATGGAGATCAAGGCACCTACGTATCATTTAATGGAGATCAGAGAGGAGAAACCAGTTTTGATGCAATTCATTCTTGACCTCTAGGCTAAATTATTAAATAGCTTTTATCTAGAACAAGTCAGATTTGGTAGACGAAGAATTAGAAAAAATTATGAAAAAAAAGTTGGAAGAGATGAAGATGTACAAGGAACCAGAAATTCTTGATCTTACAGATTCTAATTTTGATAAATCCATAGTTGGCGACACGCCAGTAATTGTAGATTTCTGGGCTACATGGTGTGGTCCATGTCAGTTTATGTCTCCAATTTTTGAAAAAATTGCAAAAAAATACAAGACAATCAGATTTGCACGTGTAAATGTCGATAATGCTCCAGGTATATCTCAGAGATATGGAGTTTATTCAATTCCAACATTTCTCGTATTTAGCAATGGAGAACCGGTTGACAAGGCAATGGGAGCAGTAGGAGAACCTGGGCTACACATGCTTGCGCAAAAATATGCCTAATAGGCATAAAGCGGATTAACTTTTCTCTGGATATCTATTATCTCTCGGAGAACTTGAAATTCCTCAGGACTCAATTTGTGGGAGAATGTTTTCAACAACAATTTTGCTTCTGGAGAAGGTGGGAAAGAATAAAGAACTTCTTCTTCAGATATTTGTCGGCCTATTGTTACATTCTGAATTGAGACAGCTACTTCTTTGCCTTTTTTTGCAACATCAACACTTTTGCCATTCTCTTGAATTTGATGCACAGCGCCAATTTTTCTACCGCTTGAATTCATGACAGATACTTTTTGCTTTAATACACCAGCATCTACTAATACTCCAAAAACTGCTGGGTTGTTCTGTCTGAACACATAACCTTTGAGAAATGTGAATTTGCATATCGGTGTAAGTTCTTGGAAAATAGCATTTTCTTCATTTGCAGTATCATCTCTAACCCAATCTACATAGTTATCAATTAAGCTGTAAATTACTTGGTCATGAAAAATCTTGATGTGACTTGCCTCTGCTTCCTCTTGTGCATCCTGTAAAATTTTTACATTAAATGCTATTATCACACCCAAATGTCTATCACGTTCTTTTATTGCAAGTGCCTCCATAACATCTCGTCTTGTTACAGGTCCAATGTCTGCCATGGATATGGATACATTTTGTTTTTTTAACATGTCAGTCAAAGCTTCTAGAGAACCAATAGTGTCACATTTTAGAATTATTCCTTTTGTATCAGTTTTGATAAATACCGATTTCATTTCAGATTCGATCAACTTTTTGAATTCTTCAATTTTTGATTCATTAGTAGTTGCATATACAGGACTTCCGGGAAGTGCACCTTCTAGATCAGGTGATGCAATTTTGATACCAGCTGCTGCAACCACCTCGTTTACTGGCATAAATTTATCTCTAGGATCACGCATTTCATCCAGAGGTTTTGGAAGAAGTATTGCTTTGGGTTTTGTTACAATTACCGAGTCTCTCTTGGCAACTAGAATGAAATCATTTTTTCTCAAGGTACCGTCAATTAGTACAATGTTTGCAGTCATCCCAAGGCCAATTTCTTCTTTAACCTCAAGAACTATGCCCCTTGTCTGTTTCTCAGTTTGATCCAGTTTTTTCTGCATATATTGTTGTGTAAGCCCCACCAGGACTGCCAGTAGCTCAGGCATCCCCTCTCCACTTCTGGCACTGACTGGAACTATTGCTACTTCTTTTAGGAAATCCTTTACTCTGTAAAATGCCTCTGAATTGTATCCTAAAACAGATAATGTACCAACTACATTATACAACAATTCATCAAGTGCTGTCTGTACAAATTGGTCCTGTTCTTTGACTGATTGTGAAATGAATTTTGTTGTAGGATTTTTTTTCCATCCAGAAACCATATCAACTTTATTCAAAGCTATTACAAATGGAACTTTTCTACTCTGTAAGATTTTGAGACTTTCGTTAGTTTGGGGTTGAAATCCTCGATTTACATCTACAACCAAGATAGCAATGTCTGCTGCAGAGCCGCCCCTTGCTCGGAGATTTGTAAATATTTCATGTCCAGGAGTATCAATAACAAGCAAACCTGGAATTTCTTGATTTCCCCCGCCCATCTTTGCAAAAAGAGGTCCACAAACTTTCTTTAGTGTTTCAGTAGGAAGAAAACTTGCACCAATGTGCTGTGTGATACCTCCAGCTTCTCTTGCTTGTACACCAGTACCTCGTATCTTATCTAACAGAGATGTTTTACCAGAGTCTACGTGACCCAGAACTGCTACTATGGGCTGTCGTATATGCAACTACTTTCACTTGAATACCACAGCTATCTCTTTTTCAAAACTTTCCTTAGAGTCAGAAGCATGTATGATATTATCAGAGATGCCCAATCCAAAATCTCCTCGTATTGTTCCTGGTGCAGCATCAAATGATTTAGTTGAACCTATCATTAGTCTAGTTGTTGCAATTGCATTATTTCCTTCCACAATAGCTGCAACCACACGTCCTGAAGTGATAAAAGAAACCAATTCTCCAAAGAATGGTTTTGTGTTATGCACCGAGTAGAATTCTTCTGCCATTTGTTTTGTAAAAGTAAACATTTTCAATTTTAAAACATTAAATCCCTTGTGTTCAAATCTAGATATAATATCACCCACTAGTTTTCTTTCTACACCGTCAGGCTTTACTATGAATAATGTCTGTTCAGTCATTTTATTTTTTGACCTTTATTCCGCCCTTGACATATTTGTTAGTCCACTTGAGTCTTCTTGGATCACGTTTTAGGACTAGCATGTTTTTTTTGCATTTTGAAGAACAAAACCAAAACACTGAACCATCATTTTTTACAAGCATTGTACCAGAACCCTTTGCTACAGGTCGATTGCAAAAACTACAAGGTTTGACTAGAACACTCAATTTTTATCACTTTATCTTTCTCGCTTCACGTTCTGTTTCTCGTAATATGAGAATATCTGACATTCTTACAGAACCTTTAACATTTCTTGTTAGAATTCTGCCTCTGTCTTTACCATCTAGTATTTTTACTCTAACTTGGATAACTTCACCAGCAATTCCGGTTCTTCCGACTATCTGTATAACTTCAGCAGAGGTAGGAACTTCAGTACTCATTTGTTAGCTTGACCACCTTTTATCTGCGATAACGATGCCACAATTTGGTCTACAATGTGTTGAGCATCTCCAGAATCTAATATCGCAGCAGCAGCAGAGGTAACATCAATTCCCAGAGACTTGCCTAGTTCCTGTCTGCTTGGAACAAAGCCATATGGAATTCCGTGCTCCTCACATAGTATAGGAAGGTGAGCAACTACTTCTGCTGGTTCTACATCTTCTGCAATAATCACCAGTTTACTGATTCCTCTTTCAATTGCTTTTGTAACTTCGTTGGTACCTTTCTTTACTTTACCACTTTGATGTGCGACTCTTACAGCCTCGTATATTGGGCTAACCAAGTCAGTGGGCACCTCAAACTTTACGTAATAAGCCTTAGCCAGATGTATCACCCATTGGGATCATTTTCATTCTTTCTGTCTTTTCAATTGGTTTTAAAAGTGTTATCTGTCGAGTGCAGCATTTACCTTTTGCAGGTATTTCTCAAAAATATCATCTAATTTAGATTGGGAATGGGATTCAGCATAGAGTCTAGCTATTGGTTCAGTACCACTCAATCGTACCATAATCCAGCTAGAATCATCTAGTGACAGTTTAACTCCATCGGTAAGATCTTTTTTGTAGGGCTCTGTTTTTAGAATTTTAACTATTTTTTT
>JAGWHQ010000060.1 GCA_028866655.1 Nitrososphaerota archaeon
ACCCTCTTTTTCTATTTTTTAGGGTGTCTGAAGTAATAAAATATCATGGAAATCAAGCGTTGGTTTAACAGTAACATCTCAGAAAGTGTGAGTGCCAAGAAATGCGTATAATTTGATATGACCTTTGTGTTATACGAGAAAAAATCTAGTTTGTACGGAAAATTGTTTGTTTTGTATTCTTATGATTACGAGGATGTAGATGATGATGAGGATGACGATTAGCATCATACCAACTAAATAACAGAGCCAATACAATACAACAAATTGGATCAAGTACCCTCAAGAGATAAAATCAAGATAGGTTCCAATGTATCCATAGTGCAAAAGCAAGACCAAAGAACTGGCAGATTAACAGATGGAATAGTGAAACGAATTCTTACCTCAAGTAGTTTTCACCCACATGGAATAAAGGTGGAATTACAGAATGGAAAAATAGGCAGAGTACAAAAAATGGCCTAAATGCATTATCGTCGTTTTCTTTTTGGCAAAAACAAAATTACAGTTCCTAGAACAATTAGAATACCAACCAGTACAGTGTACATCAAAGCCAACGGTAGTGATTTGATATAGTCAGTATGCACATTTGGAATTAGAAAATTTGCACCTGTTGATAGTTCCCATATTAGAAAAAAACTGCCAACTAGTACAATTACATCAATGATCAATATCTTTTGAAAAGGTTTCATGAAATGATACCCAAGTCATCATTGT
>JAGWHQ010000061.1 GCA_028866655.1 Nitrososphaerota archaeon
ATACTCCTTTCTGTTGCAATTCCTAGTTTTCCAGCTAGATACTGGACTAACATTGCTATTGCACTTGAAAGCCATACAACCCAAAGTAACGAATAACCAAAAGCAGATCCTCCTTGCAGGTCTGTCCCATAATTTCCAGGATCCATGTATGCAATGCTTACAATTAATGCAGGACCAGAATATGCGATGAATTTTCTGAGAAAACCTATAAAATGAGATATTTTCGAATGCAATCCTGCTGTTGCCATGTTTGCATGGCAGTCTAGTCTTCATATAAGAGTTAGCTAGGGCTAAATTGTTTAGCCGGATCTAAATTTGAGCCTCTGTTTGAAAATGATTAATAGACAAACAAAATCCAGCATTTTCAGTTGGTCTCAAAAAATAACTGGAAAGGAAGATCTCGTATGACCTGGTCCGAGATTGAATCATGTGTCAAGATCCTCTCAGATGAGATAAAAAAGACAGGTTTTGAGTTTGATGCAATCGCCACTATATCTAGAGGGGGTCTAGTTCCAGCAAGGCTTGTTGCAGATCGTTTTAACATAAAAAAAATACTGGTGGACAAAAATATGATTCCAAAAAGAACACTTTTTATTGATGATATTTACGATTCAGGGGACACGTTTAAGAAAATAATTCCTCTTATCCAGGACCGTAAAAATTTTGTATATGCCACACTAGTGGCAAGAAAAGGGA
>JAGWHQ010000062.1 GCA_028866655.1 Nitrososphaerota archaeon
TTCCCCCATGAGCTGCTGGCGCAAGGCCAATCAAAAATAGTTCTGCATTGCTATCTCCAAATCCTGTTAATGGTCTTCCCCAATATGCTTCATTTTGGAATCGCTTTACTTTTTGTTTTGCTACGGTTCGCGTGTATTTTGACAAGCGAAGACATTTTTTACATTTGATTATGTCACAATTGAGCTTTTCAAGATGATTTGACATTTTTTTCAAATTGTATCCACTACCTTTTATCTAAATAAAAAATTTCTCCGAGTAATGAATATAATCACAGGAAATGAAATTATCATCATAAGAAGAGGCCAAGGAAATTCTGGCAATGACTTGTCAGGAGACACAAGTTCTCCCCAATTAGATGGTGCTGGGATGTGTGGAAAACTTTCTTCTGATATGTTCTGTGGCCAAGCGTACATTTTGTTTTGATGTGCGTCATAAACTGCGGCAAAAAATTTGTACTTGTCTGATATGCCAATGGTATAAAGTGGTATCTTAAACTCATATGTTGCATGTGGAATGGAAGAATAACGATCATGAATATCGGATACTCCTCCGGCAGCCACTAGTTTAGGATAATCAGTAACTTTTGAAAAGTAATTCGTTTGTGCAATATCACTGCCGCCCTGTAATGTAATCGGATTTGTTGATCCTACTGTCACCAAAAAACAATAATCATCTTGTTGTGCTATA
>JAGWHQ010000063.1 GCA_028866655.1 Nitrososphaerota archaeon
TCATATGTGACACCGTTGCTGTCAGTTGAGCCTTTAGGAATGTTTATTGAAATTTGCATTGGCATTGTAGTGTTGACAGGTGGCTGGCTTGTAGTACCATTGCTGATAGGCGGTGGGCTTGTAGTACCATTGTTAACAGGAGTTGTGGAACCACCAAATGCATCTTGTGTCTTTACATCAATTCTTACCAGTCCTGCAGAGCTAGTGTCCGGAAGTGAACCTTCAGCTCCAGTACCCAATGCAGCAATTACAAAATGAGTTACAGGAGTTGTTCCTTTCAAGACAAATGTGTTATCATCATCTCCAACTGGTGCAAACAAAGATGTTCGACCCTTGTCTTGAGCAAGAGAGTACAACTTGTGATCATTATTATCAACTATGAAGATATCATATTGTAAATTACCGAATTTCTGAGTTTGGTCAAAGTTCTGTTCAAAGAACAATCTAAATTCTATTGGACAACCATTGTGTGGATGAGCTGGGCTATACCTATACTCTACAATCATTGAACTTGAATCAGTTGTAACAGAATCATGGACAGAGTTTTGGAACATATCAGGAACCTCACATTGTGCACTTATAGTATTTGTTGCAGATGAGGAAATCTTAACTACATCAGGCTCTGTTTGGCTGTTGCCCATCTTTAGTAATTCCAAAGTATAATCCGGCGGCGGTACACCAGT
>JAGWHQ010000064.1:0-307 GCA_028866655.1 Nitrososphaerota archaeon
TGGGTTTCAAAAAAGATCTTCAGAGTATCATTTGTAACTGCAGTGGGGCATGTTGCTTTATCCATTGCCATGGGTCTTGGAGTCGTAGCTGTTGGACTTATTTTTTCTCATTTGATTTCATCATATCTTGACGCCGGAATAGGAATAATCATGTTAATTGCAGGTTTGATCGTAGGAATTAGATCTCTCATAGTGAAAAACACCCATCATCATGATCATCATGAAAATGAAGAAAAGAAAAATGTTAACAACCTAACTCGCGGTGTAGGATACTTTGCAGTATTGGGAGCTGCACTTTCTCCAGATC
>JAGWHQ010000064.1:316-672 GCA_028866655.1 Nitrososphaerota archaeon
TGCAATATCAGCCGGATTCTACTTTGCACTAGAGTTATCAGCTGTCTTTGCCATATCTTCCATCATTACGCTCTTGCTCCTAGTTCAGCTTGGTACGGTGGGATTTGCAAAAGCATTGACAAAAATCCCAGAAAAGTATAATGATTCAATAGTGGGTTTTGTCATTGCAGCCATTGGAATTTACATTCTGGGTTCCCTATAGGTTGGATAAACCATCCGATTAGATAAATATCGCCCAGACGAGAAATATTGTAACGTGACTCATCACAAACTTCCCGAGGTAAAGAAAAGACTAGCAAGGATAGAAGGTCATGTAAAAGGCATTAGTAAAATGATTGACGGTGGAAAAGGCTACC
>JAGWHQ010000065.1 GCA_028866655.1 Nitrososphaerota archaeon
ATTCATTTCATCTGAAATATTTAAGAGTTATCCTTTAATGGAAAATTTATATAAATTTTCTAAATTCAGATAAAAATATCAGAAATTATTGCGTTAACAAATCTTCAATTGGAAATAATTGACTTTTTAAATCCACTAAAGTTCCAAATCCAAATGGAATTCTCTTGCGTACAATCAGGAGTCCGGGACATTTTGTGAGTAAAATTTGACAGAAAAGATACAGTAAGATAATCACAATAGCTACAAAACTCCTTTCCTTAATTTTTTATTTTTGATTTTGATTGGCAGTCTTATCAGAATTTGCATTATTGGTTTGTGAACCTTTGTAGTTTTGGTAAATTTGTATTGCTGTTTTTGATCCAAAATAAAATCCGATTACTACAATGATTACATTTCCAAAATTATCTAGAAGCGATTTACAGGTAGTAGACTCCTTCACAACATTAGCAGTTGCATTAGTGTTTGAATTTTTACTAGCAATTGAAGTACTGTTCGAACCGTTATTATCAGGTTCAGATTCACATGTGTAAATATAGCTGGTTGGAAAGACATTGGCTGCTATTACAATTATGTATAAAAGAATCAAAGTGCCAGCAATCGATGTTCTCATTATCTCTCCATCCCATTTTGCTGGACCCTTCTGACTGTCA
>JAGWHQ010000066.1 GCA_028866655.1 Nitrososphaerota archaeon
TTGAATTTAAGTTTTAGGTTCAAATCAGATTTTAATGACATAGATTTCTTGGAGATATTTTGAACTAGATTAAAGCACTGGGAGAGTGAAATTGTGAATTAGTTTAACGCCCCGCCTTTAAAAGAGGTCTAAAATTGACTCCTTACCTAGATTTTCACTTAAAAAATGAACTAGTGGATCATTAGTTTGAATCGGGCCGGACACGCTACTGTACAGTTCATTTTTACGTTCCGTCATGCCTAGATTTCTGCTGAAAAGTGGAGTTTTCATTTCTATGGGACTATTATCGAATTTCCAAGATCCACTAGCGATGCAGTTTTGTTATTATCATTAGGTGACACTTCAAGTTGAATGTGAACCATATCTCCATACTTCCATTGGAGATCTACTGGCAAACCTATCATTTGATAATCAGGTTTTAGAAGGATGTTGATTGGCAATAAAACAGACAAGCCATTCTTTTTTGTACAAGATTCTTCATCACAAATGTTGTAGCCCAATAAATATGCAGTAGAGTTTGAGTTTATTTTCAGGTAGAAGTTGTTAGGAGGACAACTGGGCATATAATACAACCAAAGGCTTGGAAAAATTAGTTTAATGCCATTTACATAATCTGATAATACCCGTATACTTTCATGAAACAATTT
>JAGWHQ010000067.1 GCA_028866655.1 Nitrososphaerota archaeon
ATTCCAAGACGGGAATTTCATGTCTCAGTCTACTTATTGCCAACCATACGGATGATACATCACTATTCAATCTTTTAGCAATATCTTCTATGTCAAATCCAGAATTATCTTTGGCAAGTAATGCACCTAATGCAGAACATGTGGCACTAGCTTCTTTTCCTTGAAATGCTTCATAGATCAATTCTTGACTCATAACATATTTCCCTTGAAGAGATTAGTTACTGATTCTTTCATATAATTGTACATGATCATATTCACTTCAGAGAATTTTAGAGTTATGTACGTTTTAGTCATCTGTATGTTAGCATTGTACACACAAATCGATATTTTCATACTAGCCAATACTCAAGAAAATTTGGTATTTATGTATTGATAAAAGAAAATTTGACTTTTTATTCCAGTTTTTGCTATAAATATGATCTCCATATTTTATGAGAGAACCATAAATCATAGATTTTTGTTTTTAGTTGTAAGTTTTAGTAGATCCATCCATTTGTACTCTCCATTAGTCCGGCGCAGTCCTGCATAGAAGACCAGTCAATTATTGCAGTGATTTGTAAGAAATCTTGGGCAGCGATATTGTGGATACCATGAAACATATCTTACAAGGGGTTGCAAAAGTTCT
>JAGWHQ010000068.1 GCA_028866655.1 Nitrososphaerota archaeon
CAGAACTTGTGGCACCCAATGCGTTTGGTGCAATTGTCAATACAGCGATAAATACAATTGCGAAAACAAGATAAGATATCTTCATACAGAATTTGAAGATCTAGTGTTTTTAGATTTTACGGATGAATCATTCCAGGGTTTGCTGGAATAGCATCAGTTTGACGTAGAGACCTGCCTAGGTATATTTATGATAAATGTAGTGCCATGATCTACTTTGGTTTTAATATCAATATGACCTCCATGTTTTTCTACAATATTTTTGCAGCTTGCCAGTCCCAATCCCGTCCCTATCTGCCTTGTTGTAAATAATGGATCAAATATTTTGGTCAGCAAATTTTGTGGAATTCCAGGACCAGTATCTTCGATTTCTATAGTAGCAAAATTTTTGTTTTGACCATTGTTTATCACACCTTCTTTTATTCGGAGAAATATTTTTCCATAGTTATTCATTGCCTGTGTTGCATTTAACAGAAGATTTGTAAAGACGATTTCAAGTTTTTCTGCGTCACATACAACACTTACATCATTTTGTGGTAGATGGATTTCAGTTTCGCTTATTTTGACATTTAACACTGCAGACTTCATAATACCAAGAAGTGAAGTCTTTTGAAGATCCAGTGGATGT
>JAGWHQ010000069.1 GCA_028866655.1 Nitrososphaerota archaeon
GAGTAAAGTGCTTGCATTGACACCTTGTTCCATCAGGATTGTATGCTACGCATTGACCACCTAAAGGATGATCATATTGATGATGATTACAATCCTTGAAGTGGCATAATTGACTACTCATTGATCTGAATTTTTTACAAAGATAAAATACCCATGGTCATGGTAGAATAACCAACCATTACGAAAAATATTGTAACATTATTACACATATGATCAAATGTTCCGACTAAATGGTTAACAGAATTGATTGATCGATCCCTTTAGTGGGTTCCCAAATAATACACCTGAAGAAAGTAAAGTGTTCTAGACACGCCACTAACCCGTCCAAGTCTGACGTCGGAGGTTAGTGGTTTCTTCACCCTTTTTGTTATCTAGAGATAAGTGATTACTGTAAAAAAATATTCACATTTACCGTTAATCGATCGATCCGATCTATTACTCATAAACTGGACTTTAAGCAAACCTCAATTCTATAAAACAGATGTAATTAATTGAGATGTAGTAAAATTATTTGGAAATTTAACCGATCTTCTTTTTCAGATAGTCTTTTTCCCATTCAGGGAGTTTATCATATTCTGCATAGATCTCTTTGATCAATTCTTCATATCCATCATTGTCG
>JAGWHQ010000006.1:0-10301 GCA_028866655.1 Nitrososphaerota archaeon
CCTCGGGATGGCACTCTGTAATTATTCAAAAACTACAAGCCTAAAATTTGTGCATGGTTGAGTTCTAGATAGAGTATTGCTGGACACGATCCATCACATTGGATGCCAAAATGGTCTGCAATAAAGCCATGGAATGCGTAATTGTTTTAATTCCTCAGGTCTGACTTGATAATCATGAATAATATACCAAACGATAACCAGTCTGATGACATTTGGAATGTTGTAAGAATGCAAGATTTTGAACCCTTGAGCAAAGCAGATGGGTATCGCTGGGGACTCTCACACATTGGATATGTTAAGAAGGAATTATTAAAACTAGAAGAGCGTGCACTGGTAAGACACGATGTAGGATTACTATATGATATAGTTTCCTCAAAACTTCGAGCAACAGAGGTTGAAGAAGAACTTAGAAAAAAACTTGTAGACGTAAACCAGAAAACTGAAAATTCTAATTCTGAGTTTTAAATTATTTTTATGTAAAAGTTTTGCGCTAAAACCACCTACTCATTCACATGTATGATCAATTCAAACACACGTGAACATATTATGGTTCTCAAAGGATATTCAAATATCAGAATGAACTTTAATTCTATCTTCAAAAAAAGTCTTAAAACAAAAATTATTGCAATGGTCAATGCAGCTTCAGCTGTCTCAATAGCAACTGTTTCTGTTGCAAGCTATTCTGCAGCAGGTCATGCTGCAGGTAGTGATGATACTTTAAGATATGTTGTAACAGGTGTTGTAATGCAAGGTGTTGTTGGAATATCTGCATATTTTATGGCTCGCTCTATTGCACAACCTGTACTAAGGATGACATCAATGGCAGAGAAAATAAGTCAAGGTGATCTTACAGTAAATTTATCTGCATCAAAATCAAATGATGAGCTTGGAAAATTAACTAATGCATTCAACGATATGGTCATAAGCTTGCGTCATTTGGTATCTCAAGTACGAAATGGTTCATCTCTTGTTGCTTCAAATTCTGAACAGGTGGTTTCTTCTACAGAACAGATGAATTCGTCTGTACAACAAATATCTTCCACAATAGAACAAATATCAAAAGGTTCTCAGACTCAGGCTCAAGAGCTTGAGGCAACAAGCAAAGTAGTAGTCAAGCTTACAACTGATATGAAAAAATTAGCCTCAAAAGCAGGAACAACAGCTGATCTTACAAAAGAAGTGGGATTGATATCTGCAACAGGTTCAAAATCAGCTGCAGAGGCAGACTTTAGAATGTCGAAAATAATCAGTGTTACAAACGAGTCTGCTAAAAAAATAAAAGAATTGGCAGAACGAAGCGGAGAAATTACAGCGGTTGTTGATGTAATAAGAAAAATTGCAGACCAGACTAATTTGCTTGCACTAAATGCTGCAATAGAAGCTGCACGGGCAGGTGAGGCAGGAAGAGGATTTGCAGTGGTGGCTGATGAAGTCAAAAGACTTGCAGAAGGTTCTGCTAAATCATCTGAAGAGATAGATGGCTTGATAAAACAGATACAAGAGGATGCAAAAGCTACTGTACTGAGTATAGAGGGAGGTACTAAGGAAGTATCCGAAGGTAGACTCGTCATAGATAAAGCATTAAAGGCACTTAATGAAATTGCTTCCAAAGTAACTGAAGTATCAGTAAATGTATTAGATGTAGCAAATATCACACAGATTCAAGTTGGAGAAATAGAACAATTATCAAAGGCTGCTTCTGAAATCGCTGCAGTCTCTGAGCAAAATGCTTCTGCAACTGAGGAGGCATCTGCTGCTACTGAACAGCAAACTGCTGGAACGCAAGAGATTGCAGCATCAGTGCAAAAAATGGCAGTAATGGCAGATGATCTAACAAAGATCACTGCATGCTTTAAACTTCCAGAAGATCAAAATTCTAAAACAAGAAATGATGGTGAAATCAAAGAAGAGGTATTTGTATGATTAGTGAAACAATCGTTGAAGGGACACTACAAATAGTTGTATTTAGTTTGCTTGATTCCAAGTTACATAAAAAAGAAGAGTATGGAGTGTTAATAGAACAAGTCAGAGAGATACGACCCTTGGAATCTATTACCAAGGTACCCAATGCCAAGAGCTATGTCAGGGGTGTGATGAATTTGAGAGGAATGATTGTTCCAGTAATAGATGTAAAAGAAAAGCTTGGTTTTTCAAGTGATGGAATTACCAGTTCCAAGGCACGTATCCTTGTAGCTGATGTTGGAGGCAAACTTACTGGTCTTTTAATTGATGAAGTTGATCAAGTCATGAGAATCACATCCAAAGAAGTTGATACTAGTTTGACCAGTGGTCTTGAATCACTTGGATATGTCAAAGGTGTAGCCAAAATTTCAAATAGATTAGTTGTAATTTTGGATATGGAAAAACTCTTGGAAGATACTATTGTACTGGAGACATAAACATGTCTACAACTAGTACAGTCAAAGTATTGATTGTAGATGATGCATCGTTTATGAGAGTTGTACTAAAAGACATACTGGTATCTCATGGACTGGTATCTCAAATATACGAAGCAGGTGATGGTATTGCAGCAGTTGAGGCGTACAAACAATTCAAACCTGACATAGTTACAATGGATGTAAACATGCCCAAGGCAGATGGAATTCAAGCTCTCAAAACAATCATCCAATTTAATCCAAAAGCCAAGGTGATAATGGTTACATCAGTAGAGCAAAAGCACATCGTACAAGATGCGATAAAATCAGGCGCAAGAGACTATGTAATAAAACCATTTGACAGATCTAATGTAGCTATGGTGATGAGTAAGGTTATCAGGTCGAAATAGTATGATGGCTATATTCCATACATCATGTATACAATTTTCTTATCTGATAAATGGTGCGTTGTAGAAATTGAGTACTATCTGTAATGATTTGCAAAAATTAAATTCAATTCTTGATTCGTTTATTGTACAAAAAACAATTCCTGCATTAGCAACTATGTTGGGAGAACCAGTATTGCATTTTCTAAAAAACACACAAGAAATACCGATTGTGAATCTGGATGTAATAATCTCAAATCTTGAAGAAATGAATGCCATGTCTGCAGTGTATGTTAAATGTGATGGAGATCTTCACATGGGTGCATTATTGTATCTGCCAGAAAACAAATCAAAAATGTTAGCATCGCAATTACTTGGTAGATCAATCTCTGATGAATTGGAAATACTTACTACTTCATCAATCTCTGAAATTGGAAATATACTTACTGCATCTATCATTAATGCAATATCTCTTGATACTGGTTACAAAATATGTTCATCAGTGCCTGGATATGCTGTTGAATTCTTTAGAACATTGCTAGAAGCTGTAGTATCTGATTTTGGACATGAATCTGATACGTTGATTGTTTCACATGTGGAGTTTTATGGCGTAACATCAAATATTTCAATCTGCATGCTCTTGATTCAAAACCCTTCGGAAGTAAAAAAATTTATGATGTAAGGTTTGATCTTCTAATGAAACGCGTAATTGATATAAAAATGGGCGGTTTGGAAATAATAGCTGACAAAGACTGTGAACTGAAAACTTTTGTCGGTTCATGTGTTGCCATATGTCTTTTTGATCTTGTATCTCACGTTGCAAGCATGGCACATGTGATGTTACCACAAAAATCTGATGGTCTGCAATCTATTGTAAAAAAAGACATTGGAAAATATGCTGATGAAGCACTCTCATACATGATAAAGGGTATGATACAAAAAGGTGCAGATCCTAAGAGAATAAAGGCAAAGATGGCAGGGGGGGCGGCCATATTTGCACATGAATCTGAAACTAGCTTGTTTAATGTTGGACAACGAAATATCGTATATTTGAAACAGATTTTAAAAGAAAATGGCATACCGCTTGTTTCTGAAGATACTGGTGAAAATTTTGGTCGATGGGTCATATTTAATTTGCAATCTGGAATCTTGACCATAACATCAAACCTCAAAAAATTTGAAAGAACTATCTAATTCTCCAGTCTTTGTAAAACTCTCATTTTGAAATCTTGCTGTTAATATTGGGAAAATACGATCATTGTTAATTCTGTCAGTTTTCATGACTGTATATTGATGATTCTAGGATCATTTCATAGATAGACAAATATCAAACCATGTCAAATTTATTTTGGGAATGATAGGCAATGATGGGCAAGCTGCCTGACATTAAAGAAAAATTAATTGTGTTTGGAGTAATTGCTGGCATTTTTCTACCCATACGAATGGTTTTTTATGCGTATTTTTCAGCTCACTGGATTGGAAGCCTAGGTCTTGTATCTTCACTTATGTTTGTATTGATGTTTCTGGCACATAAACAAAAACTTGGACGTTTTGGTAACCTGTTTTTAAGACAGATGACAAAAACAATAAAAGGAAAATCTGGAAAAATTGCTATTGCATTATCTCTTGTTTTTATTGCATATTTTGCAAGTACTCTTATGTGGATTGAAAGAGGAAATACGATCTACTCTGATGAAAAACATTTGGTATCTGATATGATATTTTCAAATTATAGCGTAAATGAAATGAGTCCAAGTGATATTCACATAATTAAGAATATCCGACAAGGAAATACTATTTTTGACATATCAAACGTCAACTATGCCGATCAAATAATCTCAATGACTTATGCCATAATGAATGATATGATGGGTGGCTGGATGGTCAACTTGGATATGATACTTCTTGTGGAACAGTTTGAATTTCTTGGGTTTCTTATTATATATAGAAAGATTTACAACTCACCAAAAATATTGTCGATGAATTGATTTTCATAATTGATGGGAATTTTCATAATTCTAATTCATATGAAGAATTGAACTTGCAATATGTTTGATGCTTTTGGAATGTGGGCCGTAACTATATTCTGAATTATCTGACTCGTTTTTTATTATAATTATGCGATCAATTTTATTCTAATTAATAAATGCTGTAAACATCATACTAAATTGTATTACATGAAAAAATTGGCATTTATTGTATGGATGTGTTTGTTTGAAATAAACAACCATAAGGGTTAATGTATCTGACACTTGATTAAAAATTGGATTGTCGCAATCTCAACCCGAGCCACAAAAGACTCTTCTAGAAGATCTGAGTACTTTGACAGGAAAAGCCTTCAAAGAACTTGATGCAACAAGACATGAACTTCAGGAGAAAGAACAACGTCTGACGAACATCGCAAATGAATCAATGGAAAAGATCAAAGAATTATCTACAATTAACCATGATTTACAAGATAAAGTAGGGTTTTTACTTGATATTAGTGCATCTTTGAACAAGAAAAATGATGAATTGATTAGGTCTAATCTAGAACTTGAAAAACAGAAATTTCATTATGATCAAATGACTAGAGATTTAAAATCTAAACTAGATACTGTACTATCAAAAGAAAAAGAACTATCGATGCAACGAGACTTTCTTGCAAAACAAGTGGATGAAAAGACCCAGGATTTGATAAAAGCTGAAAAATTTACGGTGATCGGAGAATTGGCTGCAAGACTTGCACATGATTTACGAAACCCACTATCTGTTGTCAAAAATACAATGGACATAATGAGAGCAAAACCAAATATGCGTATTGAAGAAAAATTACCACATTTTGGAAGATTCGATAGGGCAATTCAAAGAATGACTCATCAAATAGACGATGTCCTGAACTTTGTAAAAAGATCAGAGCTTTTGCTACAGCAAACGTCTTTACTTTCAATGATTGATGGAGCAATTGGTAATACGTTGTTGCCTCCAGAAGTTTTAATATTAAAACCATACACTGATGTGGCAATAAACTGTGATTCGCGAAAACTTGAAGCTGTATTTTCTAACTTGATAAATAATGCGGTACAGGCAATGGATGACAAGGGTGAAATAAAGATCCGTGTAATGGATTTGGGTTATAATATCCAGATTGAATTTGAAGATACAGGGCCTGGAATTCCAGCTGAAATTCAATCCAAGATATTTGATCCATTATTTACAACCAAGCAAACCGGTACAGGTCTTGGGCTCTCAATATGCAAAAACATTGTAGAACAGCATGGAGGCACACTAACAGTGAAATCACCTCCAACTATTTTTACAGTACGATTGCCAAAAAACATAGCGCCAAAATATCAAGTGAACAACAATTACACTATCTAAGCAGACAAAAAATACTATATATTGAATTTAACATGGTTTTTTTCCACGCATTATGTGAATTATCTTTCCATCGTCAAGGGTATATCGCACTGCAATTATTCTCTCCAGTGGTATCTCATAACATGGTTCGCCTGAATTTTCACTTGATCCTAGGCTTATCTCTTTTGTGAATAAAGTATTTGATTCTGGTGCAGGCTTGAATTGTTCAAAAAGCATCTTGGATATTGCGGTTCTGATAAATTCTTGGTCTGTGCAACCCTCTTTTTTGCACGCCTTGTTGATGCCTTGAATCATGGCATGAGGAAGATCGAGTGTTATGTTGTCAGTCAATTATGGATAAATACTGATTTTCTATAGATAAAATACTCTGCAATTTTTTTCATTAATTGTGTCCAAAATGGAAGAAATTGGGTCTTTTAGCGCATGTTTCTTAGTGCATGGGTACTTTCAATCTTGTTGACCAAAAACTCTAGGGAAAACGGTTTCTGAATTATCTCTACATCGTCTTTTAGAAATATTGCGGCATCATCTAAAATGCCGTTTCCAAATGCTGAGACAAATAGTATCTTTTGATGTGGTCGTAACTCCAAAATCTCTTTTGCTACCCGTACTCCATTCTTCTTTGGCATGACAAAATCAAGCAAAACTACATTGAATGGCTCTGTATCGGATTTACTTTCATTCATTTTCTTCTTATATGCTTCAACACATGCTTCTCCATCTTTTGCTATGGTAATGTTGTGTTGATGTTTTTCAAAAACTTTTTTGTATTGCAATCCTGCAAATTCGTTATCGTCTGCTGCTAAGATGTGTAATCCCATTTTGCTGTCTTGTTTGATTTGATTGATTTGTTTGATTAAGATTAGTGTGTTCACTCTGAACATACTTAATTCATTATTTTTTCATGTAATTCTATGGCATTTAGATGTCGCATGATTGGAATTGTAAATTTGAATGTAGCTCCTGTATCTTTGTTGTTGTATGCAAAAATGTGTCCTCCATGAGCATTTATTATTTCCCTACTGAGATACAATCCTAGCCCGTTGCCTTTCCAAGATTCTGTCTTGGGACCTTTTGTTATGAATTTGTTGAACAATTTTGGAAATACTTCTGAGTATATTCCAGGCCCGTTGTCTTTTATGGAAACTTCAACCAAATTTTTTTGTAAATTGTGTTGTACGGTAATTCGTATGGTTCCGCTTTCAGTAAACTTTAAGGCATTATTTAACAAATTACGGATCACTTGTCCAATTCTGACCCTGTCTGCTTCTACACTGATTCCTGTTTCAAGATTTGTTTCAATTTTTATACTGTTATCTAGATTTAGTGCATGTGAAGAAACTATCTCCGATATCATGTCGCTGAGGTTAAATTTTTCATATGATAAGTATAATGACCCGTTCTCTATTCTGCTTATGTCTAAAATTCTATTAGCTACTTCTTCTAACTGTCGTGCTTGTTTTGATATGCCGGCAAGTGCCTCATCTGCTCCAATGTCTCCATTTTGTGCAAGTTCAATAAAACCATATATTGGATGAAGTGGGCTCTTTAACTCATGTGATGCTATGTTTATAAAATCGTCTTTTAAAATATTCATTTTTTCCAGTTCTCTGTTTGCTTTTTGAAGAGATCTAGTTTTTCTAACCACCTCTCGTACCAAATCTCTATTTATCAAATTAAGGAAATATCCTAAGGCTAGAGACATTATTCCAGCCGAAGTTATGATTATCATCTGCCAAGTGAATGCTTTTTGCTTGTCTTCTTCAACTCCTGCATTCAGACTATCTGTTAATTTCTGAACTTCGTCATTTAACAGGATTATTTTCAAGTTAATTTGATTTTGTTGGGCTTGCAAATCTGTTGCTGAAGTATCCAAGTCATTTGCATCGCTCTTGTATGTCTCGAAAATTTTATCTGCTTTCTCCACATATTGAAAATGAATAGACTCTATCTCATTTAAGCTTGTGATAAGTGTTGAAATATTCTCGGTAGTTTGATAGTCCAATCCATAGTTTAGAAATGCATTGGTAAGATCCTTGATTTTTTTGATTTCATAGCTAGATTCCTGATTGTATGACTCGAACTGATTTTTGGAAATTTCATAGTTTATTTTACTAGATGTTTTTTGATATGCTATCATGTCATCAATACAGTGCTGTTCCATTTGCTGTATTGCATAAATCCGTGTTATTCCTTGGGTTATTGGTATGTTCAAATCAGATAATACCTTCATTTCATTTGTAATGGCGTATGTTGTAAATGCATTAAGGGTTAATGCAAGACCTAACATCATTATTATCATTGCCACAGATATTCCTATTCTCAAACTAGTGTTTGTCTTGTGATCTTGCAAGACTATCTGTCCTCTAAAACCATGTACATTGTCACAACCGAATTATTGTTTGTTTGATGCTTAGGAACCAATATGTCCTCATGTGTGTTATGTTTGCACACTGTCAATGTTTTCATTTCCGTCTAGCCTGTTCTGCTTGGACCAACTGGGACTGATGTGCCTTCATATCCGTCCCAATCCTTGAATCCTTGTTTAGCTTTCTCACGCCATAGATAAATTGGCCATCCCTCAATTTGCGTAACTAGAGCTTGTAGCGTAAATGGTTTGTTCATAACTTCAACCGTTTCACTTAGCTGTCTGAGTTTTTTTATTAAACTATTACCGTACCCTGTAATGAAAATTATTCTTTGTTTGTGGTTTATTTTTTGTATCTCCTTTGCAACATCAATCCCGTCCATTCCAGGCATGTTTTGGTCTAGAATGATAACGTCGAAATATGGTTTTTCTCCATCATCTACGCCTTGTTTTACATAATCATTGTATGTTTGTAGACATTCAATACCATCTCTGGTGGTTATAACCAAATGTCCCCTTTCTTCTAGTGCCATTTTATACGAGTCTGCCAAGTCCTTGTAATCTTCTGCAACTAGTATTCTCAACGACCAGTCTTTCAATAGTTTTATCATACCTCAAACTGATTTAGTACCTTGTATGTTCAGAGTAAACGAATTGAGAATATTTGATATGTTTTAATTTAGCCTGTTCTGCTTGGACCAACCGGCACTGATGTTCCTGTATGGCCGTCCCATTCCTTGAATCCTTTTTTTAACATTTCACGTAATTTCGAGACTGGCCATCCTTCAACTTCTGCAAGCAATGCCTCCACTGTAAACGGTTTATTCATGACTGATGCATTGGTTGTCAATTGTTTAAGTTTTTGTATGACATTATTACCATATCCTGTTATGAAAAGTATCCTTTGTTTTGGATTTATTTTTTGAATCTCTTTTGCAGTCTCAATCCCGTCCATCCCAGGCATATTTTGATCAAGTATGACTATGTCAAAATATTGTTTTATCTGACCGTCTAGCTGTTTTGTATATTGTTTGTATGCTCTTTGACACTCAATACCATTTCCAGTTATGATCACCTCGTGACCTCTTCCCCCTAGTGCCATTTTATACGAGTCTGCCAAGTCCTTGTAATCTTCTGCTATCAATATTCTAAGAGTCACATGATTTTATCTAATTCTGATTATTTAGAAATTTGTGTGTTTGAATTAAACAACTTGATATCGGCATTACATCAAACCAAATTTTTATATATTATACTTTTAGGTATTTTTCAAATTCTATTTCATTTTGTAAAAACGTAACATATCTGGAATCTAGAGCAATCATATGTTTGATCAATGGTATAAGTTCTTTCTCATTTCCTTGTTTTAATGTGCTAAATGATTTGTAATATAGCGCACTAGTATTATTTGGATTTGATTTTAAAACTAAATCATAGTGTTTTATAGCTTCATCATGTCTTTCCAAAGATGCCAAAATTCTTCCTGCTTGCAAAACTACTTCACGATATTGTGAGTTTTGATTTATTATGGATTGATAACATGTTAGAGCTTCATCAAAATCTGATATTGATTCTAATGCAATTCCTTTACTATATAATGCAGGCATGTATCTTGGATGGGAATCTAATATGTTGTTAAAACACGTAATTGCGTCTCTAAACTGGCCTGCCTCAAATAAGATCATACCTTTACTATAGGATCCTAATTTTTCAAATAATGATTTTCTGTGGGATGATGCAGATACATGGTCTGGTTTGATACTCAGCACTAATTCGTAATACTTCAATGCCTCTTCAAACATTGACAATGCT
>JAGWHQ010000006.1:10311-60266 GCA_028866655.1 Nitrososphaerota archaeon
AGTGAGATTCCCTTGTGATGTAATGCCTCAATATGTCTAGGATTAGCATCAAGTACCTTGTCAAAACATGTGATTGCCTTTTCACACTGCTCTGTCTTGAGATGAAATACCCCCTTGTTGTATTGTGCTAGAACATGTCCCGGATTTATCATTACTAGTCTATCCAATGACATTATCGCTTGATCATACCTTCCAGTTCTTGCATCAAGTACACTTTTGTTGTATAATGCAGATACATGGTCTGGTTTGATACTCAGCACTAATTCGTAATACTTCAATGCCTCTTCAAACATTGACAATGCTTCTAATGCGATTCCTTTGTTGTATAGTGCAGATAGATGTGTTGGATTTATCTCTAGAACCTTGTTCAAGTATATAGTTGCCTCTTCAAATTGATTCATCTCAAGTAACAACACACTCTTGTCAAACAATGCTAGAACATGTTTCGGGTTTACCTCAATTATTCTATCTAACAATTTAGGTGAGCATGCGGTATGGCATATTTTGTCACATAATATTTTCTTATCATGTAATGTGGATGCATGATCAGATCTTATTTTCAATACGGATTCATAGCATTCTAGTGCCTGAGAATATTGTAATAACGCCTCAAGTGAGATTCCCTTGTGATGTAATGCCTCAATATGTCTAGGATTAGCATCAAGTACCTTGTCAAAACATGTGATTGCTTCTTCGAAATTATTCTTTTCAAACAATATGATTGCCTTGTCGTAGTATGCTGTCAAGTTTTTTGGATCTAACGTAATTAGTCTGTCTAATGACATTATTGCTTCATTTTGTTTTCTAAATCTTACATCAAGTACACTCTTGTTGTATAATGCAGATACGTGGTCTGGTCTCATCTTCAATACTAATTCGTAGCATTCTAGTGCTTTTTCTGGCTGCTCTACAAATTCATACAATTTTCCTTTGCTATATTGAATCTTGTAATTGTTTGGAATGGCCAACAGTATAACATCTACTAGTTCTAATGCTTTGGCATATTCTTTGGAGTTGTAATAAAAATTTACAAGCCCAAAAAGTATTTTATCAAACCTCTGTTGTTTTTTTATTTCTTTGTGCAATGATTTTTTTATAATTTGTTCATAGAGCACAATTACCGGTACACACTTTTTAATTCTAGTCAATGTTTGTGACTGGATTAAATCAAAGTCTGTAAGTAATCCGGCAGAAAATAATTCCATCTCAAGTATCTTGGTTATGACATTTAGCTGAATCTGTATTTTTTCATCATCTTGGCTCATATGCTCATCTACAATGAATGATTGTAAAATTTATCATCCATCTTGAAACTATACAAGAGTAGTTTAAAAAGACGTGATTGTTTGAATGCAATGAGCTTTCTATTCTATTAGTTTTGAAAATCTATTCTTTGATTTGACAGCTTGATAGGGGTATTGCCATACTGTCAAAAAGTTTGCTCAACTCACCTGACTTGACAATACATATTACATGCAATAGGGTACTGTTAAAATATGTTTGATTAAGATCTGTAAAGTTATTTTCATTAATGCTGTTCAAAGATTTGGTTAGGTTTGCCAATTCATCAGGAGAAAATGCTAGACTGGCATTAAAATTCCCCATTGTCTTGTTATCCAAAAATCCTTGTAATTTGGCAGGATCTAGATCGAGTGTAGCATTGTCTCCTAGAATCTTTGATAACTGTTCAGGACTCATGTTCAGATTAGTATTATTGCCCATCATCTCTGACAACTCTCCTGAAGTCATGTTCATTTCAGAGTCTTGTAATGTAGTACTGTTAAGATATTTTGACAGCGCAGAGTCATTTCCTAGAATCTTTGATAACTGTTCAGGACTCATGTTCAGATTAGTATTATTGCCCATCATCTCTGATAGCTGTTTTGGAGTAATGTTCAGATTAGTGTTATTTCCGATTAGATTGGCAAGTTGTTGTGGTGTAATCTTTATTGGATTGGCAATATTTGTATAGTTTGATAATTGGTTAGTATCATTTAACTGGGAGTTTTGTTCAGTATTTACCGCAGGAACATCGATCGCTTCAAGATTGTTTGAAAACAAACTTGAAACATAAAGTTTGTTTGTTATGGGGTTTATCGCGAGGTATTGAGATGCAATGCCTGAATTGAATTTATTTATTACAGTGTTTGTGTTTCCATCTATCTCAAAAATTTCTCCTGTCTGTTCGTTTGTCTGGAAGATCTTGTTTGTTAGTGGATTTGTTACTATTCCCCATGATCCAGCATTAGTTGGTATGTCTGTTATTATGCTATCATCAGTTCCATTTATCACTGAAACTACTCCTGCTCCCCAGTGGCTTACGTATATTATGTTAGTGACAGGATTGGCAGTAATTCCCCAAGGACCACCATTAGTATGTATTGTATCGATTATTCTATTATTAGAACCATCAATGACCGAAACTGAATTTGAGAGACTGTTTGCTACATAAACGCGATTGGTTGTTGGATTTGAAACAATTCCCCATGGACCGCTTTGTACGTGGATGTTTGTAACTAGACTATTTGTCTTGCCGTCAATCACTGAAACTGAATTCGAAAGTAAATTTGTAACATAAACTTGATTGGTGGCTGGATCAACTGAAACACCCCATGGATTATTTTCTACTGGCACTGTTGCTACTACCTTGTCAGTATTTCCGTTTATGACAACGATGTGTCCACCCAACCTATCTGTTACGTATAGGGTATTTGTAGTAGGATTTACATCGACACGTGCTGTGCCGGTGTCTGGAAGTATTGATCCTTGATTGAGTGAAATCTGGTCTGTAACCTTGTTTGTAAAACCATCAATTGCATCTAGAACACCTGTGACCGAACCTGTAACATATATTTTGTTTGTAGTTGGATTTATTCCTATTCCTCTGTTCCCCCAGCCGATATCTATACTGGTCAGTGCATATGATATGTGAGCTGAGAGACTACCTGCTATGATGATACATACGATTAATGCGTACTTTTGTGTGTCCAACCCTGTTATCTTATACTTTTTCTTGCTCATATAACGAGCTGCAATACTGTTTACAAAAAAGGTTCCAATTTGGTCCTTTTTTGGGAAAAAGCAAGAACTGAGAATGGCGTTTCTGTGGGGATGATAGGCCAGCACTCAGTCTTACATGTATTTTCTTCGGGTTTTAGATTAGTCTATGTCTGTTTAAAACAAACGAGCTACGGTAAATTAGATATATGTAAGATGTTTTTGTTATGTCTATGCATGTTTTGATAGCTGAGGATGAAAAAGATCTCTTGGATCAATACAAGGATATGTTGGAAGAAAATGGTCACAAGGTGACGGTCTCTAAAAATGGGGACGAATGTGTTAAAATTTATCGTATAGAATCTGAAAATAATAAAAAATCGGATGATCATTACTCCCCATTTGACGCAGTTATTTTAGATTATCAAATGCCACTAAAAAATGGACTTGAAACAGCAAAGGAAATCCTGGCAATGAATTCACATCAGAGAATAATATTTGCCTCAGGTTTTGTCCAAGAAACTTTTTTTGAATCCATCAAAAGTCTAAAACAAATAACTGAGATAATGAAAAAACCATTTCACCTACAAGCGTTGATTGATACACTGGAAGACAAGGAGATTTATCAGAAACTAGAAAAACTAAATGTAGATATCTCTGCAATCAAAGAACTCAATCCATCACATGCTCAGATTAAAGCATATTTTGATGTATTGTGTCAGCTACAAAAAGGACGAACATTCTAAGTTACTCTGACATATACAAATCTACACAACACACAAAAAATGCTATGCATTGTCACAAAAATCGTCTGATAGTTTTATTCCATTGTATAATTTTTGTAGTGCATTGATATCACACTCTGATATGTATGGGTGATTGGTAGTAATTGATTCATACATGAGGTCTGCAGCATTATTGGTGAGTGGTAAACCTAACGCATGTCCGAACTCGTGTCTGACTATTGATCCTATCTGAGTATTGGTTAACTTGTCTGCATCATATATTGTGATGAATACCTTCAATATTTGGTTGCCATTTACTATTGTTCTTGTGGTTCCATAATATCCGTCACGATCCTTGATTTTTGAAAGTGTTATCACTATTTGACCTTCTTCGTTGGAAGATTGTATGACGTTAAATTTTTCTGGAATGTTATGCTTTGTGACTGGTGCAGTTTCTAGTGCACCTTGCCATCCTATGAAATATTTGCCAGTTCCAGAATTTGAGTGATATAGTTGAGAACTATCACCAGTAATGGTCTCTGTTGATGTTATGGCATTTTCTATCGATTGAATTTTTTGGTCGGTTACTTTTGCATTGTTTTCTATAGTTACAACCATCGGCGTCTGGTTGTTGACGTCCCAATACATAAAATCATCAGTGGTGGTTCCTTGGAGGTTTTCTGTCACGTATCGTGTCTTTATGGTGGAATCTATGTTTGCTGATGGAATTACATAGTTTGCTGCTACAAAAAATAACAAGATTACTACAATTGGCAGTATCAGTAACTCTATCTTGAGTATGGTTTTTGCACTTAGTTTTTGAATTCTTTTTCTGACTAGAATGATTTCATGTGATATTGTATTTTGTTTTTGAAGTAAATCGCTGATTTCCTGTTCGGGTTCAAAACCAAAATCGTCCTTTTTTACTCTTAATCCGTCTTGCAGTTCTAACAATTGGATATACTCAGTGGTTTTGCTAAGCTCATTTGTTAGATGTTCCAGATGACTGCGTAGTTGTTTTATCGAATCTTCCTTTGCTTGCAGTCTTTGAGTCATCTTGCTCAATCTCCTACGCTAGAGTAGTAATCAAGTCCCATGGAGTCAACACATTGTTTTGTGTCATGATAAACGCATTTTTCATTCCTAGCATTATCTTACACATTTCAGGTACTGTAATATTGTCAGATATTATGCGACCAGTTTTCAAATTCAATGTATTTGCCTTGTATTCAAGAAAATCATCTACATCATCAAGATAGTTCAATTCAGATATTTTTTCAAATATTGTTTGTGGAGTGATAAACAACGGTGTTTTCTCCAAGATGACAACATCGGTATTATTTCTCAACATTTCACCTATGAGAAAACCTATGTTGTCTTCTTTTTGAAATGTAATCACTTTTTTTGAAGGCATGTCTGCAATCTTGATTCTTGTATCACACAGTATTCCAACTTCTAATAATCGTCTTGCAGATATTGTTGAAAACTCTCCGTCTGTTGTTTGTACAAGAGCAAAATCTCTCCTAGCATCATTCATTTTTTTTAGTAAATCATAAACTCGCATTTTTGTCGATACAATCTCTAAATTTTTACTCATTATGCTATTCACTGTTTGTTCTGAAAAGAAATCATGAGTTGGATTTGCATACATGCCTTGCAAGACTTCTCTGCTTCCAATCATTCCAACCGGCATGTCGTTTTCTATTGATACCAAATTATTGGTGTGTGTTGCAAGGAGGCGTATTAGCATAGATGTTGCCACCCAAATTTTTTCCTTGTTTTCAATTGTAGCCATTGATGAATATACAAGCAAATGCGGTAAAATCTCCTCAATTGTACAGTGGTTGAGATCTTTTCCCAAAGTGGAAGGAGAAAAAAGTATGGATTCTCTTTTATTGTGATTTTTTATCTTATCGTGTACAATATTTCGCAAGTCAGATAAGAGTCTATTTTTCATCTAAAATGCTCCGAAGGTAAAGTATTTGTTTATACAAACATCTGACTTCATAAATCTTAATTAAAACTTTGAAATGATATTTTCTCGTATGTTCGCATTGAACAGACTTGTGTTTGATTTAATTATTGGAACACATTGTTTTTCAAAATTTAAACATTGATGTATTTATCGGTCCTATTTTGGTTGCATGTTTATGCGAGATGATGTTTTCTTAAATGAGAACAGACTCTTTTTCTTGATTAAAACACCACTTATTGCAATTGTACCAAGAACCACTATTGGTAATGTGTCAATTCCTCCTACCTTGAATGCTTTCAAATTTGCTTGAACTTTTCCAATTTGTGATATGGCACCTGTTGTAGAATTTGAATATGAAACGTTTCCATCTGTTCCGTTTATGTTTACCATCTTACTTGCATGAGATGGAATATATCCTAAACCAGTTGCATTGACATTTAGATTTATTGTACTACTGTTAGAATTTGCCAATAGGACAATATTTGCTGTACCATTTTGGTTTGTTATGGAATCACTGTTTTGAATGGTAGCTCCTCCCACATTCCAGTGTACCGACATATTCTTTAGTGGATTGCCATGGTCTAATGCAGTTACACTTGCAATTAGTGATTCACCAGGTAATACCGAATCCGGGGCTATTATGCTCAATGTAGGAGAAAACTGGTCTACAGTAATCTTGTATGTAACTAGAGGCATATCATCTGCAAATATTGATACCTGTGACGTTCCAATTGATTTTGGAGTTATTTCTAATGGCGTATAATATTGTCCTTTTCCAATTGTGATATTTTCTGGAAGTGTTAAAACATCTTTGTTGCTAGAAATCAGTTTTAAGACGATGTCCTTTTGTGCAAATACTGGTTTTGCATCTAAATCTAAAATCTGCGCTACCATGGTATTTTTTATATTCATAAGAATTGGATCTGAGTAATCTAAAACTACTTGTGACGGTAAATTGCTAAATGATTGAAGCGTGATTGAGGTCTGATCATTATTTGAAAGTATATTGACAGTAGAAGTGCCTGTTTTTAAAGATGTGGAATTTACCAAGATAATCGAATCGCCTTTGTGGATTGTAGATTGTTGAATTGACACATAATCATTAGATATTGCATTCAAGGGAGAATCGTTTGTAAAATAAACTTGATTTCCACTAGGATCTGTCGGATATACTGCAATGGGAAAGTCTGTATTGCTTGATATCTTTGGAACCAACGACCGTGCATTGAGTGAATTGCTAGTTGGTAATGAAATTACTGGATTCACAGTCTGATCATTATATGTTACAACATGCAATGATAAAGAAATGGGAATGCTTGTACCTACTTTAGCAAATACAAGGGCAGCGCCTGATCCTTTGTTTAACATTACATCATCAACTGCAAGTGAATTTACATCAGAAGAATCAATTTCTATCTGCATGTCATGACTTGCAATTATTGGATTTCCGCTATTATCTTCCAAGTGTAAAACTCCAATTAGTTCATCGTTTCCAGTTGCTAATATTGGCAAGATGTCAAGCCTAGCTGATTTGTCATCATAAAATTTAGTCGTAAATGTTGTTATCTGACTTGGTACTGAATTAACATACCCATTTGGCGTGGAGGATAAAACATTATAAGTTCCATTTGTACCTGCACTGACTGCGATATTTGTATAACCCCAATAGGATCCTTTCTTTATTATTATTGGTGCATTTGATTCCACATTTTGTATTACCGGACTTGAATTTGTTAAATTTGCATTTGGATCATTAATACTCACTGGAATTACAATGTCCTCTTTTGCAGGAATAAGATTTCCAGAAGCGTCTGTTAATTGTGCAACTGCATAGGATGTAGAAGCCTGATAGTTGTTGATCTTTGCGGGATATACGTACATGTGTATCGTAGGAGATCCTATCTGATTAACAGTAACCGTGGCACTCGAAGGTTGAAGAGAGTTCGCAGATGCAAATATCTCGGTAGTTCCAACTTTAGTTACTTCAAATCTTTCTATTCCATAATACTCTCCTGCTTTTATCAAAAGATGTGTATCTGTTAGCATTGCAATTTTACTGTCTGCTGCATCAAGATTGACAAGAATATCATTTTTTGAAGTGGCAGGTAAGCCATTATTGTTTATTAATTCTACCGTAAAATATCCCATATTTGGACCGTTAATTGAAAGGGTTGTAGGAGTTGATTGGACCAATAATTTGACTGGATAATTTTGATTTCCGTAGACTGTTATTGGAATCTCTTGGGATACAAAACCTGGTGCACCAATCTCAATTTTTGCATCGCCTTGTCCTAATGTTTTTAACTTAATATTTGTGATAAAACCGTTCCCCTTTTCTATTCCAATTACCTGTATAATTGAAGAATCTGTCGAAGAAAACACCATGTTGTCAATTTTTTGTGGATAAATGTGATTACCATTTAAAGCATACACTTGCAGTATCCCATCTGAATTCTCAATTAATTTTTGTGGCATAATTCTGACTCCGAAAGTGTAATCATTATCAGCATATGATTTCATGACTCCAATGCTGGAAATTATAATTAATATTACAAGTATAGTCCTCAATATTGAGAAAAATACCTAGAAATATGATATAAAATGGTGTGTGATTAATCTGAACGAAATTCTAATTTTTACTAGTGAATTTGCACGCCTTACACAGACTGGTATACAACTTCAATGGGTTTTGATTTTTTCCATAAATGTTCACATAAGCTAAAGATGTTGTTTACAATCTCTGTAGAGTTGGTATGAACTATGGAATCTGCATCATCATTTAGATCCATGGTACCTTTCATGGAACCAGACATTACAATCTGTTTATCTTTTTCAGCAACCATTCTTCCCTTGGATGGTAGTTTTCCTACTCTTGTTTCTGTAGCTCCAAGTTTCTGTACCAAACTAACTGCTTGCTTATTTTCAACTTCTGTAATTATTCGAACTTCTCCGCCTTTTTTGATGCAATCTTTTATTTTTTCAGGGATTGCAGTGTGATACATTCTCATGATATCTTCAACTGTACTAACTACATATACTACATCACTTGCTTCGTTTACTAGCTTACCAATTCTTGCGTAAATGTTAGATCTACCTTGTATGATTGAAAATGATGACATTGAATTGTCAGGAGTTGGACGTTTTAATTCTTCAAGACTTGCAACAACCTGTTTTGATAGTTTTTCCATGGTTGTAATTTCGTCTTGTTTTTTCTGAATGATTCCTTTGAATGCTTCTTCGGGGTTTACGGATTTACAAATTGTAGGATTTGATAATGTAGTTGTAATCAACCCTAAGTTTCGTAATTTTGTAAGTGCTCTATATGCCTTACCTCTATCCACATCTAGTTTTGCAGAAAGGCTTCCAACTGTGACCTCTCCTGTTCGAAGTAAACCTAGGTAGATTTTAGCATCATCGCCTTCTAAACCGAAATACTTCAATGTTGCAAATAGATCTTCTTCAGTATTCAAAACAATGCACTCCAAAAACTAGAAAATTCATGATCGGAATAATGTGTCAAAATATGAGATAATGTGATAGTTTTGTCTGTTTTGAGCATAGAAATGTTCCCAGTTTGACCTGGATTGAGTTCTAAACTGAGGATCATTGTAGATCGGATTTTACTGTTGTTTGTATATAAGTAGATTGATCTCTCGTCATCCCCTTTTTGTCTAATGCTGTTGACAATTGCTTTATTTTTTGTAGTTAATGAGAAGGAATTCATCATAGTGATGTAGAATCACACAGTGATATGAGCAATTGTTTGTATAAAATAAACAAACGCAAACACGTACTAAACATCTTTTTACGAATTCATGCCAAAGATAATTCTTGATTGTATTGTATGATAAAGTTTCTCTTGCTGAATTATTTCATTATGAACATAAATTCTAGTTTGATCATTGGGGAAATTGAGTTTGTTTATGACATATTCTGTATATGAAATACATGTTTGATATAGGTAAAGAGACATGGGATATGCATAAAATTGAGTATGTTATGTTGTTAGATGGTCAAAGAGATTCTAACTAAGATTCCATGTTATAAAACGATTTAACATATTCTGAAATAGTACAAAACAGTCTCTTGTTTATTTTCCACCTTATTCTGTCCGTCCAATGATTAGTCTTTTTTAAATATAATTATCATTAAGAAATGATTCCAAATAATTAGGTATATCAGTAAATAAATTTGAGAAATCTTGATTTATTGGCTAGTGTGAATTTTTCATCGTTAACAATGTCTGTAGATGTAACTAGTATTCGAATTGTCTTGGCATTACTAATGCTAGGAATTGCATCATATACTGACATTAGAAAGAGAGAGATAGATGATAGAATTTGGATGATCTTTGGAGGTCTAGCTATACTTCTTTTGTTTTTTACGACCAATATGGTTAATTCTCTGACCACAATTGGAATTTCATTAGTAATTGCACCTGTTGTACTATTTATTTGGCGTATTGGTTTTTTTGGTGGAGCAGATGCTTTTGCATTAATTGTTCTTGCGGCTCTAGCTCCGGAATCTACATTTTCTATTTCACAAGTTCATCCATTTACTACGTTGATTAACACTGTGCTACTTTCAATAATCCCTGTTCTTGTAAACGTAACACGAAATATTTTCTCCGTACTGCGACATGAAGATATCTTCAAGGGTTTTGAAACTGAAACTAGAAAAAACAAAATAATTGCCATGTTTGTAGGACATCGATCAAAAAATCCAAAATTTAGTTTTTCTATTGAAAAAAGAGAAGGAAACTTGCGCAAGTTGAACTTTACACTGAAGAACGCAGATAATGAAGAATTTTGTTCTTCCCCTGATACGTGGGTTACCACTGGAATTCCATACATGATCTATATTTTTGGCGGATTTGTTATCCAGCTTGTCTATGGGGATGTTGTCTTCAATGTCATCAAAATGCTTCATTAATGTCTTGACATCTGTTGGGTTTTTTGTTCTAAGGTTTATTAGCTGTAAAAAAAATGTCTAGGTATGAAGCTAAAAATTGCAATTGTAATGTCTGTGATATCAATAGTAATGCTTTGTATTTACGGCGCAGACGTGATTGTGGCTAACGGCAATAAAATGGGATTTCTTCCTATGGATGTATCTGTTAGAGGCTCAATTTTTGGAATAATTCCATCTGTAATGCTAATAGTCTCATTTTTCATCACTAGAAAAGAACCATCTAAAAAACTAGGCATGTTGATAATAATTGGTGGTGCTCTGATACTTGCAGGTACTGGAATAATCCTTGCAATGCAAGGTGGTCAATCTCAAGATTCTCGCGGCATACGTGAAATGGGGGCTGTTTTAGGCATAGGCATCATAATTGCCATCTTGGGAGCAATTAAAATACGAAAATCCTAGATTCCCCAGTTGCTTTTCAGACTAGATTTACATTCAAAGAAATACTCAAAGACAAGGCTGCGCAATTCATCAACATGGTGAATTGTTCTAAATGCGGCCAGGATGTAAGTAAGGTATACGACTGTGAGCATACTAATGATGAGGACTATTGTGTAGAATGTTATACTGAATTACATTATTATCTTACTGAGAAAAAACATCTTGATAATACCTAAATTTGTCATAATGGCGAGTATGAAATTTTCCAAATCTTTTAATTCAAATTGAAAAATTCTTTATCTATGAAAGCAATACTTCTTTCTGGAGGATTTGGCAAACGACTCAAGCCCTTGACAGACTATCTGCCAAAACCTTTGATACCGGTTTGCAATTATCCAATTATTGAATGGCAAATACGTTATTTTAAAAAATTTGGAATTAGAGACATCATAGTATGTGCTGGCTACAAGGCGGATCAAATCATAAAACATCTGGAAAACAAAAATCTTGGAGTACATTTGGAATATTCTGTTGAAACAGTTCCTTTGGGTACTGCAGGTGCAATAAAAAAAGCAAGCAAGCATATTGATACCGACGATTTTTTTGTTACAAATGGTGATATTTTGACAAACATTGATTTGAGAAAATTAAAAACTCATTCCAACTCTGTTGCAGTGATACCACTTCGAACATCGTTTGGAATTGTTCATTTAGATGGAATAAAAGTTGAACGATTTGAAGAAAAACCGGAGATGTCGAATTATTGGATGAATGCTGGCATCTATTATCTAAACAAAGATATTTTAAAGCATCTGCCGAAAAACGGCAATCTCGAAAATACCATATTTCCACTTTTTGCAGAATCTGGAAGACTACATGCTGTAAAATATGATAAAGTTTTTTGGAAATCGATCGACTCTTACAAGGATATGGAAGAATGTGAGGGTTTTATTCAAACCAATAAATATGAAAAATTCATTTTTTCCAAGTGAATATGATGAGACTTGGGTGTAGTCTGGGTTCTCTCTTGTCAGTTGAAGAGATTCTCAACTGTACAAAAGTGTTGAATAATTACAATATTGATTCTATTTGGATCCCTGAGACATGGGGAATGGACTGTTGTTCTATTTTATCACAGGTGGCAGGTATTGCAAATAAACCCAAATTAGGTTCATCCATCATCAATGTCTATTCTCGCAGTCCGGCATTGACAGCCATGTCTGCTGTAACACTTGATGTCATATCTGGTGGGAGATTCATGTTGGGGCTTGGCACTAGTAGTAAACCCATTGTTGAAGATTGGCATGGTGTGGAATTTGTAAAGCCACTACAAAGAATGCGAGAATATGTGGATGTCATTCGCCTCGCCATGTCAGGGGGAAAAGTATCATACGATGGTAAATTCTTTCACTTGAAAAACTTTGGTCTTTTGATCAAACCTCAAAGAACTAGAATTCCGATTTATCTTGCGGCAATAAATCATAAGATGGTAGAATTGACTTGGGAGATTGCAGATGGAGTAATTTTTTACCTGCGACCATTACATGAATTAAAAACAACTATTGAAAAAATGCAATCTAGGAGAAAAATTGATGTTACTTGTCAATTAATAACATGTGTTTCCAATGATTCGGACAAAGCAATTATTCGTGCCAAGCAAACCATTGCATTCTATGTCTCTGTAGGCACAATTTACAGACAATTTTTGGCATCAAATGGATTCAAAAAGGAGACAGATGCAATATTTGATGAATATCAGAGAAAAGGTCTGAGCAATAATCATGTGTTTGTGTCAGATGATATGGTTAATTCTTTAGCAATATGTGGAACGCCTGAAGATATACGACAAAAAACAAAGCAGTTTATTGAATCCGGAGTGGATTTACCAATACTTCAATTCAACCCTGTAGAAAATGTGAAAGAATCATTTGAACTCCTTGTTAAAACTCTTGCATGTGATATGAAATGAAAAAAGTAGCAATTGTTGCCTCAGGCATTATAAAATTCAACAAGAGTGAGAAACCTCTGGAATCTCTAATGCTTTCATCAATTCGACCGATTTTTGAAAATACAAAGAATTTGAAACAAGAGGATGTTGATGTTGTACTTACATCTACAAATGCAAATCGCAATTATCTTGCAAATATAATATCAGAATTATCTGGAATAAAACCAAAAATATCACATTCAGTCGAAAGTCTATGTAATTCAGGTACAAACTCTCTGGTTTCAGCGTATGCTTATGTTTCCTCTGGGCTTGCAGATGTTGCGCTTGTCACAGGAGCTGACAAGGCGGAAAATCCAGGCCTTGTCCTACATTGGGACATGTCGCGTGGTGAATATCAACATCCAATTTTCTGGTCATCCATGTTTACAAGTGCACATATGAGAAAATACGGTACAACTCTTGAAGATCTAGCATATGTGTCTGTTAAAAATCATAAAAATGCGTTAGACAATCCATACGCATATTTTGAAAAATCGTTTTCACTTGATGATGTGATGAACTCTAAAAATCTCGCTGAAAACCTACGATTACTTGATTGTTCCATGCCATGTGATGGTGCAGCATCTGTTGTAATATGCTCAGAAGAAAAGGCAAAAAAATTTACTGACAATCCTGTTTGGATTTCAGGAATTGGTCAAAAGACCATCTCTGCAAGTTTTACAAAGAATAATGACTTGGCATCCATGGAATCAACAAAGAGCGCGGTTGGTGACGCATATCACATGTCGAACAAAACTGCTGATGATATTGATGTGGTTGAACTTCATGATGCATTTAGTATATGTGAAATCATTGAACTGGAAGACATGGGATTATGTCAAAAAGGACAAGGATCAAAATTTGTCAGAGATTTATACGATACAAATAACAATAAAGTAAACCCGCGGGGAGGATTGATTGGAGCAGGTCACCCACTGGGTGCAACTGGGATTGCACAAGTTATAGAGATATACCAACAACTAAGCGGCAATGCGGGGAAAAGACAAGTATGTAATGCAAAAACAGGTCTTGTTCATAACATGTCTGCAGGTTCTACATCGTCAACTGTATTGGTACTAGAATCATGACTAAATTTGAAGATGAGTTGCGAAACAACAACTTTGTGTGCAGCTATTGTACAAAGTGTCAACATTTTGTGTGGCCCACAAGTGACTGTTGTAACAAATGTCTTGGAGATGTGATATGGAAACAAGTATCAAGAAAAGCAAAACTTGTTGAGGTATCTAGTAAAGATGAAAAGTATTTTTGTATTGCAGAGTTTGAAGGAAATATTCGCGTATTTGGAACTCTATTAGAAAACTTACCACCACAACATGATCAAAGTTTAATTCTAGAAAAATGTGGTTATGACAAAAGCCCAAAGTTTGTTTTCAAGACCGTATGAGATTAAAGATTGTTTATTCAAATTTTAGATTTGATTTTTCCAATTCTAAAATCGGGATGTAAAGTGACATTCCATCCGTTCCAATTTTTTCGACAAAACTGTAATCTCCGGTAAGTCGCTTTAATTCAATGAATTTCTTTGTAGGAGGACCATTTGTTACTAGGTAGTGAATTACATTTCCTCCCATAGTACCGGTTTGTATGAAAATAACATTCTGCCCGTTGTGATTTAGATGATAAATCAATGGCACAGCACCTAGAACTGACTGGGATGAATACAGGATAACTTTGAGTAGATCTCCATACTCTTTGTATTTTAAATATGTTATCTGGGCATCATTTGATGACATGATTTTGTCATTGTAAGCATGTCATATTAATGCTAAGACACAAATTTGGATTATACCATGGAATCATTTTCTGTTCTAGGTCGTGTTAATAAAAAATAGGTAGTCAGGTGTTAGTATAATTACCACCTAGTCTATATCATTAAATTTATTTCATAAAATTGGAAACAAATGACATCTATTGAACAATCAGAGTTTCATGCCCGTAAGATCATACTGCGTAAAAAAACTACCCAAACAACTAATCAACGAGTGGCAAGAACTAGAAGACAGCGAGGTTACAACTGGGAAGATACTCTAGTCAAGAGATTTAATGCAATGGAGGGCTGGAAAGCCTTTAGATTGGGGTCTCCCAGTGTTGGATTGCCAGACATACTTGCAGTAAGTACAAGAGAGAATGTAATTTACACAATTGAGGCAAAATCTGGTACAAATACGACTCTAAGGGTACCATTTGATCAAATACAACGTTGTCTCAAATGGATCCACACTTTTGAGTTATATCAGACAAGAAAAATGATTGTTGCATTCAAATTTTCATCTAAGAAGAGAATAGGTACTGGAAAATATGAACATCGTGAACTCCGAGAATTTTTTAAAATCTGGGATGAGAAATATCCTGTAACTGATTTTATTTGTACATATGATGGTAATACTTATGCCATGCAGGAAGGAAAAAGGCATCCCTTGAAACTAGAGTCATGCATAATACCGTTTGTTAAAAAACCGAAGGTTGGTTAGATCGAATACTTCTTTAATATGATGTTGTAAACACAAGATAATGAGCTTTGAGGATTTTGTCGATGAACGTAGTTTGGTTAGTAGAGATGCACTAGGTACAAAGGAAATAAAACTCAAGTTGCTTGAAGTTGAAGATGATACTTCAGACCATATTTGGAGATTTGGTGTTAGAGTAAAGGTAAAAAAAATCTTAATTACGATAAAACACATTAACACACAGCAGATCGAGGAGGGAGAATGTGATTTACATGATATTGAAAAAGAAATGAAGGAAAAAAGACATTATAGTTCAACAAACCGATGGGTACCAACAACTGATATTAAAAATGGGTATATTGTAAACTCTAGACATGCGTCATTATTGGCTGATGCTGTAGCATTAGACTATATTACAATCTAGATTAATCTTGCAATAACATCTCGGTGTTTTTGTTTCCATGTTGTATTTGGCATTAATTTTTCGGCTTTTCCATTAAATAATACAAAATTTATTCGCTGGATTTTATTTGTATTTTTTAAAACAAGTCTCTTCATAATTGGTTCAGAGTCTACTTGAATATCAAATCCCGTCTTGTTTAAAAATTTGACAAGACGGTCTCGTTGGTTCTCGCCTGTTCGAGGAATGATAAATGGTATGGTTTCAAATCTAGTCTTTTGCCATTTGGTGACCATGATTTTGTTCGTAGACCATACTAGAACTCCTGTGCATTTTAAAACAAATTTGCCTTGTGCAAGATTTGTGAAAAATTCTAGTGTTTCTTTACTTACTTGAACCTCTTTTCTATCTTGTTCTATTGTAGAACCTAAATTGAAATATCGTCCTTTGTGATATATTAGAGGATTTTTTGTATCATCATGTTCGATGTAAACAACTCTTCCTACCATCATGACATGATCACCTGTCTTTTCCTTTCTAATTAGTTTGCATTCAGCATTTACCGTACAACCTGAAATCATGGGTGTTTTGATCTTTTTAGGGGCGGTAATTTGAAAAATATCTTTAACTTTCAACTTGTCAATTTCTGATCCTGAATAGCCTCCTGCAATATTTACTTCAGTTGTTTGATCTTTTGATGCTACATTTACTCCAAATTCTTTTGTTTTTTCTATGTTCTTAATGGTCTGGGATCCATTGTGAATAAAGATGGCAATTAAGACTGGGTTGTATGAAATTTGCATGACCCATTCTGCAGCCATGACATTTGGACCTTTTGCGCCTCGTGATGTAATCAAACTTACGCCTGTGGAAAAATATCGCTCTGCCTTGCTTGGAACTTTTCTTGTCAACATCGTGTTCATTGTATTACTGGTAATTGTTCTTTTTTACAGAAAACTTTATGAAAGCATGATGGCGAGTCCATGCATGATAAGTCAGGAAATTACCATAAATGGTAAAAAATACCGTTTAACACTGACCGATCAGGTGCTTTCTGATGTCAGAAGGCTCAAAGCATTGTATAATGCAGCATATGAAGATCCAGAGAGTTTTGATGAAGTAAGCTCGGCCATATCAAATACTATTACTCAGATAGCCGCTGCTGTTGAACCTGAAGTTTCTGACAGCGACTTGGATGGTTTAATTCAAGCTGTCATGAAGGCAGTGGATGAAAAAAGCAAAGAAACAGAAGAGGCAAAAACAAAACACTTGGAAGACAAGGCCAAGTCTGCAAAAAAATCCGCCGAGAAACCTAAAAAATCAAAAAAATAGTCAGTATGACTATACAAGAACCCTCATATTGGTTATATGCAATAAATCCTCAGAAGAAATATGCAAACACATTGTGAATGTGGTATTTGCGGTCATGTGTCTGAAACAGAATGCATCTCAAAGGAGTGCAAGTGTTGCATCAACTTTCACATGCGCTCAGGTCCAAAAAAATAATCTAGTTTTTCATCACCTCCAGAGGTTTTTGTCTAAAACGTAAATTCTTTAGATTTAAATACGAACCAACTAAATTTTGCATAATGCAGTCACCGGCATATCTAAAATGCATCGACCCGACATGCAGTCTCCAATATCCTGTTACTGATACTAGAATTGAGTGTGAAAAAGGACACTTGCTTGATGTCAAATATGGTTCTGCTCCTTCAGTTTCATTAAAAGAAGTTTTTTACAAACGCCGAAACCATTCTAACAATATTTTCAATGAAAGCGGAGTGTGGCGTTTTCGTGAGCTGTTGAATTTTTGTCAGATTGATACTGAAGATATTGATCAATGTTCAAAATATCTAGTTTCATTAGATGGTGCAGAGGGTAGGCTTTCAAAACCATATCACATGTCTCGTGTATCACAATATGTTGGATTGCAAAATCTCTGGCTTCAACCTGAGGGATACAATCCAAGTGGTTCCTTCAAAGACAATGGTATGACAACTGCTGTAACGCATGCCAAACTTGTTAAAATCAAGAAAATAATATGTGCGTCAACTGGAAACACCTCTGCATCTGCAGCGATGTATGCTGCAAATGAAAATATGGATTGTGATGTATACATACCTGCAGGAGAAGTCGCACCTGGAAAACTTAGCCAAGCATTTCAGTTTGGTGCTCAAGTTGTAGAAATTAAAGGAAACTTTGATGATGCATTATCTGCTTCTCTAAAACAAGCTGGACAAGCAGGCGGATATACTGTAAACTCTGTAAATCCATTTAGAATCGAGGGACAAAAAACAATTGTCTTTAGAGCATTGGAATTTTTGGACTGGAATCCTCCAGATTGGATAGTCTATCCCGGTGGAGCATTGGGAAACACATCAAGTTGTGGCAAGGCACTCCAGGAGTTGTATGAATGGGGGTGGATAAAGAAAATACCTCGTCTTGCAGTTGTCAACTCTGAAGGTGCCAACACTTTATACGATTTGTACAACGGCAAATTTGAAAATATTGAATTGCGATGGAATAGTGGAAAAGCAGATACTGGTTTAATTAAGAGATATTATGAATACATGGATGAAAATAAGATCAGACCAAAGACCAAGGCTACTGCAATCCAGATTGCTAAACCTGCCAACATCCTCAAGGGATTGCGCGCACTCGATTTTACAAAGGGAGTTGTGACACAGGTATCAGATTCTGAAATGCTTGATGGTATGGCACTTGTTGGTCTGAATGGATTTGATTGTGAGATGGCATCAGGCGCAGTTCCAGCTGGTGTAAGGAAATTAATCGGTGAGGGGATTATCAAAAAGGATGAAACGGTGGTAGGAATACTCACGGGACGACAAAAAGACTCGAGTATTCCAGTGGATTATCACAAAAATCCGCAAAACAAGTTTGCAATTCCACCACGAACTTAGTTATTGTTTGAAATCTTTTCTATCTTTATCCTGCTTGCTTGATTATTTACTGCCTCTTCTACTGTCATCTTGACAGATCCTATCACTAGCCTATCACCTGTTCTAGGAATATCCTTTAGCTTGTCATGCAATAAACCATTCAGAGTAGAATAATCATCTCCTTGTGGAATATTTGATTTGAGTATTTCATTTACTGTATCAATTTCAACATCTCCGCTTGCAAGCATGGTATTTTTGTCCAACATCTTGAAGTTGAGCTCCTCCATATCAGTTTCATCCATTATTTCTCCCACTATCTCTTCTAGCAAATCTTCTAGTGTAACACAACCTTCTACACCTCCAAATTCGTCAACTACAATTGCCATGTGAGTTTGTCTACCTTGCATCTCTCTGAGAAGTTTACTGATTCTTTGTTCCTGTGATACAAAAATTGGCTTTCTGGCAAGGGCCTCAAGTGTAATTATTTTTTCATCTCTTTCCAAATTCTTTAGCAGGTCTCTTACATGTAAGATGCCTATGATTTGGTCGGTAGTATCTTTGTAAAGTGGAATTCTAGAATAACCACTTTTGCTTATCAGTGGCATTGCATCAAACAAGATCATCTTTGCTGGAAGCATGAACATCTTTGTTCTAGGAGTCATGACTGCACGTATTACGATATCATCAAACTTGAGAGCACCATGTACAAGCTCATGCTCGTGTTTTTTTAATGCCTTATCTTCCAGACCTTGTTCAAGTACATTATAGATTTCTTGTTCTGTAATTGGTGGTGGATGGTAAGGACTTTTTAGAATCCACAGTATGGCATGCGTTATTTTCTCAAATAATATTACAAATGGGTAAAATATGTAACTAAAAGTAAGTGTGATGCCACTTATCCACAGCGATACCTTGACAGGATTTGCATTACAATATGATTTTGGAGCGTTTTCACCGAAGATTAAAAGTATGAAAGTCATTATTCCTATTGATAGTGCAAGACCTCCATTTCCAAACAAACCTAGTGCAATCTCTGTGGCAAGTGCAGAAGATCCTACGTTTGCTAATACAGTTCCAAGATTTATTGTTGCAAGCATTCTGTTGGGATTGGCTTTTAATTTGGCAAGTGATGTAGAACCTCTAACTTTTTCTTTTAGCAGTTGATTTACTTTAGCCTTGTTTGTTGCAATCAGTGCCACTTCTGCACCACTAAAAATGGCTGATAAAGCTACCAACAATGCAAGCAATATTATTTTTAAAATCATTTCACTATCCATGATCAATTACCTAGATGTGAATGTCTTTTACATTGTATTGATCTTAAATTCTGTGTTTTAATGGATGAATCAGCGGATTGAATTTCAAACAATTGGTATGTATATTATTTTTCAACTGTCTCTTTTATAAGTTCACATTGACTGCAAGGGTTTTCTGGCAACAAACTATTCCATATGACGTCTTTATCCTTATTTCTTTGCAAAATGTTCTTGCAAAAGTTTTTTCTTTTCTTCCATGTGGAACAGCTCTTCTGTATGCTTGAAAGCATCTTCTCTTTTTCTTTTGAACAACATAGCTTGCATTAAAAGATGGTTTTCAGGTACCACGATACCTGTCTGATCATCCGAGTATGTTAGTTTGACAGTATCGTCTTGAACCTCAATTACATCTGCGTGAATGTGAATCATGTTGGTATCTTTGAAATTAAATTTTATAGATTCTGCATAATCTCTGATGTCTTTTGTTCCTTTTGCATCATATAATGTTGCAACGCCATATTCATTTTTGTACAATTCGACAATCTCTTGTGAATTTGGAGCTGGTCCATCAAAACGAATATCCATCAAGTGTACGTGCATTTGTCTTGTTGGAACCTTGAAAGCACGAATGAAGAGTGGGGTATCAGTACCCATGTAGCTTTTAACATCATCATTATGATGTGGTTTTCGAGTCCATTCAATAGAATCTTTCACCAATGTCTTTGAATCTTCAAGGTCTGCCCATCTTCTCAACAATGTTGCATCAAATCGCTTAATTTTTTTCCCATATTTTTCCTTGAGGGGTTGAAGTATCCTACCCATCCCAGTAACATTACAACTTCCTTGCATTACATATTTTGTATCAAATGCCTTTTCGTAATTTACACGTGAGTTGAAGATCAATTTTGCAACTGATTCATCTCCGCCAATTTTCTCTCCACCTTGGAAAATTGCATTGACATTTTTTGGTTCATACAATGTTTTTTTATTTTTATATCCCATACCACCGGGTGCTGCATCGATTACAAGATCACTTTTAGAAATTACATCCTCTATGGTTCCAGATATTTTGTAATTTTTAAAAGCATCTGTTTTCTCCTTTGGTACATAAACATGAAGTCCTCTTGATATTGCGTCTGCTACTTTGTCGTCAGGTGAATATTTGCCAACCCCGATGACCTCGATATCCTTGTCATCAGATATGAATTGGGTTATTCTGCTACCGATAGAACCATATCCATTAACAAAAACCTTTTTCACATCTCTTCTGAAGAAAAATCCCATTTATTTGGCTTGCCCCTTTGACAAGAACTAAATAATCTGTGAGGCTAGTTATATTCTTGAAGATTCATCTCCCGTCAATAGGGATTGGGATCGGAGCAATTGCTGTTGTCATAGTTGTGATTTCTTTATTTGGGCAAGGTTTTTCAAATCACATGATTCCTACTATTCCTCAAGGTACTGATAATACCACGCTACAAAATGACGCATCATCTCAAAAAGTATCTATGAATTTATTGATTGAGAACACCTCCCCAGTGCTTGGTTCAAACGATGCACCAATCACGATGATTGAATTTGGAGACTATCAGTGCTTTTACTGTAACCAGTTTTATCATAATACAGAGCCTGATATTGTGAAAAACTATATCGACACTGGAAAGGTGCGTATGGTTTTCAAAGATTTTGTCATAATTGGTCAGGACTCTGTGAATGCAGCACATGCAACACATTGTGCACAAGAACAAGGCAAATTTTGGGAGTATCATGATGTATTGTATAACAACTGGGCCGGAGAAAATACCGGATGGGCATCGTCTAACAATCTGTTAAAATTTGCAAATGATGTTGGGCTAAATGCTACTCAATTTGGACAATGTATGTCAGAATCAAGATACATATCGACTGTACAGGGTAGCCTGTCAAACGCCAAGGATTTGGGATTAACTGGAACTCCTGACTTTTTCATCATAGCACCAGACAAGACAGTGTCAAAAATTGTTGGAGCCCAGCCCTTTGATGTGTTTGATGAATTATTCAAATCTAAGTTAAAATCCTAAGAGATTTCACACATATTGTAAAAATATGACAAAAATTGTCAATCTTTGAGATCAAAAACGATTCTCAAAATCCTTATATCTGTAATTGGAAAGCTGAATCTATTGGCCGCAGGTATAGATGACATTGCCATCTACATTCCAAAATTGTTTGTAGACGCAAGAGACTTTGCAAAAGCCCGTGGTATGGATCCAGATAAGCTACAGCGGGGCCTAGGAGTATCAAAAATGGCTATCGTAGATACTAATCAAGACCCTGCATGTATGGCCGCAAACGCATGTTTACGTATAATGGAGCGAAATAAAATCTCACCAAAAGACGTTGGAAGGCTATATGTTGCAACAGAATCCTCTCTTGATGAATCAAAGGCAATGAACTCCTACGTAATTGGTATGCTGGAGCAAGTATATGGAAACGATTCCTTTGGGCACTGTGGTGGAATTGAATGCAAATTTGCATGTGTTAGTGGGTCATATGCTTTGTATGATAACGCTAATTGGATAAGGGCAGGAGAAGCAGAGGGCAAGTCTGCCATAGTTGTAGTGTCAGATATTGCAAAATATGATCTGGGTTCAAGCGGTGAATATACTCAAGGTGCAGGTGCTGTTGCCATGCTTCTAAGCGATAATCCTAGACTGATGACTTTTGATCCCAAGGTTACATCCACTTCTATTAAAAATGAATACGATTTCTACAGACCATTTGGAAAAGAGACTCCAATTGTAAATGGTCAGTACTCTAACTTGCTTTACATGATACAGGTAAAGAAGGCACTTATGGCATACAAAGAAAAAGCACTCTCCACAGGAATAATAAAACTAAAAGAAGGAGAATCAATTCTTGATTATATAGACTTTGTAAACATGCATCTCCCATACAGTAACATGGGTAAGAAAGCTTTGACATACTTACTAAGACACGAGTGGAGAAGTTTACCGCGTTGGAAGGGAATTGTAGAAAAAATGGGAATGACAGAACCAATTCCAAAAGATCCACGTGGTACTATAGAATCAATACTTGCAGACGAAGAATTTATGCAAAAAGACCACGAGTTTACAAAACGATTTACAATGACTGATGAATTCCAAGAAGCATATGACTCTAAACTTGCAAGCTCACTTATTGCATCAAGCATGGTTGGAAATCTTTACACTGCTTCGCTCTACATGGGCTTTAGAAGCTGCATAGAATTTGAGTTCCAAAAGGGAGTTGATCTAGATGGCAAGAGATTTGGATTTGGCTCATACGGTAGCGGAAGTAGTGCAATGGTCTTCAGTGGAGTCATCATGGATACTTACAAGGAAATTGCCAAGAACATGAATTTGGAGGCTGAAATAGGCGACAGAAGAAAGGTATCCCTTGAAGAATATGAACAAATCCATGAAAGTAAGCTCAGTCCAACTCAGAACATACTGGATGGTAAAAAAGAGTTTGTTTTAGTAGGTGTGGGAAGCAGCCCTGAATTACGCGGTCAGCGCAAGTATGTGTTCAACGAATAAGTACCATAAATCGATCTTGACGATCAGAGCAAATCAACAAAAAGGATATAAAATCAATGAGGCTACCCATATTCATGAAAGACCGTTCAATGCCAGTTTGTTTTACAGCTGAACAATATGCAAAAATTGAACAGATTGCAAAGCAAAAGGGAATGTTAAACGCAGGCCAGCTTCTCGAAGAAGCACTACAACAATAACCTGAGAACTAGATTCTCAATTTCTTTCCTTTATGATAACTATTTAATGGATTTAGTGATATTCAAAGCCATGAACTTGTTCTCTAGAAAACCAATTATTTGTGCAATTTGTAAAAAAGAGTCTGCTCATAAGAGCAAACCAAAGAGCGAGTGGAAGATTGAGGGCCCACTTTGTGCTGATTGCTATGTTTCTCAGATGAAGAAATTCTATGAACAAAGTCTAAGGCAAAAATGTGTTACATGTGGAATAGAAAAAGACGTTCCTGATCTATGGGAGCCACGATACCAATGGGATATGGAAGGATTGTTATGCAAATCGTGTTTTGATAAAAAAGATCTACTCTACAAGAGTCAAAAGTTAAACTGTCATGTTTGTGGAAAAAAACTTGGCATGATAAGGTACACTCCAAAGAAAAAATGGGTGCTTGAAGGGCAATTGTGTAGGGAATGCTGGGACTCTCACAAGGCACAGTTGGGATAGATGAATATTTTTAAAAAATTCAAGTGTGACATGTGTGACGCAAAATTTAGACAGCAAGAATATTTGATGTTACACCAACAGTTGCATCATGGAGATAAACGCTATGATTGTAAGGAATGTAACAAGTTTTTTTCCAGCATGGAAGAAATGCGAACTCATATGCAACGTGCACACAGTTATGGCGGAACTAGAGATATCTAAAATGCCTTGATTGTTTTTACTACTGGTGGTCTTACTTTGGTAAACACTCTAAAACCACAAATGCATTTTATTTCTGGTAGTCTGGTAAGCTCAGACTGGGACACTTGTGTTCCACAACGCATGCATGAATAAAAAACACTAAAGCTAGTTGGTTTTTCATCTGCTTGTATTTCCTGAGTAGGTTCTGACATTTTAATCACTATTTCAAAGTAAGTTCAATATATACATCGTTTGGAATCTTAATTCTCATGAGCTGTCTTATGGCTCTATCATCTGCACCAAGATCAATGACTCGTCGGTGAATTCTCATTTCCCATTTTTCATAGGTGTTTGTACCCTGGCCGCATGGTGATTTTCGTGTAACCACATTGAGTGTTTTTACTGGTAATGGTGTTGGTCCTTTAACTTTGACACCTGTTTTTTCGCCAATTCCTTTGATTTCAGTACAGACCCCATCTAGTCTTAAAAGACTAGTGCTTGTTAATTTAATTCGGGCTGTCTGGGTCATTCAAGTCCCTATTTGGTGTACTTGTCAGTAATCTCTTTTACGATACCTGCTGCAATTGTTGCACCCATATCTCTGAGAGCGAATCTTCCCATCTCTGGGAATTCACCAAATGTCTCGATGCACAAGGGTCTTACTGGCTTGATTCTAACGATTGCAGAATCTCCTGCCTTTAAGAACTTTGGATTTTCTTCTTCAATTGCACCGGACTGTGGATTGATTTTTGCTTCAAATGCTACTATGGTTGCTGCAACTTGTGCAGTGTGTGCATGCATTACTGGTGTATAACCAGGTGCAATTGCAGTCGGATGGTGAATAACTATGATTTGTGCTCTGAATTCTCTTGCTACGTTTGGTGGGTTATCAGATGTTCCAATTACATCTCCTCTGTGGATATCTTTCTTTTCTATGCCTCTCAAGTTGAATCCAATGTTGTCACCTGGTTCTGCAGATGGCATTTCAGTGTGGTGTGTTTCAATGGATTTGATTTCACCTACTGCTCCTGATGGCATTACAACTATTTTCTGACCTGGTTTTGCCACGCCTGTTTCGACACGTCCTACTGGAACTGTACCGACACCTGTGATGGTATATACATCTTGTATTGGAATTCTAAGTGGTTTTCCTGTTGGTTTATCTGGCATTGTGAAATCATCAAATGCTTCGAATAGTGTTTTACCTGTCCACCATGGCATGTTTGCTGATTTCTTGACCAAGTTATCGCCCTTCCAACCTGATACTGGAATAATTGCTACTTTGTCAAGCTTGTAACCTACTGACTTTAATAATTTCTCTGCCTTTTCTTTTGCTACCTTGTATGCTGCTTCTGAGAAATTACTATCATCCATCTTGTTAATTGCTACTACTAGTTGTCCTACACCCAAGGTTCTAAGTAAGAATGCATGTTCTCTTGCTTGCCCACCTGGTGCGGTTGCTGTATCTGTTTCACCTTCTTTAGCTGACAAGACTAGAACTGCACAGTCTGCTTCAGAGGCTCCTGTGATCATGTTTTTGATAAAGTCTCTGTGTCCGGGTGCATCTATTAATGTGAAGAAGTACTTTGGAGATTCAAATTTTTGAAATGCTAAATCGATTGTAATACCTCTTTCTCTTTCGTCTTTGATATTGTCCATAACCCACGCATATTTGAAAGTGTCACCTTTTCCGGTCTTCTCGGATTCGGCTGCATGTGCTGCAATTGTTCTTTCATCTACTAGTCCAAGTTCCATTAAAAAGTGACCCATGGTTGTAGATTTTCCGTTATCGATGTGTCCTACGACAATCATGTTCAAGTGAGGTTTTCTTGATGCTGCAGTGCTCATGTTGGATGTTACTTGAGAAGGGCTTTATTAGCATTTTCATTTTTTGAATTTTTTTTGGTCAAAAGTTGAATTAATTTCTGACTCGATCATTTAGATCAAATTTTTTCACATGGTATAAATCGAACTATTTTATCACAAAGTACAATGAAAATTACAGTAACAGTAATCAAAGCTGATGTTGGCGGAATCGGCGGACACACAAGACCAAGTGATGGTCTACTAAACGCCGTAAGAAATCTTGTAAAGCCACAAGTAAGAAAAGACGGTAAAGGACTCTTGATTGATTCCTATATCGGATATTGTGGAGATGACATACACATCGTTATGACTCACACTAAAGGTGTTAACAATTCCCAAGTCCATGGACTTGCATGGCGTGCATTTGAAGCCGCAACTAGAGTTGCAAAGAGTGAAGGGCTTTATGGTGCAGGTCAAGATTTGTTGAAGGACTCATTTTCTGGAAACGTAAAGGGTATGGGACCTGGTGTTGCAGAAATGACATTTGATGAAAGACCAAATGAAGCATTTACAATTTATGCAGCAGACAAGACTGAACCTGGTGCATTCAATTATCCATTCTATAGAATGTTTGTTGACGCGCTATCAAATACTGGTTTAATTGTAAACCAGAACTTGGCAAGAGGTGTCAGAATTTCAGTAATGGATGTGGAAAAAGGCAAAATTGCTACATTAGAAATGTGGCAAGACAAGCCAACATTAGAAGCAGCTCTGATGTATCCTGGAAGATACGTCATATCTACAGTATCCACTAAAGATAACCAACCAATATTGTCTGCATCGACTGATAGATTGCACAACATTGCAGGAACATATGTTGGAAAAGACGATCCTATTTGTATAGTTAGAACTCAAAAAGACTTTCCAGCAACAGAAGAAGCAGGTTCAGCATTTAACAACCCACATCTTGTTGCAGGAAATACCAGAGGAAGTCATCACATGCCATTGATGCCAGTGAAAATCAACTCACCAGCAAGCATCAACTATGCGATTCCAATAGTATCAGCACTTGTGTTTTCAATGCACAACGGAGTATTGACAGGTCCAATCGATGGATTTGGAACTGAAGACTGGGATTATGTTAGAAACATAGCAATGAGACGAGCCGTTGCAATTAGAAGTCAAGGATTTGTTCATCCTGCAACTTTGGTTCCAGACGAATTGGAATATGGTGTAGGTTACAAGGCAAGAATGAGTGTCTTATGGAGTAAGATGAGACCAATTCCAGGATCACAACAAAATACAAAACCAGGACAAAAACAAAATCCGGGAAATAAACAAGGTAACAGACCACAACAACAGAAACAAGGACAACATCCTCAGCAAGGTCAAAGACCTCAACAGGGACAGAGACCTCAGCAAAAACAACAACAAGGTCAACCAAGACCTCAAGGTCAGCGACCTCCACAAAATGGACAAAGACCACAAGGACAACATCCACAACAAAAACAGCAACTAAAACCACAAACAGTATCTTCCACTACTGAAAAAACTGTAAAATCATCTGAAGCTAAAGTAAAGAAACCACGTGCACCACGAAAGAAGAAAGCAGAAACTGCTACAGAAAAACCAGCAGAAGGCACAGTTTCAACAACTGAGACACCAAAGACCGAGACTAGTGCCTCATCTTAGGTATATTGTCTCTATTTCTCTTTTCATTTTTATAAAATACAATTTTTATTATCTATTTTTACGATATGCTATATTGGTAAAAAAAATACAAATTTTGATCATAGGTCATAATCAGAACGGAACAACTATTGAACTTGAAAAAATTGCATATGAGACAGGAATGGAAGTAGCAAAATCAGGATCTGTTCTAGTGACAGGGGGATTAGATGGAGTAATGAAAGCTGCATCTCACGGTGCAAAAGATGCGGGAGGTTTGACACTTGGAATAATTCCTCAAGATAACCCTTCATTTGCAAATGAATATTGTGATATAGTAATACCAAGCGGCATGGGTCTTGCAAGAGATTTTCTAAATGCACTTTCTGCAGACGGAGTAATAATCATCGGAGGGGGTTCAGGTACATTGTCTGAGACTTGTGCTGCATATATGCACAAAAAACCAATTGTTGCAATTAAAAATAGTGGAGGAATTGCAGAAAAATATGCAGACCAATATCTGGATCACAGAAAAAGTGTGCTGATAACAGGAGTATCTTCGCCAAAAGAAGCTGTTGAGACCATTTTGGAAAAAATCTATTCTACCTGAGTGATACTAGATATTGATCTGGTTCGTAAAACTTGTTTTCTCTGGCTAGTTTTTGTAACTCTTGTACAATGTTTGAAATTCCAAATTCCTTTGCAGTATCAAACAATGGTTTTTTGAGTCCCATTCCAAGCGATAGAGCTTTTTCAATTTCAGTAACGTCACTTGCTTGGTTTGTGACAAGCCATGCTGCATTGTTAAGTATGTTTCCCAACAACTGTATTGGATTGAATTTCTTTGCTAGTTCCTCTGTTAATGTTATTCTTTCATATTGTTCTCCGGAATATTTGTAAAATCCTTCACCGCTTTTTTGTCCTAGTTTCTTTTCATTGTACAATTTTTCTATCAATGGATGTGGATTGATTACTTTTTTGTCACGTGAATGCATTTCTAGTGTTGCTTTATGGATCACATCCATTCCAGTAAAGTCTGCAAGCTCAAATATTCCCATTGGAAAATGTAGTGTAAATTTCACTGCGGAATCAATTTCTTCTTTTGTCGCACCAGTTCTATCCATGGCATATACAGCTTCATGCACTAGAGGGATGAATAGTCTGTTTACAATAAATCCTGGAACATCTTTTTTACACAGAACAGGCTCTTTTGAAACTGATTTTACAAAATTAATCGTTGTATCAACTAGATCCTTCGAGGTCTTTTGGCCTGGAATGACCTCCACTAACTTCATTAATTGTGGAGGGTTGAAAAAATGAATTCCGATGAATCTTTCTGGTCTAGAGGTGGTGCTTGCAATTTCTGTTATGGGCAAAGTGCTAGTGTTTGACGCAAATACTGTTTTTTGTTGTGCAACTTTGTCAACTTCGGCGTAGACTTTTTTCTTTAAATCCATTATTTCAGGTACTACCTCAATCATCAGATCACAATTTTTTAGCGCCTCTGCCAAATCCACTATCGGTACTATTCTTGCAAAAATCTCTTTTCCTTGATCTTCCGTAATTTTTTGTTTGGAGACTAGTTTGTCAAGTGACCATTTGATTTTCTCCATTGCTTTATCTAAAAATTGCTTTTCAATATCTCTAAGAACTACATTGTATCCTGCCATTGCAGAAACTTGTGCAATTCCATGTCCCATTATTCCAGAACCTAAAACAGTGATATTTTTTATTGTCATATGTATTGGTCTAAATCACATCTATTTGTAAGTTTTTAAGAATTCAAATTTTTCATTAATGAATTGCTAGTTTTGTTTTTATGGCATGGTATCATACAATATTATATGTTCAGGGAATTTCCAGAACTCAAGCCACCTCATGAGAAATTTCGAGTGTCTCATATTATTTGAGGCCAGTAATGTATTCAATCTTTTACATGTTTTACTAGTTACGAGATTTTCACTAAATTTGACTAAAGGCAGACTATAGACGATCCACAATTTCTTTTATGTGTGCTGGAATTTCTGGCAACTCTCCAATGTGGCTAACATTATTTTGTAACACATCTGGGCCAATTCGTCTCACTCTTTGGGTTCCAATCAGAGTGGCAATACCTCGATCAATATCCTTCTGAGGTAACACTGCTTTTAATTTCTCAAGTAGAGTATTTTCATCCTCATACTTTGAAATGGCATGTTGTAAAAGTACCAGTTTATCTTCACTTGAAAGTTCAACCATGATTATGACTGTTTTACCTTTATAAAAAATCTTTTTAAAAATTAGTTCTTTGATTTTTTTATTATTTCATCCCACAAAATTTTTGGTACAGGCATTGCAGAAAGACGCGAGTTTCTTACGAGATCCCAGTCCTTGAATCTTACATCATTTTTTATTTCATCCAAAGTAACAGGTCTTTTCAGTTTATCGGACACCTTAACGTCAAAAACTATGAATCGTTTGTCAGACTCTTTTGGATTTGAATATGGATTTGTTATTATATCCACTATGCCAACTGCTTGTCTTTCATCTCCCGTGTGATAAAAAATTGCTTTATCGCCCTTTTTCATGCTACGCATATGTTTTAGCGCCAAATTGTTATGAACCCCATCCCAGACTGTTTTTTTCTCTTTTTCTAATTTGTCAAAACTATATACTGACGGTTCCTGTTTTAAGAGCCAGTAATTCACATAGTTCATACAAACCTCTAATTTTATAGATTTTTCCATGCATAATAAATGAGAAAATTATCAAGAATGTGCTTTACATACATGTTGATTTAGCTATCCTCTTAAACCCCGAGTTAGATTTGAAATAGTAGATTTTGGATTTAGAAAAATTTACAGAAGATGTCTACACGGTTGCTGAGAAACTAACCCGTGATCAGACTCCTGAAATAAAATCAAAGACAAATTTTGTAAGAGAGAGACTAATTGAACTGTACAAAAAAAACCTAGTCAAGATAAATCATTCAGTATTAGAGATAATATGTGCCGCAAATCTGATATCTCATGGATACACCGTTGACATTGAAAAACAACTCTCAAATATTCTAGTCTGTGACGTATTTGCAACAAAAGGAGACGGTACGCTAATTCTTGAAATAGAAACAGGATTCACACCACCTGACCATGCGCTTGATACCATTGATTATTACATTGCAAGAATATCAAGCAAGATTGCAAGATATAGCAAGCATTGCTCCAAGTTTGCATTAGCTACACCGGTTGTTGGAATTTTACCAATTCCGAAATTATTCTTAAAACCTCCGATCAAAAGAACGCCTGAAGAGATACAAAAAATTAAAGATCTTTGTGACAGGTTTTACAAAAACCCGCCAATTGAGACAGAAGATATTCTAAATGCCCATCTTCATTCCATATATTTGATAAATATAGACAAAGGTTTTGCAAAACAATTAGACCCGTATACTTATCTCGAATTAACTGGAAAGCTGCAAGATGCAAGTGAGCTTGACCTATAAGAGAAAATTTCAATAAACTGCTGTCATGTGTCTATCCTATTGATAAAAAGCGAGACAAATGTCCTATTTGCAGACAGAAATTTACAGAACATTCAGAATTGCAAGAACAGATTTGTCGAGTCATAATGGTAAAAGAGTTTTCAGGAAATTGCCCCGGCTTTGACGTTGAAAATTGGGCAAAAAAAGACTAGATGTTACAGATAGTCTTTTCTTGAAACAAGTTTGTTAACCTGACGCACTACACTACGAAAAAATGAATTCTTGTCGTCGCCTTCCACTGCAAGTGTGCCGTTTTTGTAATAATATACTGCAACTTTATCATCCAAAGATATGATTTCAAATGAATCATACATTGATTCATGAAATGATGGATATTGTGATACCATATGATCTCCCTGTAATCCTTTTTTCACACGAATGTATGTATCTGGAGGAACTAGATTGTATCTAACCAATGCATCTCACCCAGAATCGCTAGTTTTTACTTGAGATTTGCGTCGTTCTTCAATACAATGGTTCATCTGTTCTGGAGTATGTTCTTTTACAGGTTTTCCACACATGGCACAAGTTGGAGTAATTGCAATAGGTTTTCGTTCAAACTTCATAAAATTCCTCTTCCTGATCATTTGATTCTAGTACAATTAAATTATTTTTGTTCATAGACTGATCAAGCTGAATAATTGATCTTAGTATCAGCGCAGAGATACCTATATGAGATGTAAGAAATGCAGTAGCTTCTTCTATGGCGTCCTCACCTCTATATCCTTCATCATATGTCATTTCTATGACTCCCTTGTCAGTCTCAACAAGTGCGGTAATCAAAGAATATGGTCCAAGTTTTACATCCTTTCTTTGAATGTATAGATTCAATGTAACATTTTGTACAACATGGCCACGTTCCAAAAAGTTTCCCTTTGACATTAATACAATTGTCTTGTCTGGTGCTCTTCCAATTCTTTCGGAATCTGCAACTTCAATTACTTTGTCCATGAATTAATTACAGTATCATTCTAGATAATCTTTCTTAGTGTAGGTATTATAAAATTAAAAATTTTGAGCTAAATTATTTTTCTTCATCTATTGTACCCCCCTGACCATAAATTGCAGGTATTGATACAGTACTAGTAACATGTGGAACACTTCGCACTTTGCCTATTGTCGAATCAACCTTTGCAACATCTGACGCTTGAATCTTGACAAAGATATCATACTTGCCCATTATTCCATTTACTTCAACTATGTTTGGCAATTCTTTTATTTTTTCTATGACCTCTTTTTCATTTCCAGGTATGCATGTTGCAAGAATATATGTAATCACATCCAGTCCTGACTATTTTAGATGTTAAATATCTTTTGAAAAACAGGATGAACTTGATGGTTTTTACTGAAACTTTACAAGAAAATGTAGGATAGAACAATTTTCTACTATAATCCATCGATCATGTCTAAATATAACAAAATCAATATCTGTTTTAATGAGTAGAATAATACCTGCAATTGCACTAGCTAGTATTCTAGTATTGTCTGTTATGGCGTTTAACGGACCTGCTGGAATTAGTTATACTGCAAATGCATTCTCTGACAGAGATGACAAATCAAAACAATTCGAGAATGACCATCATGAGTTTCATGGAAAACGAAACATTTGTCCAAGCCAAAGCTTTTTGACAGAACCAAATTCAAGAGGTGCTAAACAAATTTTGGACATTTCATACATTGTACAAAATGATGAAGACTCTGGGATTGGAAGCTATTGGGCCCTTGATCATTTCAATGAACATCTAAAGGTGTGGAAGCTTGCAGACGGTTCATTTTATGCAATCAAAAAATTTGATGGGATATTTGCAGCACCACAAGGTGCGATGGATCCAGGTACGGGAACACGGACACAAAACGAGTCCTCATTTGGTGATATAACAGGAGGTTATGTTGCGATACTCAATGGAACATTTGCACCAGGAGCACATCCAACTAGTGGAAACATTGGAACATTCAACTATGGTGGAACAACAAGAGATGTACTTCTTGGAACATACAGCACCCAAACAGGTGATGCTCCAAATCCATATGACTGGACAACCACATACTTTAGCACCCAAAGCGGTTTTACTGAAACACATTGGGGGTGGACTTATACTCTTGACCCCGAATTCCAGTCAAGTACTTCAGTCAACCAATGGTGTAATTATAACGATGTAGACGGCGGAAACTCGGGCAACATCAGGTCATAATCTCACAAAATCCTTTTCTTTATTTTTCATTATTCCACTAGATAATCTCTAAACCAATTTGTTACATTATTTGCACATAGCATGGTATCCCAGTATGACTAGAACCCAAGACATGAAGATGAGAGACAACGCTACAGAGAATCTAATAAAAATGTCAGAGAGTGTCAGAGAGGAAATAACTAGAGATGTCTTGGATACATTTGGTATCGACCTGTCAAATCAAGAACTTGTATACCATGACAAGACAAAACCTGTTTGGACCCAACAGATTTGTGATAACAAGGCTTTGAGACAAGAATTGGACTCGTTCCTAAGGCTAGTACAAAATAATGTAGAACACCTACCTGAAATGATAAAGTTTGAAAAAGAACACCCTGTACAATTGAAGAAAACAACTCTCATGATTCAATATCCTATGATCTCGAGTTTCTCTGGATATGCGAGTCTCACGTGAAAAAATTTGAGAAAGAGAACCACTTGTCACAAAAGGAGATATTAAAATACAATACTAGAATTCAAGATCTAAAAGACAAGATACGAAATATCACAGTAGATAACTTATAGAAGCAATGTATCTACAAGTGGAGTTTAGAAGTCCTTGAGAAAACAACTGTTACAATTACTGACATGGATATTACAAGACCTACCAATGGACCAAATTCTGGAATTACAGTAGAGCCAATAAATTCAATCTCTTGAGAATTAACAGGAATTGTACAATCAAGTATGCGCATAGTATCAGTTTCAGTCTGAGCACATAGGATCTGGTTTCCATCAACCTTTACCATGATGTTTCCTCCCGGTGTATCAATTATTGTTTTTGGTATTTGATATTCTTGATTTACAGCATTACCAGTCGCTTGGGATGTATCCATGGAAATTTTTATTGTATTATTAGAAGAAGATACTATAACATTACTATATTTTATCAAGTTGGTACCATTTGTTCTTATTTTGATTTCACTATCAAAGACAGGAATTGTACTTAATTCTCCTGAATTTAACATAAAATGTAACTGGTCTGATGAAGTATTATACTTGATATTGATAGTATACATCCCTCCCACAGAATCATCATTTAATACAAAATCATGAACAAATATATTGTTTAATAGATTTACTTGGCCTACATCGTAGACATTTCCCATTGGGCTTCGAACAATAATGTCTACAGGATTGTCATTTACAACCTGGCCTACAGATCCGCTGATTATTACTTTGTCTCCAGGTTGATACGAATCCTTGTTTGTGGATGCAGCAAGTCCAGTATCTGCAGAAATTGGAATAATGACAGATGGTATGATGAAAATCAGAATTAGAAAAATTATGTTTTTTGAAACACTCATCAAAGGTCTGTGATATTTCCATGATATTTAACTGTGGTTTTATTCTGTATCAGAAATTAAACAATAAGTGTGAATCTAGAAGAATGAATCAAGGCCTTTTTTTGTTACAGATGGTTCTTGTTGTTCCAGAAACTTGTTCATCTTTTCACCCATTCCTTTTGCAGCTGTAACCTTTCGTTTTCCTATCCAATAATACGTCTCATCAGTAGTATCTTTAGCAATCAAGACCACTAGTTTTCCATAATCTTTTCTTCCAGTACGGCCTTTTCTTTGAACATATCGAATCGAGCTTGGAACATTATCAAAAAACACTACAAGGTTTACTTCAGAAATGTCAAGACCCTCTTCTCCTACACGGGTTGCAATCAGCACCTTGTATTGTCCGTCACGGAATTTTTGTATTGTTTCTATCTGTTTTTTTTGTTTAAGACCCGTCTCGCCAGCTTTTCCAATCAAAAATCCAGCTGGAATTCCCATTTCATTTAATTTCTGATGTATGACATCAACTGAATCCCTGTAACTGGTAAAGACAAGTGCCTTGCCAGGAATGTTTTGTAATACTTCCTTTAGTTTTTCTATTTTTGAATGTTCGATTCCTTTTTCTTGTGCTTGTTTTGCAAGCCTTACTGCTTTTCCAAAGTTCATGTCATTTTCAAACAAATCTTTGATGCCCACACCTTTTTTCTCCTGAGTTCGTTCACAGAATCTAAGAAAAGATGTAACACCGTGAGATTCAAACACATTTAGTGCGTGAATGAGACGTATTGCAGTAAAAAGCGGTTTGGCAGCTCGCCTATTTTGTCTTAAAACAAATTCCCTTACACGTAAAAGCTCAGACATTGACCTATTTCCAGAAAGATTGAGGCCAAGTTTTTTGAGTTCAAGATACCTAGAATCAAGTGTGGCTTTAATCAAGGTCTGAATCTCTTTCATCTCAGGTCCAAGTTCAACTGTAATCCACTGAGTGTCTGTTTGTTGTACGTATGGTCTCACATCCGGACTCTCTTCTGTTCTCTGGGCAATACTTGCAATCTTTAGCATCTTCACCATCCCCTCTGCCTTTTGTTTCTCGCTTGGCAAAGTAGCAGTCATACCAATTATTCGAACATCGATATTTGCAAAACGCTCTGCAATTCCAGAATACGCATAATCGCCAACAGTTCTATGTGCTTCATCAAATATCACAAGTGAAAACTGATCAGGCGATACAATCTGTCTATCAAGATCATTTTTTACAATTTCAGGAGTTGCACAAATTATGCTATTTACCCACAGCTTTTTTCTTTTTGCAAGTAAATCTTCTCCTGTAACAAGAGCAATATCATCAATCAGTAAATTGTTTTTTAGAAATTCATAATGCTGATGAGCCAAGACTCTAGTTGGTGCCAAGAATAAAACTCCGCCTTTTCCTCTTGACAAAAACTCTGCAATCACATGTAGTGCGACAGTAGTTTTGCCAAGCCCTGTTGGAAGCACAATTAGACAATTTTCTGCAATCGCTTGTCTTGCCAAGTTATCTTGATAATCTCTGTGCTCGATGCTTGACTTTTTGATATACTTGTGTTCTACAAAATTACTACTCAATTAATCCATAGTTGTCATCATCCGGGTAAAAAGCTTGTTTGGAACAAAGAGTTGAGCTCTACTGCCTTCATTTTCACTTTAAGAATTTGTAATCTTATATTGGAGCGTTATACAGTTTCTGTGTGAACAAATCATTTGACCGACCTACGTGGGACGAGTATTTCATGCTTCAAGCAGAATTGGCAAAATTAAGATCAAATTGTATTACAAGACAGGTTGGTGCAGTGATAGTACGAGAAAACAGGCAGATTGCTACAGGGTATAATGGAACACCTCCTGGAGTAAAGAATTGCTTTGAAGGAGGTTGTAAAAGATGTCAACTTCGAATGGAAGGCAAGGTTGCATCAGGGGAAGGCCTTGACAGGTGTTTGTGTAACCATGCTGAAGCAAATGCCATAATGCATTGTGCAATACTTGGAGTGGGTTCTGGGACAAAGAATTCCACGTTATATACTACATTTGTCACATGCCTAGAATGCAGCAAGATGGCAATTACAATTGGAATTAAAAAAATAGTATGCCTTGGAAGTTACCCCGAAACAGATTATGGATTATTACATGATGCAGGATTAGAGGTAGTGGTTTTAGACAAGAACCGGATAAATCACTGGATAAAAGTTCTTCTTGAAGAACCCAATGTCAACCTAACACCAAAGTGATGATGATACCATGTCAAATGCAATAGAAGAAGTAACGACCACTATGCCACCAGCACTATTGGTCTCGGCAGCATATGATGGCCTAAAAAAATGTGCGTTGCTCAAGTTTTATGAACCAAAATCTCAGACACTAAAAATTTGGTTTGACAATACTGGACACAAACCATATTGTTATTCAAAACTAGACCCAGAAGAACTAAAATTTTTGTCAAACAGAACTGACGTGTTAAAACTAGAAAATATCAAGCGGGAAGATTTGCTAAAAGATAAAATGATCAATGTGACAAAAATTACAGTAACAGATCCACTTGCAATTGGTGGCACCCAGACTGATAAGAGCATAAGAAACACCATGGAGACATGGGAATCTGATATCAAATATTATGAAAATTATCTTTATGACAATTCACTAATTGTTGGAAGATACTATACAATTGATGATAGTAAACTCAAAGAATATTCATACCCAATACCCGATGAGGTGCAACTTGCACTAAAAGGCCTGTTATTTGACAAGATAACAAATACTGGAATAATAGATGTACAAGGATTTCAAAACCACATAAGTGAATGGGCAAATCTTCTCAACCAACCAGTACCAAACATACGAAGAATTACTTTTGACATAGAAGTAGAGTCGGAGACAGGAAGAATTCCTGACCCCAAAGTTGCAGACCGAAAAATTACTGCAATTGGATTTTGCGCAAGTGATGATTACAAGGCAGTTTTTGTTTTAAAGCGTACTGGACTACAAATGGGAACTGATGAACTTCCAAAGGATGTCAAGATAAGTTTCTACGACGAAGACAAGGAAGCAGACATGATAAAAGACGCGTTCAAGGTCTTAGAAAATTATCCGTTTGTCATAACATTCAACGGTGATGAGTTTGATATGCCTTTCATGTACAACAGAGCAGAGCGTCTTGGTGTTCCTCTAAAAGAAATTCCACTGATAATGATGCGTGACTCGGCTACTCTAAAAAGAGGTGTGCACATTGATTTGTACAGGACATTTTCTAATCGTTCATTTCAAATCTATGCATTTTCTCACAAGTATACTGATTTTTCACTAAATACCATCTGTGAAGGACTAATTGAAGAATCCAAGACAGAGTATGAAGGAGAATTGGAAGATCTATCGCTTTACGAGTTGGCAAACTATTGTTTTAATGATTCAAGAATTACACAAAAGCTTACAAGTTTTAACAATGATTTGTTGATGAACTTGCTTGTTGTCATAACAAGAATTGGGCGCATGCCAATTGACGACATATCAAGAATGGGAGTATCACAATGGATTAGAAGTCTATTCTATTATGAACATAGAAAACACAACTATTTGATACCGCGAAGAGAGGAACTTGATCAAAAATCAGGTACTGCGTCAACAGAGGCAGTCATAAAAGACAAAAAATACCGCGGAGGTCTAGTAGTCGAGCCTACCGAAGGAATTCATTTCAACGTCTCCGTCATGGACTTTGCAAGCCTGTATCCTAGCATAATCAAAGTGAGAAATCTGTCATACGAGACAGTTAGGTGTATTCACGATGAATGTAAAACAAACACAATACCAGGTACTTCACACTGGGTTTGTACCAAGAAAAACGGCCTGACAGCTACCTTGATTGGTTCATTGAGGGATTTGCGTGTGAATTATTACAAGAGTTTATCGAAAAACCCCAATCTTTCTGCTGATCAAAAACAACTGTATACTGTAGTAAGCCAAGCACTCAAGGTCATTTTGAATGCAAGCTATGGTGTCATGGGTGCAGAAATATTTCCATTATATTGTTTGCCTGTTGCTGAAGCAACTACAGCAGTTGGAAGATTTACAATTTTAGAAACAATTGAGAAATGCAAATCATTTGGAATCGATGTACTGTATGGAGATACTGACTCTTTATTTTTAAAAGCACCGTCACAAGATCAAGTACACAAGGTAGTTGATTGGGCAAAAAGTGAATTTGGTGTAGATTTGGATTTAGACAAGGAATATCGTTATGTGGTATTTAGTAAGAGAAAGAAGAATTATCTTGGAGTACAAAAAGATGGTAAGGTCGATGTCAAGGGTCTAACTGGAAAAAAATCACATACACCACCATTTATCAGAAATCTATTTTATGAAATACTTGGAATATTATCCCAAGTACAAAATGAACAAGAATTCTCCCAGTCAAAGGCAAAGATTGGGGACATGATATCTGGATATGCAAAAAAATTAAAAGCAAGACAGATTCCGCTTGTAGAACTTGCGTTCAATGTGATGATAAGCAAGGCTCCTGCAGAATATGTCAAAACAATACCTCAACACATTCGAGCTGCTAAACAGTTAGAGCAGACAAGAGAGATAAAAAAAGGAGACATCATTTCATACGTCAAGATAATCAACAAACCAGGGGTAAAACCAACAGAAATGGCAAGACCTGATGAAATTGACACTCCAAAATACATGGAATTTATGGAAAGTACGTTTGATCAGATTTTGTCTTCAATGGACTTGGACTTTGCAAGCCTGATTGGAGAACCAAAACAGACTGGATTGGACCAGTTTTTCTGGAAATAAGACCTGATTTACCGGTAAATATTGATCGATTCTAGTCCTCAAAAAGTCATTAAAATTGAGCATAAACCCTAAAAATGGTCAAATGTTTACACCTGTGTGTCAAGTCTATCAGTACTAAAATTTATAAAGAAAGTTATAGAAATTACACATATGCGAAAAGATTCATGTAGAAACTGTGGTGTTACAATGGAAGAATTCCAACGTTGCACTGTATGTAGCGAGGTAAACCAGTTTGTATGTGCTACATGTAGAAAGGCAAGCGACGAACAGGTCCATCCAGAATGTAGTCTGATCGCAAGAAACGTTGTCTGCAACTAGATATTTTTCAAATATTCAAAACCTGAACAATCATACTTGCTGAAAAAAGACTACATTTTCAATACCTGGCAAAAAAGAGTATTTGTGGAGTGACTACTTTCCACACCATCTCCAAAAATCTCAATTTTTTATTTGTTAAAAAGATCAAGATTTGAAATATTATTATACCACTACAAAATGATGAGCCTTACACAAATGAGCTTTCTTGATTTGTACATGAATCGAAATCCACTGATAACAAGCCCAAGCGAAGACGGAGATGTATCGGCAATAGTCTATGGAATTCCTTTTGACTCGACCCATTCGTTTAGGCCTGGAACAAGGTTTGGGCCAGATGCAATACGACAAGCCTTTAACAATATAGAAATATTTTCAACAAGATTTAACGTAGATCTGGAGAGTGTCAATATCGAAGACCTTGGAAATACATACCATACAGTAGTTGCAACCGAAGTACTAGATATGATTGGAAAGATAACTACTGAACTTGCAGCAAGAGACAAACAGATGATTATTCTCGGAGGAGAACATTTGATTACATATGGTACATACATGTCATTTCCAAAAGAAACTGGCTACATTGTATTTGATGCACATTATGATCTAAGAGATGAGTATGCAGATATCAAACTAAGCCATGCTGCATATCTTCGAAGAATAATAGAAAAACGTGGTGCAGAAAATATTGTTCATGTTGGTGCAAGATCATTTGTGAAAGAAGAGCTTGCATTCAAGACAGAACACAAGGTAAATGTTGTAACAGACAAGGACATAAGAGATGGTAAAGGACCAAAGATGGTCAAAGACTTTATGTCTACTTTTGACAAGATTTACGTCAGCATTGATTTGGATGTACTAGACCCAGCATTTGCACCTGGAGTTGGCAATCCAGAAGCCATGGGAATTACCTCACGTGAGTTATTTGACATGATATATGCATTAGAAGGAAATACAATAAGATGTATGGACATAGTGGAATTGTGTCCACCGTATGACAATGGTGCAACCGCATCAGTTGCCGCAAAACTAATGTCCGAAGTCATTGCAATGAATTTATCCCGCAAGTGACTTAAGGTAGGAACAAGATTACCATACTAGTGTACGAAAACATTCCAGATCTTGTCAAAAAAGGTACCCAGTTTAGTTCAGAAGGTGATTTTGAGAAGGCAATAAGTTATTTCGACCAAGCAATAATACTGCAGCCGAACAATCCGGATTTGCTCAACAAAAAAGGAGTTGCACTGCGAGGACTAGGAAGATATGATGAGGCCATAGAATGTTTCAATAAATCATTGCAACTTGACCCAAGAGATTTAGACGCGTCCTGATATCACACCATTATTTGAGGTCTTTTTGCTACACTACGACCCATGTTTATTCGCATGAATGGTTTTCCCTTGGTTTCTTCTCTGATGCTTGTGATAAAATCTTCAACTGAAAGATTGTGTGGATCTTTTGATTTTCTATCTCTGATAGATAGAGTAGTAGAGTTGACTTCTTTTTCACCAATGACTATGATATATCGTATCCATTCAGTCTCTGCATCTCTGATACTCTTGCCTACACTTTCATTTCTATCATCGACATCTACGCGTATATCATTTTCTGTGAGTTTATCAGCAAGTTTTTCACAATAGTCTAAAAATTCAGGTTTTACAGGGATTAATCGCACTTGAGTTGGGGCAAGCCATAATGGAAACATTGGTTTTCTTCCCTCTCGCTGGTCCTTTGCTGCTTTTTCTAATAATGTGTATATCACTCTCTCAATTGCACCACTGGGAGAATTGTGCAAAATTATTGGGTTCAAGGGCTTGTTTGTATCATCCATGAAATCAATATTGTATCTTTTTCCGTTTTCTACATCAATTTGATCAGTAGATAATGCAGATGCTTTTCCAAGATTATCCACATAATTGAACTCCCATTTTAGTACAAAATAGAAAAATCGCTCTTTCCACATTTCTACTAGTACTGGTTTTCCAAGCTTTGCCACCATCTCTTCAATCAGAGATTTGTTTTCATTGTAAAACTCTTCAGTAAATCTAATTGCCATTTCATAATCTTCGCTTTCAATACCGAGTCCCTTGATTACATCACGTGACAACTCAAATCTTTTTCTAAATTCTTCTTTTGCTTGATCCATGTCCACACACATTGCATGACAGTCAGGCATTGTAAAAGCACGCAATCTTCTAAGACCTACAAGTTCTCCAGATTGTTCTCTTCTGAAACTATATCTTGTAAGCTCATACAGTCTTAATGGCATATTTTTGTATGATAACTGAAAGTCTTTTGCCATCAAGAACTGTCCAAAACATGCTGCAAATCTCAAGAAGAGGTGTTTTCCTTCAGAATCAATGCTGTATTGTCGTGCTGGAAATCTATGAAAGTAACTTTCCATGCTTGGATGATGCGAATCATACATGATGGGAGTCTCAACTTCAAATCCACCATACTCCATCACCTTGTCTGTAACGTATCTTTCAATTAGAGATTTCATGAGCCTGCCATTTGGATAAAACCTCATGTTGCCTGCATCAGAGGCTGGCTCGTAATCTGCAATAGCTAATTTCTTCATCAATTTTACATGAGGCGGAGGTTCGTCAACTGCTCTTTTTTTAGCAGCTTCATACTTTGCCAACACTTCAAGATTTTGATGTTTGGTAAAATTGAATTTATCAATCTCATGTAGTTTACCATCAGGAGTAAGTATGTGCCAATAGGATTTGATTTTAGATTCTGCTTTGAGTGCATTTGATGATGAGTCTTTTTCTTTTTCGTCTCCAGCTGTTATGGATTTGGAATTTTCAGCCAATGGATGTCCTTTAACTTGAAGTTTGTATGATTTGGTCCAACCAAATGGAGCTCTATGCACTTCAAGACCTTGAGCATTTTTTTCCATATCTTGTAGTAAAAGTAATGCAGTGGTAGGAGATGCAAGCTTTGAACTCAAGTGAGCGTACGGATACAATAATAATTTAGAACAGCCTATTTTTTTCATGGATTCTGAGATTTCAGTTATTGCCCTTTTTGCAACATCAACGTTATCTGATTCCTCTACTGCTACAAATGCAACTACAATCTCTTCGAAGCGTTTTGATTGTGGATCTAGGTCTTCGGCAGATTTTATTTCCTTTTTTACCGGAGTATACTCTACATAATCACAGTGTAACTGCAATATTCGCATGTTTTATTTTTGTCTGGGTTGTTGAATTAAACTTTATGCCAAAATAAACATGTAAAGATAAAAAACATTCAAAAAACTTTGGAGGTGTTAGAATATCACACCACAATCATCGGCGTTTCATTTTTTCAAGCTTGGTAGTTATTCGAACTATTTTTTCAATTATCTCATCATTACTACCTTTTCCAGCCAAGAACTTTACTAGCCAGTCTATTTCCTCATTGTTAAGTAGGTTTTCCATGTATAATACCTCGTATTCATGAGGACATCCATAAGTATTTTCATGAGATACACTAAACAGATTTTATTATAACATCATCACGGTTGTAAAGTATCTTTTCATGTGTTATGGTAACAGTACAATTTTGTTTAAATTTCATCTCTTTTTTGTTGCCCACAGAATCTTTGAATATTATACTAGGTTCGTTTGTCAAATCAATCTTATACTGTGTCCCCAGTTTGAGTTTCTTTAATTCCTGACAACCTTGCATGTCAATAAGCAAAGAACATGCAACTGAATTTGATTCTGAAGTAGACACGATTAATTTTGTAATTTGCAATTATAAAAATGGTTGCGTTATATCCAATATACGCTAATTTGTATTTCATAGTATAATACCATCAAATGAAATCTGTCTTGAATCACATGCTTTTGAAAATATTATAAAATAAAAAAATGACACATAATTTCCATATTTTTATCTAATGGACAGATCCAGAAACCAAAGTTATTAATTACAAGCAAAATAATATTTCCTACGAACTAAGATAACGACCATAGCCTATGATACCGTTTTTGTTTACATCCCATGTTGCAGGAAGTATCCACAGATTTCCACTATCATCCGCCTCAAGACTCAGTGTTGCAAGCACATTTGATGGCGGAGATTGAAGCGAGGCAGGTCCTGCAACTGCTTTCCCATTAATTGGATTGTACATGCTTCCATGGCAAGGACATTGTCCAAGATCATTGCCGCCAGATTGGTTTGAAGATTTGTATTGCCACAAACACCACAAATGTAAACAAACCATGCTGTATACACGAAATGCAGAAACATCATTTACATTTCCGCCAAGATCTGCAGGCAGTCGTATTAATTGCCATTTTTTAAACGGTTCAGAATCCAAAGTGGCATCCCCCGTTGAAGGATATGTTATTGTCTGAGAAGAATTAATTGGAAACACATTCACATTTGCAAAAGTTCCATCAGGCAAAACAACTTGAGCTTTGTTGAGAGCAGTATTATCAGGATCAGGCATGAATTTTCCCCATTGGACAAAAGGAAGAAACGTAAGTGATAGACTGCCAGCAGCAAGAAGTTTTAAGAAATCTCGTCTTGTCACACCCTCCTTAAAAATTGGAACATCTTCGTCTTGTGAGGCAGGCATTTTAGCACACTGGAATTAAACTCGAATAGTCGTTTTTATAATAGAGTTTCAAGATTGATTCATCGTCATCTTTTCTTAACAAGTATAACAGTTTACCATCTCTACTTTTTTTAATCTCAATTATCGTGTATACGGATCTTGAATTTTTTCCATCTTCCATTATTCGCACTTGTTCTTGACGTTTGAATTTGGCCATCATTCTGAAATGATCTACATGAAATAAAACACTTGATTAACAATATCAGTGAACGATGTTACTTGATCCGATCTATCTGTCAGTTAAACAAAGTGTATGACATATCAGATATTTTTTAAATTTAGATTCAATTCAAAGATGAAACACCATGATGCGTCCAAGAACCCAGTATGAACAAATTTTGAATCTCATGGTAGAAAATTATTTTCTTTTTCGGTATCGATCATCTTTCATTTTTTCCATCATGGAACTAACATCAATAACAAAAGTCCATCTTACTTATTTTATGTCAATATAATTAACAAGAGTAAATGTCTAACATACATTATCAATACAAAATTTTTAAAATGAGGAGTAACAAAAATGAAAGTTAGTGAAAATCATCCAGATGAAATTTCTGATGTAATGACAAAAACAGACATCAGCAGACTAGAAATAAAAATAGAAGACATACAACTTGATATCAAAGAGAAAATTCAGGACATACTAAAAGAAGAAAGACTAGCAGTATTAGGCGAGTTTTCGGCCAGAATTAACCATGACCTAAGAAACCCACTGGCAATAATCAAGAATGCCGCATCAATCATCAAGGAAAAAGATCTTACTCCCGAACAAAAATCAAATCAGTGTGATGTCATTGATAGAGCCATTTTCAGGATAACGCATCAAATAGAAGACGTACTGGATTTCGTGGAACTACAGAATTTAGAAATTAGATCCTGTTTGATATCGAAAATCATAGAAAATGCATGGTCAGAGATTAAATTAACAAAAAATACGACCGAATTACATGTCAAATATGCCAAGAATATTAGAATACAAGGTGATCAAGTACAACTTAAAATAGCATTCAAGAATATTTTGTTAAATTCTGTTCAAGTTATGAATTATCAGGGGAGAATAGATGTAACAATATCCGATGACACAAATTTTGTTCGAATTGAGATAAAAGACAATGGCCCTGGCATCTCAGAAGATATCGTGCCCAAGATATTCGAGCCCCTATTTACTACAAAACAAACAGGTTCTGGGTTAGGTCTTGTGAGCTGTAAAAATATCATAGAAGGTCACAAAGGAAAAATAAGCATAGATAAAAAAACGAACAAAGGTACTAAATTCATAATTGAACTTCCAAAGAATCCATATGAAATTATTGACAACAGAAATTAATTTCTAGTTATAGCACACAAATTCAATAAGTAAAACGGTTTTGCGTACCATTACAAGTTTCTTGTAAATCATCACATCGTAAAATTATACAATGGGGTAGATATTGTTGCAAAGATTTTCTATTTCTTGTGTCTGGCAGTAAATAAATCGTTTTTTCTTATCTTCCACTTGTGTCTTTCAAGTGTTACATTTTTGATCTCCAATTCGAGTTTCTTTTTTATATCTTGAGTTAAATTAGGATTTTTAAGTAATTCATTTTTTTCATTAATTTTCTTTGTGCATCGTTCAATCTGTGCATCTATCCCATCAAAACTCATTGTTATTTTTCAACCAGACTAGTAATTTAGCAATTTCTGTTCAAGCAATTTGATCATAAAATATTATAAGTTATGATGAGTATCCCGAATAAACGCTACAAATGGTGGATCAAGTCTAACATACTACACATTTTTTCACCCTACCTGTGCCTAAATTATTGAATGATGTGAAAATCATTCGATTTTTCTCTATCTATTGTTATCTAGAACTACTTTTTTGCGTTCTAGAAACACATACGGCAAATATTTAACACATAATTTTTTATCTAAAACATGATTAATGAAATAATAATATTTTCAGTTGCGGCAGGAATAATTTTCCTAGGTTTTGGTGGTGAGATCTTTTTTAAAAGAACTGGAATTTCGTATTATCTTTTCCTCATTCTAGTCGGAGTAATGCTCGGGCCTATTTTCAATGTACTTCCACGTCAACCATTGATTCCAGTTCTTGGAATATTTTCTTCGTTTACACTGATAATGATTCTCTTTTACAGCGGCATGGACATGAGAATAAAGGAAGTAATCAAAGGGAGTGCAAGAACTCTAGTACAAGTAACCATCTATGTTGTTTCAAGCATTTTCTTAATTGGAATATCATTGCATTTTATACTCGGATGGGATCTAATCCAATCTCTCATATTTGGCTCAATGGTGGGTGGAGAGACTGCAGCAGTTGTAGTAATTCCTCTTTCAAGGGCCTTAAAACTCGAACAAAAAACTATAACATTTCTCACACTTGAATCGATACTGAATTCAATCTACTCTATTGTTTTCTATGAGGCATTTGTCAGCCTATACAAAACTGGAGCAACAAATTGGACAGTTCCACTTGTTACAATAGGAATGAATTTCTCCATAGGGATTGCAGTAGGAATTGGCCTCTCCATTGCATGGATGTTTGTTTTCAAGTTTTTCAAAGATTTCAAGTATACATATGTGCTAGCGCTTGGACTCCTCCTTACCACCTATGCGCTAGCTGAAATTCTTCATGGGAGTGGTCTTGTTGCAGTTTTGATCTTTGGACTAGTCCTTGGGAGTTCAAAAGTCGTCTTGTCACGTCTTGGACAAAAGTTTGACGTTGATAATCTGAATATCCAGTTCTACAAATTTCAAGGTGAGATCTCTTTTCTTATGGAGACATTCTTCTTTGTGTTTTTGGGCCTAGTATTTGTTATAGTGCCATCAGAAATACTGTCAAATTTCATCCTAGGTTTAATCATATTGGGTATTTTGATGTTCTTTAGATTCGTAGCAACAAAAATATCTACTAAAAACTCTGAGCTGCGAAAAGATCAGATTACAATATTTTTGATTTGTGCACAAGGCGTAGTACCTGCAACATTATCAATTTCAGCATTAAGCGAAGGAATACCACTTGCAAATACTTTTGTTACTCTTGCTGTATATGTCATAATTCTTACAAACATTGTAACGACGATTGGTTCAATTTTAATTACAAGAAGAAGGCGTGAGAAAGATAATCAGACCACCTAAAATCCGGAAAGCTTGGTTTGGTTTAATTATTTTTTAAAAAAATAAAGTAGGTTATCTTTACATGCACCTAAATATCCTTGTAGGAAAGATTGGCGTAGAATTCTTTTAGATTAAAAAAGAGTAGATCTGGCCGAACACACTACTGTACAGTGCATTTTTGGGTTCCATTTAGTACTAGTTCAACTTCTTTTCTTATTCTTGGCGTTAAATTAAAACAATTATTTTCTAGTAACTAGAAATACTGAATAAACTGATTGGGCTCCAACTGTAGCATTCATGTTTCTAAACTGGTAATCATTGAAGGTTTTCACCTTTTCATAAAGATCACTTCCAATAATTACGCCGTTAGGTAATGCAAATCGATTTATCTTAGAGCATCTGTTTACGGTCACGCCAAAAATATCATCAACTGATGATGTGGCTACTTTTGCAATACTAATTGTTCCATAAGATATGCTAGTGCGATAAGCAATCTCAGGAAGGCCCACTTTAACCATTTTTTTATTTATTTCTGAATTTGAATCACTTATTGTCAGACAACACTCTATTACATTTTTGAAATAATCCTCATCATTAGAATCAATTTTTATAAAATAAAATAATAATGAATCCCCAATGTTTTTCACCACCATCCCATTGAATTTTTTTACAATCTCAGCTATGGAATTAATGAAAATTTCATAAAAATTTTTGATTTGTTCATTTGATAAACTAGCTGTAATCATTGTAGATTGTACAATGTCAATTATACATACGCAACTATCTTCATTTTTCTGAGAAAAGCTTAAAAGAATATTTTCCTGTTCTTTTATAATTTCCTCTCTTAGATTTATTGCAATCATAGATTCTTGAAGCTTTTTTGCCATAGAATCAAAAGATGTAGAAAGTTGCCCAATCTCATCATGTGATTCAATGTTGGTTCTAACATCAAAATTTCCCTTGGATATTTTATCAGCTGCCTCACGAAGTCTTGTCAAAGGTTCAGAGAGACGTTTTGATAGAAAAATTGTGATGGTGCTTATGGCAATCATTAATGCTAAGCCAATCCCAACAATATTTGTTCTTGATTGAAAAAATGGTATATTATTAAAATTTAAAAATAAAATTGTAGTCATCATTATAGAAATCAAAGATACTGTCAAAACTAATACTAACAATTTCTTTTTCAAGCTGAAAAACCTCAAATTGAACAATGTCGTGATTTTTTCGATCCTTAATTTAAAGTAGCATCAGATTTCATGAGTAATTTTCAGATCATGATTTGTTAGAAATAAAATAAGATGGACCGGGCCGGACACGCTACTGTACAGTGCATTTTCAGGTTCCATTTGTGTCTAATTTTTAGATATAATGTTGTTTCATTCTTGAGATTAACACTATAGAGAGTGTAGCAATTGCTAATACAATAGCAGTAAACGGGAATTCAGGAACAGCTGGGGCAATCACTTGAGACATGTTCATTATAGTTATACTATGAGTTGAAAAGTGTGGGACTAAAACCAACACTTGAATTCCGCTTTGAGTAACTACAATTGCAAAACTAGGATTGTCTGTTGATTTTGCATGCAATATTGCATCCATGTTTGGTGCAGGTTGGATTAGTTTTCCATCATACATTACACCAAGATTATTTAGATTTTGCAAGTTAACCGTAGTAGCATTAAGATTAAACACAATTACTTTGGGTCCTGTTTGACTAGGTGCGCTTACGTTGACATTTAAAGAATCAGGCGTATTACTGGTTGTTTGAACTGAAACGTTATTGTCAATTGTAGTCGTAGATTGATTGGTACCAACGTTTACTTCAGCTGCTATTGTTTGATTTACTTTTGCTTGATTTATGTTTTGAATGTCTTGCTGAGTTGGGGTAAATACAGAATTATGATGCTCTTCATGTCGATCACCGTCTACTGATTCAGACATGGTTTTGTTTTCACCATGGTTCTCAGACATGGTTTTGTTTTCACCATGGTTCTCAGACATGTTTCTGTTATCAGATTCATTTTCAGACATGTTTTTGTTATCATTATGGTTCTCAAACATGGTTCTATTCTGAGATTCATTTTGATTATCT
>JAGWHQ010000070.1 GCA_028866655.1 Nitrososphaerota archaeon
AAACATATACAAACATAAATAAATAGTTTACATTCCCAAGTCAAAGATATGAAGTAAATTTGCCTCATGCATCCACATCAGAGGGATTCAGTACTAACATGGTCGTTATTTTGGACTCACTTTGTGCGTAAAATTATAAACAATTACGATCCATCTAAAAGGAGACTAATTTTTCCAGACTTTGATCATCCCATCAGTATTAGTAATTGTATTGCTTGTATGAAATCACTCATAAAAATTGAAAATTTTGAAAGATGTAAAGTGTTCATTTCTTATAATCACTTTATCATTATTGAAAAGTCATTGTCCCAAAACGTTCCATCATAACCTCTAAAACTTGCATCAATGTGATAATCTCCCGGTGGAACTTTATCTGAAAAAGACTCTGCTCGAAGATCTTCTTGATTCCAGTAAATTAGCCTTGCAATGAGGGTCTTGGAGTGTGGCTCAAGTGAGGGTGTCTTCCTTTCTTAGCTTCAAGACAAATATCCATGCCTAGTGGAACCATAAAAAGAAGATTATACTGGCGGGCCCGGGGGGACTCGAACCCACGACCTGACGCTCCGCAAGCGTCCGCACTATCCAAGCTGTGCTACGGGTCCA
>JAGWHQ010000071.1 GCA_028866655.1 Nitrososphaerota archaeon
TTTTCTTTCCAGTAATTTCCAGAATGTCTCCAATTGATGCACCTAATGCTTCCATTGACTTGTGATCGATACGCGCTACTCCTCTTCCTACGTCACGTGCATATGCCTCAAGAATTATCAAATTAATTGTTTTATCCATCACATGTACGGGATAATCATCTCTTAAAAAACTGGCGTAGATTCTCTCCGTAACTTTCTTCTAAGAAATAGAAAATTATCAATTTTCCCAAAAAGACTTTTTAAAATATGCTTTTTGTGGTTTAAAATAGTAAGATTATTGAGTTTTATTTTATCTCTAAATCAAGTGGTTCCGTAACACGGTTATTTACCGTAACATATGGGAAAAAACTACCGACAGGTGCAGACTTATCAATTGTCATTTTAATAGGGATGGTATCTTGGGTTTTGTTTGCAAGACCTGAAACATAAACTGCTGGAACAGTTATTCCACACGGAAGATTCTTTATCTCAAGGCGAAATGCTCGTACATTTAATGATTCTGACCAAGATGAAAATATAATGAAATTGTAGGACTTTCCCCTTTCTACCTCAAGGAGTGGTATGGCTGAATAGTGTGGAAAATAACTTGATGCATTCTCAA
>JAGWHQ010000072.1 GCA_028866655.1 Nitrososphaerota archaeon
AAAACTAATTGAGAGAGGGTGGGCAGATAACATTACTGACAATGCAGATAACGGAACAATAAAACAAACAGTGGACCACAAATTCCCTCATCCTCCTGACGGATTTGGCTGCGGTATGTGGTCGAATGCTACAGGGTGGGTTAAAGGCAACTGTGTTTCGCCTAACATTCCACATCCATAATCTGGTGACCTTTATTGAAAACTCTACTCTCCCAATAATTTCTATTTTAGACCACTGGATTGCAGTTGACTAAAAAACATTAAGAACAATCAGGATAGTTGCCACTTTTTTTTATGTCCTGTAAGGTTCTGATTTTCACAAGTCTGACTCCCCCCAAGACCACAACAAATTTCAGGAATTAGTTTAAACACTATTTGCCTAATCTGATAAGTTCCGGTACAATATTGCTCTACTTTGGTTGAGTCTAGGAGGATCCAGATATTAACACAATGTAATTTCAGATCCATATTTTCAATAATTTGAATCTGATGGGATGTAAGACTATATGGTATTCTTTTTCTGTTCCAAATATTTCCCAAATTGACTCATAATATAAGAATTCTTATATATATGAAATCTTATATGGTTTAACATGCAGAT
>JAGWHQ010000073.1 GCA_028866655.1 Nitrososphaerota archaeon
TAATTTCTTTAACAATAAATGACTATTACCTTCGGGTTTCATCCTATCTTTTTTAATAGATATGTTACCAAGATAGTCTCTGATTTGATTCAAAACTATACGAAAAGAAGTTCTTGTTCACGGATTATGTTGTCTAGTTGTTGCTTGTCTTGCATCTTTATCTTTCCTAGTATCCATTTCTCTCCTAATTTTCCAGCAAAACTAGATTCAAAAAAATCACTAGCGATTGCATTTACTCCTTTTCCCAGTATGGTTTTACCTAAGATTTCATTAGGATCTGATTTTTTCTTAACTTGGTCTAGTTTTACAAGAATAGATCTTAGATTCATAATATGATAATCTAATTTTCCTTTAATTTCATAACTCATGTGATTCATACCCAATTACATAAAACAACTAATAAAACTAAGGATCAGATAAGAAAATCTACTGGCATTTTTGTAGTCTTCTGCCAAAAACCTAACTCTTCCAAATCTACTCTTTTTGCAAAAGGTTTATCATTTCGAATTACTATTTTGAATTATAAAATTGGAAACATCCACTAAAAACTTGATTTTTGGCATGGACTTGGACCCGTTCGGAACTGCAAACCGGCAA
>JAGWHQ010000074.1 GCA_028866655.1 Nitrososphaerota archaeon
TAATGTTTGCAGCAGCCTCTGGCATGATAGTGCACTCGTTACTTGGGCACCCAAATTACTATGAGGCAGGGATGCTCTCAATTGGCTCTTTTGTGGGAGGACTAGTTGGAAGCAAATTATCTATGCATGTAAACGAAAGAAAACTCAGGATTGCAGTAACACTTGTGCTTGGCATTACTGCTGTCAAGCTTGTCTTTGACGCACTGGCGGGTTCTTTTTGATCTGGTGCTAATTTTTTATCAGGTGGGGAACTAGACTAACTGATTAATTCCACCCATGAATCTTGTAGAACAAACCTTTAGTGGGTTTTGAACTAATATTGTAATGCCCATCAAAGGTATCAAGATGTTTACAAAAAAATATTTCTAAAGTGCAACAGAATTAGTCTATCAATACACTAATCATGCACATGACTAAAGCAAATTTACATTTATGCAAACCAGAGATCAATAACCAAGGAATCAGTCCAAGGGAAACACAAGGGAGACGGTACTGTCTGTAGTCTTCATCTGGATCTTTTTTCCTAGTACATCATGGGCGAGTTCCGATATCATTGTCTTCACATACAATGACCATTTATTTCCAAGGTCA
>JAGWHQ010000075.1 GCA_028866655.1 Nitrososphaerota archaeon
AGTGCCGTATTTTTGGCCTACATGCGATACAAGATTATTTTTCTCAAGGACGCTTAGGTGGTGCTGTATTGCACGATAGTTCAACCCAAGCTCTTTTGATAGCTGGTGCGCATTAAGAGGAGACTTTTTCAAAGCCAGAGCCATCTTTATCCTGTTCTGCCCTCCCCTCGAACCGGCAAATACCATCCACAGAAGATTTTTCGCATATGGCAACTCATCTCCCTTTTGGACCACATCCTTTGCGGCATAGTATGGCGGCGTATTAGACTGCGTGTGCATAGAAAAATCCTTCCGTGATAACATAAATACATTTTTCAAGATTGGGTACAAATCCTACTTGACACCCCCATATGTTTTTGACATGATCTCGTCATATGCCTCCTTATTGGCTTCAAAAAATGGTGATACAAACCAAGTCGCACCATATTTTTCGCCAACCTTTGTAATCAAGTTATTTTTCTCAAGCACCTCCAGGTGATGCTGTATTGCTCTATAGTTTAATCCCAAATCATTTGCCAGTTGGTTTGCATTACGAGGAGAGTTTTGCAACGTGTTCATTATTCTTGCTCTGTTTTCTCCTCCCCGCGA
>JAGWHQ010000076.1 GCA_028866655.1 Nitrososphaerota archaeon
TATGAAAGACAAGGTTGTACTGTATGATTTTTGGACGTATAGCTGCATAAACTGCATCAGGACGTTTCCTTACCTGAAGGCATGGAACGAAAAATACGCTGACAAGGGCTTGCTCATAATAGGTGTTCATTCTCCAGAATTTGAATTTGAAAAAGACATCAACAATGTAAAGATGGCAGTAACAAAGTACGGTCTTACATATCCTACAGTTCTTGACAATGACCACAGCACCTGGGATGCCTTTGGAAACAGGTACTGGCCAGCTGAGTACCTTACAGATTCTTTAGGTCACATAAGGCACACCCACTTTGGGGAAGGCTCATACGATGAGACTGAAAAGGTAATACAGCAACTTTTGGATGAACGAAACCAGCGTCTTGGGCTCAACGTTACTGCTGATCAGTCGCTGGTAGACATCAAACAGCACGAGTTTGCATCCCTAGAAACTCCAGAACTTTATTTTGGATACAACTTTGCTTCTGGAAGAGACTTTCTTGGAAACTCTGAAGGGTTTCAAGCTGAACAGACAGTAACGTACGCTTTACCATTAGGCGTACAACAAGATCACTTTTATCTTGAAGGCCAA
>JAGWHQ010000077.1 GCA_028866655.1 Nitrososphaerota archaeon
CTTGAACGAATTATTCCGTTATTTAGGACTATTGAGTAGTGCAAGTGTGCTCTAGGACTTGAAAACGTTTTCGAGTTCACTATATCTGAGAATCTTAGAAATATTATTATTCAAACTATTATTGTCTTATTCCATGTTTATAGTAGCAGCCGAAATTCAGATAAAGAAAGGTTCTGAAGCAGAATTCAAGGACTGGATAAGCAAGTCCAATGTGGAACTTTCAAAATTTGATGGCTTTGTAAGGAGGAGACTACTTGAATCTCGTACTGGTAAACATGTAATTTTGGTAGAGTTTGAGACCAAGGAACAATTTGAAACCATGCATAAAACTCAGGAACATTTTCAGATCCAGTCCAAGGGTCATTCTTACATGGAAGGGCTGCCCAAGCCGACATTTTACGAAGTAGTATCTCAATAGGGAATAATCTTCAAAAATTTTTATTGCGATATTTTACAAATAATGTATCTTCATGTGATTGTTGTGTACTGTCTCAAATTGAGTCACATGACCACAATGCACGCACGAGAAAAACTGATCTGTTGCTTGCATTGGTGGTACTTCTAGCTTGAAATCATCTAA
>JAGWHQ010000078.1 GCA_028866655.1 Nitrososphaerota archaeon
CCTGGTCTCTATACTGCAGCGATAATCCCAACCCAGATTGGAACGTACAATTTAATCATCAAAGGAAACATTGATGGCGTAACAATACCTCCAACTACGTATCCAATGCAAGATGTTGAAGCTAAGGACAAGTACAGCTTCCCATAAGTGATGATGATGAGGCTGCAAAAAATAATCATCCCAGTAGCTTTTTTTGCAGCATTTGTAGTCGCAGCTCCATTTGCAATTCATCCTGCAGAAGCTCACATTCTAAAAACATTTAACATGGCAGGAACATCCATGCCTGGCATGCCTTCTCATGTGTCAGTGAAAATTGGCTGGCTAAATGAGCCTCCGCTTGTTGGAGATACAAATCAGTTTCAAATCTATATCTATAATGGAACTAATGACAGCGCACCCCCGATTGCAGATACTGGACTGGATAACATGACTGTGACAGTGCAGTACGGAGGACAAAACAAAGACTATACCTCTTACTTCAGTGCCAGCGATGATACGCCTGGTCTCTATACTGCAGCGATAATCCCAACCCAGATTGGAACGTACAATTTAATCATCAAAGGAAACATTGATGG
>JAGWHQ010000079.1 GCA_028866655.1 Nitrososphaerota archaeon
CTGCATCTCTATCGTTGCTATCTACCTGTAGCCATAATATATCAAGTCTGTTTATGAATGGTGTACTCAGTCTAAAGTTATCCATTATATTAGGCAAGTTGGGATTAAACTTTCCATTCTTCGGATTTCCCGCAAAGAGGCAAGAACAATCTGCGGGCATTGTTATTCCTGAGCCTGTACCTGTTTTTGCTTGACTACATGTGCCTTGCTCCATTGCTTCTAATACGTGTTCTTGATCTTCTGGTTTCATTTTATCAAATTCATCAAATATACACAAGTTACCTGTATGGCTAGGCAAGAATCCCGCCATTGTCACTTTAGTACCGTTATACATTGTATGTTCACCTATTGTCAAGCCCTTGCCCGTTATGTTAATACCTACAATCATACCTGAACCTAAAATTATCTTGTTCATTGCCTTTACATGTTCTGATTTACCCTGTCCTGCATCTCCCATATATGCGGCATGTATACGGGCACGTTTTCCATTCAAAGAAGTTCCACCTGTAGCAACTAGCATAGAAGTTTCCACGATTTCGTCTACTATAAACAGTTCAGGGCTTATACTG
>JAGWHQ010000007.1 GCA_028866655.1 Nitrososphaerota archaeon
TTCCTGGTGTTACACTTAGTGGATTTGGAGAGAAGCAATTCTTTGCAGCTACACAATCCGCTGTTGCGGCAGCGCCTGCACCTTTTGTCATATCAATTTCATTTGCTGTTTGTCCAAATGCTGGTGCTACACCTAAGATAGCAACTAGAGCCAAGAGACCAAATAGTGCGCCAAATGGTTTTGACTTCATCGGTATGAGATCATGTTCATGATATAAAAACATGTTTTAGATTATTTTATAGAATATTGTTCTTGATAAGAATAAAAAATCAATTGACTGTGGACAAGTTATTTTCATGTAATGTCCTAGAAAACATACCAACATGTTTTGCTATCAATGTACCTACAAACATTGCAACCATTAGCATAACTATAGTCCCTGCAGGAGCCAAATTGAAATAATATGATATAGTTATGCCTGCAATTACTGCTGAAACTGATAGTGAAATAGAGATCATCATTGTTTTTTTGAATCCTTTGCCCATCATTATGCTAGTTATGTTTGGCAGCACGATTAATGCAGATATCAGCAAAATTCCAACTAATCTCATTGTTGCAATTACAGTTACTGCTGCCAAGGCTACAAAGAGATAATTTAGTTTTTCAACAGGTATGCCATGCACCTTTGCTTGTTCCTCATCAAATGTAAAATGTATCAATGGTTTTCTAATTGCAATTAGTGTTACAATTACTCCACAACTTACTGCCACAATCAGTAATGCATCTTGCATACTTGTTAACAATATACTTCCAAAGAGAAAACTAAAGAGATCAATAGTAAAACCATGAGATGCACTAATGAGTAATACTCCCATTGCAAAACCTGATGATAACAATACTGCGATGGCAGCATCTCCAGATATTTTTGTACTTTTTCTTAGTTTTGTGATACCAAGAGCAGTTGAAACAGAAACAGCAAACGCTGTCCAAATTGGATACACGTTAAGAAAGAATCCGAGAGCTATGCCACCAAATGCTACATGTGATAATGCATCTCCAAAAAGAGAATATCTTTTCAAAACCAAGAACAAGCCTATCATAGAACAAGTGATTGAAACTACTATGCCAGTAAGTAGAGCTCTTTGCATAAAACCATAGGATAAGATATCAAGATTCATGAAAATCACATATCATGTTTATGCATATGTAACTGCATAGCTGACTCTGAATATGTTTTGAGCATGTCTTTGTTTGCAAAAAATTCTTCTTTTTCACCATGGAAAAATAATTCTCTGTTCATGCATGCTACTCTAGTTGCAAGATCTGAAATTGCAGTAAGATCATGTGAAGACCACACTATGGTTATTTTATTTTCCTTGTTTATTTTTCTAAGTACAGAGTAGAATTTATTTTGTACATCCATGTCTACTCCAGTTACTGGCTCGTCCAATATCATCAATAATGGCTCTTTGACAAGAGATTTTGCAATGAAGGCTCGCTGTTGTTCTCCTCCAGATAATTCACTGATCCTTCTGTCCTTGAATGATTCCAATCCCACAATTTTTAGCGCCTCTTCAATTTTTTCATAGTCTTTGCTAGATGTAGAGAATATCCTGTTCCAGCAACATCCATGATTCTGTATCAATGCAACACCTTTCATCAACTTCTTTTTTGATAGAATCCCCATCGCAACTACATCATAAACAGTTGCAGGAAAATTCGGTTCAAAATTTACTTTCTGTGGCACATAACCTATCATAGAAAGTAATGTGGTGTATTGGTGTCCTTCATATCCAAATAGCTTGATCTTTCCTTGATAGGTTTGTAATCCAAGAATTGCTCTGAACAATGTAGTTTTACCAGCCCCATTTGGTCCAACAATTCCCAAAAGGTCTCCTTCCTGAACGCTAAAACTAATTTTATTTATTGCCAAAGCTCCGTTATGACTTACTGAAACATTTTCTACGTCTAATGCATTTACTGACATTCTAAAGCCGTTCTCAAATTGTGTAAGTTCTGATACCATTTATCTAGGTATGTCTTTCCCTCTTGTTGTTCAGTTTGATTAATTCCTTCAAGAGGACTTAATATCAAAACTTGTGCACCAACTTCATCTGCTAGTGTATTAGCAAGTCTTGGGTCTACCAAATCCTCTGAAAATATCACTTTAACATCCTTGTCCTTTGCAATCTGGATTATTCGTTGAATATCTTGTGGAGGTACATCGACTTCTGGTGCCATTCCACTTATCCATACATCATGTATACCATATCTGTTTGAAAAATAATTAAAGGCATTATGAAATGATACAAAAGTATCTTTTTTACAGTGTGACAACCCAGTTTTTATGTCGTTATCTAGTTCAGATAATTTTGCAATGTATGCATTTGCATTATTTTCATAATATGCAGCATTTGCAGGATCTGCTTTTTGCATTGCATTCTTGATATTTGTTACTTCTTGTTCTGCAAATATTGGATCATTCCACACATGTGGATCCAGTCCCCCCTGCGCTAGAATTTCCTTGTCATCTTCTGCAGAATCTGCTTTTAGTAAGGGAATGCCATCAGTGGCCTTTACAAAAGTCATATTCTGAAATTCTCCTGATTCCATGTATTTGGAAATGTATGCTTCCATACCAGCTCCATTGTAAATGAAAAGTTTTGTTCCCTTTAGATCTTCAATCTGTTGAATACTTGGTTCCCATTCATGTGGTTCTTCTCCAATTGGAAGAAAACTATACACATCAGTTTTGTTGCCACCCACATTTCTTGCAAATTCATAGAGTGGAAAAAAAGATGCAACCACTTTGAGTTTATTATCAGATAGATTTTGTGTATTTGGTTGTGATTGGAAAAGATTTGCATTTGCAGATACAATAAAAATTGTTACAATAATTATTCCTCCAATTATTATTGTCTTGAGTTTATTCAACAACGGTTTTGTTCATAAGTTATTAATAAATTTATAAAATCTTAATAATTATTGCTGCTAAACTTATAAGATACTTAATAATAATCATATCATGCCCATAGTCTCAATATCTCTAAATGATGAGATCTTATTGGAGCTAGACAGGATACAGAAAACAATGGGATTTTCTGGTAGGTCTGAAATTATTCGAGCTGGCATAAGAAATCTAGTAGCCGAAGAAAAACAACATGGTACACTATCTGGATTGATTCATGCCATTCTCATGATTGTTCATGATGAAGAATCAGAACAGATTGTTACAGGAATCAAACACAATCATGAAGATTTAATCGGCACTCATCTTCATAGTAAAGTAGACGGTAACAAATGCATGGAACTCTTCTTATTGCATGGAGATGCCGAAAAGATTAGCATTATGACACGAGATTTTCAGACAAACAAGAAAATGGATAATGTTAAACTAGTTACCATGTAAAACCTTATTTTTCTATACTATTCCATTTTCATTTAGAATTAATGCAAGGAGTGCCGCACGTGTATCTTTTCCATATTGTGCTTGTTTAAAATATTTGGCTTGTTTTGTAGAATCAATTTCGTGTGATATTTCATCAAGACGTGGTAGAGGATGCATTATGATGGCATCATCTTTTAATTTCTTTACTAGCTCCTGATCAATTTTATAACTTCCTTTAACTTTTACATATTCTTCAATGTCAGCAAATCTTTCTTTTTGTATTCTTGTTACATATATCACATCTAGATCATCAAGATTTTCTTCTAGATCACTAGTTTCAGTATATTGAAGTTTCTTTCTTATTTCATATGTTGAATCAGCGCGGATTTTAAGTGACTGTGGAGATATTAGTTTTACATTAACGTTGTAATTGCTTAATGCATACAAAAGTGAATAAACAGTCCTGCCATATTTTAGATCACCAACAATTCCTATTTTAAGACCATCAATTTTCTTTTTCTCTTTTCTAATGGTATAGAGATCAAGTATTGCCTGTGTTGGATGTTCTTCGGTACCACTTCCCGCATTAATTAGTGGTTTTTCTGATATTTCTGCTGCGAATCTACTAGAGCCATCAAGTTGGTGCCTAAGAACCAGAACATCAGAATACAAAGACATGATTTTTACGGTATCAGCAAGACTTTCACCCTTTTTTGCAGATGAAGAAGAGGCATCAGCTATTCCAAGAGAAGTTCCACCTATTGATGCCATGGCCGCCTCAAAACTTAATCTAGTTCTAGTACTAGGTTCAAAAAACAAGTATCCAAGGGTTTTTCCACGCACTATTTCCCTTCTTTCATTTTGATTCATTCCAATTATTTTGTCTGTTGCTTGGAAAACAGTTTCAAACTTTTGTTTATCAAAATCTCTCACTGAGACAATATCTTTTTGGAAAAAAGAATTGCTCATTAGTAATTCACTATTATATATGAGTAGTATACAAACTATTCCAATGTCAGAATCAGATCTTATTGTAAGAAGGATCAAAAATGGAACTGTAATTGATCACATAGAAGCTGGAAAAGGTTTGAAGGTACTAAATGCATTAGGAATAGATGGTGGAGATGGGAATGTTATTACAATTGCACTCAATGTTCCAAGCTCCAAGGTTGCAAAAAAAGACATTATAAAAGTAGAAAATAAATTTTTGCAGGATAAAGATACCAATAAACTTGCATTAATTGCCCCAAAGGCAACAGTAAACATAATTCAAGATTACAAATTAGTTGAGAAGAGACGTGTCACATTACCAAATCAAATAGAGAGAATTTTTCGATGTTCAAACCCAGACTGTATAACAAATAGTGATGAAGACATACAACCAATCATGGATGTAGTTGATAAAACAGGACTTGTTCTCAGATGTAGATATTGTACAAGAACTTTGGATGTTAACGAATTAAAATATTATTAAAATTTTTATTTTTTTTCTGCTTGCAGTTCATACTGGTCATATGTAAACTTCCTTGAAGTTCCAAATGGCCTAAATGCTCTTCCATTACCATGGTAGAACTTTGAAAAGAATTCAACATAAATCAATCTTGCTCCCTGAATGCCTGGTTCAAAGACACCAATTATAATATTGAATATGTGACCTATGAATAGTATCATCGTTCCAAGAACAATGAAAGGAATTCCATGATGTAGTGTTTTGAAAAAGATAAAGTCAATTACATCAGCCAAGATGACTGATGCCAAAAGAATTCCAACAAGTCTGGTGTATGATAATATGTGGCTAACAATAGAGGGTAACTCCATGATTGCCCTTGGGCCTTCTCCTACAAACATCAAGCCAATTCCACCAATCATCAAGCCTATGTAAGCAGCACCTGTTGTGCTATGAACTGGGTTGACGTGTTGATGATGCATCAGTGCAAGTCCAAAGAGTACCACACCCCAACCAAAGAGCAACCAACCCATTTTGCCAATAGCATGTTTTTTGAGACCTTCACGTATACTATTCAAGATACCTAGGATTAGACCAAATGTTACCATTCCAAGACCAATGTATCCAGCGATTAGCAATAGTTTTCTTAGACTAGTAATTGGACTGAATATTGTTCCATCGGCAGGTAGATGTAAACCTAGATGAGTATTGAGAAAACCAAATAGATAGCCGTTAAGATGGAATCCAAAGTAGAGGTTAAACACAAATCCTAATCCTATTGCAATGATAGCACCTGGTGTCATTGCTTTTGCAAGTTTTACCATCTGTCGTCTCTTTAGTATATTCAATGCAAATTTGCTCAACATACTAGGCATGATGTTAATGTCTCTCTTTCCACCCTCAATTCTTCGAATAACCCATCGACATACTAGAAGTATAAATAATCCATATCCTGCATCGCCAACCATCATACCGTAGAATATGGGAAAGAATATACCAAAGATTAGTGTGGGATCGAATTCTTTGCCTTCTGGTAAAGAATAGAATCTGATAAAGGCCTCAAACAGTTTGAATCTTTTTGGATTGTCAAATTGTGTTGGTGGGTGCTCGTCTGTTTCAAGCTCAAATAACATGGTACCTTTGGTATTTTTCTCAAAGATGCTTCTTAGTTGACCAGTCTTTGATTTTGGAATCCAGCCTTCGAGAGCAAAAGAATCAGATGTTACTCCCAGATTATCAATGACTTCAAGTTTTTTGTTTTCAATCTCAAGTTGTTCTTCTATACATACAATATTGACATAATGAGTCTTTGAGATTTCGCCTAATTGTCTTTCAACTTCTTTTAGTTTATTAGAAATATCAGTCTGTTTTGATTTTAGATTTTGTAGTAGTTGGTCTGCCTTTCCTTCTAGTTTTGGAACTGCCTCCATTTTTACATTATATTCTTGAACTACTGTAGCAAGTGCATGTGGTGGAAAATTTGGAAATGTAACAAGGACTAGATTTGTGGTGTCTTTTCCTTCTTTTGAATAGATAAAGACATCTTGGCTGTTTACATCAAGTGTCTTTTTGAATGCAGCATAGTTTTTGGAATCTACCCTACCAAAGTATGAATGGGCCATCTTTAATTGAAGAACACTAAAATCTTCTGGGAAAAATGAAAATTCCTCTACTAGTTTTATGTTGTTTTCAGTCTCTTTGAGCTGCGTTAAGAGATGCTCTTTTTCTTTTTCCAAGGTTGCCACCTTGTCATCAATGTTGATGGATTTAGTAGCCTGCATTATTTGGTCCATGGAAGTGAATCGTTGACATTGAGTGGCCTCAATTGGAGGCAGTACTGTCTTTAGTGCTTTCATTCTCAAGAGTTGGTCTGAGACTTGTCTGAACATTTCATTGTCACGTTCATTTCGCACAAGTGTGGCAACATCTTTTGATAATGGCTCTAGTTGTACAACATTAAGATCGTGTAAAATAGAAATTACAGTTTGTCTTTCATTTCGTAGCCCAATGACTGCAATTCTTCCCATTGGTACTGGTTTTAGAACCAAAATCTATACCTCTTTTAGTAAAATATCGATTATCTCTTTGACTGTCTTAGAATCAATTTTTGAAGAAACAGACTTGGCCTTGGTTTTTGCCTCTTCTATGATCTTTTCTGTTTCGGTATTTGCTTTCTTTCTTGCTTGGTCTATTGTTGATTCAACTAGTTTTTCACCATCAGTTTTTGCTGCTGTAATTGCTTGTATAGCATAAGTTTCAAAATTTCGCAGTTCTTCTGCTACTTTTTTCTTTTGTTCATCAATTTCTTTTTGTGATCTGTCTTCTGATTCTTTTATTTGCTTTAGTGAATGAACGTATTTTTCTGATGTAGACATTTTATACTCCAAAAAAGTGCTTGCCTGCATATAGTGCCAATGCTATAGTACCAAGAATGTTACCTAGTTTAAATGCTCGAATTATCAGAAAGAATTTTCTCTGTTGTTGATTTACAAAATTAGGCAATTATTTCCCTCTCCTTTTTTAGTAAAGCTTCTTGTTCTCTTTCTCCCATCTTTCTTTTTACTGTCTTTAACATCATGAAAGTATCTCGTTCCATTTCATCTAGTCTGAATATAATGAATTTGATTGCTGCCTGCAATCTTGGTATGAATACATTTTCAATGGCATTAGATTTTCTTTTTGTTTTTTCAATCTCCAGCAATAGTTTGCGAAGCGTAGTTTCTTTTTCTGCAACATCAAGAACCATCTTGTGTACATTATGAAATGCTTTTATTGCTTCGTTGATAGACGGAGGAAGTTCTAGTAGATGTTCTGTAAGAGCCTGATTACTTTTTCCACCCTCAATTTTTGGAATTCTAACACCCATAACATTTTTTGGAGTAATTTGTAATTTGTTTAACTGTGGAATCTTCATTGCCTCATTTTCTAGTCTCATGGCACCTGCAAGCATCTCTGCCATTCGAATTGCTTGATATCCTTTTACCAATTCTGCCTGAAGACCACTTCTGAGTGCGGCTACAGTTTTGCTTGCATTAAAGAATTCAAGGATTAGTGCTTGTCTTTTTAGTTTTAGTAATTTTAGACCTTTTTTTGCAACAATGATTCTTCTCTTTGTACGGATGTATTCGAGGCGTGTTGGTCTAATGTTAATTACTGATGGCAATTTTATGCACCTGTGCCAGATCTCTTTCTGTACTTTTCGATGAATTCTGGTTTGATACGATTAAGTTCAGAGTCTGATAGTTCGCTTAGTAATTCCCAACCAATATCCAAAGTCTGTTCAATTGAACGATTCTCATCCATTCCCTGATTTACAAACTTTCTTTCAAAATCATTAGCTACTTTCATGAATTTTCTGTCAAGGTCACTAAGTGCCTCTTCACCTACAATTGCAGCCAGGGATCTTGCATCTTTGCCTTGTGCATAAGATGAGTAAAGTTGGTCTGCAAGACTTCTATGATCTTCTCTTGTGCTTCCCTTTCCAATACCTTGGTTCATCAAACGTGAAAGACTTGTCAATACATCTACAGGTGGATGTATGTCTCCTCTGTGCAAGTCTCTGCTCATGACAATTTGTCCTTCTGTGATATAACCAGTAAGATCTGGAATTGGATGAGTAATATCATCTGCTGGCATGGTAAGAATTGGAATTTGTGTAACAGAACCATTTCTGCCTTTGATCTTTCCTGCTCTTTCATACAATGATGACAAGTCAGTATACATGTAACCAGGATAACCTCTTCTTCCCGGAACCTCTTCTCTTGCAGCAGAAATTTCTCTTAATGCTTCACAGTAGTTAGTCATATCAGTCATGATTACAAGCACATGCATATCTCTTTCATATGCAAGATATTCTGCAGTAGTCAATGCAAGTCTTGGTGTAAGTAGACGTTCCATTGATGGATCAGATGAAAGGTTCAAGAACAGAGCTGTTCTTCCAAGTGCGCCACTTTCTTCGAATTGTTTAACGAAAAAGTTTGCTTCTTCACTTGTGATTCCCATTGCTGCAAATACTACCGAAAAGTTTTCTGAACCGCCAAGAACTTTTGCCTGTCTTGCAATCTGTGCTGCAAGCAAGTTGTGAGGAAGACCTGCACCGGAAAATATTGGAAGTTTTTGACCTCTGACTAGTGTATTCATTCCATCTATGTTAGACATACCAGTCTGAATGAACTCAGATGGTTCTTCTCTTGAATATGGGTTAATACCAGAACCAACCAAATCAACTTTGGTTTTTGAAACAATTTTTGGACCATTGTCTCTTGGATTTCCAAGACCATCAAAGACACGTCCTAGCATTTCATCAGATACTGCAAGCTGTGCAGTCTCTCCGAGGAATTTTACCGATGTATCACCAATGTTTAGGCCTAGTGTTGCACCAAAGACTTGGACAACTGCAAGACCTTGTCTTGTATCAAGAACTTGGCCTTGTCTTCTCTCACCATTTTGTAATTTTATTTCTACCATTTCACCGTATGCAGCATTCTCTACACCCTCTACAAACATTAGAGGACCTGCAATCTTGGAGAGAGTCTTAAATGATATTCCAGACATTATTTTAAAGCCTCCATTGATAGTGTTGAAAATTCTTGTTGCATTTTGCTCTTTGTATCCTTCACTAGTTGTTCAACTTGATCTTCCTTTGTCCATTTAATTTTTGATATCATCTTTCTTGATTCTAATTGTCCCACTTTTACAGATGTGATTCCTTTCTTGATTGCATCTGCTTCCATCTTGCCAAATTCAAGAATTGTTGATAGCATTAAGAATTGTTTTCTGATTGATGTGTATGTATCTACATCATCATATGCACTTTGTTGTAGATAATCTTCTCTAATTGATCTTGCAGTATCCAGTACACCTTTTTCCGGTTCTGGAAGTGCATCATAACCTACAAGTTGAACAATTTCTTGTAACTCAGATTCTTTCTGTAAAATTTCAAGTGCCTCTTTTCTTGAAGCAATCCATGTTGCAGATACGTTATTTTTGTACCAGTCTCCCATGCCGTCTGCATATAACGAATAACTTGTAAGCCAGTTAATTGATGGGAAGTGTCTTCTTGATGCCAAGCTTGCATCAAGTGCCCAGAAGACTCTGGTTACTCTTAGTGTATTTTGTGATACAGGTTCTGAAAAGTCACCACCAGGTGGTGATACTGCACCGACAAGTGTAAGAGAGCCAACACGCTCTTCAGGTGAAATAACAACTGCTTTTCCACCTCTTTCATAAAATTCTGCCAGTCTTCTACCAAGATAAGCTGGATATCCTTCTTCACCAGGCATTTCCTCAAGTCTACCAGAAATTTCTCTTAGCGCTTCTGCCCATCTTGAAGTACTGTCTGCCATCAATGCAACACCATATCCCATATCACGATAGTATTCACCCATTGTGATACCAGTGTAGATGCTTGCTTCACGTGCAGCTACTGGCATATTAGAAGTATTAGCGACAAGAATTGTACGCTCCATTAATGGTCTCTTTGATTTTGGATCTTCGAGTTTTGGAAATGTTGAAAGAACTTCAGTCATTTCGTTTCCTCTTTCTCCACAACCTACATAGACAATCACATTGCTGTCTGCCCATTTTGCAAGCTGTTGTTGAGTTACAGTCTTTCCACTTCCAAATGGACCTGGAATTGCAGCTGTTCCGCCTTTTGCAACTGGGAAGAAAGTATCAAGTACTCTTTGTCCAGTAAGCAATGGTTCTTCCGGTGCTAATTTGCGAAGAACTGGTCTTGGAGTTCTTACAGTCCACCAGCTTGAAAGACCAATGTCTGCCTTGGTTCCGTTTTGTACCGAAGCTATAATATCATTAACAGTATACTTGCCTTCAGAAATATCAGTCAATGTACCTTTGACATTATGAGGAACCATTATCTTGTGCATGATAAGTGGAGTTTCCTGAACTTCACCAATTATTTCTCCAGGAGAAACATGATCTCCCTTCTTCTTTATTGGTACAAATTCCCACTTTGTGGTTTGGTCAAGTGCAGGGATGACCTTTCCTCTGCTGATAAAGTCACCACTTTGTTCCCTTAGAACATCCAGTGGTCTTTGGATACCATCATAAATTGATTTTAGTAAACCTGGTCCAAGCTGCATTGAGAGAGGCCTCTTTGTATTGACTACCTTCTCTCCTGGGCGAAGACCTGTTGTATCTTCGTAAACTTGGACTGTTGCCTTGTTTCCTTCGATACGAATTATTTCTCCGACTAGTCCCATATCGCCAATACGAACTACGTCAAACATTTGTGCGCCTTCTAGGCCACTTGCGATCACTACTGGACCTGAAACTCTTGAAATTATTCCTTCAACCATTTATCATCATCAACTCGAGGGGATACTTATTCCTAACACTCTCTTTGCTAGAACAGAGATAGATTCTTCTTGAATGTTACCTTCTAAAGCAGGCATAAATATCACTAGAGGTTCAATTGAGGCCTCGATCTTCTTTCTAAATATAGCAGGAAGACTGGCTCTAACGGCATCGCTTATGATTATGAGGCTATAGTTACCTGATGAAAAGAGATCTTGAATGGTCTTGCTTGCATCATCACCACTTGTGATAAAAGTGTCTTCTATTCCTAGAAGGTTATATCCTATAGCAAGCTCACGCTCTCCTACTACTGCTATTTTTCCAGTGGTTGTATTGGATTTTTGTTGTGACATGTTTATTCTACCAGTAATAACGAATTGATGTAATCTGTAGATAGGTTATAGCGTTTACCATATGCAATTCTTTTGATGTTTTCGCGCTCATGTTCGGTGTTGATGATAAAGTAGAATATAGTACCAATTGAAAGTGCAATATTTTTCAATTTTTTCACATATTCGGAATTTATGAATTTATCCAAAGCAACCTCAAAGTCGATTAGGCTGTTTGATTTTTTGTACTGGGCCAATGCATTTACCAACATGAATCTATTTTCTATCCTGCCAACAATTTCTGAAACATCTTTTGCATTATAAACATCCAACAGCTCAGTTGTAGTCATCTTACCACCCTCGATCAAGTGTTTGCTCACTATATCCTTGTCAAGATTAGATTCTTTGGCCTTGAGAAGACTGAGTACATTTTTCTTGTCTATCTCTGCCCTTATGAAATCTCGAATCAATCCTTCATCACCTTGGAAGAACTTGAGTGACTCTAGTAAATTCTGATAATAGAAATTTTGAAGTGCAGACATCATAGGGCCAAGATCGCCAGTCTTTTGATATGTTTCAAGGTGATGCATCAAGACTGTTCCGTAATTGTATTTTACAAGTTGATTTACAACACCATCAACTCCTGTTTGGGACAAGATTATTTTCATCTCATCATGTGTAATGTTTCCAGCAGAGATACCTGCAGGAACATTTCTGCTTGAGACAAGAAATGATTCAGTCTCAGAAATTGGTCTTCCCATGCTTTTTGCAGAAAGAATAAGCTCAATATTGTAAATATCCCATTTTGAAAGATATGCCCTAATTGCAGATTTTCCGTTAAATGGAGTTGCTTCTAATGCAGTCTTGTTGATGTATACAAGATGTCTGTTAAGTGCAACTTCCAAAAGTTCAGATTCCTTGAAAATTGATGCTGCCTTTTCTATTTCTGGTTTGTACCATGTAGAGCCAAGTGTTTTTACCATCTCGGTTTCATCCTTTGCCTTCATCAGGTTTTGCATTTCTTCTTTTGATAAAAGATTAAGTGAGATTGCTTGTAGTCTACCAAATGACGACGCGTATTGTGATGTTGGCATTACATCTTCTCCGAGAGGAAGCTCTTGACTTGGTCTTCATTGGTTCTAAGTAATTCTTCAAAGGTAAGGTCCAATTCTCTTGTTCCTTCTTTGTTTTCTGCAATGATTCCGCCAAGGGTCTTAATTGACTTGCTTGTGGTTACTCCAAGTTCTTTGAGAATGGATTTGTCTTCTTCTCGGCAGTGAACTATAATATTTTGACCAAGTTTCTTTTTTGCATTGTTTACCATAGTTTCAAGAGATTTCTTGTACTGTGGACTTTTTGTATAACTTTCAATCTCTTGGTGAATTACAGCAAAAGCAGATTGCATGTTAGCATTTATTGCATCAAACATGATCTTCTTTGCCTGAAGTTTTGACGCTTCGATTATTCTTGCTTGCTCTCTTTCAGACTTGACTTTAGCTTCAGTTGAAAAACGTTCTTGAATCTCTTTTAGTGTTTGATTCATCTCAGCTTGGAGTCTAGACTTGGTTTCCTGAAAATCTTTTTCAAGACCCTCAATCTCTTTTCGTTTTCTAGTCTCTATCTCTTGAATGAACGTTTCAATGCTCATTACTGAAAACCACTATAGTATGCCCAGTAGCAATATGATTCCCAATACAAATCCGATGATCCATAAAGTTTCTGGAATCACAAAGAAGAATAGTACTTGACCAAACTTCTCTGGCTTTTCGGCAATAATACCCATACCGGCAGCACCAATACCTTGTTGTGCATTACCAGTACCAATAAGACCACCTGCAATTGCAATTGCTGCTGCAATTGCCAAGAGTGGTTTGGTTAATCCGCTACTAGTAGTAGAACTGTCGGCAGCAAATGCTGGAGTTGTTGACACAAACGTTGATAGTGCAATTGTCAATCCCGCAGCTATAACTAAAAGCGATAATTTTGAACGCTTGTTCAGCACCATCACCGAAGACTCATTTGAGGAGGTTATATTAACTTAATTTTTACAAATGTATTTTCAAATTTTTTAGAATTGACTAACATGCGATCATCGTACATTATTTTGTTACATCTAGGATCTCAGTTTTTGTTTAGCTCAACTGGAAGATCTAATTTATTGCCCCATTCACCCCACGAGCCAAGATATACCTTAACATTTTTGAAGCCAAGCATTTTTAATGCAAGAAAAGAGTTTGCTGCGCGATATCCTCCCTGACAGTATACTATAATTTCATCATCCCTTGAAAAATCATACATCTTTGTGAGATCTTCAAGAGACTTCATCGTGCCATCTTCATTTACATTTAGTATCCAGTCTATGTTAACTGCAGTCGGAATGTGTCCCCTTCTTGCTGCACGTATTGTATTTCCATCATACTCATCCTTGCTTCTTGCATCAAGGAGCTTTGTTTTACCAATCTTTTTGTTGATGTATTCATAATCTACGATTATTTCCTTGTTTATTTTACCTGAAAATTTTTCAGGCTTGGGTCCATTTGTAGTAGTTTCAGTAACAAGACCCAAACTCTTCCATTTTTTAAATCCGCCATCTAACATGAATGTGTTCTTATGTGAGAAATACATCAATAACCATACACCCCTAGCTGCGCTCATTCCAGATATATCATCATAAAAAACAACTGTTTTGTCTTTTGTAATACCCAAAAAAGACAAAAGATTTTCCATCTGTTTTTCAAATGCCTTTATTCCATCTTTTGATGTATCAGACCAATGATAATAGAAGAAATCTAGATTTATTGCACCTGGAATGTGTCCTTCCAAATAATCTTTGTATGATCGGCAATCAACAAGAACGAGATTTGGTTTCTCAATCTGTTCCATTAGTTCAACAGATGAAATTAGCATACTATGATTACTGTAGATTGGGGTAATGTAAATCCATTTTATAGAAATTCAATCATATGTAATACAGAAAATACACTAGACAATTTTCAGACTGCCTAACATTGTATTTGAGTAAAAATAATTTGTTACAATCACATATCACAAATTCTTATATCGTAGGAAAATATGATAATATCACAAAATGGATATTTTAGATTATCAAACTATAAAAGAGAATCATTTCACCATACAAGAATCATTTTGTGAATAAAGATGACTAGAATAAAAAAACAGATCCCAAAACTGTCAGTTTTTCAAACATTCAAGACAAAAGATAAGGAGTTTACAGGTGAAGCAATGCGCCAGCGAGGAATTATCAGTCATCTTGCATCAGAAACTCTGCCTACAAGAAAGACTCGTACTGCTATTGCACACAAGCTTGCAGAACAAAATGGTACTACTTGGCAGAACATCTATTCTGGGATTTTCAGAGATCTAGATGAAATCCTTGTTCCGTTAGAATTGGTAAAAGAAGCTGGAAGATTACCGATAAAACGTGGTCCAAAAGCACTCCAAGAACAAGGTGTTCCATATTACCAATTAACCGATAGTGGTTTACTTGTTGCAGCTTCTGTATCTGACACTGGAAAAGAAAGAATACGAATCATGAATGACTTTTTTGAAAAAGAGGCAAATACAAAAGAAAAAGATCTGAAAAAGGCAATTATAACATTGCTTGATGTTGCACCGAATTTTGTTTTGTTGTTACTTAGAAAATATATCGAATCATATAGTGAAGGAATAATTGACAGACTTGTACCGCTTAATTCAGATTACATCAAAAAGGCAGTCAATGATGCGATACATGTTCAAAGGGAACTATTGGAAGGATTTTCATCTCTTTCAAATTCTGACAGAGAGCCAATCATGAGCTTTTTTAAGAAAATAGGCTAAGACTCTCTCAATAATAATTAAAATCCCTTTCCAAAAGAGCTTGATAATATTGATAATGTCATCTAAAGCCACTTTTGGCAAGTCATGTCATATTGGAACATGATGATACATGGTAGATGAACTAATTGACTATGTCATACATTTGATAGATGCTAAAAAAGGAGATACTGGAAGGCTAAGCTATATTCTAAGCACCCTGCAAGATGGCAAGACGATTTACAATTCTGATAAAAAATATCTTGATTCACTCATAGAAACATACATTGGATCTTCAAAGAAAACAGGAGAACAAAAATCTGTTGAAGAATTAAAGGCAGAACTTGCTAGAGTCAATAAGAGACTAGAAAAATTTGAAAAACGTGGATATAAAAAACCAGTGGGCAGAAAAGCCAGCTTTTTCTTTGTGACGATTTTCTTTGGATGGCATGCTGTAATCACAATGCTTGCCAGAAAATCTATAATTGACATAAAGGATCTCAATCCATACATTTTGCCAATATACCAATTGGATAAGATAATTCCGTCAGAATATCTCAATTATGTATCCCAGTTAAATCTCAGCATACCAAAGATTGTGGTCCTTGTATGGGGTACAATGATACTTACTTGGATAATATTGGGTTTTGTTTATCTTGTAAAATTTATTCGATCAAGATACAATCCTGCAAAACACTAAGTTATTGTAAGAAATCAAAGTCTTTTGTATAGGTCTGACCTGAGAAAGCAGAATGTGTGGAATAATATGCAGTTCCGTTAAACCTAAACTTTACAGCATTGTTTTGTAATGCAGACCATATTTGTGGATTATTTCCATCATTGACCAATTGTGTATCAACAGAGATAATTTCAGAATTGTGTTGTGTTAACGGTAGATAAGATGAACTCTCCCAAGTTCCCTCATATCGCTCCCCATATTGACCATGACCAATGACGACGCCATTTGCGTAAATGTCATAGGCCACCATCTCAACTATCAGAGTATTGTCATTTGGATTTGTTAGATTGAATTTTGTTTCTAATACTGCATTTGTGTTTCCAATTGATGTTATTGTCGATCCATTGTATTGAATATCAATGGGTTTTACCTCAGTCATTACAGATGTAAGTGCAGAAGGTGTATTTACATTTGGAGTGAACATATTTTTGAGAATTCCTGAGCTTGGTAGAATTGCAATCACACCAATTATTGCAACAATAACTATTACCGCAACAAAGACAAAAATTTTCTTTTCCAAGGATGTCTTTATCATTTGTTCAATTCTTAAATGTTGAGTTGAAAACGCTTATAGTAAAAGTTTGAAGATATAATTTATGCAGTATCACCAAGCAATCAGAATAGGTCAGGAGAGATCAAGAAAGTCTCAGATGACATTATTCTCGCATGCAGGCTTTGCCATGCTCACACTTACTGTAAAAAAATCCCAAGGTGCATTTGTTCCAGTTGGAGAGGAAGAATATGTAGCAGTTGTTGAAAAACCTGGTGAGGGCTGGCTTGTTGTAATAGTTGATGAGGAAGGATATGCAAAATCCCAGTCCAAGGTTCTTTCAGAAAATGATGCAAGAGAAATTTTGAATAAAGCCACTAGTGCCAACATTCCAGAATATACAGGACAAGTCAGACTAGTGTAATTTCAGTGCCCTCTGGACTTCCTTTGATTGCTTTTTCTAGTATCTTTGTGTCTGCTTTTAGTATTCTTGTCTTTAGTTTAGAACGCTCTATCACCTTTAGTGCAACAATATCCATCAGGTCATAGCCCCCTGCTACAGAGTCTTGATGTACAAGCATTGAACGCAATTTCTTTATTGGTATCTTTTTAAATTTGCTTGCATTTTTGTTTTTGTTTGGATCAGAATCGTATACTCCATCAACATCTGTAGCATTAAAAAATATGTTAGCCCTCACCTTTTCTGCAATAAGTGCAGCAGTTGCATTTGTACTCTGCCCTGGATGAAGACCTCCTGTTACCACAATCAGTCCGGTATCAGCAGCATTTGCAACCTCTTTTAGATTGACTGGCGGATGTGGATATGCTTTTTCTTGTAACGCATAGATCAAAAGTTTTGCATTAAGCCTTGATACTTCAATTCCAAGCTCATCCAGTGTTGATTCATCTGCACCAGATGATCTTGCATGAGAGATGTAATGTCGCGCAATCTTTCCTCCGCCTGCAATTATTATTGGTTGACAGATCTTACTTATCTTCACAAAAAACTCTGCATATTGTTTTAGTGTCTTCATGTCTTCAAGACCAAACAAGCTTCCGGACAATTTTACTACAATTCTTTTTTTCATTGACTGTTTTCACCAAGAGTGACGTTTGCTGCAATTTCAACCTTTTTTCTAAATTGCTGTCGTGTGTAGACTCGTAATATATCCATAAAGCCTGAAATTGCAGAAACTAACGGAATTTCAGATATTGGTAACTCATAGGATTCCTTTGGTCCCTCTCCCTTTTTTGTTGTAAGAATTATAGACTGGGATTCTTTTTTTGATGGAGCAAGTGGGATTGATGGTGTCTTTGATATGTCAATAAAGACCTCAGATTCGTCTACCTTGGATCTTTTAGAAATTTCGTTTTGCAGATCCGCTACGTTTACCTTTCCCATCCTTGGACGAGTAAAGATCTTTTCATAAACACACTTTAGCAGTTTTCTCTCTTGATATTCTACTGCAAGTTGCCTTGCTCTTCTCAGATCTGTATTTTTTGGCTCAAGTGAGACAAGCTTGGATATGACAAGCTCATCTGTCATTTGTACATAATTTTCTATATCATATGTAGTAAGCCCAAGTTCGCTGTCTGCAAGTACCATTGATTGTATAAGCATAACTTCTGCAGAGCGCACGGTCTTGTGAAAATATACTGCCTTGAACATCTGGTATCTAGATATCATCATGGACTCAAAAGAGTGGAGAGCAGACTTGTCAAGTGAAAGTTTCTTGTCGTAAACATCAAGTGAGTGGATTATTCTCATAAAATCCACTTTGGCATGTTCTGCACCTGTGAAATAACCATCACGTAAAAGATAATCCATCATGTCTGCACTCAGACCGCCAGAGATTATTTCATTCATGAATTGATACTTCGAATTTCCAAATGCTAACTTGGCAAGAAATGTCTTGTCAAATCCTGATTTTTTTATTATATCACCAATCTCTGATTCCAGTATGATTCTCTGTCCAATATCTTCATGAGAATTTTTTTTCTTTTTTTGTAAAACCTCTTCGAACAGATGTGAGAATGGTCCATGTCCAACATCATGCAGTAATGCTGCCATTCGTATATTTTCAGAATCGTTTGCATCAAGATATCCCTTGTCTCGAAGCACATTTGCTGCTTGGCCTGCAATGTGCATCGTTCCAAGTGAATGCTCAAACCTTGAGTGTTGTGCACCAGGATAAACAAGATGAGCACCAGCAAGTTGTCGTATTCTTCGAAGTCTTTGAAATACTGGCGAGTCTATCAACTTTAACTCTTGAGGATATACAGTAATAAAATCATGAATCGGGTCTACTATCTGGAGATATTTTGTCATATCGTTTTCATCGAATATATTTGGATACAACATCTCTTATTTGTTGATGGACTATCGCTTTTTCTTGCGATGCGTTTACTATGTTCCAGTGATATCGTTTTGCAAGTTTTCTGTATGTGTTTGCGATCTTTAGTGCAAATGTTTTATCTTTTTCAAATCTGTCACGTTTCTGCGTTTTTCTAGAAAATGAATCTGACACCTTGACATCAAGCAATATTACAATATTTTCCTTTGGAAGACCTCGGTCAAGATTTTCAAGCCACTTTAAATCAAGTCCGTTCACTGTTCCATATACCAAATTAGACTGGTAATATCGATTCATGATAACAACATGATTTTTTTCAAGTGCATCTTTGATGTCTTTTGATCGTTCCCACCTGTTTGCTGCAAGAAGACAGTGTATTACCTGTGGTGGAAATTTGCGCTTGCCACCAAGAAAATTCTTGATCTCTTTTCCAATTGGAGTGGTATAATCAGGAAAACTAAATACAACAGATTTTTTGTTTCGAGTTTTTAAGAAATCAGACAATAATTTTGACTGGGTTTTTTTGCCTGCCTGGTCAAAGCCCTCTATGACAATAATCATCAGAGTCCTATTAAATAGGGCAGTAGATAAATTGTGAATTTGGCGGCCCTGTCACTTTGATAAAACGTGCGAGTATTCCAAAGCTAATCTGACTAAGGTTTAATAATCAAAAAAGTACTAAATGATACTACATGGGTATTGGTTATTACATGGTAAAAGAAGTTATGAAAGAAATAGGCAACAAGTCACGCGAATTCTACGAGTTTATTCTCCCTCCAGTAGATATGATACTGCAAAATGACAGTCTGGTGGTAGCAATAGACATGCCAGGATTTGATAAAAAAGAGATCAAACTAAGACTCAATGGTAACATTCTCTCAATTGTAGCAACAAGAGAAGACGAAGTAGAGGGTACAGTAATCTGGAGACAGAGACCACGCTCAATTGACAAGAAGATAAGATTACCAATTGAGGTAAAAGATGATGAAAATCCAGCAGCATCTGCAAAATATCGTGATGGTGTGCTAACTCTTACAATACCTACAAAGACTGGAAAAAATATTGCAATAGAATAACTAGCGTTCTTTTAATGCAATAGAAATAGCCATTATAACAGCGGAGCCTATCATTCCAATTTCTCCAATTGTATTATTTGTAGAATACAATATGGTGGAACCAACAAAGACTGCAGCTGCAAGTATGGTACCTGAAAGCAGAACAGTCCGTGATTTTGGTTTGTTTGTCTGCATATTTTTATTTTGTTCAATGAATTGTCTTATTTCTGGAACCACTGCAATCGCAGCATCTATTGATTTTACAAATCTGCCAAAAGATATCTTGAGCTCTTCCACATATGCATCGCGTATAATATTTTCTTCTTCTAAAATATTTTGTAGTACATTGATGAATCTGAAATTTACCTTGTGTGTAAGATACACTCCTTCAAGTATCGAAGTCATTCTCATGTAGAGTGCAAGATGTTTTGGTAGCTTAAATGGAAATCTGCTCATCGTCTTGTTTGCAAGCTCCATGAGTGCTTTTACTTCCATCCTGTCCACTTTGGTTCCATGAAATGCTTGAATCGAGAGTGCAAGACCTTTTTCTATTATTGCTCTATCATATCCTGGCATGAGCATCCCAAGATCATCCATTGCAGATACTGTCCTTGTTGGGTCTCGCTCGATGAGTGAAAGATAGAGTCTGATTAGCTTCAATCTTGTTTTGGTGTCTAGTCTTCCAACCATCCCAAAATCATACAGTATCAGAGAACCATCATTTGTCACTGAAATGTTTCCAGGATGTGGGTCTGCATGGAATAGATCGTGTCTTAGTAACATTGTAAAAAAGACTCGATGGGCACGCACTACAAGTTGCTCCCTGTCAATTCCTGCCTCGTCAAGTGCCTTGACGTTTGTTATTTTTATTCCAGGGAGATATTCCATGGTGAGTATGTTTTTGCTTGAACGATCATCTATTATGGTAGGAATTATCAGTTTTGGATAGTTCTGCATGTTCTTCTTGATTGTCTTTAGGTTCTGGGACTCGATTCGATAGTCCATTTCCTCATTGATTGTTTCAATGAACTGTGAAAGCATTGCCTCTGCAGAATATCGTAGGTTTGGATCAACAAATCTCATTGCAAACGGAATTATTTTTTTGAGTACATGTATGTCTTCTTCAACAACTTTTTCAATTCCTGGTCTTTTGACTTTGATGATTACATCTTGCCCTCGAAGTCTTGCCTTGTAGACCTGCCCAAGTGATGCACCAGATACAGCACTAGTGTCAACAAAATCAAAATTCTCATCCATTGGTCCAAGATCTTTTTCTATGATTGGTTTTACCTTGTCAAATGATTCTGCAGGTACCTCATCTTGGAGTTTTGCTAGTTCCTCAAGATATGGTTGTGGCAAAATGTCTGCTCTTGACGAGAGCCACTGGCCCAACTTGATATACACTGGACCAAGAGACAGAAATGTCTGGAGTGCCTTGCGTGCATTTTTTTGATATCTTTTGAGGTCAACATTTTTTCCTTGTTTTTTTACCCACTCTCTTCTGTCCTTTCGTAATGCAAGTACAAGCGGTATGAGCTTGATGAAGGTTTGAATTGTTCTTGTTCGCGTAATTTGTCTTTCCCTCCCTAGAACTCTTTTAGTTTTTTTGTAATGGCATATCCTGCATAGCCTGCAAGTACCGATGCCACAAGTCCTGCAAAGATAGATGTACTCTTTGCAAATGGCATGTCTTTTTGTAATTTGTAAACACTTGATGAAACTTTTTTTGCTGCAACCAAGCCGCTTGTTATGCCAACAAGAATTTCTGGAGCATCTTGTATAAGATGGCCAAGTGGATCTTGTCTTGGATCTACCTTGTCCATGTGGACTAGATACTTGTCATCATATTCCCTGATGTGTAGATTACCATAACGATACTGTTTTTTTGCACCATTTTTTTGACCCAGTACTGTCTCCTCTGCTCCTTCGAGCATAAAATGGCGAACTTCTTTTGGGATCTCGATTTCATCCCATATCATGTCTAAAAAAATGCCTTTCGAGTAAATATACCCTTAGCTTGATTCTTCAATTTTCTTTTCAAGTACAATCTTTTTCTTTCGTACCTTGAACACTATGCCACCGATTCCTGCTGCAATTGCAACAAGTATGATTATCTGTAGTTGGTTAATGCCAATGCTGTTACTTGATTGAACTGGAGGAGTTCCAAATGATACAGTGTCAACTTCTGTTATTGTATGTGGCTGCAATAGTGTATCCTTCCAGGTAAGTGTGACTTGGATTTTTTGATCACCTGTTGGTACAGTATCAGAATTTATTGGAATATTGAACGGCACTGGTGCATCAATATCAATATCGCCAATGTATTGGTTAGATGGTTTTATGATATTATTATCTACAGATGATACGGCAACCTGGCCAAAGACAGCCTTTACATTTCCTTGGTTGAGTACATTACCAATTATCATCTTCTTTCCTGCAATATCTGTTACACCTACATCATGAAGTGAAATGTCAATTACTCCCCTGATGTAGGTTGCAAAGTTTTGTTTTTCAATTACTGTAGCTCCGTCTCTTGTATACTGGGTATCAACTTCATAGTTTACTGCCTGGCCCTCAATGCTCTGATCTGCATAGACTGGAATGACCAAGTCAGTCTTTTCAAGTGGGTTTATTTCTGGTATGGACCACTTGTTGTCCTCTAATATCTTTAGATTGTCAGAGTTTGGCGTGATTGAAATTGAAATGTCAGATATCTTTGATGGTGACAAGTTTTCAATTCCTAGTGTTAGGTTTTGCATAACTCCAGTCAATAGATACTGCGGAGATGATAATCTTATTATCGATACAGAACTTGTTGGTCCCACAATAAAGTCAACTGTCCTTGTTGTGCTAACTTGGTTTCCTTGTCCATCAAAGTATGATATTGTAAATGGTGCATGTATTGTCTGCCCTGCAACGCTTTGTGGAATGAAAGATTGGATTGAAAACGTATTAGACGATCCTGCCTGGACTGTACCTACTTTCCAGTGGTTCTGGTCAAGCACTATACCCTGTAGGTTACTTGTATCAGTTGTTGTAGCACCAGTCTGATCTCTTTGAATGACGATATCAACATCATTTAGTGGTGCAGTACCTGCATCTGAGATCTCAATTGTCATGTTGTTGTTTGATGCCGGGTCAAGAAATGGATTTGCTGCCTTGAGGTTTACTACACTTTTTCCTGTGACCTTGAAATTAAAATCTAAAAATACTGTGCGAGCACCATTTTCTCTCACCCTTGAATATGTTACCTTGACTGTTCCTGAATAATCGTGAACGTTTACGGTATTGTCTACGTTTACAAAGAATGTAAGTGTAAATGACTGGCCTGCAGTAGCTGTCTGGGTGTTGTCAGCCTCGATTAGCCCATTGTTTGCAAGAGCCCCTGAGAATCCTGCAGGCAAGCTAAGCAATCCGCTAATTCCTGAGATATCCTCTGTGCCAACATCTGATAGTACGATAGTAAGTGGAACATTCTTGTCTCCTGGCTCTACCTCAATTTTTTGTCCGGCAGGTCCAAAGTATGCGTCAAGAAGTTTCACGTCATTGAATCCATGCTCAAAGGGAGACTCGGGTGGTGTTAGCTGTTCAGGTGCTTGAGCATAGCTTGGAATTATGACTTGACCTGCAAGCAAGATTGTTAGTAACATGATACTCTTGTAGATCAAGTTAGATTTGCCTCCATCTCTTCTTTTAAAATTCTGCCATCTTTTATTGTTACTACTTTATCCACTTCGCCAAATTGGTGTCTATCATGTGTTACAATGATAAATGTCTGGTAGAGTTTTCTATTGAGCGACTTTAGAAGCTGTACCGTAGTTTCAGCAGATACTGAATCCAAGTTTCCTGTAGGCTCGTCTGCAAGTACAACAGCTGGTTTGTTTATCAGTGCTCTTGTGATTGCAACTCTCTGGGCCTGTCCACCAGAGATTTGGTTTGCAAACTTGTGAGTCTGTGTCTCCAGTCCTACTGTTTTAAGCAATGTTCTTGCCTCGTCTGCAGAATTGTGTGTGGTCCCTTGGATCTTTCTTGGCAGTGTAACATTTTCAAGGACAGTAAGATCTGATAAAAGATTTGAGAACTGGAATATGAAACCAAGTTTGGAATTTCTAAATGTTGAGAGTTGATTGTCACTTAGTTCTGATGTATCGGTTCCATCAATTATCACCTTGCCCCTTGTTGGCCTGTCAAGCAATCCAATCATGTTAAGTAAGGTAGACTTGCCAGAGCCTGAGCTTCCTACAATTAACATAAACTCGCCTCGCTTGACGCTAAATGACAGATTCTTAAGTGCATAGACTTCGGTCTCTCCCTGACCATATACCTTGTCGACATTTTTTACCTCTAATACGTAATCAGCCAACTCTCATTGCCTCCACAGGTTCTAGTTTGGTAGCCTTGTATGCAGGATAGATTGATGCAATTACTGCAAGCACAAATGCCATGATATCAGTCTGGATTATGCTTGTCCAGTTGTACTTTACCTCAAGTGGCAAGCTTCCTTGAAATGTCATATGAGTCTCCTTTGCATATGCCGTATAGGATACACCCATTACGGTACCAAGTCCTGCTCCTATTGCACCTATTACCATTCCTTGAAATATGAAAACTAGCAGTACATCTTTTCTTTTTGCGCCAATTGCCCTCATTACACCAATGTCTCTTGTCTTGCTTGTTACTTGCATCATTTGTATTGTAACAACTGCAAATGCAGATGACATCATGCCAAAATAACCAACTAGATTAATCAATGCGATACCTGACCTAAATCCACTCAGTGTTTGCTCTGCTGATTCTTCAATTGTTTGTGCCTTGAATTTATCAGCATTTGATGGAAATGCAGCAAGAAATAGAGCCTTGACATCATTATCCTTTGTTGGATCGTTTAGTCTAACAAGAATTGATTGTGTTTGGTGTGGTCTATCTAAAATTTCACGCAATGTATCTATATTCATTATAACACTATTATCAAGACCAACTGAACCTGCAGTTGCAGTTATTCCTACAATAGTCAACCTTTGCAAAACGTCATTGCCGAATTGGTCTTTGAATTTTAATTTGATAGTGTCGCCTACTTGAGGAAAACCAAGGTCCCTATCTACAATTGCTCCAAGTACAACTGAATTTCTATATGTGACGTATTGTCCACCAACACCTACAGTTTGATACATTGTAGATGCCTCTCTATCTAAAACTGGATCAACTCCAATTACTGGAACTGAATAATCATGAATCAACTGTCCATTAATTGTTGCATTAATTGATGCTTCAGAATCAATTCTTGGAGCAGCAGCTTGAACATATGGAATTCTTTCAAGCCAATTGATCAACACAAAATCTGATTTTGTGATAAAGTCTTCTTGTCTTGTAATGTATACATGGCCAAATCTGTAATTGATTTGATCACGGACTATTGCATCATACAACCCTTGGAATATGACAGAGTTTACCTGGACCACAAGTATTGCAATTGCGACTGCAAGACTTGCTGCAATGAGGCTACCCCTGCGCCTTGTGATAAATCTGATACCGATTTGTGCCCTATAATCCACAGTCGATCAAGAATTAGTCTGATATTTAATGTTTACAGGCATATACTTATCATATTAGACAATAATATATAATACATGTTCGATTTGCTATAATTGATGGAGCAACAGTATAACAAATGGACAAATTAGATAGACAGATTCTCTCACATTTGCTCAACAATTGTAGAAAGTCTGACAGGCAGATAGGAAATGAGATTGGCATTTCAGGTGTTGCAGTAAAATCAAGAATTCAGAAAATGATTGAAAATAAAATAATTGAAAAATTTGCTCTAAAAATTGAACCGCCGGTATTAGGGTTTAGTGTTTTATATTTTGTAGTTACTGGAAAAGAGATTGATGATATCATACAAAAAATAGGATTGGTGGGAGAACTATTTTTTGTTGTGCCATGTGTTGGAGGAGTTACTGTATGCAGTATTGTGGTAAAGGAAAATCCTACACAAAAGATGGAGCTTGCAAAAAACTTGTTGCGAGACATTAGAGTATTGAGTATATTTGAGGCAAAAAATCCTGAGATACGGTCCGACCTTACGAAGACAGACATTGGAATCATTGACATTTTGCTACAAGATCCACGTTTGAAGATAGAAGAGATTGCAGAAAAATCTGGTTTTTCTACAAAGACTGTGGCACGCTCACTTGAGAAATTACAAAATGATGAAGCCATCCAGTTTACTGCAATTTACAACCCAAAAAATATGGGAGAGTTTATTCCATTTGCCATTTTGGTTGGTGTCAAGGGAGATATCAAAAAGACTCTGGCAAAACTTGACAAGACATTTTCTGGATCATTTTTGCAAAAGCCATTTGTGCACATGAACCAGATTGTTCTTTTCATGTATACTGACAACATCTACAAGATGGATGACCTTTCTGCCAAGGTACCTCACATAGAAGAGATACTCTCAGTAGATTTGTTTATTCCAAAAAAAATTACATTCCAGAACAAGTGGGTTCAAAATGCAATCATGATGGCCAAGAAATCAAAAAAGTTGCATTTAATGTCTGAGATACATTCATAACATAATTGTCGTATAATTTTTTCAAATGAGAAAAAATGTCTTCAAGGGAAGAGTTCTCTCACTTAGTCTTTACACTTTATCAATAAACAAGAGAAAGGTTACACGCGAAGTAATAGAGCACCCAGGTGCTGCTGCAATACTTGCAATAGAGGACGGCAAGATATTGCTTGTAAGACAACATAGATTTCCACATGGATATGTGCTTGAAATCCCTGCAGGCACGCTTGAAAAGGGAGAAAAGCCCCTTAAATGTGCCCACAGAGAACTACGGGAAGAGACTGGATATACTGCAAAGAAGATGGCTCCCTTGATCAAGTATTATCCATCCATTGGATACAATACCGAAATCATTCATTGCTATGTAGCATCTGGAATAAAAAAAGCAGGAGACTTGCAACTTGACCAGGATGAGATAATGTCTGTTGTAAAAATTGATTTTAATAAAGTTCTCAAGATGATAACAACAGGCAAGATTACAGATTCAAAAACAATCTGTGCTGTCTTGACTTTTGCAATCAACAAAAAATATCATGTGTAAACTGGTTTTACTAGATCAGCAACATCTGCCCAACACCTAGATAGTTTTTCAAATGTAAATACCAAGTTTAGCAGCTGGATTGATCCTTGTTTTTTTGGATCAATTGACGAGCCCACAGTTGCAATCTTTTTTTGATAGCTTCGATGCAGTGTGATTGCCTCAATTGCTAACTTGCGGTTATTTTCAATAAATGATGTAATTGCTTTCTCATGTACATTTTCTATCTCTTTTGCTGCGTCATATAGTTTTTTCATGTTAGATTTTGGTAATTCAGATATTGAATGGGCAAGATCTGTAATGATATCACCTGCAGTCTCTAACAAGTTTGCTGCAACCCTGTAATCAAGTATGTCAATATTTCCCAAGTTTAATGCAGTTGCAAGTTTCTTGTCAACCATTGCACTTCGAATCAATCGCACCAGCAAGAAATATTGTCTATCTATTTCATCATCCCTGCTTGTCATTGTTTGCAGTACAGACCTATCATCTGATGTAAGACACGATATTGTATCACGAAACATTCCAAGTACAATTGAGCTCATTCTTTTTAGTATCTTATCTGGGCTTAGTGTTGTTGCATCAAGAAGAAATTGGACATTTACATTTGACGCATCCTCTTCAACTATCTCCATTCCAACCAGTCTTCGCATCAGCCCACGGATCTTTTCCCTGTCATCTACTGAAATTGTTGATCTTCCGCTGATTTTGATTATATCAAACCCAAGAAGATATGCACCGGTGACATAGGCGCTGATGTTTTCTTGTTTTGATATTGGATATGATATTACGACTTCATTTGGTGGCCTGCTTCCACCAGTTGGAGTAAGAGAAATGCTGTTAGAGCCTGTCTCAATCTCGACCTCGTCACTTTTTTCAAGTTTGTTTGCTTGGACCCACTCTATTGGCAGTGAGACCAAGATGCTGCTTCCTATCCTTTGTAGGCGTCGAATGAATTTAGTCAATTTATACTAATTTATATAATTTAATGATCATTTTTATATTTTCTGATAAGTTTAAGCTAAATATGCAGGCAGTAGCCTTTGCGCCAGGCCACATTACTGGATTTTTCAAGGCAGAAGTAGAGCCAAAAGAGCCAGAATACAAGGGGTCAATTGGTGCAGGATTTTGCATCAAGGAAGGTGTTACAACAAAGGTCAAGGTGACAAGCTCTAACAAGCCTGGATTTAAGATAACAGTTACAGGATTCCAGTCAGACAACACACAGGTTTCAGAATTTGTAGTCAAGGAATTTTTTAAAATCGTGCAAGAAAATTATTTTTTAGAGATTGAACACAGTACCACAATTCCTGTTGGATATGGTCTTGGTTCAAGCGGCGCTGTTGCACTCAGTTTGGCCTTTGCATTAAACAAGGCACTTGCTACAAACCTATCCAGAACAAGGATAGGACAGATTGCACACAATGCAGAGATCCACTGTAAAACCGGACTTGGAACTGTACTGTCATCGTACCATGGTGGATTTGAGATAAGAACAAAACATGGTGCTCCAGGAATTGGAAGCCTGCAAAAGATTCACACAGATTATTCTGCAATTGTTATTTGTTTTTCTCCAATATCAACAAAACAGTTCATCAAGACTGAACTCTCAAAGATTAATGGTCTTGGAGGAAAGATGGTTACAAAATTATTAAAGTCAAGAGATCAGATGGAATTTTTGGACATGTCACTAGAGTTTGCAAAATATGTTCATGTAATTACAGAACAGATGCAGCAAGTAATTGATGATTTGGCCCAAAATGGATTCAAGTCAGGTGTTGCAATGTTTGGAGAGACTATATTCACGCTAGTACCAAAGACAAAAGAATCTGAAGTGATACAAATCTTGAAAAAATATGATGGAATGATAATCAAGACAGAGATTGACAAGAGCGGAGCTAGAGTCTCCTAGTGTTGATTCCAAAGACACATCCAAGAGCCACATCTCTTTACATCCGGGAAAAACTTGTCCATGGATTCAGGGAAGGCCTTGTTGTAGAAGAAGGCCTCTTGGCACATGGTAGGGGTGAGATGTTTGATTATCTCATAGGTGAAAAGACTACGAAAACCTCTCACAAGGCAATAAAGGCTGCTGCAAGGGCTCTTCTTGCGGCAAAATCACCTGTAATATCAGTAAATGGAAACTTTGTTGCCCTTTGTGCAAAAGAGATTGTTGAACTATCAAAAATCACTGGCGCAAAAATTGAGGTAAACTTGTTTTATTCAAGTGAAAAAAGAAAAAGAGCCATTTCTAAAATACTCAGGAAAAACGGTGCAAAAGAGGTACTAGGAATTGACTCTAAATTTGCAAAAAGGATTCCAAAACTAGACAGTGCAAGAAGAATAGTGGACAAGCGAGGAATATTTTCTGCAGATGTGGTACTGGTACCACTGGAAGATGGAGACAGGACAATTGCGCTAAAGAAATTTGGAAAAAATGTCATTACATTTGACTTGAACCCAATGTCACGTACTGCACAGACTGCAGACATAACCATTGTTGATAACGTAATTCGCGGGATGAAGATACTGGCTACTGTTTGTAAAAAACTATCAAAAGAAGATCTAGAAGAGGAATCAAAATTTGACAACAAGAAGAATTTGAAAAAATCTATTCTAATCATGCGAAAAAACCTAAGGAAGATAGCAAATGTCCAAGTCTGTTAGAGATATTTTATCAATGAAAAATTCTAGTAAAGTTACTGTGATTACTGCATATGATTACACCACGTCGCAGCTTTGCGACAAGGCGGGAGTAGACATGTTGCTTGTAGGAGACAGTGCAGGAATGGTGATGTTAGGATATGACAATACGATACCTGTTACAATGGACCAGATGTGTCTTTTTACAGAAGCAGTTTCAAGGGGACGAAAGAATGCTTTGGTTGTTGCAGACATGCCGTTCATGTCATACCAGTCAAGTAAATCACAGGCAATTGAAAATGCGGGGAGGTTAATCAAATCAGGTGCAGATGCGGTAAAACTAGAAGGTGGAGTTGAGATCAAAGATACCATACATGCAATTGTAGAAATTGGCATACCAGTGATGGGGCACATTGGGTTCCAGCCTCAAACTACAACACTTCAGGAGGGCTACAAGGTCCAGGCAAAGACAAAAGATGCTGCGATGAAGCTACTTGACTCTGCAAAAGCACTTGAAAAAGCAGGTGTGTTTAGTATCGCACTAGAAATGGTAACAAGAGAGGTATCAAAAATTATTTCTGATACGATTAGTATTCCTACAATAGGAATTGGTTCTGGACCTGACTGTGATGGGCAGGTGCTTGTAGTCCATGATGTCTTGGGATTATATGAAAAAATAAAACCCAAGTTTGCAAAAAGATATCTCGAATTGTCTTCTGAGATTGTTGGAGCCATAGAATCATACAAAAATGATGTAACATCAGGCAAGTTTCCTGGAATAGAACACTCTTTTTCGATGGATAGATTAGAACTTGAAAAGTTGGAAAAAGAAATTGGTTGAAAAACATCCTTCTTTAGATATAGTTAGTTCTGACGGTACTGGGCTTGCGGGAAAGAAGATCATTTTATGCATATCAGGAAGTGTTGCTGCATACAAGTCAATAGAGCTTGCAAGATTACTAATGCGACATGGTGCAAATGTAGTCTGTGTTGCAAGCAAGGCTGCAACTGACTTGATACAACCAAGTTACTTCAAGTGGGCAACTGGGAACCAAGTGATTACAAAACTGACAGGCGACCTGGAACACATCAAAGTTGCAGATTACAAACAGTCTGATGTCATAATTGTATATCCATGCACTGCAAATACACTTGGCAAACTTGCAAATGGAATTGATGACACTCCAATATCTACAGTACTAAGTGTAGGTCTTGGCTCTAAAATTCCAATTGTGATAGCGCTTGCAATGCATCAGGCAATGTATGAAAATCCTGCCGTAGTGAAAAATATAGCATTTCTAAAAAATAAAGTCGACTTTATCTCTCCAAAGTTTAACGAAGGAAAGGCAAAAGCTGCAGAACCCGAAGAGATATTAAATAAAATATTGGAAAAATTTGGCTCGTCTCCTGTTCTCAAGGGGAAAAAAGTGCTCATCACCGCAGGACCTACAATAGAGCATATTGATCCTGTGAGAATAATTACAAATCAGAGCACAGGCAAGACAGGTGTCTTGCTTGCATCAGAATTTGTCTCAGCTGGGTGCCAAGTCACCTTGATTTATGGTCCTGGAACAGAGACTCCTCCAAAGGGTGCCAAGGTGATACATGTCAAGACAAGTGGTGAGATGAGCAATGCACTAGTAAAAGAGATGAGGCAAAAGTTAGATATTGTAATACTTGCAGCTGCAGCCTCTGACTACACTCCAGAAAAGCCACACAAGACTAAACTTGATAGCGATCTTCTTAGAATTTCTCTGAAACTAAAGCGGGTCCCCAAGATGATAAATGATGTCAAAAAGATCCAAAATGATGTTTTTCTTGTAGGATTCAAGGCAGAGACTGACATGTCCAAAAAAGATTTGATAGGAAAAGCAAGAGAAAAGATAACACAGGCAAGTTGCGATCTTGTCATTGCAAATGACATTGGTACCAAGCGATACAGGGAAAATCCAGATTACAACAATGTGATATCTGTTGATTCAAAAACTTTCAAGGAATCAGGATGGAAAACTAAAGCCAAGATTGTAAAATTTATCAGAAATGAAATCGAGAGACGAATAGACTAGTATCTTTGTAAAGTTCTAGAGTTTATTTTCTTCAGAACTAGTTTTTGTATCGCGGTGTAGTTTTTGTTTTTTTCTTGTTGCAAAGCCATATCCAAAACATATTGCAATTATTGATACTGCCAAGGCTGGTCCTGCCCATTCTGGAAGTATATTGACATTAGTTATTGTGGAATACGATTCAAATGAAGCTACCATGATAGCTATGCCACTCAGTGCATATGCCATGCATCTGAAACCTTTGGTATCAAATATTCTAGAAAATGCAGAGCGGAGCACAACACTGTCTAGTGTGTCAATTGGAATCATTCCAAGTGCAAAGAATCCTGATAGTATAAGAGCAGTCTGAATCCCAACCGCTGCTGATGCTACTGCTGACAAAGCTATTGCAGAAATCTGTGTTGCAGTATCAAAACCTAGACCAAAGACTAGGCCAGTTACAAAAGAAGAACCAACTGGACCCAATATTCCAACTCTGTTGAGAACCTTGCTTGCAAGTATTGCAGCACCACTTTTTCCCCATTTTTTTATTGCATATACGTTGATTATTCCAATAGCACCCAATGCTATTGCGCCTACAATGCCCCCCCAAAACTGTAGATTGCCCGAAGTTGTTAGACTTCCAACCACGTATATGATGAAAACCATCTCGGCCAAGACTGAAATCATGTGGCCAGAACTAAATCCGGCTCCAACCAATCTAGATTTTTTTGTAGCATTATGCATTCTTACTAGATTATCAATTGCTGTGATATGATCAACATCAAGGGCATGACGCATTCCAAATACTAGCATCACAGGTATTGATACCAGGATGAAAGACCAAGCGTCTGCCATTTAGAAGATCTCTATGTTATGTATAATTACAGAATAAGAAAATAAGATCTGATAAATCATGAATGTAATGAATTACATTTGTATAAGAAATTTACTATAGGAAATTTCTATTACATCTATAGAACGATCAATTCTTTTGTAAACTTGTGCATGACTTCAACTTTGTTGCCAACAATTACTGAATCTTCAATTCTTACACCAAACTTTTTTGGAATGTATATTCCAGGTTCTACTGTAACTGCCATGTTCTTTGACAGTATTGCCTTGCTTGATGGACCAAGATTTGGCAATTCATGGACTTCTAATCCAATTCCATGGCCTGTCGAGTGGATGAAATATTTTCCATACTTTTTCTTTTCAATTATTTTACGGCAAGCATCATCTACTGACTTGCAGGATACATTTGGTTTGACAGCCTCTAGTCCTGCTTGTTGTGATTGGCGTACAATTTCATAGACTTTTTTTGCCTCTGCAGATACAGAGCCAAGACCAAATGTTCTTGTTGCATCAGAGACATATCCCTTGTATCGTAAGGTAAGATCAACTACAACCATGTCACCATTTTTGAATTTTCTACTGGTTACTTGTGCGTGTGGCAGAGAACTATTTGGACCGCCTGCAATGATCAATGGGTTGAGTGTTGACTTGTATCCAGTTGCAAACATTTCTTGCTCCATTGCAAACTGCATCAATAGAGTCTGAAGCTGGGCCTCTGACTGGCCAATTGCCATCTTGTCTACACACACTTCATACATTTTATCAAGTATTGATGATGCTTTTTTTAATACCAGAATCTCTTGTGAATCTTTTACTTCTCTTGCGCGATAAAACGGATCAGTTGAGGATTTTACATCAGGAATAGACCTCTTGAGGCTCTCTACAATATTGTAACTGTCGCTATCTATGCATACCTTGTTTTTTTCTAGTATCTTGATTAGAGTGGCAAGAGAACCCTTTCCACGCTCAGATTTGACCACATTACAGTCAGTTGATTCTTCTTTTGCTCTGCCCATCTCAAGTTCTGGGGACACAATTGTACAGCCATTTTTATCCAGTATACCAATTGCTTCGCCCCAAAACCCAGTCATGTAAAATAGATTTTCAGGTTCAAATGCAACTAGGGAATCATAGCCTAAATCATTACAATATTTCAAAAGGTTTTTTCTGCGTTGGTTCAATACAACAATTCTAACTCTTTGCTATTTTATATTTGCTGGAAGGTTTAGATATTGGAAAAAGACCCTCTGGTTTTGTGGAAGAGAAGAAGAAAGTTGTAGCATTATTGTCAGGCGGTCTTGATAGTAGACTAGCTGTGAAAATGATGCAGAACCAAGGATTTGATGTTACTGCTGTTGCAATCAAGACTCCATTTTGTGATTTTGATTGTGGTAGAGGTTGTGGATTTGAAATAAGAGAGACTGCAGACTCGTTAGGTGTTGAATTGAAAACTGTTTACTTGGGAGATGATTACATTGACATGCTAAAACATCCAAAACACGGTTTTGGATCTGGAATGAATCCATGTATTGATTGCAGAGCAATGATGTTCAAGGCAGGCAAAAAAGTAATGGATGACATTGGCGCAGAATTTATCATATCAGGTGAAGTTTTGGGGCAAAGACCGATGAGTCAGTTTGCTCCTGCACTAAAAACAATTGAAAAAGAGTCAGGACTTGAGGGAATTATTGTAAGACCACTCTCTGCAGCATTATTGCCACCAACAAAACCAGAGATCGAGGGATTGATAAAAAGAGAAAATCTTGGAATGATCCGCGGACGTTCAAGAAAAGAACAGCTAAAGATGGCCCAAGAGTTTGGTTTTGACAACCCACCAAATGCTGGCGGCGGTTGTTTGCTTACTGATCCTGCATTTTCAGTTAGGGCAAAAGATCTTTTTCAACACACTGAGACACCAAACACAAACGATATTGATCTTCTAAAGATTGGAAGACATTTTAGATTTGACGAAAAAACAAAATTCATTGTGGGAAGACACAAGGATGAAAATGAAATGCTAAAAGCTCTTGCATTGCCCGGTGATGTTTTGTTTGATGCAAAAGATCATGTTGGTCCAATCTCATTGTTGCGCGGAGAAGATTCTGAGAAAAATCTGAAACTAGCTGCATCTATCGCAGTACGATATTCGGATGCACCAAAGGACCAACAGAGTATAGTACTGACAGAAAAGAATGGTACAAAATCAGAGATTTCTACTGGCTCGATTTTAGAATCAGAATACCTACAGTATAGAATTTAGTCACGCAAGCTAATCTGTGAATTGCAATTGACTAGAAAGACTTTTTGAGGGAGTTGATCGCTATCAAGGTATGCAGCAGCAAAAGGCTCCCACCTACCTCAAGGCGATAACTTTGAGGGACTATAGCGATGTACATAGTGTAAAGGAGGATATCAAAAAGGGAATGATCCTAGTTCTCAGGGTAACCCCACTTGCACAAAAAAATGTGGATGAGCTTAGAAAGGCAGTTGAAGAAATTTACAGCATTGCAAAAAATGCTGATGCAGACATTGCAAGACTCGGTGAAGAAAGAATTATTGTTACTCCATCTGGTGTAAAGATTTGGAGAGCCGAGTACGATCTAAAGTAATCTAATTCCTTCTTGTACTTGAGGACAGGTTGTTGCAATTCTAAACATCCTGTGTACTGAGCTTGCCAAGTTTTCACACTTGCGTCGCTCACCGTGATTTACAATTACTCTTCTTAGTTTTGGTCGCAGTCTGTGAATATATGACATCAATTGGTTGTAATCACTGTGACCACTAAATCCATCAAGTTTTTCAGTTGAACAGTTGATGTTGATAACTTCTATTTTTCCATCCTTTCCAACAACAGAGACTTGTCTTGAACCATCAAGAACTCTTCTGCCAAGTGTTCCGTTTACTTGATATGATACAAACAAGATCTTGTTTTTCTGGACTGGTGCAATATTTTTAAAGTATTCAAGCACCGGTCCACCCTCTAGCATACCAGATGTTGCCATGATAATTGATGGACCGTCTCTCAATGGTTCTTCTCTTGCATCAGAATGTTCAATGTTTGTGAAATATTCAGAATCAAATGGATTATCGTCTGTCTCAAGGATCTTTTGTCGTAGTTCTCGTGCAAGATATTCTGGATATGATTCATGTATTGCAGTTGCCTCTGAGATCATTCCCTCTGTAAATACTGGTGCTTCCATTAGTTGTCCTTGCTTCATGTATTGATCGATTACCATCATCAGTTCCTGTGCACGGCCTACTGCAGGAATTGGGATCAATACCTTTCCGCCGTTTCGTAATGTCTCGTTTACCGATCTAATGAAAGTGCCCTCAACTTCTTCTCTTGATGACTGGATGTCTTCTTTTGCACCATAGGTACTCTCAATCAATAGTGTCTCAACTCTTGGAAAGTTCCAAGATGCGCTCTCAAAGAGCATGGATTTTCCATACTTTAGATCGCCTGTATAGACAAAGTTGTGATTGCCGTTTCCAATGTGAAAGTGGCAGCTTGCAGAGCCCAAAATATGACCTGCGTTTGAAAATACTAGTTTGATATCAGGTGAGATATCGGTGACGGTTCCATAAGATAATGGAATGGTTTGTTTCATGACTTGTTTGACATCACGCTCAGAATACATTGGGACTCTGCCCTGTGCTGCTGCAACCTTGATTGCATCAAGCTGGATTAGGTTCATCATTGGCAAGGTTGGCTCGGTACAGTAGACTGGACCCTTGTAACCATACTTGAACAAGACAGGCAAAAAGCCTGTGTGGTCCAAGTGGGCATGGCTGATTACTACAGCATCAATCTCATCTAGTGTTATGTTTGGCCAGTCAAGGCGTGGAAATGCCTCTATGGGATTCTTTGCGCCTGGGTTTATCCCACAGTCAATTAGGATCTTGCTTTCATGAGTGGTAAGTAACATGCATGATCTTCCTACCTGACTAAAGCCTCCAAGTGTCATCAGTGAGACCTCTGCATCTTCAGAGAGTTTTGGACGGAATATTTGCTCACCTACTTGTCTTAGGTGCTTGCTTCGCTCAGTTGAAGAAATTTTTAGGTTATAGTTTATAGTTTGAATGGTAGAGGACTGGCTTGCAGTTGCTTTTCTGATTCGTATTCTCCAGCCTGTCTTTGAAACAAGTTCTGGCATGTTAAAGACATCAGGATTGTTAAGAAGCCATGGACGTTTTACATCCACTGTCATCTCGCCTGTTGCAGTATCAAAGAATGTTCCTCCAAGTTCTGCCTCTTTTGGAAGCATCTGAGTTAGAATTTGTCTTGACTCTTCCTCGTTCTTTCTGATTGATTCCTCAGTTCTTACAACAATTCTTTTTTTGATTACATTTACCATGTTGGAGATTACTTCGTTGTGCTCCATCAGATATTTTGGATTCTTTGTATAAATTGCAATTCTTGGGCCTTCGTAATCTATCTTGGTTACATCAGCTTCTTTTGGAATACTTTGCAGTATTGTTGCCATTATGTTTTGGGCTGGAGATAGTTCACGTTGTGCTTGTTTTCTTTGCATTAAATCACTAAAGCGTAATTATGGCCTTTTTCTGTTCTTTTGTCAAGAGTCGGTATCCGTCCTTGTCGATTATTGCTACATTGATTCCATCACCTGTTCCAATGTTTCTGGTGATTGCAGCTTTTACCGCTCTTAGGGCAATTGTTTTTCCTTCTTCTACTGTTAGGCCATCACGGTACTCACTTTCCAAGAGACCGTATGCTACTGGAGAGCCACTTCCTGTTGTTACGTATGTTTTTTTGTCAAGTGATCCAAACATATCTATGTTGTAAAGTGCTGGACCTTGCTTGTCATATCCTCCAACGAGGATGTCTGCGATAAATGGATAGTATCTATTCTGGAAAAATATCAACGATGCAAGTCTTGCAATTGACTTGATTGGTAGATACTCTTGTTTGTCAATTCTGTGTATGTTTGAATGATATCGCAACATGTCTGTTACATTTTGTGCATCTGCAACGCCTCCTGCAATTGTCATTCCTGCATGATGATCTATCTTTTGGATCTTCATTGTATTGTTATTTGCTATGAAATATCCTGCGCTTGCTCTCATATCTGCGCATAAAACGACACCGTCAGTACAGCTTATTCCTACTGTAGTTGTTCCATGGTATGTGTGTTGTTCAATATAGTCTGACAAATAACTTTCTTCTCCTAACTTGAGATTACTTCGTTTTGCATATCACCCGCTTAAATAACTTTGGATTATTCAGGATATCGATAAATAACCAAGTTCCAAGTGAAAACCATGGCTTCTCACATAATGGAGCTACCAAGGAAGATACTCATAGGTGAGAACAATATTTCCGATATAGGAGATTTTCTGGTAGGCCTGTCAAAACCAAAGAAGGTTTCTCTAGTTTCAGGAGATCAAGTACGAAAGATAACTGACAAAAAGATTTCTGCTTCACTTTCGGATTCAAAGATCAAGTATGTGTGGCACAGAAGTACAAGCAATGATGTCGAGGCTGCAAAAAAGACACTTGATGAAATAAAAAAAGACAAAAGTGATTTGATAATCGGTATTGGGGGAGGCAGGTCTGTTGACATTGCAAAGATGATTGCGTTTACATTAAAGAAATCATTTGTAAGTATACCAACCTCTGCTTCACATGACGGTATTGCAAGTCCCTTTGTTTCATTGCGTGGAGACAAGCCATATTCCATAATTGCTACAGCACCGTTGGGGGTCTTTGTTGATATTGCAATTTTGAAAAAGGCCCCAAGGAGGCTTTTAGCAAGCGGCTGTGGTGATCTTATGGCCAAAGTCACTGCAGTACGAGACTGGGAACTTGCAAGAGACAATGTTGGGGAATATTTTGGAACCTATGCTGCAAATCTTGCATCAATGAGCGCAAAGATAGTTATTGATAATTCAAAAGATTTTAGAAAAAATCCAGACGTTAGAATGATTGTAGAGGCGTTAATCAGTTCAGGTGTAGCTGCCTGTATTGCTGGAAGCAGTAGGCCATGTTCTGGTGCAGAACACTTGTTCTCTCATGCAGTTGATCATCTCAAGCCAGGAATTGGACTACATGGAGAAAAATGCGGCATTGGTGCAATACTTGTTGCAAAGATCCAAGGCCAAGACTGGAAGAAGATAATCCAGATGCTAAAAAATGTCGGGGCACCAACCAAGGCAAAGGAGATTGGACTAGAACCAGAGATTCTTGCAAAGGCACTGACAATTGCACAATCATTAAGACCTGAAAGATATACAATTCTTAGTAAGATACGAATGAACGAAGAAAAAGCTATAGAGCTTGCAAAAAGTACTGGTGTACTATAATTTTAGGCTGCTTTTGGTGGAACAGGTTTTGTTTCAGCTGGTTTTTGTTCTGCTGGCTTGTCCTGTTTTGGTTTGTTGTAAGTATCAACAAAGTTTACCTTTTCTAGTTTTGGAACAAACTTGAAGATCTCGTTTGCAATTGCACGTTTTACTATCTGAAGACCTTCCATCATCATTGCTTCCTCTGGAATAGTAACATCAACTGCAGATCCCTTGATCTCAAAGACGATCTTTGATTCTTCAATTGGGAATCTTCGCTTGAGCAATCCCAAGACTTTGTCTTGGTCTGTGTCAAGTGATTTTAAAACATTAAGATCATAAACAATTGTTTTTCCTGCAAATCTGTGGTTGAAATCAACTTGGACTCTGCCTGAACCAATGAATCTTACAATTCCTGTTCTTTCATCAATCTCTATTGTATCTCCAACTGTAACCTTTTCTGCATCGTCTCCAAGTTTTCGAAGTGGGATCATGCGAACCTTGCCAGAATCTCTCATTCCAAATCCTTTCTCTGGAGGAACTTCGATTGAGAGCTTGTCTCCGGCCTTTGTATTTGCTAATGCATCATCAAGACCCTTTAGAACCCATGACTCCCCTACGGAGATGAGTCTTGGTTGATACTTGACATTTGCATCATGAATTGAGCTTGATTTAGCGTCAGCTTCTCGTGTTGTCTCAAATACTTCGTTTGAATCTTTAACCTTGGCAGTATAATCTACCAGAATTAAAGTTCCTTTTTGAAAAGTCAACGTGATCGATCCTTTGAATTCCTTATATTAAGTTAACACGGATTATAATGACTTGAGTTTGTCTTCAGCAACTTTTAGTGCTTCTGGATTTGTCTTGTGACCCATCATATCAAGTGTAGATGCAATTGAAGAAATTGTTCTCATTACGTGATACTTGTTTACTTCTCCCATGCATCCAACTCTGAATACTTTGCCTTTTAGATCTCCAAATCCACCTGCAACTAAAACTCGGAATTTTTCAGATAGTGTTCCTCTGAATGTCTTGTCATCTAGACCTTGAAGATAGTTTAATGCAATTACAACTGTAGAACGTGCATCCTCTTTAGCAAATGGAGACAATCCCATTGTGCTCAATCCACTGTAAAGAGCATCAGAACAAATTCTGTGTCTCTTAATTCTGTTGTCAATTCCCTCTTCTAGAATAATGTCAAGTGCCTCTCTGTATGCATAAAGCAATGGAATTGCAGGAGTAAATGGTGTCTCTTTAGAGTCATCATAATACTTGAAGTATCTTGCCATGTTAAAGTAGAATGTCGGAGGAGGATTTGCAATCATGTATTTTTTTGCTTTTTGGCTAACTGCAATTGGTGAAATTCCCGGAGGAGCAGCAAGTGCTTTTTGTGCACCGGTTACACATACATCTACTCCCCATTTGTCCATATGGAATTCTTCTCCACCAAGTATTGAAACTCCATCTACTACATAGTAGGAATCATTTCTTGCGGTAAGATCTTTTATTTTATCAAGATATTTGACCATTGTACCAGTCGAAGTTTCATTCCAAACAACATAGAATGCCTTTACATCCTTGTTGTTGTCAAATGCCTCTTTTACTTGATCAAAAGTTGCATTTTCTCCAAATGGTGTTGTGAGACGTATAACATTTGCACCAGCCCACTCTAACATCGTTGAGAGTCTGTTGCTAAATTCACCGTTAACTGGAATTATTACCTTGTCACCTTTCTTTATCATGTTTACAACAGAGGCTTCTACTGCACCTGTTCCAGATGCACTAAGAGCCACTACATCACTTGTTGTATCGAAAATTTTCTGACTTTTTTCAATAGTATCTACATACAACTTTACAAAATCTTTACTTCTGTGATTTATCATGTGAGTAAACATTGAACGTGTTACTCTTTCCGGAACATTTGTTGGTCCTGGTAACATGACTAGATATTCCAAATAAATTCTCCAATTTGCAAGCAAGTTAACCGCTATTTATAATTACAGAATTTTGAGCAGTCTGCTTTTTGTATCTATTTTTAAAAGCACTTGTTTGGTACCTTCAGGAACAAGATCGGACCAGTCCTTGCCACTTGCTATCAACTCACGAATATTTGTTCCAGATATTGTATCTCTCTTTAACAGAGGAACTTCAAAGACATTTTTTCCTCTTTTTTTGTACAGTGTGATAGTAAATTCGTCATTTGAAAAGACCATGTCATAGGGCGGTACGATAGAGTCAACATGAAAGGTCCACTTTTCATGATCGCCAGTATCTGGTACAAAGAATATTTTTACACGTTCCAACATTTTAGAATCAAGTGATGAGAGAATCATCTCCTTTCGTTCCTCTGCAGTGAATGGATTTCTTTTTTCATGACTTTTGTTTGAGCTTCCAATTCCAATCCAAAGATTGTCAACCTTGGATAATCCAATTTTTACTGCTTCTAGATGTCCTTTGTGAAATGGTTGAAACCTACCAATTAGAAGACCATCCATTGGAGAGATCTTGTTGCACTTGTTTAAAAAACCATTACTAGTCACAGAAATTATTTAATTAAACACAACAAAATCAGGATCATTAATTAGATTCTAAAATTAAACGAACTAATCATGGAACCAATAAAGATAGACGGAAGCTTTGGAGAAGGTGGAGGACAGATAATTCGAAGTGCAATTACCTTGTCTGCAATCACAGGTAAACCAGTTGAAATAGAAAATATTCGAAAGAATAGAAAGGTTCCAGGTCTTAGACCACAACATTTGCTTGGAGTAAAAATATTGTCAAAGATTTGCCAAGCCAGAACAGAAGGTCTCCATGTGAATTCAACTTCGTTAAAGTTTTTTCCTTCTCAAGGATTAGATTTAGATCTTCAAGAAGATATTGGGACTGCAGGTAGCATTCCACTTGTCTTGCAAGTATTGATTCCTGCTGTTTCATTGATGAGAAATAATTTGAAATTATCAATTATTGGTGGTACAGATGTTCTGTGGAGTCCTACATCTGATTATACAAAATATGTTTTTTCTGAAGCGCTAGCTAGAATTGGAATTAATTTTACGTTAGATATCAAAAGGCGTGGATATTATCCAAAAGGAGGAGGACTGGTTGATATCCAAATACAACCTTGTAAAAATACAAATCCAATATCACTTTTTGAGAGAAATACCAAAACTGCCAAGATCTTGTGTGTTTATTCTCACATCCCAAAGGATGCAGTAGAAAAAGAAGCGCATGTTGCAGAAAATATTCTCATTAGAAATGGATTTGATTGTGAAATTGCAATAAATGAAGAAAATGCAATAGATACGGGATGTTCAATGTTGATATTTTCACATGATGTAAATTCAATCACTGGTTCTGATGGTATTTACCAAAAAAGTTTACAAAGTCTTGGAGAATCAGTTGCAAAGAAGTTCATTGAATCAAATCTTGGTGTTGACCTTCATCTTTCTGATATGCTAGTAGTTCCACTTGCTCTTGTAAAGGAAACTTCTGCATACAGAGTAAAACAGATTACAAAACACTTGGAGACAAATCTTTTTGTTGCAGCAAAGATGACTGGCTGCAAATATGGGATAGGAAAGTTAGATGATGGTTTTGAGGTAAGAATTTCGGGAGTCTCAGACACCTGAATGAAGAAGTGCTGCCATCAATAGTATAAGAATAGAAATTATCACGGTCAATCTGCCAAGCATAATAATTTTTAAACGTAGTTTTTGTAAATGCTCTCCAGTTAGAGTCTTTGACTCGATTTTTCTTTCTACCTCAGAACGGATTAATCGTACGTGTATTGCAAATATGATTATCAGTATAATTACAAGAATTACTTTGATGAGAAGAACTATTCCATAATTTGTGGAAAGTATGAATGATGGTTTTTCAATAAATCCAATAGAATTGTAAATTCCAGTGATGATCAATATGATAAGAGATGGGACACCAATTGTGTTGAATCTGCGTCCTACACGAATCATTATTGACAATCGTCCATCTACAGAATCTGAAAATGTCTTAAGAAGTGGAGCAAGAACTATTCCAATGAATATGGAACCACCAACCCAAATTGATGCTGCAACAAGATGTGCCCACATAATTAGTGCATCAACAAGTGCCATCATCCTATTTGCAGAGTCGACGAATAAAATCTATTATCATCCAAAACCATTTGACGAAGGTTTTTTAATTGAACAGACCACGTAGCTTTTAGATTTGATAAATACGGGAAGGCTAGTCATACTAGCCTGTTTTGCTGGTCTTGGCGCAATGATGTTATTCTTCTTTGTATATGCAGATTCTTTTCAGCCTGATCTTAACAAAGTAACAGTAAAAATTGAGAGCATCAAAATTCTTGATGAGAACAAACTCGAAAAACGTGCGCATCTTGATGTAAGATTTAATCTTCAAAATCCTACTTCGATTGTATTGACTGTTGCTACAATTAATTATCAGCTATATGCAAATGGAAAAACTCTTGGAGATGGACACTTTACAACAGATGACATTCCAGAAGCTGGAAGACCTGCACTTTTTGCAAATAGTAATGTCACAATACCTACAACATTTGATCTTGTAAGTAGTGATGATTTTGCAAAGGAATATTCTGACATAACAACAAATCAATCAGTAACATATGAGGTAAAAGGACAAGTAACTATAGAATCATTTTTGACTTCAGTTATCAAAGATTTTGATTTGAATTTTAATAGCTAGCCCAGCCCCCAACTTATTTTAGTTTTCGGAGTAATTTTTACAAATGGTGCTTCCTCTTCTTTCCAAGGATCTTCTCTTACCCAAGCAAATTTTTTGAAAAATATTTCATATAGTTTTTTGAATTGTGGGCCTTTTTCGATAAAAGTGGTTGAACCTTGAACAACAACAGCTTTGTGTTGACCAGGCAAGTACAAGTCTACAGAAATTGCAATTTTGTTATTCTTTTTTAAATTTGCATATTTTTTTGTTTCATAGTCAGTTGCAAAGTAAAAAAAACCATCTTCAAAATAATATGAGACAGGAGCAATATGTGGTACATCGTTTGTACAAGTAGCTATCCTACATCCCTCATTTTCCTTTAGAAATTCTGATTCTTTTATTGTAAATTTTATCATAAATTGTAACTGACGGTATTGAATAAAAAGAAATGGGCCGGGAGAGATTTGAACTCTCGACCACCTCCGTGTCAGGGAGGTATCCTAACCAGACTAGACTACCGGCCCGTTAGAATACGAGCTTTCTCTAGACGTTATTAACGTTTAAGAAAATAGGCTTTGTTAGATATGAAAATGATAATCATGCCAAGAAGTAATAATATCAGAAAACAAGAATAATATGCAATGCATCAAGTGACTATCATATGATTGGTGATTTTTCACCAGAGGAAAAGGATGGATTTTACAAGGCAGTATTTTCCAGACGTGATGTTCGATCTCATTTTACTTCAGAACTAATTGATGAAAAAGCACTTACACGCATATTGAATGCAGCACATCATGCCCCATCTGTTGGATTTTCTCAGCCATGGAATTTTATTTTAGTTAAAAACAAAGATACCAGAAAACAGGTTAGAGATTCATTTGACAAGGAACGAATTCGCTCCTCTGCTCTTGTTGAAGACCCAAAAAGATCAAAGTACTTGTCATTAAGACTAGAAGGAATTTTAGATTGTGCTGTGAACATATGCATTACATATGATCCAACAAAGTTTGGTCCTTTTGTAATAGGAAGATCAAGTATTCCAGAGACAGGGATCTATAGTGTTTGTTGTGCGATACAAAATCTTTGGCTTGCAGCAAGAGCAGAAGGGATTGGTGTTGGTTGGGTCAGCATACTTTCAAATGATGATCTGAAAAAAATTCTTGAGATTCCAGAACATGTAGTTCCTGTGGCTTATCTTTGTCTTGGACACGTATCAAATTTTGCAGACAAGCCAGATCTAGAGAGTGCGGGTTGGTTACCACGTCTTGGTCTCAAAGATGTTGTGTATTATGAAAAATGGAATAATGAAAGCGATCCTGATTGGCAACAAATTCATCAGATGATCATCTCAAATCTGGATTACGCTTAAATGCTTACCAAGTGTGATTTTTTCTGGGCTCGTAGCGCAGAGTCTAATTGACGCGAAACATGGATAGCGCGGTAGCCTCCTAAGTTACAGGTCGAGGGATCGAAGCCCTCCGGGCCCGTTTTATTTTAAATCAAAAATTTAGGTTGAAGTTGTACCAGGTGTACTTTTCACAACTGATTTGAAGATGTCTACTGTATAATTTCCCTCAAAGATGTGGATAACCTTGTCACCTTCTACAGATTTCACTCTGAAATAATGTTGGTATGAACCGTCACTGTTTACATTGGTTTGTGCAACATAAACTGGTTTTCCATTTTGATATATCTCGATTTCAACAGGATAACCTGGTGCAGGATTTTGTACTGTTCCCCAAACGCAACCAAATGGTAATTTGCTATCTCCTGGAATATACATGGAAACAACACTTTTTTCCACTACAACATTTTCTTCAGGCACTAGAGTCTGGTTCCATTCTGTACCTTGAGATGTTTGTAATGTAAGACTTGGAAGTAAGAGCATCAAGAATCCAAAAATTGCGCCGATTAGCAACTTCATGCCAACAATTCCGTATTGTTAAATATTAAGTTGACGTATTTTACATTCATACCACTTGATATCAGAAGAGAAGCTAAACGATGGATGCAAATGTGACTGCCATTATGGTGGAGCAATAAGTTGTCCTTCATGTAAAGAAAATCATGGCAAGCACGTTTGTGCACACTGTAAGTAGTTATTTTTTCTTTTTACTGCTTTCCTTTGCAGCCAAAGTCTTCAGGTCGGCAAGATCTACTTTTAGTTTCTCGATCTCAACTAGTGTGTTAAGATTCGATATCTCAGATTTGAGACTCTCAATTTCTGCATCTTTGTTCTTAAGTGAACTTCGAAGTGAATTCAATTCAGCGTTTAATTCAGATTTTGCTTGACTAATTTGATTTGATGTCATTTGCAGGGTTTGGCCACTGCTGTGACTAGTTAGCTTTTTTTTTTCTACGTGTTCGTGGCCCTCAGATCTGTGCATATACTGGGTGCTTTTCAGAGCGAGCCAGCATATGGCTACCAAGAACCATGAGATGGCTGAAAAAACGATAAATATTTGCTTTGTAGCTTCTGGCATGACAAAATACATTATAGTCATTGTTATTGCAAGACAACTTGTTACAATTGTAGGTGTGTCATACTGACGCTCCATGAATTTATCTCTCTGATGGTTGAATATAAATAGTAATGCAGATTTTCAAGATAAAAAAGGACTTTGTAAAAATGAAAAAGGGGTAAATGCTAATCAGTGCTTTGAGTAGTCTTTCCTTGAGTGATCTCCATTTCTGGAACTTCAGATTGTAAAATCTTTATTTTTTGTAGAAGTTCGTTTCGAAGATCTCTAGCTACTCGTCTTACGGTTGGTCTTGGAACCCCAAGTTCTTCTACTACTTTGGAGTAGATATCTTGTTTATCTGTAAGGCCTTTGTCAAGCAATTCATTGATTGCTTGTTTGATGCTTGTGCTTTGAGTAGTACGATTCACGAATTTTAATTTCAAGATGTTCTATATAAGACTGTTACTATGTTTTTGGTAATAATTTTTGATACTTGAAAGTTTGACTTTGACACAAAAATAGAATTGTGTGTTTGTATCACAGAATCATAGTTTTTGAAGAAATTTTACAAACAAAAATTTGTTATCTAAAATGTTTTTATTTTACGAATTTATTATCATCTTACAGAATTAGTAATTCATCCACCCCACTATGGAAGTAAGTGGAGAAAAGTTCTTATGATTAAAAATCAGTTGTCAAGAGGTGTCCAAGGCAACCGTTGAAACAAATTTTGGTAACATAGTCTTTGAATTATTCCCAAATATTGCTCCAGAAACTGTGAGAAATTTTACCAAATTAGCAAAAAGTAACTTTTATGATGGAACATTATTCCATCGTGTAATTCCTGGTTTCATGATTCAGGGCGGAGACCCAAACACAAAGAAGTCAGACAAGAGCAATTGGGGTATGGGCGGACCAGGATATACAATAAAGGCAGAATTCAGCTCCAGATCTCATCTTAGAGGCATAGTATCAATGGCAAGAGCCATGGATCCAAATAGTGCAGGCTCTCAGTTTTTCATAGTAACTACAGATAGCACCTTCCTAGACAAGCAATATACTGTCTTTGGCCAAGTTCTGCAAGGAATGGATGTAGCAGATAAAATTGTCAAACTTCCAAGAGACAAAAATGATTGTCCTCAACAGGAAGCAAAGATCGTGCGCATAAGCATATCAGAATAGGAAATTAGAGTTGAAAATTCTTCTAAGCCTGCTCATCATACCAATACTAGTTCTTGCAGGCTCTCAAGCATTTGGTCAATTATCCATGGGAGCTGCACCTGAAGAAGTCATCAAGGTCACCATTGATGAAAGTGGTACTGCACATGTAACACATGAGATCAATTCTACTGCAAATTTGAAACCAATTCAGATTGATACAATAAATGGCAACATGAATAATCTTACTGTTACAGATGTCAACGGCAATCCAGTTGAATATGCCAAGATCCAAAAAACACCACTATCTATCATCATTAACGTTTCACAACGAAATATGACTTTGGTTAAGTATGATTTAGTAGGCGCTGTAACAAATACTGATGGAGTATGGAGATGGAACTATTATGAACCACAAGACACTGATTACACTGCATTTCATTTTCCAAAAGGAGTTGACATGGTCTGGGCAAATGAAAGACCTGTATATCTTGGAAATCTCGGTCTGGGCCAACACGGAAATGGATTTAGATTGCAATATGTCATAAATGAACCTGTAAACATTCAGACTGTTCAGACGGGAGGAAAGAATTTTTCAGTGGGAGTAAGAACTGTATCAGGACTTGGAAATTATGCTTTTGATGAATCACTAAGATCATACTCGTTTAATTTTGACAAGGCAAATGTACCAATCGTTGTGATAATGCCACAGGATCTTCTATCTGGTCCGTATGATGTAACATTAAATGGTAATGCAACTTTGCACCAAGAATTTCACTATAATTCAACACATGCATGGATTGGATTTGAGCCAGCCAAAAGTGGCACTATTCAGATAACAGGAGGACCAGGAAACCAAGGACAACAAACTAGTACACCATCTAGTTCATTTGATAATGCCACAATAGGAAGCAGTACGCCTACAAGTCAGCCAGATGATACATCAACATACCTTTTGATTGGAGGTATTATTACAGCAGGAGTTATCGGCATTATAATTGTCAAAAAGACTAGATCAAAGACAACACTCAAGCCAAAAGATACTTAGATAAAAAAAATTCAACTCAGATTATTAATAGCAAAATATCAATGAGCCACATGCAATGTGGGTGTCATTGTATAAAATGTGGCAGCATGGAATTGTCATCCAAACAAGTTGGAGAGACTGAAAAAGACGGATATTATGATATGCATCATACCTGTCTAAAATGCAAAACGCACTTTGACCATTTGGAGGGTGATGTCTTTGATTTATGTGAAAAGTGTGGATTTAATGTCTAATTGACTTCAAGCAACTTTACTTTGGAATAATAGCTGCGTTTTTCTCGCAAGTCCTTTTGAAGTTCATGGCTAAAGGCCATGGTTGCAAGTGTTTTTGATACATCTAAAGGAATTGTAGACCAGCCGTATTCTCGTAGTTGTGCTACTACTTCAGAGACAGTTCGTGCCTGATCAAAGAAGGAGTCTTCGATTAGTACCTGCATTTTGCCTTTAATCTGATCTTTGTCGATAAATGTAGGTGTAGAAAATTCAGGTTCGTGAACCTCAGCATCATTAAGGGAATTTAACAGTCCGGTTGTTTGTGGCAGAGATTGGTCATAGGAATATTCGTACTGAACATTGTTATTTGTAGAATCTTTGACAAACGATGCTAGATTGCATATGACTTGTTCTACGCTTTCATTGTCTATATAGAAGTCCTTTGACTCTATTTCAATTTCATTTTGACCGTATTTTATCTTAATTCTTGCCATTTCGTAACTTTCAATCCTGATTTACTTGATTTATTTTGTTAGCTCTAAGTAGCTTAGAAAACTGATCAAAATATTTACACAACTTATCTGGATTTTTTTTCCGTATAGTCCTAAAAGGGAATATTTCAATTTGTAAGCGTGGAAAGACGCTCAAAGATAATAATTATAGTAGTTTGTGCTGTTGCTGCCGTAGGAATATTTGGATATTCTCAGTATCTGTCTGCCACTAGTCTCAGCATCTCCATACTTGAGAGTAAAATAATACAGAGAAGCGGTGACAATTCTCTATACAATATGACGCTTCAATTCAAAAATCCTTCATTGCTTCCTATTAACGTTGGACAGACAGATTTTGTCATATCAATTAACAATGAGAATCTAGGTACAGGTACACTACAACCACTTGTAATACCACCTATGGGAAAAATTTCATCCCAGGCTCCATTTACTGCAGATAATGCAATTCTTGATAAATATAACAATGACAATAATGTACCAAATGTCAAATTGAGTGGAACAAGCAAGTATGGAATCTCAATAATATCAGTAAATGTTCCATTCACGTATTATCCAACAGAACAAGAAGCCAGAGAATTTATACACGGTTCCTAAAATCAGCAAAAGGGTATGCTGACCGTATTTGGATCAATAGCTTACGATACAATAAGGACTCCTACAAAAGTTGTTAAAAATGCATTAGGTGGAGCAGCAACATATGCTGCAATCTCTGCAAGTTTCTTTGTTAAACCCGGCTTGATTGGAGTTGTAGGTCAGGATTTTCCAAAAAGTTATCAAAATATACTAGATAGATTTGTTGACACGCGCGGAGTAGTTCATGCAAAAGGCAAGACATTCAGGTATGATGGAAGCTATGATTCAACTCTGAGTATGCGTACAACCAACAAGACAGAACTTAACGTATTGAAGGATTTCAAGCCTGTTGTATCAGAAGAATATCGCAAGTCAGAGTTTGTATATCTTGCAAATAATGATCCTGTCCAAAACACTAGAATCCTAAAGGAATTTGATAGAGTCAAATTTTCAATGTGTGATACCATAGAATTTTGGATATCAAGTAAAAAAAATGATGTTATCAAGATGATGGGCTCTGTTGATTCAGTTGTAATCAATGATGAAGAAGCCAAGTTGCTTACAAAGACCCACAACTTGATCAAGGCTGCAAAAAAGATCATGGAATGGGGAACAAAGTATGTCATAATAAAAAAAGGCGAACATGGATCTTTGTTGTTTTATGAGGATGTCATATTTCCATCACCTGCCTTTTCAATGGAAAATATTGTAGATCCTACAGGCGCAGGCGATTCTTTTGCAGGCGGAATGATAGGATATCTATCAAGCAAAAACAGTACCAAAACCTCAACCATCAGAGAGGCTGCAGTATATGGAAATGTTATGGGTTCATTTGCAGTGGAAAAATACGGAGTATATGGAATTACACGATTGAAAAGATCAGATATCAAGAAAAGATTTGACAGATACAAAAAGATGGTACATTTCTAAAAAAGGTTATAGATATCAAATTAAAAAATATAACAATGGACGATAAGCTAGATACAATTTTCAGTCTACAAAAGAATCTTGAAAAAATGATGAATCTTGATCGTTATCCAAAAGATACTCAGGGGAAGGTTTCTGCACTTTGCACAGCAATAATTCATGAAGCAGTTGAGCTTCAGAGAAACACAAATTGGAAGTGGTGGAAAAAACCTACGCCTTTTGATGAAGCTGCAGCCCGTGAAGAACTAATAGACATTTGGCACTTTGTAATTCAAGCATCACTTGAGCTTAACATGACTCCAGATGATATTCTAAAAGAATATCAAAAAAAGAATCAGATAAACAGACAAAGACAGATAGATGGTTACTGAGTTTGTTTCAGAGTCTCAATCACAGTTTTTAGTTGTGAAATACTGGTCTGGCCTATTTTGTTTATGATTTTTACTTGTCCTTGAAATTTTGACACTTGTTTTTTTGTAACTGTCAGTATTGGATGAGGGCTTGAAGAACCAATAATTTTTTGGTTTACATCCATTCCATTTTTGTACAAACAGAGTAAAGAATCTCCTGGTTTGTGTCCAAGTGTGTCTTTACCACAGAGTATGAGTGTATCAATTTTCTCATTTGATGTTATAGATTTTACAAGAGAGTCGATTCCTTTGTTTTCAGATAATAATCTTCCAGCTATTGCAACCTCTTTGATAATAGATGATTTTGAAATGTCTTTTAGTAGATTCATACTTGATAAAGTACAAACTGCAATGTTTGATGCAGGATCCCCAAAAAATACCTCTTCCTCTATTGGAAGAAGAATCCTACATAATTCTCCTGCAATATCATCAATCAGATTCATGCAATCAATTTATGCAATACTTTTGAAATGTAATGCAAGTCATTTTCTGTGACCAATGGATTCACTGGAAGACTAAGTACAGAGTTGGCAGCCCAATCAGTAAGAGGAAGCTTAAGAGATTTTTTGTAAAATGGAGTCTTGTGGACTGGAATAGAATAGTATGCAGTTGCACCTATTCCTTGTGAATTTAGATGTTTCATTAGTTTATTGCGATTTTTAGTAGCAATTGTATAAAGATACCAATTTACATTTACACCGCTTCTTTCTTCAGGCAAGATGATGTTAAGATCAGACAAGAGTTCATTGAGAATTGTTGCATTCTTTTTTCTCTTGTCTAAGAATTTTGTAAGTTTTGTCATCTGAACTTTGGCTAGTGCAGCACAAATTTCTGGAAGTCGTAAATTCAATCCAAGTATTCGAGTATCATAACCATGAAGCATTCCATGATTTCGGATTTTACGCAGTTTTTCAAAGAGATTTTTATCATCAGTAACTATAGCTCCACCCTCTCCTGCGGTTATAACTTTGGCAGCATACATGCTAAAGCAACCCATTTTTGAGAATGTTCCAGATTGTTTTTTCTTGTATGTAGTTCCTAATGATTGGCATGCGTCTTCAATTATCTCAAGATTATGCATGTTGGCAATCTCAGAAATTTCATCCATGTATGCAAAATTTCCATATAGGTGAACTGGCATGATTGCCTTGGATTTTTTTGTGATCTTCTTTTTGAGGTCACTTGGATCCATGGTATAATTTTCCGGGCGTATGTCAACAAACACGGGTTTTGCCCCAACTGACAGAATTGAATTAGCAGTTGCCACAAATGTAAAAGATGGTAACAAAACCTCATCGCCTTGCTTTATGTCAAGAGCATAAAGTGCTGCTTGTAGTGCAGCCGTTCCAGAATTTACCGCTATTGCATATTTTGATTTTGTATATGAGGCTAAAAGTTGTTCAAATTCTTGTACTCTTTTACCTCCAGCATTTGCCGCAGTTGTAAGAGATTTCTCTGTTAATACTGAACGTACTTCATTTATTTCGTCTTTTTCGATAATTGGCATATTTATCGGAATTTTCAATAACACAATAGAAAAATTTCACCATAATTAAACTTCCTAAATTAAAACCAATTCTTATATTTTGGAGATATACATCGAGATCAAATGAAGGTACATCTACAAGAAAATGATCCAAGTTACAAGATATTCTTGTATGTTTTCTATGTTAGCGCGTTCATAATGTGTTCCATTACCGTATTTGGATTCTATGCCATGATACAGGAGTGGTCTACCAAGGGCACATATGTAATGGGCGAAGTACTTGTCAAGACAGAATTTCCAACCCCCCATTTTGCTAAATTGTTAACATGGTTATTTTTTACATCAATCATTAGTTGGTATTGTGTTTCACGAATAGGTTGGAAAAGAACTGTAACTGTTTCCAAATGGAAACTCACAATGGTACAACTGATGTTAGTGGGATTAGCAATAGTTACGCTCTATGAAACAATTTACAACTTCATTCTATTAAGCTCTCAAATCACTGCAGGAATGATAAATGGTGCAACACCAGACATTGATTCTCTTACAGTAGCATATCCAGATCCAAGTAGACCATGGAATCTCATATTTGCAACAAAGATGTTTCTTGCCGCATTTCTGATAAGTTCACATGCATTTTATCTCAGTACGCGTCCCAGAAAGTCAATTCAAGAACTTGATGCTTAAATTTATAGGCAAACATATTGGAATCTGACTGGAATGGATGTAACAGAAAAAATTAAACTTGTAAAAAGAGAACCTACTGAAGAAGTAGTAACTGACGAAGAGTTATTGAATCTGTTTAACACAAATTCACAACCCAAGCACTACATTGGTCTTGAGATATCAGGTTTCATGCACTTGGGTAGCTTGATACTAACAGGATTTAAGATAAATGACTTTATCAAAGCTGGAGTAAAGTGCACTGTATTTTTGGCGGACTGGCACACTTACCTGAACAACAAACTTGGCGGAGACTGGGATAAGATACGAATGGTATCAAAATACTATGCTGATGCATTCAAGATGTTTTGTCCAGGAGTTGAGATTGTGGAAGGCTCACAACTTTATGAATCAAAAACAGGATATTGGTTAGACCTTGTCAAGTTCTCAAAGAACATGTCTCTTGAGCGCACCATGCGTTCTATGACAATAATGGGAAGAAGTGCAGACAAGGACAAGATTGATCTTGGCCAACTTTTCTATCCTCCAATGCAAGCTGTAGATATTCATACAATGGATTTGGATATTGTACATGCTGGAATGGATCAAAGAAAAATACACATGCTTGTAAGAGAGATCTTTCCAAAAATGAAATGGAAGGTTCCAGTTGCAGTTCATCACCATATTCTTGCAGGACTAGGTGAACCAGAACCTGTCTCAGATTCTGATTCAGATTTTGTGTCAAGCAAGATGAGTAAATCAAAATCTGCATCTGGAATATTTGTTCATGACACAGATGAAGAGATCAATTCAAAATTCAAAAAAGCGTGGTGCCCAGAGGGAATTATAGATAAGAATCCAGTACTTGAGATCTCAAAACATATTATTTTTCATGAATTCAATGAAGTTGTAGTAGAGCGTCCTGCTAAATTTGGCGGCAATGTAACCTATACAAACTATCAAGATTTAGAGGTAGATTTTGCAGAGAAAAAATTACATCCATCAGATCTAAAGGCCACAGTCTCCAAATATGTAACTGATATAATTAGGCCAATAAGAGAAAAAATTATCTTAACAGAAGAACTTTCAGAAGCAATAAAGAAAACTACTTGAGATTAGGTCTTACTTTTCTTGAAAATAGCGATAACATATCAAGTGATTTTGATAATCCTATGAAATTGACAATAAAATAGTTTATTCCAATTTTTTGATATTGTTTCAGGTAATCACTTACCTCGTCTGGAGTACCTACTGCAATGCTATCAGTTGAACGTATAACAAATTCTGCAATTGATTCATTTTTCTTTTTTAATTTTGATATAATATTTTTTACATCATCACTATCTTTACCAATCAAGATTCGTAGCAATACAGAATTTTCTATTTCATTGTGATTTCTTTTAACTAGCTTACAATTCTCTTCAAGTAATTTTATTTTTTCTTCTAAAATTTTTGGTGTTCCAAATGGATGATTATACCTAGTAGCATGTCTTGCTGCTACCTTCATGAGATTTTTTCCTGCTCCACCTACCATAATTGGTGGATGTGGTTTCTGAATGGGTTTTGGATCACAGATAGCATTTTTGATAGAATAGTGTTTTCCTGTGAAACTTGATTTTTTATTTTGCCACATCTTTTTTATTATTTTTATGGACTCGTCAAGTTGCTCTACTCGTGTTACTAGATTATCAAATTTGTATCCATAGGAATCATATTCATATCCAAACCAACCTGCACCTATACCAAACTCTAGTCTACCATTGCTAATTGCATCAAGTGTAGATGTCATTTTTGCCAAAAGAGATGGATGTCTAAAGGAATTTGATGTAACTATCTGTCCTATCCTAAGTTTTGATGTTATTGAAGAAATTGCAGAAAGAAGTGTGTAGGCTTCAAAAAAAGTCTTGGTGCGATTATTGGATGGATGAGAAACAAAATGATCATAGACATATCCTGCATCAAACCCAAGATTTTCTGCAGCTAGTGCAACATTTTTTGAAAACAGAAATTGTTCATGGGGATTGTCAGTATGAAACTCATCTAGCCATCCTTGTGGTATGGTTAGTCCAATCTGGACTGATTTCATGTTATTTTCGGGTCTGCTGTGGTTCTACAATATTATATTTTGATGTATAACCACGAGGATTTATCATCAAATCTTTGTACATGTAAGTAGAAGAGTTGCCAATTATCACAGTAGTGATCATACCAAGCTTGTCATTGTGTTCTTCCATGTTTTCCAAATCAGTTAGAACAATTTCTTCTGATTCTCGAAATGCACCCTTTACAATTGCTACTGGTGTATTAGGTGATCTATACTTTAGAAGAAGTTTTCTAGTATCCTGTAATTGATGAATTCTTTTCTTGCTTGCAGGATTGTATATTACAATAACAAAATCACCTTGAGCTGCTGCTTCTACTCTCTTTGTTATAATTTCCCAAGGTACAAGCAGATCACTCATGCTTACTACAGCAAAATCAGTCATAAGAGGAGAGCCAACTAGTGCTGCACACGAATTAAGCGATGAAACTCCTGGAACTATCTCAACTTGAAGACCAGCCTTTCTGTCCCATCCCTCCTCTGCCAAAATTTCATAAATCAAACCTGCCATTCCATAGATTCCCGGATCTCCACTAGATACAAGCGACACCATCTTTCCAGATTTTGCAAGATCGATGCATTGGTGTGCCCTTTCTACTTCTTGTGTCATTGCATATCTGTGAACTTCTTTTCCTTCTATCAAATCTGCAACCAAGTTGACATATGTCTCATAACCAACAATTGTATCACTTTCTGCAATTGCCTGCTTTGCACGAAAAGTCATATGGTCATGATGACCAGGCCCTACACCTACGATAAACAGTTTGCCGGTCATGTACAGTAAGAGATTTTCAAAGTAAATTTATCCCTTTTGATGATTTTATGGAGTTATAATTGGACAATCAAGAATGTAGTTGTTATCAAGCACTGTTGCTTCTTGTACTGTGATATTTCCTGCTGATTTTTCATAATCAATATCATTTTTGTTTTCTAAAACTTTTGCATTGCTTGGATCGTTCCAATTTATTATTGAAATTTTGCAGATAGGACTGTAAGTAGTATCTCCTAGTTGTGCACTAGAGATTCCTTCTTGATAACCAAAGGGTCCCGCACCTTGTAAACCATTAGTAAAATCATAGACATCTCTTGCTGACAAATCAAGAAGTGAAAGTGAAGGAACGTCTTGAATTCCCATGGTCTGAGCAGGTCCTTTAGGAGTCCCTGCAGTAATAATATAGTATATTGTCTTTCCATCAGGTCCCCATCCTCTATGTCCAACAAAGGTTGCAGTCATGTTATTCACATCAATATTGAGCACTTGGCCATTCAGGTATGATGTCTGATCTGACAATGTCTTGTCGGTTCTTACATTCAATTTCCCTCCATCCCAAACTACTTGGGGAGTATTCAGAATTGTATCAGTAACAGTCAGTTTTATTTTTCCTGTCATGTTTGCGTCAAGAATTGCTTGTGTAGAATTGAGAATTAATGGTCCTCGTCCAACATTCCATGATACATTGATTACTTTACTTAATGGACTGTATTGTTTGTCAGATGGTGTAAATGATAATACATCATTTTGATATCCTTGTGTTCCATTTCCAGTGATTCCATTTGTAAAGATAAAGATGTCACCAAGTGATGTAATTGGGACATGAGCTAATACAGGCGATAGTTGAACCTTCCAGTTTTGTTTGTCTGAGATTGTATTTGCTACAAGATTATTGCTTGAATCAGTTATGATGTAATAAGCGGCTTTTCCATTGACCATTCCCTCATGCATTGGTATCTGTACTGGAATTGTGCTTTCTACTAGTTTGATGGCATTATTTTCAGTTAATGGCGTTATGGTAGCTTGAACAACATCAGGAGTTGTTACTCTTATCCATCCATCTACACTTGCAGTAACGGTAAACTGACTAGAATTTGTTGTATGAAAACCGATTGCAGATCCTGTAAAATCCATACTACCGCTAGTTGAATTTTGATCAATTGTTGTCTCGGCATAAAATGTATTTCCATCCACTGTCCATACTGGTTGTCCCTTTGAATCACTCTTGTCAATTTGATGTAAAACAACAACTTGAACAGGCAGACTTGAACTGTATGTAATAGTTCCATCATAAATAGAACCGGTGTTTGGTGACAACACTATTGCCATCTGTTCGTTGCTGTGACCAATTCCAGGATCTTGTGTGGATGTAATTGTTTGAGTAAATTGGATCTTCTTTGTTGATCCAGCATTAGCAAGATGATCGTTGAATAATGATAATGAAGCTACAAGACCTCCAACTATGATAACAATTGCTAAAAGTAAAAGCCTGTTCATATTCTATGAACATCTAATTTACATAAATATGCTTTTAGAAAGAATTTCGATTATTTGCCAAGCTTAAACTCATCATGTAATGCCTGCACTGCTGCATTACAATCAGAATCTTTGACTACAAATGCAAGATTAAGCTCAGAAGAACCTTGTGCTATCATTATTACATTTACACCTTTTTTTGCTACAGCCGTGAATACTTTGGAGGCAACACCTGTAATTCCTCTCATTCCAGAACCAATTAGAGCCAAGATGGATACATCTACTGTGACATCTACTTTTTTGATGACTTTACCAAGCAAGTTCATTTCAAGTGAATTTACTGCTTTATCCAAGTCGTTCTTCTTTACGATAATCGATATGGATGATTCCGATGGACTCTGAGATATCATCATTATGTTGATACCTTCTTTTGCAAGTATTGAAAATATAGTAGCTGCAGTACCAGGAGCACCAACCATGCTTCCTCCTCTAACATCAATTAGACCGGTATGTCTTATTGTGCTTACACATTTTACAGTCTTTTGCGTATCAGCTTGTGGTGTAGCAGTAACTAGCGTACCTGGATTATCAATGTTAAACGTATTTCTTATACGTAAAGGAATTTTTTTTGCAACAAGTGGTTCAAGTGCTCGTGGATGAATGTATTTTGCACCAAACAATGCCATTTCCATTGCTTCAATGTATGATACTTCTTTGATCAGTTTAGCATCTTTTACAATCTTTGGATCAGTTGTCATCAAACCATCTACATCACTCATTAACCAGACTTCATCTGCCTTGATACTAGATGCAATTATAGTTGCAGTATAATCAGAACCGCCTCTTCCAAATGTAGTTATGTTACCATGCTGATCTGCTCCAGCAAATCCTCCAATTATTGGCATGATTTTCTTTTGGAGAAGATTTTCTACTGTATGAGATACATGCAAGCGTGTTGTATCCATAAGTGGCTTTGCACCTCCAAAATTAGAATCTGTAACTATTCCTACATCTTTTCCAGTAAGAGGTGTTGCCTTTACTCCCATTTCATTTAATGTAAATGCAATCAAGTTTATTGACAATCTTTCACCAAATGAGATCATGTAATCAGAAGATCGTGGTGTTACTTCTCCAAGTAATAACATTCCATGTAGTAGATCTTGGAATTCATCAAGGTCTGCCTTCATCTTGTTGAGCAAGTCTTTTTTTATTTTTGAATTCTTTACACATTGTTCTGCAATATCAGTATGCATCTTGATGATTTTCTTTGCAAGTGAACTTGCAGCTTCTTTGTTTCTATTTTGGATCAGATTTGTTATTCGGATTAAATCATCTGTAACTCCACTTATGGCAGAAAACACGGGTATGATTTTATTTTCTTTGGCTAGTTTTTTTATTAGAGTTGCAACATTGTGTATATTTTGCGGAGAGGAAACAGAAGTTCCGCCAAATTTTAGAACAAGTTTCAAATCAGTATAACCTCGCCCTATTATCCTTAAAATCTTTTAACTCTCTACTCTA
>JAGWHQ010000080.1 GCA_028866655.1 Nitrososphaerota archaeon
TGTCTTTTGTGGAGGCGAAGAGTACGAGATAGTTGCAACAGTTCCTGCAAAGAAGATCCAAGCAGTCAGAAGGCTTGCAAAGAGACTAGATGTGCCTCTTTTTGAAATAGGTCGCGTTACCAGCGGCAAAAATGTATCTCTCATAGACGGAGAACGAGAAACGCCCCTCAAACGATGCGGATGGGTTCACCTTAGATCCTAATGTTTTTTAGTCAACTGCAATCCAGTGGTCTAAAATAGAATTGTTGAATTTTTACTACTTTTTTCTTGATTTCAAAACAACAACCGCACATAGTATAGATACAGGAATACCAAACAATAATGGAATAAGAATATTATTTACTTGTGTATTATCTTGCGCACCATGTTCTGAAGATGGTTTTGAGGTGTTATTGGCATCGATGTTTATTGTTTTTGAAATTATGCCAGAGTATCCTACTATCTTCATTTTTGGAGTAAAATCAAACATAGCAGGGCAATTGTAACTTGCCGTGAAGAATTGTTTGTAAATCTCAGGCTTTACTTCTGATTCGTTAAGTCCTACTATCAACGGAGTTTCACCG
>JAGWHQ010000081.1 GCA_028866655.1 Nitrososphaerota archaeon
TTTGGCCTGTCAGGATCCATAACCTCCGGGATCGTGAGCCAGTTGGGAAGGCTCCTTGACCCACCTAATAGTTCTTTTTCAATTCCAGACGTAATTCAGACAGACACCCCAATCAACCCCGGCAATTCCGGAGGGCCGCTGTTGAACATGCAGGGCCAAGTCGTAGGCATAAACACTGCCATCCAGTCGGAGACCGGTGAATTTTCAGGGGTAGGTTTTGCCATACCGTCAAACACCATGAAGCGAATAGTGCCATCCCTCATAAACACCGGGCATTATGAGCACCCCTGGCTTGGAATTACCGGCATAAGCATAGACCCTGACCTTTCAAGTACTTTGAACCTGCCAGTACCATTTGGTTTTATGATAGAGACCGTTGTCCCAAATAGTTCTGCAGCTAAGGCCGGGCTGCAAGGGTACAAGGAAACCAAGAGCATTAACGGAACGCAGTATAGGTTGGGAGGTGACATCATCATTGCGGCTGACGGCCACCCCATAAACAAAATTAATGATTTGCTCAACTACTTGCAGGATCACAAATCGGTAGGGGACAACATGGTTTT
>JAGWHQ010000082.1 GCA_028866655.1 Nitrososphaerota archaeon
GTAGTATTCTTGGATGTCATGATGGAAAATCCCGACGGATTTTACACTCTAGGAAAAATAAGAGAGATACAGCCAGACGCCATTGTCATATTGATAACAGCTGATGTAACAGAAGAGACTAGGAAAAAACTGTTAAAGCTTGATGCATCGGCCATAATTTACAAGCCTTATGATATCAACGAAGTGGTTTCTGAGACAAACAGACTTGTTCTCAAAGTAAAAGAGAGATTGCTCGATGAGATTGCAGCAAAAAATGCCCGCCTCCAGGAGATAAACACAATACTGAAGAATCTTTTGGAGAGATCAAAAAACAATTCAATTCACACCCCCTCATATTTCAATAAAGAAAAGATAAATTAATTGGAGTTTGCAATTTTGCGGTTTGTATTTAAAAATAATCATCTAGTGCATTTTCAGTCAGGGGTTGTGCATCATAGCCCATCTTGACCAAATCTGACGCAAACTCTTCTACAAATCCGTGCACGGTATAGACTTTTTCTGGATTGCACTGTTTTACAAGTTGTACAAGTTCGTTGTAATCACAATGGTCGCTGAGTG
>JAGWHQ010000083.1 GCA_028866655.1 Nitrososphaerota archaeon
ACTTGTGCCCAATTTTACCTTAATCTTTGAATTTTCTTGATTATTCAAAGTTGTTAGATAATTTTTCTAGGTTCTGCTAACTTGTTGAGACCTGAAACTTCATTTCTCAACAACTAACTTGCTTCCATCCAAGGATTATCGGCTGAAAGTTATCCGGGTTCCCCTTATCGCTTCAACTAAAAGCCCTCTAGGATGGAGATTTTGGTTTTCTGCCCTTCTTGATGTCTCTTTTCATTTGTGCAAGTCTGCCACATGCGGAAGATATTGCAGCTAGTTTGTAGTATGACATAATGTCATATTCTGCCAGTTGTTTATATGACAGCGTTGAAAGTTTTTTCATTGTTGAACAGTTGTTTTCAATACCAATCCTGATGCAATGATTTACCATTTGTCTGAATGTTTCCATCATTGATAGTAGTTCTCGGGTTGGCTGATATGATTGGGCGATAGATTTCATTGCCATTGATATCTCTCTTGTCTAAATCATGATATCAAGGTCTCGATAACCCGACAGAACCTCTTTCTATAAAGCTTTTATGATACGATGACGTAATCCA
>JAGWHQ010000084.1 GCA_028866655.1 Nitrososphaerota archaeon
TTATAATCAATTCCGTAAGCCAGGTCTACATTCCAATCACAAGAGAAGAGTTGTGGACAGAGGACGAGTCTGCAAGAGATAGGAGGCTTGCCATTTATGCAACACTGGATGAAATTTTAAGAACACTTGATGTCTTGTTGCATCCGATTTGCCCGTTTACCACCCAGTATCTTTACACCTCAATGTTTTCCAAAAAAAATAGCATACTGCTAGAAGACTTTCCCGTTTCACAACAGTCGCTTATCAATGAATCAATTGAAGAAGCGTTTGACCTAATGAAAGAATCAGTCTCTGTTTCTGCTGCAGCAAGAATGAAAGGAAAATTAAAACGCAGATGGCCGCTAGACCAAGCAATCATTTGTGTCGAGCCGTCCCAGAAACAAAAACTCGAGTCTCTTTCAGAATTGCTCTTGTCACAACTCAATGTGGAAAAATACCAGATAGTAGAGATACAAAAATCAGAAGGACTAGAACTTTTATCAAACCTAATCAAAGCAGGTCTTCCAGTATCCCCAAAAGTTGAGCTTGAAAGAAAAAAGATTGGTCCAAAGGCAA
>JAGWHQ010000085.1 GCA_028866655.1 Nitrososphaerota archaeon
ATAATCTTGGAAGCTGATTGTAGCTATAGCATAACCGTTATTTTGTATGCTGTCCTTGATGCTTGACATTATTTTGTCGTTTAATGCACTCTGGTCGGTGTTCTGTGATAACACTCCTGGGAAAATCGTTGCAGGATAGTTGTGGATTTTTTCTGTAAAGTTTGATGGAATCTTTGTTGATGATCTACTCATGATATGGATGTTATTGTCTGCCATTGCGTAAAATGTATCGTCGTTGGTTTTTTCATATGGCGGAATAAATACTGATGGGCTGATGCCAAGCAAGCTTGACAGTTTGGCTTTAGAGTCATGCAATAGCTCAGACTGTTGGTCTTTGCTTAAAGTTGTAAAGTCTTCAAAACTCCATCCGTTAATTGCAACGTCAATGTTGCCTTGCTGTGTTTTTGATTCAAGATAATTTACAAGCTTGGAATCGTTTCCAAACGCTTTTCCTATTGCACCTGTTGTAATTCCAGCATCCTTGCTTGCAAAACTGTCTATGACCTGTATTTGTACATTGTCTAGCCAATAATCTTGTACGTTGTCAAGTCT
>JAGWHQ010000086.1 GCA_028866655.1 Nitrososphaerota archaeon
GGCAAAGGGTATTCATAAAGAAATGAGCAAGTCTTCATTTTCTATGAAACTATGGTCGAATTTCCAAGATCTATTAGTGATGCCGTCCTGTTATCAGCATTAGGTGATACTTCAAGTTGAATATTCACCATACCTCCATCAACCCACTTTAGATTCTCTGGTAACTCTATTCTAGCATAATTAGGCTTAAGAATTGTATTGATTGGCAACAAAACAGACAAAGTATTGTTTCTGACACAAGAATCTTTGTCGCAAATGTTGTATCCTGTTAGGTATGCTGTAGCGTTTGAGTTTATCTTGAGATAGAAATTGTTAGGAGGGCAATCAGACGAAAGGCAGCCTAAAAATGGGTGATAAATAACAAGAGCCGTAATTCCAAACGGATCGTTATTTTGTATATTTGTCCTACTAGTTTGTGATATTCCACTGGTTCTGGATTCTGCCCATCCACGTTTAATCAAAATATTTGCAGTATCAGGCTTTACACATGCAGGAGAACCACCTGTAGTTTTAAAGATCAGGGTGAGATTAGGTTTGCAGAGAGTGTC
>JAGWHQ010000087.1 GCA_028866655.1 Nitrososphaerota archaeon
TTTAATGTACCTAAGATTGAGGGAACATTACCTACATCTCCACCTCCACACAAAGAAGTAACAAAGACCAGCCCAAAACCTTCCACTGAATATTATTATCCTACGCCAGGTTCTCCAGGTCCAAGAGGTCCGCAGGGTCCTCCAGGGGTACAAGGGCCCCCAGGTCCACCAGGACCTCAAGGTCCTATTGGTCAACAAGGTCCACCAGGTCCACAAGGCGATAAAGGCATGCCAGGTCCTCAAGGACTTGTAGGTGATAAAGGTCCACAAGGTTCACCTGGAGATAAAGGCGATAAAGGTGACAAGGGTCCAACCGGAGATAAAGGAATTACTGGCGACAAGGGCCCATCAGGAGATAAAGGATCAAGAGGAGACAAAGGTGAAACTGGAGATAAAGGCGATAAAGGTGACAAGGGTCCAACCGGAGATAAAGGAATTACTGGCGACAAAGGAATATCCGGAGACAAAGGACCTACAGGTCCTCCAGGTTTACAAGGCGATAAAGGCATTCTAGGTCCTCCTGGTGAGAAAGGACCAAAAGGTCCTAC
>JAGWHQ010000088.1 GCA_028866655.1 Nitrososphaerota archaeon
AAAAAGTGGAATTTCAAGGATCGAGGCAATCTCAGAATTTGGCACAATATTTGGCAAGGTGTCAAGTATTGTAATAAAAGGAATTATCCTAAAACCAGAATTCAGTGTAGTCACAGGCATTAGTTGACCAATTACCATTGTTTCTGAGATCTCAAGGCCTAATTCCTCTTGCGTCTCGCGGATTGCAGTTCCAAGTAGATCTCCATCTTTTTTTTCCCAAGTTCCACCAGGAAACGATATCTCTCCTGCATGGTGATTCATAGTTGCAGGCCTTTCTGTCATCAGTATCATTGGTTCTTTACCAAAGATGATTATCATGACAGCTGCAAGTTTGTTTTTAGAATCATCTTGCGGTTCTGGCGATATATCACTTGACAGAATTTGTTTTAGGTTTGCAACATTCAATGCGTTATCAACTGTCAGAATTCATCATTGTCTTTTATTATTTTATCATATAATCCACTAGAGGACAAAATATTCTGCCTCTGGATGATGAACAACTATGGCAGCAGTGGATTGCTCAGGAATTATTTGACCCGCCTCAGTT
>JAGWHQ010000089.1 GCA_028866655.1 Nitrososphaerota archaeon
ATGCGGCATTTGTAGGACAGGGAACGATAAATGATAAGGATAAAACATTGTATAACTTACTGGTCCAAGTATCTGACCCAGACAAATCCGGTGATCATGATACATTTTCAATAACGATAACAGACAGAACTGGTTCAGTTGTATACCAAAACTCTGGAATAGTTCATGGTCATATTGAAATTCACAAGTTTTCAGATCATGATGACAAGTCTGACAGTGGAAATCAACATGGTAGCAATTCCGATGATGACAACCACAATAATTCACATTAACCCTTGTGGTGTTTAACCAAAAACAAAACACTCTGTATGGGTTTTGAACTAATATTGCAACACCAGTCAAAGGTATCATTTGAATCTAAAATAATATCGTGATAACTGGTCTCCACTATTTGGATAATGCTTGAGAAAAAACAATAAATTCAATCTTACAAATTTTCAAGTGGTGTCATTGAGATTATTTCAATCATGATTTATCACTTGAGTGTATAAGAAACGCTTTATTTTTTATAGACAAATGATGGGAATAAAAATTGTTGAATA
>JAGWHQ010000008.1:0-18666 GCA_028866655.1 Nitrososphaerota archaeon
TTACCTCAAGCAAGTCAAGAAACTTTTCAAGATGAATGCACAGATAAGAGATTTTGACATAATTTGTGCAAATATGGAATCAGAATATCCAGACAAGACACAAAATTTAGTAGAATCCCTGAGAGATTCAAGGGTTGAACATATTAAAAATGCCAACAGACTCGCAGTCAAGATATCATGTTTACCTAGTCCCAAGATTCTCAAATCTTCGTTAAAAGAATCAAAACTAGAAAAAAAATATCTCAAGGTTTTAGATAGCATAATGTTGAACATACAGAAAAATACCATAATTGCACTACGCGATGAGAAAAAAATTGATGAACTCCACATGCTCAGAAAAGACTTTAAAAAATTAAGATATTCCCTTGAGATTTTATCAGATAAGAAAACAATTTCTGAAACACTCAAAAATTTAAAAAATATTCAAGACATGCTTGGTGAAATTCATGATAAGGATATGATAATTGACTATCTCAGAAGTATTGAGAAAAATTCAAGATATTCTGATATAATATCAGCAGAGGTTTTGGAGCGAACCAAGAAATATAATGAATTTGTTGCTTTTTTTAGAAAATATCCAAAGGCTAGTAATTTTGATTTAGAGTTCTAGCATGGCATTATGTGAACTTCCCTGATACTGACGAACTGAAAGGATCACCTTGACATCAAATACGGCTTCGAATTTTCTCAAGGCATCCTTGAGTAGAAAAACCTGAGTTGATCTAGACTGAGTTATTACAAACTCTACTATTCTGGAACCATGTAATTTTAGCTCAACCTTTGATTTGGTCCTTTCAAGAATCTTTCGCAGGGTTACTAGAACAGATATTTTCTTCATCGATACCTTGTCCTGTTCAGACAAGATTGTTTTATACCTAGAAAATAGCCAATCCGATGTCTTTGAGTGTCTTGCATGAACTAGAGATAGGCCCAGTACCAGATGATCATTATGATCAAGAGGCAGATCTTCGTCCATAATTGAATAAAATACACTTTGCGGATTACTGTATGATGATTTTTCAGAGATATTTTTTTCAGCGTAATCAAGTATCTTTCTTTCTCTTTTAGAAATTAGTTTGAGAGAATACAAATTGTTAAGGAGGCTCTGCTTTTCAGGACTAGTATTATGTTGTTCATCAAGACCTATTGTCTTTCGAATTTGTTCTGCAGTAATGTTGCCATCGTGATACATCTTTGGATCCTCTAAAAATATCGACAGTGCTCCCTCTCTTAACCCATGATTGCTCACGTATAGATTTGAAAAACCATACTTTTCCATCAATGTATTAATCACACAAGATCCTGCCACAATTGTTTCGGCCCTGCTTGAACCTATGACTGAAATTTTTGAAATGTCATCAGATTTCATCTTTGAGAGTTTGTTAACTGTAGAATCAAGTGCTTTATGACTAATTTTGTAATTATGAATTTTATCCAAAGGATATCTTGATAGTCTTTGTTCATATCTTGCCAATGCACGCAACGCACCGCCTACTCCCACAAGCCTAGTATCCTTGCCAAGACCAAGATCTTTTTTGTTTGGAAGAAGATCCCACACATGTCTTTGAAGATTTCTAAGATTCTTATCAGTCAGTTTACCTTTTTTACCATCAAACTGATGTGTCAACCTAAGAGATCCTAGAGGCAATGAGATTACTTTTTTTATCTTGAATCGTTCTGCGTGAACAATCTCCAGACTGCCTCCTCCAATGTCAAAAAATAACGTGTCAGGAATATGAAGCGATTTTATGGCACCAACATAGGAATACAGTGCTTCCTCTCGTTCAGATAAAACTTTGAAATTAAATCCAGTTTCTTTGGAGACAGAACTAACAAAATCATCTCTGTTACTTGCTTCCCTTACTGCACTAGTTGCAATAGGCAAAACAGACTTTATAGGATTTAATTGGATTATCTCTCTGAAGACTTTGAGCGTATCAATTGCCCTTGACATGGGTTTTTTTCCCAATGTGTTTTTTTCGTCTAGTCCTTCTCCCAGTCTTACTTTGACTCCTTCCTGTTGATAAACATCAAATGAATCATCGTCTTTAACATTATAGATTACAAGTTTTGCAGAATTAAAACCAAGATCAATTACTGAGATTTTCAGTTAAACATTACCTGCCTTGTTACTATCATGTTACTATTAATCTACTTCTGATTTACATTTTTTTACTAAATGAAAAACATAGGAAACGTAAAACAACTAGACAATTTTTTTCAAGTGTTTTGGAGTAAGTAACCACCTTAATTCTCCCTTGATTTTAGGAAGGGTTGAGATTACTTTGATTCTTGCCAATCCTGCTTTCTTCAGGTTTATCCTACAACCTGATTGAGATATTGCTTCACCCATCATTTCACTCAGATATGGTTCATGGCCCACTACAAGCACCACAGAGTCACGCTTTAATTTCGACAAACTAGCGTAAAATTCTAGTCTGCTGCCTTCAGGTTTTAGAGAATCCAATTCTTCAATTTTACCATTGTATTTTAGAGATTTTGCTACAACCTCTGCTGTTTGTTTGGCGCGCAAAAGAGGACTAGTAAAGATGCAATCCAGTTTTATCTTTAAAGATTGTAAACCATTTGACAAATCTGCAATCTCTTGTCTTCCTTCTGAAGTGAGTGGTCGTTTAGAATCACCTGGAGATAGAGAATGTCGTCCTGCTTCACCATGTCGTAGTATAAACAAATCCATTGACAACTCATCAATTTTTTATGTATTTATAAGTTAGAGAAGTCATGATATGATATTTCATTAATCTGAAATAGTCAAATATCAAAAATTCGACCGCGATTTAGGATGTTTCATAGAGTTACAATTACTATATAGATCACAGTCATTATCCCTAGTCCTACAAAACAAATGTCAAGTGAAAGAGTATGATAACATCAGTAAAAGCTAAAATTGTCTCACATCACAGTAATTCAAGTATGAAGACAGAGCCAAGAGGTAAACTGATCATAGTTGAAGGCATCGACGGCTCTGGAAAATCAACCCAGATTCATCTTTTAGAAAAATGGCTCGCATACAAAGGTGTCAGTGTTTTTAGATCAGAATGGAATTCTTCGGAAATGGTAAAAGAGATCACATCAAAAGGAAAGAAGAAAGGATTACTCACTCCAACTACTTTTAGCTTGTTGCATGCTACAGACTTTGCAGATAGATATGAGAGAAATATCTCACCATTGCTCAGAGCTGGTCATTTTGTGCTAGCAGACAGATATGTGTATACAGCTTTTGCAAGAGACATTGTAAGAGGTTGCAATCCAGAATGGGTCAAGAAGGTTTATGATTTTGCAATAAAGCCAGATGTTGCATTTTACTTTAAGGTTCCAGTAGATATAGCAGTTGACAGGATTTTGATTGGTAGACCCAAGCTAAAGTACTATGAAGCCGGCATGGACATGAATTTGAGCAACGACCAGTATGAAAGTTACAGAATTTTCCAAGGAAGAATAATTGAACAATATGATTCACTTGCAGAACGCGAAGGATTTACAGTGATAGACGGAACTACAAATATCGAAGAACAGCAAAACATTGTAAGAAAAAAGATCATGCCTCTTTTAGAAGGTCATCAAACAAACAAGACAAGGACTAGGAGATAAGAAAATGACGCGAGCAAAATACAAAGATCTTGGAAAGAGAACCGTAGAATTTTATGGTCACGGCATAAAGAATTTGCAGGAAATAGAAATCAAGGGCAGACTCATTGTAATAGAGGGTCCTGATGCATCAGGACGCAGTACACATATTCAAGAGATTACAACAAGATTAGAGGCAGACGGTCATGCCGTGCTCAATACAGGTCTGAAAAGATCAGAACTTGTAGGCAGAGGAATATTGGAAGCCAAAAGAGACTATAACCTAGGAAGAAAAACTCTAGCACTATACTATGCTGCAGACTTTGCAGATCAATTTGAATACAAAATAATACCTGCATTACAGGCAGGCTATATCGTACTTGCTGACAGATACATCTACACTCTCATAGCAAGAAACTTGGTAAGAGGACTAGATAGAACATGGTGTCACAATCTGTATGGATTTGCAATAAAACCAGATGTTGTATTTTATCTAGATGTTGAACCATCTGTGCTGATACACAGGGTATTCCAAAAGAATTCAGCGTTAGACCATTATGAATCAGGAGCAGACATGGGTCTATCAGAAGACATGTATGAATCATTTTTGATTTATCAAAAAAGAATTTCACAAGAGTTTCATGCAATGCAAAAAAAATATGGTCTAATACCAATTAATGGAAACAGAACAATATCAGAAATACACAATGACCTCCAGAAAAGAATTGATTCATTTCTCCAACGTATAGGTCACTGATAATTTAAACAAAATCCAAGACATTAGATAAAATTTCATTGCATAGGATGATTAGAAATTAAAATCACTACAACAAGAAGCAATCTAGATAGATATTACTAGATTGGTTCATGTGACGACATGTCTTTTTTGATTTCAACATTTTCTGTAGATGCTGGAGGTTGCACTGTAACCATACTGGTATACACAGCTTTTCCTTTGGACATTGGGACCAGTATTTTTTTCAATTTTTTTAGATCTTCACTTTTTTCATGTGTCTTTTTGGCAGCCTTGTCTACAAAAGACATGACATGTATAAACACAGTACGATCACTTTCATCTTGAAATACTTTGTATTCTGTTGTTCCAAGCTCATTCTTTTTTACGGCTTCAACGTACTCTAATATTGCACTAGTTGCTTTGTCAAGTTTTTTCTTTTTTATTTTATATTGTACCGAGACTGTAATTTGTTCCATTAGTGCATTTACCTAAAAAACAATTAGTATCCTGATAAATAAAAACTTGATTGTCTTTTCAATGATGAAATTTCCAGTAATTTGGAAAATGAACCGCACATAGTCTCATATTTTCTATATAGACATCATAAACAATAACATTCTATACGGCGTATCCTTTTGAGTCAGCAATTGCATCTTGTCATCATGTCAATAATACATGATAATTATTTTGGATTTGATACTCTGTGCAATGAGATTGCCAATCTAGACAATGACATCGAATTGGTTGCAGTGCTAAACCACAAAGGCAGAGTCATAGAAACCAAAGCCAGAGAAGAAGGAATTGACAAGGCGCTGACTGTACAAAAAAGGGAGATGTTCTTCATGCAATCTGTTCTGCAAACTTCAATGAATAGAGATCATGATAATGAGTTTGGCAAAGTCAAGAGTTCAATTCTAGAAAGAGAACGATTTACGACACTTTCATTTGAATTTCACAACTATGTCATTTTGGTAGTTTCAAGACCAAGTTTAGATCCAATTCAACTCAAAAACAGCATCCTAGAAAAGATGAGTAGTATCAGAAAAGTAGAACTAGCCCAGTAAACTAACATTGCAAGAAAATCAGAACACGTTTTTATTTTTTCAAGTCTAGTGGAAGAATTATGATAAAACTAGTGCCAGAACCTACCATAGACTTAACACTGATTTTTCCACCATGATATTCTACAATGGATTTGCAACTTGATAATCCAAGACCGGTACCAATTTGTTTTGTAGTAAACAATGGATCAAATATCTTTGACAGAATATTTTCTGGAATTCCAGGCCCTGTATCTCGAATTTCCATCACCAGATGGTCTTCATGTTTATCACATGTTATGTCTAGTTTACCCCGCAGTCCCATTGCCTGGATTGCATTAGTTATGATGTTAATCAACACAACTTCAATTTTTAAATAATCACATACAAGAAAAATATCTTTTTTGAAATACTTTATCTTTATTCCATCAGGGGCATCTACTTTTTCAAGTGCAGATTTTGTTATAGCACGTAGATTTTCTTGTTTTAGTGTCAAAGTAGGAGGTCTGACATAATCTAACACATTGTCTACTTGGTGAGTTATTCGCAATATCGCTCTTTTGATTCTTTCAAGTGCATCTTTGTGTTTGTTTGCAAATTTAGGATCTTTGTGTTCTAATAGCTCAAAATTATTTTTAATTATCGAGAGGGGATTACGAATATCATGCGCAACACGTGCAGACAACTCACCAATGGTAGCCAATTTCTGTGAATTGTCCAGTTTTACCAGTAATTCTTTCTCTCTTGTGATATTAATTCCAATTGAGACGTATTCTGTGATTTCATTGTCTTTTACATGTGGAATGATAATGGTCTTTGACCAGTAAAATGAGCCGTCTTTTGATCTATTTTTGAACTCGCCTTGCCATATTTTTCCATTAGATATGGTCTCCCATAGTTCCGCGTAGAATTGCTGCGTATGATATCCAGATTTAAGAATACTATGATTTTCACCTATTAGTTCGTCGTGTGAATACTTTGATATTGTACAAAAATTTTCATTTGCTTCTATTATAGTACCGTTTTTATCAGTTATTGCAACTATTGCGGATTGGTATAACGCATTTTTTATTTTTGAAATTTCTTCTAGATAATCTTGTATTGTAATATGATTTGCATGTAGCTCTTCTTGCGATTTTTCTAGTATAGTATTAGATTCTTTTAGTTTCATTGCAAGATCATGTTGAGTTCGAAATGATTTAACAATGAAAAAAGATGAGATTGTTGAGACAAGCAATATCGCAACTATCAATATTTCAGATTCTCGTATAGAAGAATTGACTTCGTGGAATGCATCGTCATATGGTTGAATCAGGATGATTGCCCACGGACTAGAACCAGTGATATACAGCGGATAATATGATACATACATTTTTGTTCCATTCACATTTTCTACAGATGTTCCAGAACCTCCAGATAATGAAGCAGAAATCGAACTGAGGTTAAGATATGAAGATGTGTCATTATCAGACGATGCTACTATGTTTCTTTCATCATCTATTATCAAAAATTTTCCATTAGCATATGACTGGACATTATAGAGCTTGTTTTGTAAAGTGGATAGATCAAGTGTACCTGTTAGAAAACCTGTAAAGTTTCCATGCTGAGAAAAAATTGGAACCCCCATCATAGCAATTTTTTTCCCAGTCATATCCGACGTTGTTATTGAGCTTACGTACGTATCAAGGGTCGAGGACATGATTATGAACCATGTCGTATTGCCATAGTTAGAAATAAGATTATTCTTTTGGAATGGGTATGGTTCCTCTAGATAGACAGCACCGTTAGACAAAACGTGTGTAATACTCTCAAAATCTTCATAGGTTTGTAGAGTTTTTGTGAACAGATTTCTCTCATTTGTTGCATTATTTTCAGGCACCCCATGCAGGTTTTTATCAACAAGTGAAATATATCGTGGATCTGTCACAGTAGTAACTCGACTCAATGTCTGTAAAACTTTGGTAGCGTCTGAAAATCTCAGTTCGGTTGTAGATGCAATCTGTTTGAGTGAAATTATCCTATCAGTGTCAATTATTCGTGTTTCTTGTTTTAGTTGCTCTTGTGCATAAAACACAATGAATAGAACCAAAGCCAGTGTAGATACTGAAATAATAGTAAGAATATGGATTGGTTTCAAACGTCAATTACACCATAAGACATGAAAGTAACAAAGAATCTAGATACAATACCATTTAGAAATCATGTTTCGATGGCATTTGTAATTATTTCAATTGTATCTATATGTAATACAATTTTTCATAGATCTACATAGACTATGATTTTGTATTTTAGTACATATCAATTGAAAAGTACTGTTGACTTGACATGACATGTACACAAACATCCCAAGTCTTCGCGTTTTATTTTTCGATCATTTGTTTCTAAATTGTTTTGATGACTATACTCTAATGCAATCGGATGCTCGCAAATGTAACATATTATCATGTGTTACCATAACAGATAGAAAAATTATAAGTAAAACACAAGTGAAAATCATATAGATATTAGATATCATAGTTACTTCATACAAAAATAAGAGAGGGGATTTAATGTGTGGGTACGACAGATGCCACTTCACCAGTCATATTGTCCAAAAACACTTGTGGAACAATATGATGTGTACTGAAATCAAACATATCATCTAACGAACCAGCGTTATTAACAAATGATGTCTTATCATCAAAGTCTAGATGCCAGTTGTTGAGAATGAATTGTAGTGTAGATGTTTGATCAGATACTTCATGAGATATGAAGTTAGATTTTGCATATGGTGATATCACAAGCAATGGTTGTCTTGGACCATGACCACATCTATCATTTTGATCTCCAAGTACTTGATGACCTGCACATATTGCAGCATCATTGACTGGATCATTTGAATGATTTACGATCGGTGGTTTTACATGGTCATACCATCCATCAGAATCATCATACAACAAGAATACAGCAGTACTTGACCACTCTGGAGTTTGTTCTAGTTTATTGATTGTATTAACTAGAAATACTTGCTCGTCAAGTGGATCAGAGTTTCCTGGATGTCCATCTTGTGCCCTCGGTGCTTTTAGATAACTCACTGCTGGCATATTACCAGAGTTTACGGCGTTCCAAAAGTCGCTTAGGTCATACTGATGATTTGCTTGATCTGTGTGGCCTATCATGCTAATAGATGTCGGTGGAAGATGATGTGGATTTGAGGTAGACAGGTAGTATTCAAATGGTTCATGGTGCGCACTGTACGCTGCGACTTGAACATTATCAGTCGCTGTTCTTGGAGTAGTTGCACCACATACTGCTTTACCATTATTTGTCGAAGTAGGTTTGAATCCGCCTTCGAACCAACCCCATGTTATACCTTGTTTGTTCAGGACATCACCTACATTTTTCCCAGTCATAGCGATGGTTGTTGAACTTGAACAGTCATCAAATGTGGGATCAGCATCACCGATAACTGCACCGCCAGCAATATTTCCATTAGTAGCTCCACTAGTATCGCCTGAAACAAGATCAACTGCACCTGGAGTCGAAGGTCCAAACTCTGTATCATACGAGTTGTCACTCATTGCAAAGTGTTGGGCATAATTCCAGAGTCCAGTCACCGTATTTCCATCATAATAACCCATAGTCAAGTTACCACTGGTAGGATTCGTAGTTGTTGGACATACGATTGTATGACCAAGAGCTGCGTCTTCATCTACTTCACCTATTCCCGTTTTTTGTACAAACATATCCAACAGTCCACCGTCGTAGGCATTTTGTTCATCAAGATAGTTGTGATCTTCATCACAAGTTATTGCTTGTGTCCTATCTAGGCGAAATGGATTATACAAGTTTGGATTGTGTGTAAGTAGCGCTTGGGTTAGACCATTACTATTTGGAGTACCGGATGCTGCTGTGAAGTTTGGTTCTCCTGCATGGATTGAGGCGTGTGGATACGTACCGAAATAATGGTCATACGAGATATTTTCTTGGAATATTACAACCACATGTTTTATCGGTGTTTTTGTATCAGCACTTGCAACGGCCCAGCTTGAGTTGCTCACAAAGAGAGAAGTTATTAGAAGTCCAATGATTGTCGCTGTAAGAATTTTCGTCATTGAGACAGAAATTATTTTTGTTAAATATGTCTATATTCCAAATAGATTTGGTTCCATTACTTGGCAAATAGGAGTAAAATAAAAAACAAATCATTTTACTGGATATTATTGATCGCGTGAGAGATCATGTAGTAAACAAGCTGCACATGTATTGATCAAAAAAACTATAGTAAATATTTAGATAAAGAAACGTATTCTGTAGATCGGTCTACAGAGATTCCTTCAAATGGTTTTCTGGATTTTTGTAGACCCTCCCCGCAATTAACAATGCTATTGTTTTTAGATGACAAAAAATAGAAACAGAATTGACAATGTAAGAATAGAGAATTATTTTGAATCAAGTTGTACCGAAATTAAAATATGCTATTATTTTCCCATATTCAAAAAACTTGAGAAATAAAAAAGATTGAACTTCACTGGATGATTGGCAATGAATCAGTCCCAGTAAAGAATTCAATTATCTGGCCTTGTGCATCCTGAACGTTTCCGCTAAAGTATGTAAAGCTAGAATCACCATCAGTACATCCATAGGTACTACCCCACGAGTATACTCCAGAACCCTTGAACGTATTGCCATCTTTTTCTGTTAATTCCACTACCCCCGACTGTTCATAATTTGTTCCTGACTTGCATACACCAGTTTCGTGCGTAATGCCAGTCTTGCTTAATGGCTCAAATTTTAGGTCATATGAGGTGGTTCCAATCATAACAACACCGCTTTGTGTGGAAAGATTCATTGTTCCATTAGATTGCGTAATCAGATTTCCTTCTACATGCACTTTTGGAATAGGACAGCATTCAGACATGACAGTAAATCCAGTCAGGTCTGCATGCATCTTCTGTGCAGCATAATCCAAAGCCAATACGGGCACTAGAGCATTTGTTGTCAGAATAACAACTATTGATAGAATAGTTGTTAGAAAAAACACATTGTTTTTCATTACATCCTCATAATTGATATGGTATTTTTCCAAGACACAAGTAGATACAATATCAATATGTAACATATGAGGAAAAATTTCACAATATGTTGTTTATGACATATTATGTATATGCACTAAAATTATTTTGTGACTTGATTTGATTCCTTTTGTTTTATTATCTTGCCAAGCGTTATCGTATCAAGGGTAGAGCGAATCTTTCCCTCCTTGATTTTTGTATTCCATTCTTTTACTCTGGCAAATTTTTCAGCATCACCAATTATTTTTGTAGCCAATACAGGGTTGCTTGACCACCATGAAATTGCAGTCTGGACAACATATTGTAGATCGTTATCTGAAATAATCGGCCAATGTTGACTAAGTACATTCTCAAGAGGCAGATCGAGAAGACCAAGTCTTTTTTTTATCATAACCAAGATCTCTACAAATCGCGGCGGTTCTTCAAGAGCAGAAACAGCAATTTTTGCCATATTACCATCCTGAGCACTCTTGTCACTATCTACAAAGATTATTTTTACCAATCCGCGTGTACCTGATATAGTAAGATTGTCTTTTTCAATCTCAATTTTACCGCCCATTTCTTTAACAATATCCAACATAACTTGGAGTCGATCTTTTTGTATCTCTTCAATCAGTATTGGAACATCAGATTTTTTCTCCGACAGAGTAGTTATTGTTTCAGAAGATGCAATCAGTTCAATCTTGATACAGCCTAGTACAGTCTTTACCAATTCAAAATCATTGTTTTCAAATATCATTGTATCAGGAACCTTTTTGTTTATAGTTGCCAGTCTTCGCAATACATTGTAAATCTCATCAGGGATGTTTGGTAACTGATCATATCCAATAAAGCCGTGTTGACCAGTAGCATCAGGCTTCCAGATAGCTGTGATTGGTTCAGCCAAGGTAGACACAATATTGTACACTGCACGTTTTTCCATTGGAACAAGTGTAGGAGTATCAGCGTTCAGATAGGTGCGAAAATATGTAGTTCCTTCAAAACTTGAGCACTTGAGTACATTTCCTAGATTTACAAGAGCATGAGCTTTTTCTTTTTTCGTATCAACTTTTAGAGGGATCCAATCTCTTGATTTTGGATCAAATTCTTCCCACGATTCAGGGGTTGGAAGTTCGACTTGTTCCCTATCGCCCAATTTTCTCACCTCTGGTTTATAGAGTTGAGTTATGACCTTAACATGGTCCTCCAGCGTATGTACTGTAACATTTACTCCCCACAAGGAATCAAGAAACTCTTTGCGCTGTTCTGATGAGACAATCAATGTCCAGCGTTTATCAACTGAACGTGGTCTTATCTCTAATCGAGTAAGAATCCTGTCTAATCTAGTTTTTTGGGAAAATTGTAATGAAACAATTTTGGTAAACGTATTCTTGTAGGTTTCACAAAGATTGGGTTTTCCCCTTTGAAAACAAACATCACAAAATTCAAGCGGTTCCAAATCGATATCCTTTCACTACAGTATAACCCGGTATTATAATAGGTATGACAGAGTATATCACAGTCTTTTCGGCTTTAGCATATGATTAATGCTGTACGAATAATGCAATACAAAAATAACAATTTCATCAAAAAATACTTTAATTAATTTAACTAATAGAACCATACGATTTTACAGTAAACGTTAGCTTGTAAATTCTAGAGAATGTTATTGATATTCTCGTGAGTTCCGCAGCCCAAGCATTAGAAGGAGCAGCCGGAAAATATGCAGCAGATGCCATAAGACAAGACGGTCAAGGCGATAAGAGTGGAGCAGCAGCTAGTTATCAAAGAGCTATTGACGCACTAGAAAAATTAATACAATTATTTCCAGAGAACACACTAAATCCAGTTTACGAACAACATTGTGAACAATATAAAAAAAGAATAAGCGAATTACACCTTCCATCTGACAGTTTCTCCCAGAATGGCAACAATCATGGCAATTCTGATCATGGAAGTTCAGGTCAAACTGCATCCAACAGCAATCTTGAAAACATGATTATAAAAGAAAAACCAAATGTAAGTTGGAAAGAAGTAATCGGACTAGAGGACGTAAAGATAGCACTGCGTGAATCCATTGTATATCCTGCTAAAAAACCAGAACTTTTCACTCTAGGATGGCCCAGAGGAATTCTCCTGTATGGTCCTCCAGGATGTGGAAAAACAATGCTTGCTGCAGCTACCGCTAGTGAAATTAACGGTTATTTCATAAATGTAGATGCAGCATCAATGATGAGCAAGTGGTTGGGAGATGCTGAGAAAAATGTATCTCAATTGTTCCACATGGCACGAGACTCTTCCAAAAAAGAGAATGTACCTGTAATCATGCTAATAGATGAGGTAGATTCACTTCTTGGTAATTCACAAAATGAAAACGGTGGAGAGATTAGAGTAAAGAATCAATTTCTTACAGAAATGGATGGAGTAAACGACAAGGGGAAAAATCTTCAGACATATGTAATTGCAGCCACTAACAAACCCTGGAAACTAGACTGGGCATTTCTTAGAAGATTTTCAAAAAGAATCTACATACCATTGCCATCATTAGAGACTAGACAAAATCTATTTTCATCATATTTATCAAAATTAAAAAAAGACTCTTCTGTAGAGGCACCACAGCTTGCACAATTAATAGATGGTTACAGTGCAAGTGACATAAGAGATATTTGTCAATCAGTCCAGTTGTCTGTAATAGATGAATTTTTCAGCGAGGCGGAATCCAAAGGAAATCCAGATCTTACACATGTACAACTACGTGATATCACTATGGATGATTTTAAAAAGACAATCAAAAGAAGGAGACCTAGTGTTAGCCCAGGTATGATCCAAGAGTATTCAAATTGGACCAGAGACTTTAGTGCAGCATAGATTTTGTGCTTTAGATAATTTCTTTACGTTAGTTCATTTCTATCAATGTAGATACAATATAGAAATCATTTGTAATAATTGTACAGAAAAATCATACCATATAGGATTTCTCATAGAATTAAAAAATAAAAAGGAAAAAAGAATTTTAGGATAAGGATCCACTTGGGGCTGTTGTGTCAGATGATGGAGTTGTGCTTCCAGACGGAGTCTGCAGATGCTGCTAATACTCCCACTATAGTAAGGATTACCACACTTAGAAAATCATAGTAAGCATCATTTTGTTCGCTGTCAGGTTTTTTGCGTTTATGACCTGATTTATTGAAAGAGTCTATAAAGAATTGTGACACATCATTCATTGACATTGTTAATGAACCATGTTACGGACAGTTTCAATAGTAAAATCTGTTAGTTAATGAAAAAGAATATCGTGGGAGAGATTCTACTGCAAGTCTTTACTAACAGACTAGGTTTTGGGGAATTGGCGTTTGTTTCTTTGACCATACACTAGTATCAAAAAATACCCCCACAATGTACAAATTATTTATTTTGAGATATAGTGATTGTTTAACATTGTTCATTAACAATGTTAGTTAATAATGATCCGCAAACGATTATACTTGTAGATCGTAATCATCCACGAACTTCACGTGAAACATAACTTTGCTTTAACATCAAAATACAAGTCCAATATAAAAAATATTTCTATCATGTCATTGTTTGTGATCATGATGATATCTTCAATATTTACAAATGGAATATTTGTCTCTCAGGCAATGGCAGATGGTAACTCTACTAGCACTCAAAACAGTACTGCATCTGCTTCCTTGGATGCTACATCTACTGCAATCACATCAACTCAAAATACAGTATCAGTTGGAAGTCAAATTACACTTACTGCAACAGTTACAGACAATTCCAACATACCTACTTCTCCAGCAGGATCTATAATGTGGAACGATAACAATGCTGGAGGTACATTTAGTTCTGCTTTTTGTAATATAGTATCTGGCACATGCACTGTGACATATGTCGCATCTTCTAGCGCTCATAATGCTGCAACAATTACTGCCACATATGGTGGCGATGCCTCACATCAGACAAGTTCTGGGACATATTCAATTACAGTAAATTCAGTAATAGACTCTACATCGGTCTCCATAACTTCAAGTTCATCATCTTTTGTACCAGGTAATGCAATTACACTTACTGCAACAGTTACAGATACATCAAGTTCTCCTACAATACCAAGTGGGACCCTATCATGGAGTGATGGAAATGCTGGAGGAGTATTTGGTTCAACAACATGTACGTTATCAGGAGGTATGTGTACTACATCATACACACCATCATCAAGTGCGACAAATTCTATAACAATGACTGGAACTTATGCTGGTGATACCACACATCAGACAAGTTCTGGGACAGATCAATTATCACAGAATACTCAAGACTCTACATCTGCGGTCATAACTTCAAGTTCACAATCTTTTGTAATAGGTAATGCCATGACAGTTACTGCTACAATTACAGATACATCAAACTCACAGAATGTTCCAAGTGGAACCCTATCATGGAGTGATGGAAATGCTGGAGGAGTATTTGGTTCAACAACATGTACACTGTCATCAGGCATGTGCATTGTATCATACACGCCATCATCTGGTGCAACAAATTCCATAACAATTACTGGAACTTATGCAGGAGATAGCTCACATCAGACAAGTTCTGGGACATTGCGGATATCACAAAGCACTCAAGACCCAACATCTGTTGTAGTAACAGCACCCCAGTCTACCATATCTGCTGGAGGACAAGTGACAGTGACCGCCACAGTAGCAGATACATCAAACTCACAGAATGTTCCAAGTGGAACAATAACTTGGAATGATGGTAATGCTGGAGGAGTATTTGGTTCAACAACGTGTACACTGTCATCAGGCACATGTAACATAACATATACAGCATCATCAACCGTACAGAATCCTATTACGATTACTGCAACATATGGTGGTGACAGCATGGATCAAACTAGTTCTGGAACATTTCAATTATCTCCAAGTACTCAAGATGTAACATCGGTTTTTGTAACATCATCTCCTTCCACTATATCAGCCGGAAGTCAAGTGACAGTGACCGCCACAGTCAACGATACAACAAACTCACAGAATGTTCCAACAGGAACAATAACTTGGAATGATGGAAGTGGCGGGGGAACATTTGATCAAACCTCTTGCACACTATCATCAAATTCATGCACTGTTTCATACACTTCATCTTCAAACCCTCCAAATGCAGTAACCATAACTGCAAGCTATCAAGGAGATGCGAGACATCAGACTAGTACTGGTTCATCCTCGTTATCTGCAAACGTACTCCATCCAATCACCATAGCTGTTACACCAAATCCAACTACTTTTTCACCAGGAGTAGATGTGACATTTACTGTTACAGTTACAGACACTATAGAGTCATCTTCAGGCATTGTTGGACTTGTAAAATGGACGGATAATGGAGCTGGTGGTTCATTTAGTCCTGATGCATGTATTATAACAAACAATCGTTGTGCACTAGAATACACACCACCAACTAATCCAACCAATAACATAACCATAACTGCTTCTTATGGCGGAGACCCAGACCACTCTGGAGGTTCTGCAACAGCACTACTAACAGTAAACGCTGCATCGTCCAGTACAAGTGAGTCTGCACCAGCAATCCAATCACCGTCTACACCTCAATCCATACCAACAACACAATCACCTTCTACAACCCAGTCTACACCAACAACTCAATCATCAACTAACACGCCCTCTACAACCCAATCCAATACACAATCTACATCCCAGTCAACAACTCAACACAATACATCACCAACAACACAATCACCTTCTACAACCCAGTCTACACCAACAACTCAATCATCAACTAACACGCCCTCTACAACCCAATCCAATACACAATCTACATCCCAGTCAACTTCAGGAAATCCAATACAACAAAGTACATCAAGTGGAAAATCCCAGCAGTCACAACAGAATCCAGAAGTAACCATCAGTAAAGCCATCAGCAATGTAGTCTCAGAATTAGAAACATTTTTCAAAAAACTATAGAATAGATTAAATCTACAATATTTTCCAAGTAGAAAAATTATGAATTCTCATTTGTTTTTATGATCTACTTGAAATTTATAATGAAAAAATAATCAGAATAAATCAAATACAAAAGGATCACCACATCTCTAGTTGTTTATGCTTTACTGTAAAAAAGTAGATTGCAAAGAAAATGAAAATAATCGATCGAAATTTAATTCATTATCATTGGAAAATTCAAGATAAAAAATATCTAAAATTTTATTCTCTTCTCAGTGCAACCATCGGAGACAACTTTGATGCCTTCCATGCAGGATACATTCCAGCTATAACACTTAGTGTTAAAGAAAGCAACCAGACTTTGATCAGATCCATTGGAATAAAGATCGGCGGTATATGCACAGGCGGACCTCCTCCTGTAGGAGTAGTCGTTGTAGCAATACTCATCACATATCCTCCACCAATACCTATGACTACTCCTAACGAAGCACCAATTACCCCTATCAAAGCGGCTTCCACTAGAAAGAGTGCCAAAATAGTAGTATTCTGAGCTCCTATTGCTTTCATGGTACCTATCTCTCGGATTCGCTCTGTTACTGAATTATACAATGTGGTAACAATTCCAATCGCACCTACAATAAGCGCTATAATTCCCACCATTAGAATGAAAGCAGCATTACCACTTGCAGCTTGTTGTCTTACTGCCATGATTGCTTTTGGTGTTGTAGCTCCAAGAGTTTTTCCAAATGTAGATGTTAACTCTTGTTGTACAGTATCAACATCATCAGGAGTTGTTGCTGCAACGATTACTTGATCATACTTGTTTAACTTGTGTAATAAATCATTACCAGCATCAAGATTAATGATAACTGAACTATCTATTCTACTATTACCAGACGGTTTTAGAATTCCTGAAATTATGTAATTCTTCGTTATCGTTACTGTCTTGCCACCAGGCACTGAATAGGTGGATGTTGCCGTAATTGTCTGGCCAAGTGTAACAAAGGCACTATCGGCACCAGGCGGATTTACTATTGTATCACCTACAATTGCTGAAGCCCTATCAGTCGGGTTCACAGTAGAGCCATCAACATATTGAAGATTAGGTAATTCTACAGTCAATTTTGATGGATCAATTGCAGTTACTGATGCTCGTTCAGTATTTCCTTGAGAATTCATCGTTATTGAACCAGTATATTCAGGTATTACATCAGATACCAATGGAAGAGATTTCATTTTCTCTATAATGACATTATTAATTATCAAAGCATTGCCTGCTGAAGCATCTCGAAATCCGCGTTGCCCACTACTTACAAAAATAACATTAGCTGCCAAAGTATTGAATTGTTGTTCCAAAAATGCGGCTTGTCCTGCACTCAAACCATTCAATACAACAACAAGACTGCATCCAAGTACAACCATCATAATGGTAAGAAGTGTTCTGACTTTTCGGTCAACTAGTGCCTCAAATGACAGCGAAAAAAGATCCTTAGGATTCATTTTCTTTCTTTTTTGTACTGTCAAATATTGAAACGATGTCAGTGTCTCCCTGTGTCAACAATTTCAATTTTTTCTTTGCAGATCTCTTTCTTTTTATAAGAAACATAATTACTGCCACTACCGCAATTGGTGCCCCAATAAGCACTGGTAGAGGAATGTTGTCAAGTATAGAATTATTCTGGTTTGCAGATGTAATGACTTGTGGAGTACGTGCAATGTTGACCGTTCCATTTACTAGAACAGTATGAAAATTCTTCAAATCATCAGCATATACTACTTTGAATGCTACTTGGTACATTCCAGGCGATAACGAAGTAATCCCCCTAATAGGTATACTAATTGGAATTGGCGAGTCAGGCGAGAGATCTCCTATGAATTGTTGTGTTGCACTTGAACCTCCTCCACCACGTCCTTGACCAAATCCACCAGTACCACGTCCTTGACCTCCAGTACCACCTGTGAATCCTTGACCAGATCCTCCAGTGTTACCCTGAAATCCTTGTCCAGTACCACTTTGACCACTACCATTGAATCCAGTACCATTTGTAGAATTCATTCGTGCAGCTTTCATTGCACTTGTGAGTTGAGAAGGAGCTAATTGTGCAGTAGTAAATAATGCTGTTGTACTACCTTGATTAAGCAAATTACCAACAAGACTAGAAGTACCACCAGAAGTAGTAAGTGAAAGACCATAAATTTGGAGTCTTATATCACCAACAACAAAAGTTCCCAAAGTAAGAGAATTTGTTTGTGATTGTCCTTTTGATAGATAAGTTGCAGTTAATGTGAAAGAAGCTGGAGTCCCAATCAAC
>JAGWHQ010000008.1:18744-24423 GCA_028866655.1 Nitrososphaerota archaeon
CCCACCACAGAGACAGAAGTTGATTGGGGTACAAGAGAGATTATGATGTTAGACATTGGATCAGTACTATTGTTTGCAACTGCAAAATTCAAACCATCCAGTATTGCTGCAGTAATTACAGGAGTTGTGGAATTTCCAAGATATGACAGGTTAAGAGATTGAGGCGGGTTTGGTGCTATAACAAGTCCAGTACTAATTGTACTAGTCAAAAGTTTACCCCATGCGTTTTGATAGTTTATTTGAAGTGTTACTTGTTGGGTAGAGCCACTTGCAGCAGTACCTGGGTAAACGGTTGTACTTATCACTTTTTTTGAGTTTGCAGCTATTGTTCCCAAATTGAAAGTATTAGGTCCAAGATTGACAATCTGTGTTGTAGATGATTGTAGTACAACAGATCCTGAGCTGCTACTACTTCCCGAACTGCCTTTAGAATTTCCAAGGTCCACAATTGTTGCTACAACTCCAGTTGCATCAGCAGAACCTTTGTTATCAATTTCTATCGATATTGGATCGTTGGTTTGAGGAGCAAGATTTGAAGATGTAGTAGACGCGTCCAATATCACTTTTCCTGGAAGGACAAATGGAACATTAAGTAATGCAGATGTACATTGTTGTCCAACTACTCCTACCTGGACATAGTTTGCAACAAGGGTTGTAGAAAAGGTACCTACCTTGGCAGATGGTAATACATCGATATTAAAATACATGGTAAACGATGCACCAGGTGCAACTTGACCATAATAGTTCCCTATAGCAGGGTTGTTTGTGACTCTTGCTGCTTGATTAAAATTTTGTAGTAATTGCGGGTTCTTGCTTTCGCCAGTGGCTACAAATCCAGATGGAAGATTAAGAAATGCAGTGACTGACGTTATCGAATATGCGGTTCCCCTATTGTTAAGGACTACCGCAAAAACAGACGGTCCTTCTCCCGGGCCTATCTCTTTTTTGACAGGATTGCTAGTAACATCAGTGGAAGAAGATGTTCCTTGGTCTACCCAATACGAGTCTACTACCACAGGACCAGAATAAGTCGCATCAAGTACAGTAGTAAGTGGTGCAAAACAATCTTGTGATTGCACTATTCCCAAATGACCATTACCAGATGGTACCACTGTGACCACTTGTCCATATGCATTAAAAGATGTAAGTGTAGTAGGTGCAAATAACATTACAATCAAAATTGGAATCGCAATTTTTATTGCCAGTCTTTTTCCAAAAAATTTTGTAGTAGAAATTCTAATTGACGACATCTTTTTCTATTCTCCCATCTCGTAATAATATAGATCTATCTGTAGATTCAGCAAGTTCAGGATTGTGTGTTACCATCACTATTGTACGTTTGAATTTGTGTGAAAGCATCTTTAACATATCAAATACATCATCACCTGTCTTTGTATCCAAGTTACCAGTTGGTTCATCAGCCAAAATTATAGTTGGATTATTTATCAAAGAACGAGCTATTGCAACTCTTTGTTGTTGACCACCACTTAGATTGACAGGTTTTTGATTTTTCTTGTCAGCAATACCAAGTGCTTCCAAGATCTTGATAGCACGGGAATTTACATCATCGCTTGACATACCTGCAATCACTCCAGGCAGTTTTACATTTTTATGAACAGTTGTTCTATTAATCAAATTAAACGATTGGAAGATGAACCCAATGCGACCGTTTCGCATGGTAGCAATTTCAGAGTCATTAAGAGAGAATATATCTATACCATCAATGTAGATTTTCCCATTTGTTGGCCTATCAAGTGCCCCAACCAAATTCAAAACAGTAGACTTTCCACTACCAGATGGACCTACAACTGATACAAATTCTCCTTTTTTTATTGCAAAACTTACATTATCTAGCGCTACAACTCGTCCTGCAGAGGAATCATATATTTTAGAAAGATTTTCTACTTTTAGAGCAAAAGAATTATTGTCAACAGCCTCATTTTGAGCACTTTTTTCAACTATCAAATCTTTTGTCATGCTTTTCAAAATCAATTCCCCTTTTAGAACTCATCTATTTGAATTTCGTATGAATTAAAAAAATCACTATACGAATTGCATATGTGTAAGACAGTCATTACAAGATTCTTTGTCTATTTTCAAGATAAAACGATTACCAAACCTTGTTCATGAACATTGTTAGTGATGACATGATGACGATTTTTGATCAAAAATCTGAAATCCACTAAATCTTATTCCACAAGTCATTCAATACACTCGAAAACACTCCTTGTGATAGTATTTCGGAGGTCTTGCTCCAATTCGTACTACAATATCTCCTTCAATTAATTTCATAGTACATTTTCTACACATATTATTACCAATTGAACTTAATCTTGCAACATCTCTGGGTTCCAGTCTAATCTGCATCATATGAGAATCATTGCCAAAAAAATTTGTAGTACATGAAATTAGTTCCCCCAATACCGTTTCTGCTCAAACCCACCATGTTTTGGAGGAGCCACCTTGGAATGGATCCTCAACCATGCAGGAGCATCAAACCTCATACCATAACCAATACATTTGAAATCCTTTTTTTTATCAAACATGTTTTGCCCCAAATTCTCGTTATCGCTGAGATTCTTTTTTACGCAATTTTATTGCCAATAACCGTAGTATTAGAAATGGTATTGACGCAAGATCGATCTTTTTCCCTGCAGAAACACACAATATTTCATCTCCTAATGGAAAGTTCATGGATACAATCTTACAGCCATACGAGACAGTGAAGTTTACAGGCCCCAACTGCGGATCATGTTCCTTGCGCATTCGCACTCCGAGTGCAACCTCCATCAGTAGCATTTCCTGGTCTTGTGGACCCACAAAAGTCCGTATTCCTTTTTTCACACTTCCAGTAAGCAATTTACCTTTATTGTTTATCACTCCCAGCAAATCTAATATTAGAATCCAAATCAAGAATCGTTTTACAGACAGATTCAAGCAATTCTTGAGAATGTGACCTATTTTCAAAATTTTGAAGCGATTTTAATCCAATTTGCACACACTTGTTCTAGTTATTTTAGATAAAACAATTATCGAACATTGTTAATTAACAATGTTAATGAAGAAACAATTCTTCAAAAAAATCATTTAATCAAAAATAAAAAGGAAAAAAAAATTTAGGACAAGGATGAGGATCCACTTGGGGCTGTTGTGTCAGATGATGGAGTTGTGCTTCCAGACGGAGTCTGTGTTGAGTTCCATGCATGCATGCCCATATGTCCATGTCTCATAGAACCATGACCCATGCCAAAGCCGCCCATTCCAAACTGGTGACCCTGTGATTTGTATAATACTGCACCACTTGATGGATCGACAATTACGGTGTAAACCATATTCTTGCCATCAATCACCTTGAAACTATATACGACATAGCCTTGTGCCACTGTTAGGCTTCCGCCTATTACTTTACCACTGGCTGCTGTTGCTGCAGTATTTGCTGCATCAGGGAATGCTATTTTTACGTTAGACAGTATTGTTTGTTCAAGGTTGATTGTACCTTGGATTGTTGGTCTTTGACTTGGTGTTCCTGAAACTTGTGCAGATGCTGCTGATACTCCTACTGTAGCAAGGATTGCTACACTTAGAATCATAGCAAGCATCTTTTTGTTCTTGACTAGTGCTGTTGTGTTCATCGTATCTATCAATAGCTAGTTGTTTAATAAAAAATTGCGAAACTATGTCAGTGAACATTGTTAGTGAAAGGTAAAAGTACTAGATATACAAGTTTTACACTTTCATAGTAATTTCAAGTAAAAGCTTAATACGTAATTTCAATGGCAAAGTAATAATCTTGTCGCACGAATACAGGGACCGAGTGTATATACGAAAAGACATCATATTAAAATTAACAGAGCACGGTGAACTTAATCAGACATCACTTCTTAGTTATTGCGGTTTGAATTTGATGAAACACAAAGATATTCTTGAAAGTCTTGAGAGAAAGGGTTTCATAAAGCGAACAGAACAGGCATGGGGAAATAAGAAAATAATAAAATATGCAGTTACACAGAAAGGGAGAGAATTTTGCAAGATGATATTAGAACCATATGAGGACATATTTCCAAGGCATGAGAAACATGATGAAGAACAAAGTTAGCGAAGCATTTTTAATGCAACAGGAGTGTTCTTAGTAAATGTCAGAACCAGAAAACAATCCATCTGGGAATAGTGCATCCCCACCTGATAAAAATGAGAAAAAAGAATCAGATAACATTTTAAAAATTTTAGATGAGCTTTTATCACATACTAATAGTTCACGCAGATTATTTTTAATTTTCATTGGCAGTGCATTACTTTTTGGACCAGTTGCTTTGATACTAGGAGGCGTTTTACTTGGTCATCCAGATTATAGCATAAGACATCTAGAGCCGCAACAAGGCATGGGGAACTTTACCAATATGCACCATTTGGCCGGCATGCACATTCAGGTTGTAGATCAAAACGGTACGGTAATCAGAGAATTGCCAATGATGCCATATCCTTCAGGAGTAGACAGATCTCATGCAGCACCAATATTTTTCGGACTACGAACATTCATAGTAATTTCCATAGTATTTGCAATAATTTTGTTGGTCATCGCAATAAAGGAATATCGCTTCTTTTCTCATTGGAACAAGAGATTCAACAAATACAGATCATTAAAAGATAAAATCGACAAAGAATTAGATGAAGACTAGATACAAATCAGTTAGACAGAGCTAATTTTTTGTTAGATTATATACCCAAAAGCATTTCATCATCACAATGGCAATACTTGAGATTAGAGATCTACACGTACAAAGAGATGGTAAAGAAATTCTCAAGGGAGTAAATCTCAAGACAGGTCCAGGAGAAGTTCATGCCATAATGGGTCCAAACGGATCAGGTAAAAGTACATTATCATATACAATTTTAGGCCATCCAAAATACGAAGTTACAAAAGGAGACATTTTGTTAGATGGAGAAAGCATTTTGGATTTATCAGCTGATGAAAGATCAAAGAAAGGATTGTTTTTGGCATTCCAATATCCAACAGAAGTTGCAGGTGTAGGCTATTCCCATTTCCTTAGAACTGCATACAATGCATTAAGCAAGTCACTTGCAGATGAAAAAAGAGAAGTCTTTCTCACAGTAAGAGAGTTTCAGAATTATCTAAAAAAGAATCTCGATGAAGTCGGACTAAAACATGACTTTCTGTCAAGATACCTCAATGAAGGATTCTCTGGCGGAGAGAAGAAAAGATCAGAGGTGTTACAGATGGCAGTACTCCAGCCAAAAATTTCAATTCTTGATGAACCAGACTCGGGCCTAGATATTGATGCAGTGCAGGCAGTTGCAAAGGCAATCAGTTCAGTTTCAAGAAAGGATGCAACAGTGATTGTAATCACGCACTATGCAAGAATTCTCAAATTCCTAGACAAGCTTGACTTTGTTCACGTAATGGCACAAGGAAAAATGATCAAGGAGGGTCCAAAAGAACTTGCTGATGAATTAGAACAAAAAGGCTATGCGTGGCTTGGAATTCAAGAAACTACTCAATAGAAAATTTCTTACCAAAATCATACTAGATACTCAATATGAAAATAGGTGATAATGCACCAGACTTTGAGCTAGAGTCAAACACAGGAGACAAAGTAAAACTCTCAACATATTTTGGAAAGAAAAAGATAATTCTGTTTTTCTACGTAAAAGACAATACTT
>JAGWHQ010000008.1:24472-54446 GCA_028866655.1 Nitrososphaerota archaeon
ATCAGGCAAGTACGAGGTTATTGGAATAAACCAAGATTCAGTGGAATCACATGCAAATTTTTGTCAAAAATACAGTCTGCCCTTCAAGATTCTCTCAGATACAAACAAGAAGGTAGCTGCACTATATCAGGCAAAGGGCATCCTTGGTGCATACACAAAAAGAATAACATATCTCATCGGTCTTGACGGAAGAATTGAAAACATCATAGAGGGGATGGGTGCCTCAAATCACATAGAGTTTGTACAAAGCCTTGCAGACTCTTAAAACCCACAATTAATAAAAAAAAGACAATAACAGTGTCTAAAATTTCTTACATTGGTGTACAAACCCAATTTTTTATAACCAATAGACATGCAAATAGACAATCGACCAAAATCAAATGAATTTTACACAGAATGTATGACATACTTTGAAGCATTAAGAAAGACTGGAAAACAGGATTATGGTTTTGAGGACGAGTTTTTCTACACCATGCCTGCAATGTCAGAAAAAATTGTAAGCGAGCAGTAACGACATCCAAAAACCAAAGACAGGTACGGTTTCAGTTATATATTCAGCATAGGGATCTCTCGTTGCAGAGGTACCGAAGCCCGGTCAACCGAGAGGGACTCAAGATCTTTCGTAAGACATCCCTTCCCTTAGGGGTTCGTGGGTTCAAATCCCACCCTCTGCATTTTTTCATCTTTTTCTCTCTTCTCTGTCTTTGTTTACGATTTAGTTCATCATATCCTAGATGGTTTTCTCCCATAGCAATCAATGCTAGTGTTTATTAGAAAATTTTTCTATTAACAGACATAGAAAATGAAATCAAATGACAGCATACCAGGTCCAAAAGCCATGCGTGTTATCAACACCATGAAAAAACATGCCTATGATTCTACATTCATGTATTCCCTAGTTGTTTCACACGGACACAATTGTATCATAGAAGATATTGACGGTAACAAGTATCTTGATTTTACATCAAACATAGGTGCATGTCCATTGGGCTATTCACATCCTGACATAATAGAGACACTTGCACAATATTCATCAAATGGAACATACAAGATAGCAGGTCAGGATTTTTACTGCCAAGAACACGCAGATCTTGCAGAAAACATTTCAACCATTTTACCATCAGGTTTTAAGACATTTTTCATAAACAGCGGTGCAGAGGCAGTGGAAAATGCAATAAAGATAGCATACAAGAAGATGGGCCCGCTTCCTGGAATTTCTTGTACAGGTGCTTTTCATGGAAGAACTTTAGGAGCGTTGAGTTTCACATTTAGCAGACCAGTTCAGAAATATAACTTTCCAGAATTCGCATCAAAGAGAATCAAGTTTTGCACAAATGATAACGATCCAGAAATTGATGCCACAGAAAAAATTCTAAAGGAAAATAAAGCTGCATTCATCTTGACCGAAATAATCCAAGGTGAAGGAGGATACAATGTTGCAAGCAAGAAATTCATTACAAACTTAAGAAAATTTGCAACAAAATATGGAGTTCCCCTTATTTTAGATGAGGTTCAGTCTGGAGTAGGACACACTGGTAAGTGGTGGGCCTTTGAACACTATGGTATAAAACCAGACATAATGAGTACCGCAAAGGCATTACAGATAGGGGCAACAGCGTTTAGCAAAAAATTTGATCCAGGACAGAGATCAGTGTTATCAAGTACATGGGGTGGTGGAAACAGAATAGACATGGCAGTTGGTTCCAAAGTAATTCAAGTGATAAAACGAGACAGACTGTTAGAAAATGCAACAAAGATGGGAAGCATTCTCAAGGGTGGCTTGATGGAAATGGTAGGAAAAAAAGGAGTTATAGATGTTAGAGGACTAGGCCTAATGATTGGCATAGAGTTTGATTCTGCAACTCGTCGTGACAAAAAACTTGTAGAGTTGTTCAAACATGGTTTGATGACCTTGGGTGCAGGTCAAAAATCAATGAGAATTATACCGCCATTGATAATTACAAAAGAGCAGATTCATGAAGGTCTTGATATCATGCGCAAAGTTTTGATGAGAACCTAATATGCATCATATTTTTCACCCATTTCAAGCGACGCTATCTTTAGTTTGAGTACCTCGTTTGCACCCTCATAGATTACAATTGCTCTAGAATCAAGAAAATGTCTTGCAACCCGACTTGTTTTCTGGTATCCGTAGGAGCCAAATATTTGAACTGCCCTGTTTGCACAGTCAAAGGCTGCGTTTGTAGCATGTAGTTTGGCAATAGCTGCAAGTCTGTCTGCCTTGTTACGTAGTGCAGAGTATTCCTTGTTTTCCCTATCGATAGCATCTAGCCATTTTGCATTCTTTTCTTTTAGGTCTTCAACATAATCATGGAGTTTCTGTCTTGCCATACCTGCTCGATATACCAACCATCGAGAACTTTCAATGTTTATAATCATTGTAGCAAGATGCTCTTGAATGAGTTGTTTTTTTGCAAGAACAGAACCATGCTGTTCTCTTTTTTGAGAATACAGAATAGATTCATCAAGACAATCTTTCATTACACCCACCGCACCTGCTGCAACACTCAATCTACCGTCAATTAATGCACTAAATGCAACACTAAGACCATTTCCAATTTTTCCAAGAAGATTTTGTTTTGGTACAAGACAATTCTCAAAAGTGATTTCAGCATTTTTTACAGTAAGCAACCCCATTTTGTTGTGCATCTCTTGTGCATCAAAGCCTTTTGAAGATGTGTCTACAATAAATGCAGAAATTTTTCCATCAGGACCTTTTGCATATGTAGTAATTACTTTGGCAAATGTACCATTTCCAACCCAATGTTTTGTTCCATTCAAGACATAGTTATCTCCACGTTCTTCAAAAGTTGTGGTCATTTTTTTGGGATCACTTCCTGCATCAGGTTCAGTCAGTGCAAAACCCATTATGCTGGTTCCATTTGTGGTATTTGTAAGATATTTCTTTTTTTGTTCTTCAGTTCCCCAATTTTGTAATACCATTTGACCAATGGACACATGTGCAGAGAAAAATGTACGAAGTGAATTTCCTTCCCTTCCAATTCTTTCAATTGCAAAAAGATATGTCAAGATATCATATCCAAGCCCTCCATATTTTTTGGATATTGGACATCCAAGCATTCCAATTTCTCCAAATTCAGGAATTACTCTGTCATTTATTCTCTCATCAAGATAACATCTGGTTTCATAATCTCGTATGGATTTGCAGACACGGTCTATCTTGTCAAGAAAAAGTTTCTGTTCTTCAGAGACCTCAAAATTCATCTTGGATATGTTAGAGTAAGACATTATTCCAGTTGACTTCCAACAAGTATAATCTAGTTTTGGTTTCTATACTTTTACTATTTGGATCTCTCTTACATTATGTTTTGACAGATCTTCATGTAAAGCAGCGTGGGATTCATCAGTAAAAGTTAGGTTGCAGCGATAACACTTCCATGCTTTGGTGTTCATGAAATAAGTACGTAATTTTAATTTATAAATATATTGTACTTGATATCCATTTTTTAGATTACTATGGTCTAGGAGCAAAATGTTTGGAATTATTTGTTGTTTAGCACCATATTTTACGAATTTTCATCCAGGCACGAAACAAAACCACAACCTCAATTTATAAAATCAATTTACATCAACAGACCAAATTGGAGTTTGAAAAATTAAGGGCACTAGTAAAAAAGAGATTGGAACAAAATGACACGGCTCATGATTTTGAACACATCATGAGAGTTCTCAAGAATGCAACAATGATTGCAAGAAAAGAAAAAGCCAGTATCAGAATCATAACTGCTGCAGTACTTTTACATGATATCATTTCATATCCAAAATCTGATCCTCGTTCAAAAAATTCTTCAATAGAAAGCGCACTAGAATCAAGAAAGATTTTGAAAAAATACAAATTCAGTCATGATGAGATTAATACCATATCTGATGCAATAAGAGATCATAGTTTTTCAAGAGGGGCCACACCACAGACATTAGAAGGCAAGATACTACAAGATGCAGATAGATTAGATGCGCTGGGGGCAATAGGAATAGCAAGGACATTTTCTGTCAGTGGTTCAGAGAAGAGGCCATTTTACAACAACGTCGACCCGTTTTGCAAAAAACGCTTGCCAGATGATAAGAATTGGACGGTAGATCATTTTTACAAAAAACTCTTGCTTTTAGAAAAAACAATGAATACAAATGCTGGAAGAATTGAAGCAAGAAATAGAATCAAAGTAATGAAAAAGTTTCTTGATGAACTAAAAAAAGAGATCTAGCCGTAATCTACATATCGTTTGTATCTTTTTTCAATCTCAGAATTATTTCCTGTCATGATTCTTCGAATTTCATCAGTGTGTTTGTCTCTGATATAGTCAATCATCTCTTTGAAATTTTCATCTTGTGGGTATGCATTTGTAAGTGGCTCTAACATTTTGAAATATTCAACAACTTTTTCTCTAAATTCTTCTTTTGTAGGTCGTCTAATTTTATTAATACGAAACCAGATTGATGCCCAACTTGCACCAACTACATGTGGTAGTAGGTCATATGCACGTGCTATCTCAAATGTTTGGTCTTCTCTCATCTCTCGTTGAGTGTTTTTGCTGCACCCTTTGAGAAATATGTTACTATCATGTCTGCTCCAGCACGCTTGATGGCTGTAAGAATTTCTAGCGTAACCTCTTTTTCGTCTATATATCCAGCCATAGCAGCTGCCTTGACAAGAGCATATTCTCCAGATACACTATAGGCTGCAATTGGTACATTGAATTTTTCTCTAGTCATGGATATTAAATCTAGGTAAGCCAATGCTGGTTTTATCATGACAATATCGACTCCCTCTTGTATATCAGTCTCAACTTCTCTCATTGCCTCTTTTGGATTTGTATACGGTAACTGGTACGTCTTTCTGTCTCCAAACTGAGGAGCAGAATGAGCCATGTCCTTAAACGGTGAATATAATGAAGACCTGTGTTTTGCAGAGTGGGACATTATTGCAACATCGTGAAATCCAGCATCATCAAGGCCTTGTCGTATTGCCTTTACCTGTCCATCCATCATTGCAGATGGAGATACCACATCAACTCCTGCTTGAGCTTGACTTATTGCAACTTTTACCAGAGTTTCAAGACTAGAATCATTGTCTATCTTGTCTCCCTTGACAAGCCCACAGTGACCAGAACTTGTGTATTGACAGAGACAAACATCAGCCATTATCGCAATATCATTTCCAATATTTTTTCTTATTTCAGAAATTGTTTTTTGTACAATTCCATTTGGAGTAAAAGCAGATGTACCATGCTCATCTTTGTGTGAAGGAATTCCAAATACCATTACTGCAGGAATTTTCAATTCTGCTATAGAGTTTATTTCTGTTGCAACATCAGCAAGTGGAAGCCTTTCCATTCCAGGCATTGAGCTTCCCTGAATTCTTGATTTTAGATCTTCTTGCACAAATATTGGACATATGAGATCCTTTGGAGACAGGCGCACTTCTTCCAAGAGTTCTCGAATTTTACCAGTTTTTCTCAGACGTCGTAGTCTCAAATTAGGAAAAGACATTACACACAAGACATCCTATTTTAGCAATATAATTTGTTACTCTCTTGTTTTATAATCAAAGAGTCTTGTAACCGTTTTTAGAATTTCGGCATCACCTTGTTCTGAGGCCTTGCGTAGATTATTCATTGGAATTGACATGATATCTTCTACAATTGCTTGTGTAAGCTGGTCAATAATTCGTATCTTTTGTTCATCTTTTTCTCCTAGCATTTGAAGTGCCTTTTTCAATTCTTTTACTCGTGCTTGGTCTATCTCTTTGAAGACATTAGTAACAATAGGTTCTACCTCAAGTCTTTTCATTGCGGCTTCTACTAGAGGCAATTCCTCATTAATTATATGCTCTGCTGATGATACTACATCCATTCTATTTTTCATGTTCTTTTCTACCATTTCTGCAATTTGGTCCAAGTTCATCACTTTGACTTGATCTATTTCTGATACCTTGTCATCAACAGTTCTAGGGTTAGAAAGATCCATTATGAGCATTCCACTGTTTCGTGAATCCATCGCATCTTTGACCCTATCATGTGTAACAAGAAAATATGGTGCAACTGTAGCTACAAACAATACATCAATTGATTTGAAATTGGCAGTTGCTTGCTCAAATGGCATTGGTTTTCCACCTGCAGTCTCTGCAAATGCCTTTGAGCGCTCAAATGTTCTACTTGTTACAAGAAAATCAATGTCTCTTTTTTTAAGTGATTTTGCTACAAGACTTGCTGCCTCTCCAGTTCCAATCAACAAGATGTGTTTTGATTTTAGATCGTCAATGTTTTCTTCTGCGAGATTCACTGCCATGGAACCTATTGATATGCTTCCCTTGCTGATTCCGGTTGCTTGACGTACACGCGTTCCAATTTTAATTGCCTTGTCAAATAAAGTATTAAGATTATCACCTGAAGCTTTTATTCCTCTTGCAGTGCTGATGGAATCTTTGACTTGACCAAGTATTTGCTCTTCACCTATCACAAGAGAGTCAAGACCAGATGTAAGCTTGAGTAGATGTGTGTATGCATCAGTGCCTTTGCTTATCTCGAGATTTTCTTTGAATGCATTTTCTTCTAGTCCTGCAACAGATGCCCATGTTTTCTTTATCTTATCAAGATCGGCAGAATTGGCACAACCAAAAAGTTCAACCCTGTTACAGGTTTGTAAAATAACACATTCGTGTAATCCAGAATGCTGTAGAAAAGATTCGTATGCAGAATCTAGATCTGGAAAAGTGAATCTTTCAAGCATATGAATAGGTGACTTTCTAAAAGTAACTCTAGCGTTGATTACATCACTTGTCATATGATATCACCTAGCATTGTCATAACCCGCTTCTGTGCTTTTTTTAGATTTCCGTCTTGTATTAATTGTTTAACATGATTGTCATTCATAACGCTATAGAGAAACTTTCTTCGTTCAGGAAATGTCTGGATCTTGTCCTTTGCTGCCTTTCTTGCAAAATCCTGCAGTTTTATCTGGTAAATGTCCTCTTTTGTTATCACTTTTTTGAATATTTGTTCAGCCTGAAGTTTTAGTTTTCTTGCCATGGCAGGACTTCGGCCACCTGTAGACACTGCAATTTGTACAGTGTCTGCAATGTTAATCACTGAACCAAATGCAAAGTCACTTACTTCTGGATCGTCTGCAGCATAAGCATAACAGCGCATAGACTTGGCCTGCTCTACAATTTTACGATTGAGTGCCTTGTCGTCGGTTGTTGCCAGCACCATGAATGGTTTGTATTTTTTTAGAAAATTTGCATTAGCAAGCCTCATTTTCTTGAAAGATATTTTTTTTTGTTTGACATAATTTTGAATTTGCCTGTTTGTGGAATCACTGATAAGGAGAATTTTGCATTCCTGAGTCAGCAAAGAATTTACTTTTTTTAGACCTTCGTTTCCGCCACCCACTATAATCACCAAATCCCCTCTAAGATTTAGATCAACTATCAATGGATCTTGGCTGACTGGAAATGATATTTATAGATTCCATGAAAAACTAGGTAACGTTTTTAATTGTAAGATGAAGTTTTCATCTAACATGGACAAGATGGATAAAGAAATTCTAAATGAGATCCAGTGGACATTTCCTCTGACTCCAAAACCATACGAGTCCATGGCAAAAAAATTCGGTTTATCAGACCAAGAATTGATGCAAAGACTTGGTACACTCAAAGAGGCAGGAATAATCAGACAAATTAGTGCAATATTTGACACACGAAAACTAGGATACAAGAGTGCACTAGTTGCAATGGCAATAGACCCAGAAAAACTGGACCACATTGCAAATCAAGTAAACAAACATCCAGGTGTCAGTCACAATTATGAAAGAAATCATGAATACAACCTATGGTTTACCTTGGCAGTTCCTCCCGGATCTGATCTAAAGACAGAGATTGACAAATTTTCAAAGTTATCCGGCATTAGAAAAACAAGACTCCTTCCTACGATCAAGCTATTCAAAATTGGAGTAAAGCTTGAGATGGTAGAAGAGAAAAAATCAGACATCAAACCATCAGAAGAGAAGAAGAAAATTATAGATACCAAATTTATTGCAACAGAGGAAGAAAAAAACTACATACGAGAACTGCAAAAAGACTTAGAGATAGTGGAGAGACCATTTTTAAAATCTGCCCAGAAACTTGGCATAACTGAAGAACAACTTATTGAAAAGATAAAAAAATATGAAGAGACAGGAATAATGAGAAGATTTGCAGCCATTCTAAGACATAGAGAAGTAGGCTTTACTGCAAACGGCATGATAGTGTGGCAGGTTCCAGAGGAAAGAATTGAAGAGGTTGGTTCAAAACTTGGATCATTCCCACAGATCAGTCATTGTTATCAGAGACCTGTTTACCAGGACTGGCCATACAGTGTATTCTCAATGGTTCATTGCAAATCAATTGAAGAAGCAGAAGACATGGCAAAAGAGATTCAAAAACAAGTCGAAGTCAACGATTATAGAATTCTTTTTAGCTCAAGAGAATTCAAAAAGACTCGAGTCGAATATTTTGTAGAACACGAGTTTAACATCGAAGATCCAATTACGGTATAATGGTACCATAAAATAAATTTCTAGGATAGCTCAATCGTAGACTCTGTAAGAGATGTTAATGTCACCTTGATGGAGCTTACCTTGCTTTGATACATGAAGAATTTTTTGCCAGACAAATTTGTATCACCTGAGACACGTACTAGCCCAGATGTGTGAAGCCTTCTAACCCATCTATATACTTGGGTTAATGGAACACCAGACATTACGCTAATATCCCACGCAGATTTTGGCGTGTCAATTGTAGACCGTAGTATATTCATGGCCTGGTCATTTGACATGATTTTTAAAACATTGTCTGCATCTTTATTTCCAAGAATTCTGCCTTGTTGTAATACTTGCATGGTAATGTACCAGACTACAAAAATATAACAAGAGCGGTTAGACTGAAGTCATTTGCAAACACTTGCAATCGTTTGCAATCATTTATTCAACAAATTTGAATGACATCATGCCTGCATTGTATTCAAATTCAGCTGTTGTTTCTAAAACTTCACGAAAGATCAATCCAAGTACCGTAGTGTGGTAAAGCGACCAGTTTTCTCCAAGGTCGTGTTTGATGATAAATGTATGAGCGTTATTTTTGATATTATGATTTATTTCAATTGATGAAGCACGCATTCGTGCCTCAAACCAAGAGATGAATGAATCAAGATTAAAGTCTCCACGCATGAACAATGCAGTATCTCTTACTACATTTTTTCCAATACGGGTTGCCATGTCAATAACATGATCCTTTGTCAGATTTCCAAAAAGCTCTAAAATGATTGGCTTGGCAATTGGAATCATTCCCACTTTAGCTTCATACATGTCCCACTCAACATATCGTTTGAATATATGATTGACAAATGTGTTAAGGCTGGTTTCTCTATGTTCTGATTCGGCCCGAAGTTTGTTTAATACATCTTCATCAATTCGAAACGTCATAGTTGATGTTTTCTTTTGATTGATAGCCACTTTACTTTGATAATCTTTCTTTGAATATAATTGGTTTTATTTTTCCAAGATTGTGAAAAATAAGACTTAGGCTGTTTGTACAGAAGCCTTTAGATCATAAGATGGCCATTGGTTAAAGAGTCCAACTATCTCATTTTTGTCATTATCACTTAGATACTTGCCATCAGACATTGCAGAGAACATTTCAATCTCTTCTTCGCTTACAACAGTAGGTAATACCGATGAGACTGGCTTTTGTGATAAAATAAACTTGATTGCAAGCTCTGTAATATTGAGGCCATTTCTTTTTGCAATAGGCATCAATTGATCAACTTTCTTTAGCGCCTCTTGTATCCAATTTCCGCTTCTTACAGAACGATGATCTTTTTCGCTAACTTTGGTGTCTGCAGTTACTTTACCTGTCAATATCCCAGAGGCATCAGGCACACGAACTAGGATTCCAACGTTGTTCCTTTCTGCCTCATCAATCAACACATTTCCTGGATTTTGTTCAAGAATATTGTATACAGTTTGTACTGCAGTGGCGTTTGTTATCTTCATTGATTCAAGCCCTTCTTGAGTCCATCCTATTGCAGGACCTAGAGCAATTTGGTAACTTTTGATAATTCCTTCTTTTGTTTTCTTGTCCAAGAATTCAAAAATTTGCTTGTCGCGTATGGTTGAGATCTTGGGATTGTGTAATCCATATACATCAACATAATCTGTTTGTAATCGTTCAAGGCTTTTCTTCAGGGCAAAATCAGTAAATTCAGTTGTGAATTTTTGAGGAAGTTCCTTGTGACCTATCTGCTCGTTTGAATAAATGTCATATCCATATTTTGTAGACAAGACAACTTGATCTCTCATTCCAGAAAATACTTCACCGATTAATTTCTCACTTTTTCCTCTTCCGTAGATATCTCCAGTCTCAAAATAATTAATTCCCAGATCAAATGCGCGTTTTAGCATCCTTTTTGCTTCGTCATCTTCTATTTTTTTACCCCACCAATCAAGGCCTAGAGTCCATGCTCCAAATCCAATCTCAGAGACGTTGATTCCACTCTTTCCTAGTTTTCTATATTTCAATTTACAATACTCCTAAACTCTGATAATTTTTCTTGAAGCTCTGCTTCATTTAGAACAGCTGAACCATCTCCAGTATTGGCATTTAATTCTATCCAAGATTTGCAACCTTGGTACTCTGGAAGAACTGGAATTTCAACAGAGGGAATCTTGTACACCTTGAGAAACATTACAGTCATTGGTTTTTGTGGCATCCAGTTCATTCGCTCTACCATATACGAGTCACTCCAAATATGAAATCCTGACAACTCTTCAATTTTTTTCATTGAGGACACATCATTTTCTGCAAGCACTTCAGCATAAGATGTGATTCTATTCACACCATCTTTTGGTTTTTGCTCTCTCACATCTGCAAGATATCTGTAAAATTGTGATTTTAGAGAAGAGTTATCTTGATGTTCATAAGTAGGATAGAGCGCAAATTTTTTATCTTCAACCCTAAAGCCAGAAGCAGTCTCAAGTATTCCGCCCTTTCGAAGCAATACAGTCTGGTCTCCATTTTCAAGCGCAGTCACAACCGTAGCCCATTCTTTTAGTGCCTTTATCATCCAAGACTCCTAATAAGGGGAACAATATCCTTTTTTACACATACAATCATTGGCGTGTCCACTGTAATGTATCCACTGACCCGAGTTTCCCTCAGATCCATTATCAAATCTTGGAACTTGTGCAAAGTATCAGTTTCAAATGCAAGCATGAAATCTTCATCATGAATTCCAAATGAATATGAAGTATTTAGTAAAACTTCGGGATACTTGTGTCCAACTTGGATGTGCTCTCCCATCATCTCTTTTCGTTTTTCAAGTGGCAGCAGATACCATTCGCGAGTTTTTATGAAAGGATATACTATAGCATATTTTTTTTGATCTTCGCCTCCAAGCCAACCACGTTGTGTTTTGCTATCAGCATACATGGATGGTCTTGTGCTGGAAAGATACACGTGTGTAGGTACAATGTATTTTCCAAAGACTGTAAGGTATAGTTTTGATACAACATCTTGGATTTTTTCAACAGAATCAGATACAAACCAAAATAAGAATTCTGCATCATCACGTAGACCAAGTGTAGAATACGTTCTGTACTTTATCTGTGAGTTTTTAAGTATAATTTCTACTTCTTTTGCAGATTCTTCTTTTGCAAAATCTGCCATCCAACGCCATTTTGGATCTACCTTAAAAAATGAGAAATTGAAAAATTGTCTTAGCTGCTCGCTCATGGAGACTGGAATTATTGTTACCTTATTTAAAATCTAATCAAGTTAACCATGCGTGATAAAACCAAAATCTGTATGATATAATCATGTAATGTCTTAAATTAGCGAAATGAGGCAAGAAAGATAATGATAGGCAGAAATACCAAAATGGCAATAGGAATTGGCTCTATCTTTGTCGCATTTACAATTGTAATGATTGTTCTTGTTATCCAATCATACTACCCGTAGAATGTTTCCATAAAGTCAATCGGATCCATTAAATGATACACTAATTGCTTTAAGAGACATGGTAATAATCAGACACCAACCAATAAATGAAATAATAATTCATGAGCTTGTCAAAGTCAACAGCATCGAGGATTTTCTAAGCATCAAGACAAATAATGTTCCACTTGGTAGCTCTGCACCTCCGGCACGCTGGGCAGACGGAATACTATACGAGCCACAAGGCTTCCCACCCACGCCTGAGATAATCAAGGACCAGATAGAAGGCAAGATACATTTTGCTGCAATAGAGTATACCGAGATGCCACAATACAAGCAATACCTGAAAAATAATAACAATAATGTCCTCTTGCCAATAATTGACATGTCACACAACGAGGCAACAAAACAGATTGCACAATGGTTGAAAAACCAGATAATTACCAAGTAAAGATAATTTAATCAAGAAAACACCAGCTGAACAAGCTGGGATCAAGCTAGATTTATGACAAAAAAGATTGAGACCTTGATCAAGATGGGATCAAAAACTAAATCAACAACTTGACTCACATTATTACATGCCTCAATTAACGAAAGATCAAATAAATGTGAACTTGAGTGAAAAAGGAATCCAAGTTTTATTTCAATTCATTAGTAAATATTTGAAAAAAATAACGTTTGCTGGAGATTATGCTTCCAATATTCAATTAGATGATGATCTTCGAACTTCCGTATCTCATATTGACATGCAATTAGACATGGATGAAAAGAAAACAAGGCAGTTTACTATTGATCTTGGCAATACTTTGAAAGATGCGGGTGAAAATGTCCGAGTCGTACTAGATAAAATGTGCATAATAGAGTCATTTCAACACGATAAGTGGATACCAGCTGTTTGTATTTGTCATAAAGGATTACGTTTTGGATGAGTTTAACAAACCCCGATTTTGCACACGAAGAATTTCTAAACACTAAACCCCAGCTGATTTACGGAAGTTATCATCAAAACACTTATTATTTGAGAATGGAAAATTTTGTCAAATGCCAAACATAGATCAACTGAGCAGACCACAAAACAAGCTAGAGCCAGTTGAAGGAATCATCGAAAGTATCAGCGAACCAAGAACTGTCAACCTCAAAACAGGCGGACAAGCCCAAGTTGCAGATGCAATGCTAAAAGATGAGACCGGACAGATCAAGCTTAGTCTATGGGATGCACAGATAAAGATGGTAAAACAGGGTTCTAAAGTAAGAATCGAAAATGGATACATTTCCACATTTAGAGGCGAAAATGCACTCAATGTTGGAAAATTTGGAAAACTAGTAGTGTTAGAATTTTAGATATATCTACCACTAGACTGATTCTTTCCCTTTCTCCAATCCAGTACACTGAGTATTGCGCCAGATATTATTACAATAACTCCAATAATCAGCAAGAAACCAGATTCAGCCAACGGCAATATGTTTTTGACAAATGGTGAGTTTGGGTCAGTTAATGCCTTGGACTGTTCAGGGTTTTCTGTAAATAGCATTATTACTGTAATTGGTTCCTTGCCATTGTTTGCAATGTTAAAGTTGTAGGTATCTGCTTTTGGCACATTAAATGATTTTATAAAAATAGGATCGTTGTCTACAAACGAGCCAAACTTGTCTCCAAAGATATTTGTTATAGAAATTCCCACATTATCATCAGGGTTATAGTCTGTAACATGAACCCCCCACATCAAAGGTACCTGAGCAGCGCCTACAGTATGTGAAAATGTGTATGTATTTCCTGCATCAATTTCTATTTTATCAGACACACTATCAAACAGGCTTTCAGGTGACGGAAAAAAATCCGCACCTTCGCCAGACGATATTTTAGGCATTACAGAATACGCAATTGACGCAGCCATTGCAATCATTATTGCACCTGCAATTGCAATTATCGGTCCACGTTTTTTCATATCCACCTAGCGTATCCTAGTTTTTTATTAGGCTGTTGCATTTGAAGCAAATCTCTCCCGCTTTCTGGAAATCCGCAAATAAGATATGCATTTTGAAGAACTAGCATTTCAGTAATTTCTACAACAATATGTTGATGAAGAGACAACATCGTTACGAAAAAACTAATTCAATATTAATGAAGCGTGTGATATCTACTTGCGTTGTGATTTTTTCTTTGTTGTTTTTCGTTTAGCCCTAGTTGTTTTTCTTCTAGTTTTTGTTACTTTTTTTCTTGATACTTTCTTTGAACTAGTTTTGCGCTTTGCAGTTTTAGCAGGTTTTCGTTTTGTCTTTCGTGCCTTTGCTTTTCTTGTTTTTGCCAGGGCCAGTTTTCGTGCATTGCTCTTTCTCTTTTGGGCTGCAAGTGCTACCATTCTTTTTCTTTTAGCAGCTGCAAGTGCTGCTAGTCTCTTTCTTTTCTGAGCTGCAATTTCTGCCAATTTCTTTTGTACTGCTACCAGAGCATTACTTGCCTGTGCTTCAAGTTTTAGAAGAGACTCAAATTTTGGTTTTAAAACAGACTCGGCTTTAGTAGAAGATTTTAGTTGTTCAATCAAAGCAGGCTTGGTGTGACCTTGTTTTTTTAGCAAACCTTCAATCTTGGCCTTTTCCTTTTCACCTGACTCTATTTCTTTATCCAGTCTAGCATGACCAGACTCTCTTTCTTTTAATTCAGAATGTAATTCAGCTATTTTTTCATCAATATATTTGAGCCTTTCAGCTACAGCATTCTTGTCTTCAGACCCATATTCACTTTGTTGGGTTGCCTGGTCTTTTGCATCCTGTTCATGCCTTAGCCTCTCTTCTGCTGCAATCTTGAGCCTCTCAATGCTTGCCTTTTGGGAAAGGTGCTGGTTTAGGAGCTGAGATACATGGTCTTTAGCCCTAGTCAAGTCTTCCTTTTTCTTCTCCAAGGCAACAAGGCCTGATGATGATCTTCGTTTTTTAGAAACAGCCTCTTTTAGTTTATTTTCAACCTGTTTTCGTAATTTGGATACTGCTACTTTTTTTATACCATACGACTTTGCAAGCGTCTCAAGCGATGCCATGCGATAATGAGCCTTTGTAATCGATTAAGTTTTTGTTATGATCAGTATTTGACATATGAGTTAAAATTTTCAACATATTTTTGATCTTTTTAACAAAATTTTGAGATGTGTCAAGTATCACCAAGTAGATTTTATTTAGCAAGTGTACACAGAAATCATGGATTTTCATCCATCACAACTGCCAATTGCGCATTCATTTCAGATCGAGGATGAACGAAAGGCCCCCGATCTTGCTGAAGAAATGATAAGACTTGGTTTTTCGGTACAGAAAGGTGCATTTAGGATAATCATGACAAAGGAACAAAAATCTGCAAAAAAGATTGGTTTTACAATTATGAATGAGCTTAATTTCGGATTGAGAAAAGCAAAACAAGAACGTGATGTAAGATATTGGATATACAGTTACGACACAGATCATTATGCAATGGTTCTGATAAGCTCCAAGGTCATGGAAGAGCTAGGATTTTGATTTATCAAAGATAAGTTCTATCTTTAATTTTTTGGAAATTATATTTGCAATCAATATTCCAAAGATTACACCTGCGATCACAGTTGACGGGTATTCTTGCAACAGATACAATCTGCTTATTGATACTACTGCAGGATATATCCATAAAAGATAGCAACCGCGTGGAAATCTTTTGGATAATGCATATCCAATGATAAATGCAAATATCGTGGTTCTCACGGTGTCCCCTGCAGGAAAAGTACCATCAATAGCGCATGGCACACTCACATCCGCCCCAGATTTGATTGCCAAGTGAGCACCTACAAAATCAAGTGCTGGTTTTTCATATCCAGTGTAACATCTCATGTATGAGGCAACCATGGTACCTATCAACAGCGAGAGAAGAAGTACCAGTCCAAGACGCCTTGTTCTTTTCATTATAAACAGTACAATGCTTACAAATATTGGATACAATACCCATCCAAGTTCTGTAAATACATCCATTGTAAGGTCTATAGTAGTATTTCCCGCAAGTTTTGAAAGCGTTGTTTCAAAGCCTGCATCAGACACAAGCACTGTTTTTGCAACAGTCAGATAGAGTAGAATCAGAAAAGCCAATAATAGTAAGAAAAACGTCCTGCTTCGTACGTCAAAGATCATGTTCTGCAATGAAATTTTCTCCCAGATGCAAACATCTAACCAGTGCTTGGTGTCACCATATTAAAATCAGATTGCTTGTATTTTCAGGGTTGTTTTATTACAGATAATCATTAGCAATACAGATTTGACGTGATCTTGTTGTTTATCGCAAAATGATAATCATATCATGTTTTTTATTTAATAAAAACACACCTAGTCTAGAAACCGTGGATGTGTCTTGTACGATCACTAGTCTGACACCCTACCAAATGTCCACGGTTTCTAAAAATTCAAACATCATTGTATCACCTACCTAAAAATATAATCTAATCTTCGACTTGTCAAGATGGGTTTATCATGTATTTAGGAAATATGAATCAAATAAAAAAGATCGGCTAGAGTTACAGATGCAAGATGCGACTAAAAGATTTTAACCACATCTAAAGATAGAATCAATATTGAGAATACTAACAATCAGTGATTTTGATACAAAGGGTAAGACGGTATTTCTTAGAGTAGACATGAACTGTCCCATAGACCCTGTCACAATGGACATAATTGAGACAAGCAGGATTCGAGAATCTACGGAATCTCTCAAAGATCTAGAGGGTGCCAAGGTAGTGATCGGCTCACATCAAGGAAGAGTGGGTAACAATGACTATACCGGAATGGAAAAACATGCAAAGGTGTTAGAACAGATACTTGGTCGCAAAATAAAGTACATTGAAGATGTAATCGGTTCAGATGCACAAAGAGAAATTAAAAACATGAAAGATGGCGATATCATACTACTTGATAACCTTAGATTATGCGCAGAGGAAAATTACGAATTCTCAGCTGCAGACGCATCTAAAACAATAATGGTGCAAAGACTTTCAAAGTTATTTGATATTTGTGTACTTGATTCATTTCCAAGCTCACACAGATCTCACCCATCAATAATCGGTTTTGCACATGTTCTTCCATCATGCGCAGGAAGGTTGGTAGAACGCGAAGTTCGAAAATTAGACGAAATAATGACTGTAGCCAAGGGGCCTCATGTGGTTGTTCTAGGGGGCTCCAAAGTAGTCGATAGGCTAGAGGCAATAAAGGAGCTAATCCAGAACGGTAGAGCAGACCAGGTTCTTCTTACAGGAGTTATTGCCAATGTCTTTTTGAGAGCCCAAGGAAGAATAAAGTTCCCATTAGGAATCAAGAGAGAAGAAGAGGTAGTCTCAAAGGCGCATGCCTTGATTGGTGAATATCCAGATGTATTTTCAGTTCCAGTTGACATTGCAGTTGAAAGAAACGGAAAAAGAGAAGAAATGGATGTTCGCGAACTTGCAAAGGGTGAGAAAATATTTGATTTGGGTCCAAAATCAGTTGATTACTACCTAAAATCAATCCAGAGTGCAGGAACTGTATTTATGAGTGGCCCTGCAGGATTTTTTGAAAATGAGAATTTCAAATTTGGAACAGAATCACTTCTTAAAGGAGTGGCAAATTCATTTGCAACAACAATTGTAAGTGGCGGACATCTTACTGCAGCATTAAAGAGATACGGTCTTGCAGAAAAGATAAACCACATAAGCACTGCAGGTGGTGCGTTAGTACTGTACCTCACAGGTGTAAAGTTGCCAATGATTCAGGCATTAGAAGAAGCTGCATTAAGATATCGTTCCAAATAGAGTACATGTGAAATTGGAAAATATACCTGCAAGAGATAAAATCAAGATTGGAACAACAGTGTCAATAGTACAAAAACAGGATCAACGTACAGGTAAGCTAACTGATGGTACCGTGAAACGAATTCTTACCTCAAGTAGTTTTCACCCTCATGGAATCAAAGTAGAACTAGAAAGCGGCAAAATAGGCAGAGTACAGAAGCTAGTATAACAAGTGACAGAATTTCATCAAGGTATGAATCTAAATGGTTGCTTTGCATTCAGAGTTTGGACAGACTCGTGGCTCTAGTTTTCCCAGGTAAATTTCTTGGTTGCACGAATTGCATTTGATTTTTTCTACCACATCAAAAAGTTTGTAGTGGTTTGTGGTAAAGTTTTGGGCAATCTGTCGTATCAATCCAGCATCACGTAACTGGTTAAAGTATGGTTCCACATCATCAATTGTTATGGAATCATCAAGGCCATTATTTTTTAGCAGTTCAAGGATTTCGTCATTTGTAAATCTAACATTTGTATCATTGAATTTCTCAAAGATGATCTTTCTAATCTGAAGAGGTAGTACTGCATTTGAGATAGACAATTTAGTAGAGACCTGAAGATTCTTCTTTTATTTTATCTGCAGATGCAGTGTCATGTAGCTTGTCAACAAGATAAGAATAGAGACCAGATTTTAGAACCTTCAATGATAGCAAGGCACATTTTATTCTGGCAGGTCCAAGATCATGGAGACCGAGATTATCAAGAATATCTTCTTTTGTGAGTTTTTTGACATATTCAAAATCCTTGCCTAGTATGAGTTCTGTGAGCATAGATGCACTTGCTTGGCTTATTGCACAACCTTTTCCTGTAAATTTTACGTCTGCAACCTTATCATCTTTTATGTTAAGATGCATCTCCAATTCATCACCACATAGAGGATTACTGTCTCGCTGTGCAATGTCAGGGTCTGGTATCTTGCCATAATTTCGTGGATTTCTATAGTAATCAAGAATAATTTCTCTGTAAATATCAGCACTACTCATAGCTTGAATAGCTCCTTTGCTCTGTTAAGTGACTTGATAAAAACATCCACCTCTTCTTTTGTATTATAGATATAAAAGCTTGCGCGGGATGTTGCGGAAACATCAAGTCGCTCCATCAATACTTGTGCACAGTGATGACCAGAACGAATAGCAATTCCATCTTCATCAATTATAGTAGCAAGATCATGTGGATGAATATCTCCAAGGTTGAACGATATTACACCACCTCTTTTTGTTACATCCTTTGGACCATACAATACAATTCCTTTCATTTGTGAAAGTTTGTCCAAGGCATATTTTGTCAGATCCATTTCATGTTCTCGAACTTTATCCATACCTATTTTATCAAGATAATCTAGTGCTGCTCCAAATCCAATAACGTCTGCAATATTTGGAGTACCAGCTTCAAACTTGTATGGCAAGTCATTCCAAGTAGTTTCGTACTTGTGTACTTCGCGTATCATGTCTCCCCCACCATTAAACGGAGCCATTTCTTGAAGTAATTCTTTTTTTGCCCAAAGAATTCCAACTCCAGTTGGACCAAGCATCTTGTGTGCAGAAAAGGCAAAAAAGTCACAGTCAAGTTTTTGCAAGTCTACTTTGAGATGTGGAACTGATTGTGCTCCATCGATTAGTACTCGTGCACCGTGAGCTTTTGCCTTCTTGATAATTTCTTCAGAGTTTGTTATAGTTCCGAGAACATTAGACATTTGACTAAATGTTACAATCTTTACTTTTCCCGTCTTGAGATATGCATCCAGATGATCAAGGATTAGCTCTCCGTTATCATCTACTCCAATATATTCCAGTTTTGCACCTTTTTCTTTTGCTAAAAGTTGCCATGGAACTATGTTGCTGTGATGTTCATATTCTGTAGTTACTATGATATCGTCTTTGTTGATATTCTGTCGTCCCCATGCATAAGCAACAAGATTGATTGCCTCAGTAGTACCTCGTACAAAAACAATTTCTTCACGTTTTGGTGCATTGATGAATTTAGCTACCTTGTCTCTTGTCATCTCATATGCAAGTGTTGCTTCTTCAGCAAGCTCGTGCACAGCTCTGTGAATATTAGAATTATAATTTAGGTAATAGTTACTAATAGCCTCAATTACTTGGATCGGCTTTTGTGTAGTGGCTGCATTGTCAAGATAGACAAGCGGCTTGTCTTTGTGTACCTTACGTTTCAGAATTGGAAAGTCATTTCGAATGTTTTCAATATTTATGAAACTTGTTTGCAAATCAGTTTACCTCAATGTAGATTTCGTTTTGTTCTATTTTAACATTGTAGATTTTTAGCGGTACTTCAGCTGGAAGATTTTCTGGAACGCCTGTTTTTAAATTAAATGTAGACAGATGTAGTGGGCAGGTGACTCCATCTTCTGTCAGTATACCAGTTGACAAGTCAGCATCTGCATGAGTACAAATCCTATCGGATGCATAGATTTTACCACCAAGATTTGCAATCAGAATTTTTTTATCATCATGATCAAAATCAAGCATCTCGCCTTTTTTTAGTTGACTTGTTTTACAGACAGCAATCCATTTAGACAAAGATCTCACCGATACTTGTAATGACTTTCAAATGTGTCAGTCTCGCGGTATCTTGTTTCCTCGACTTCAAGCATAGCCTTGAGTTGTTCATCTGTCTTAATAGTGAGATTACGTCCTGCCCATTTGGAATCTATCAAGTAACTTATCCATGCACGAACTTGGTATGACATTTTTCTTGAAAGAGGTTCAAGAAATCCTTCCACAATTATTTTCTGAGCATCTGATTTGCTCAAACATCTTGTAGCAAGATAAAAGATTTGTTCTTCGTCCATTTGTGCAACGGATGCAGAGTGTGTTGCTTTAACATCATTTGTAAGTATTTCAAGTCCAGGTATAGAATCAGATTTTGCTCCCTTGTCAAGCAATATAGAATGTCCTGAAAGATACGATTCTGCATGGTGTGCATCCTTTTCAATTCGTATCATTCCTTTAAAGAGAGATTTTGCAGTATCCTTGAGAACAGATTTTTCCAAGACTCGGCCAACTGTAGATGGTGCATTATGAATCAAATTTGATGCCAAGTCATAAGACTGGTTCTTGTTTCCAAAAACTACTTCGGTGTCTTGTGCAGTTGCACCCTGACCATTAAGAAAGTTATCAACTTTATATCGTGAAAGATGTGAGCCAAATAATCCAAGATACCAATTCATTCGTCCATCGCGCTCTATTCTTGCCACTCGCGAAGAAAAGTTGACTGCTGTCTCATCCATTGCCTGCAATGTAACTAGATCAAATTGGCTGTTAGGACTAATGGAAACATCCAACAATTCAAGATATGCTTGTTGTTTTGTTGCAGTCGGGGCATAGATCTCCTGAACAATAGAGGCTTTACTGCTATCCTCTGCGATTAGAATATTGCGCGATATGGTCGAGGTCTGATCTAATGAAAGTGACGATACCAGATGTATTGTTTTTTCCAAAACAAGATTTCGTGGAATATAGATGAATATGCCAGAATTGAAAAATGCATTGTTTAGTGCAATATACTTGTCTCTCTTTGAATCTGTTTGTTCAAATGATTTTTTTATCTTGTCGCCATGATTTTGGATTGCATCTTGTATGGAGCACATTACAAGACCTTTCTCTTTTAGTTCTGATGGAATGTGTATTTTGTTGATGTTGGTACCAATTTGAACAATGCTTGGATTATCACCAATCTCCACTAGTCTATCTTTTACAAAATCTGGAATCGTACTGTCAGAGCTAAGAGAGAATGTTATCTGCTCTGGGTCCATCTTGTTTGCATCCGTGTACTTGTTGTAAAGAGGAGAGACCTCAGGAGGAAGTTGTTGAAATATTGTAAAAGCATTCTTGCGATATTCTCGTAACCATACAGGATCATTATTTGCTTCAGAAATTTCTTCTATATGACTAGAGCCAAGTTTAGAGAGAACAAAAGACGACATTTTACATTATTCCTTGACACAATCGGCATTAGCCGACTGAGCCATCCATTTCCATTTTAATCAGTCTGTTAAGCTCGACTGCATATTCCATTGGGAGCTCTTTGGTAAATGGCTCTATGAATCCATTCACAATAAGTGTGAGTGCTTCTTCTTCAGTAAATCCTCTTGTCATTAGGTAAAAGATTTGTTCATCTCCTATTTTTCCAACAGTAGCTTCGTGGGTTACTGTTGCATCTTCTTGATTAATTTCCATGTATGGATAAGTATCAGTCTTTGAAATATCATCTAACAATAATGCATCACATCGAACTGATGCCTTAACATCAGTTGCACCTTTTGCTACATGTAAGAGACCTCGGTATGTTGTTCTACCATCATTTTTGCTAACTGATTTTGATGTTGTTCTAGATGTAGTATGTGGAGCAAGGTGAACCATTTTTGCACCAGTATCCTGATGTTGATTCTTGCCAGCAAATGCAATAGAAAGTGTTTCACCATGTGCTCGTGGTCCCATAAGGTAGATTCCAGGATATTTCATTGTAAGTTTACTTCCAATGTTTCCATCAATCCATTCTACACGTGCACCTTCGTATGCATATGCTCTTTTTGTAACTAAATTATACACATCATTACTCCAATTTTGAATTGTAGTGTATCTCAGTTTTGCACCCTTCATTGCAATCAATTCTACAACTGCAGAGTGTAATGATTCTGAAGAATACACTGGTGCTGTACAGCCTTCTATGTAATGTACTTCCGCACCCTCATCTGCAATGATTAGTGTTCTTTCAAACTGACCAATGTTTTCCTTGTTAATTCTAAAGTATGCTTGTAATGGTAGATCTACTTTGACATTTTTGGGAACATAGATGAACGATCCTCCACTCCACACAGCGCTGTTAAGTGCTGCAAACTTGTTGTCTTCCGGTGGAATTACTTTACCAAAATATTTTTTGAAGATTTCTGGATGTTCATTTAGAGCAGTATCAGTATCTAGGAACAGTACACCTTGTTTTGCCAAGTCTTCTCTCAAACTGTGATATACAACTTCTGATTCATATTGTGCACCTACACCTGCCAAGAATTTCTTTTCTGCTTCAGGAATTCCTAATTTATCAAATGTTGCTTTTACTTCAGCTGGAACATTATCCCAATCCTTTTCTGTTTTTTCAGAAGCTTTTGCATAATAGTAAATATTGTTAAAATCAATCTGACTCAGTGAGCCTCCCCAATTTGGCATTGGTTTTTTCATAAAGATTTCATATGAACGAAGTCTAAAGTCTAACATCCATTGCGGCTCACCTTTCATTCTGCTAATTTCTTCAACAACTTCCTTTGAGAGACCCTTTTTACTGGTGTAAACATACATTTCAGTCGAGTCTTTGAAATCATATTTACTATAATCCATATTCAGGTTTTCAGAAGTCATACTTCACATAACCCCGTTATGTTATAAAAAAGTTACACCCCTCTTCATACTTGTATAGCGGAGTAGGCCAAGCTAAATGAGATCAAGATGAAAAAATTAAATAAAAAATCATTAGGTCCAGCTAAGAAAAGATATTCTAAAAATTTAGAATGAGATTTAGCTCCAAACTTTTTCTTGGAAAGTCCACTTTTTGTTTAGAAGGAAATTTCCTACAGATGCAATAGCAACTGCCAAGAATAATGCAATGGAATAATTCACGTGTCGGAGTTCAACAAGACCGTACACCATCAACAATTGAAAGACTGCACCAATTCCACTAAATCCCATGAACAATCCATATTGCATTAGAGTTCGTTTTGGCTCAAATGTTCTATCTTCAAATGTCCATATTTTATTTAGTACAAAGTTTGAACTCATCGAGAAGAAAATTCCTATCATTGTAGCATAGATGTACCAAAGATTTGAAAGCACTGCTCCAAACATGAATGATACAAAATAATTTACTAGCAAACCTGATGCGCCAACAGTATAGAATCTTCCAGCCTTTGAGAGAAAATGAACAGATGTACGCCTCTCATTTGATTTGACAGACTTGCCATATCGATATAATTTCCATATTGATTGCAGATAACCAACACCTACTGAAAAATCAAGCTTGCTTGAACCAGTTGTACGATTAATGAATGTGTAAGGTATTTCTTTGACTTTGGCTTCTTTGGCTTTAACAAGAATTTCTAATAGTATCTTGTATCCAATTGCGTCAAATTTTATATTATTTACAATATGACGCTTGAATGCAAAAAACCCAGACATGGGATCTTTAATTTTTATTCCAAGACCGTGTTGCGCAATTTTGGTTGCGCCTTTGCTGATTAATTTTCTTTTAAATGGCCATCCAGAAACACCACCACCATCGATATATCGTGATGCCACAACTATATCGCAATCAGGATTTTGTAGTTCTTCAACCATTTGTGGAATGGTCTGCGGCGGATGAGACATGTCACTATCCATTACAACTACAGCATCGCCTTTTGCACTCTCTATGCCAGTTACAATGGCAGAGCTTAGACCTCGTTTGTTCTCACGGCGTATTATTTGGATAGTATATCCTGCATTTTCAGAATTTTTTGCATATTCTTCAACAGCCTGACTTGTACCGTCAGGAGAATTATCATCTACTACAATAATCTCTGCATTCATTTCTCGGGTTAGTGCAGTACGTAGTGAATCAAGCATCTTTACGATATTTTTTGATTCATTATACGTAGGAATAACAATAGAAAGAGAACGGGTTTTAGACAACATTTCTCTGGACATGTGATTCAAGTCGTTTTCTGTCATTTCTGATTATCTGGTCGTTATTAAAATTGCTCACCTAGCAAAACAACTCTTGATGGCATCAACTGCACCTTGTACTGTGTGTACATCAGCTATGAATGGTTTTACATTAAATTTTTTGAGCTCATCTGCTGTAAATGGACCAATGGCAATGATTGTAGTTTTTTCAAGATTATTTTTCAGCGTTTTTTCATCCACATCAGACAACATTATATCAAAAAATGCTCGTACAGATGAGGCACTTGTAAATATTATTCCGTCCACCTTATTTTGTGAAAAAAGTTCTTTAAATTCAGTCCAATAAGATAATGCACTAGAAGACTTGACATCATATAGATAAACCTCTTTTACTTTGAGTCCTATTTTTTTTAAAAGCTGTGCAAGAAATGGAGTTGATGCACCGCTTCGTGGAACGATTACTTTTTTTCCATCAGCATTAAGAAAAGTAAAAACTTCTCCCACCCCAACTGACGAAAACCTTTCTGGAACATGTGATACCCTAATGCCTTCTGATTCAAGCGCAGTTTTTGTTTTCGGACCTACTGCAATTACCGTAGTATTTGCAACAGCAAGTTGGAGTTTTTCATATTTTGAGATTTTTTTTGCAGTATCAAACAAAAGCTTGACTGCCTTTGAGCTCATAAAAACAGAATAGTCTGGATCATCAGTCTTTACTGCATCTAGAAACTCATCAACCATCCCCTCTCCTTTGCTTATAAGTTCTATAGTTGGTAACGAAATTGCTTTTGCTTTTGCACTAGATACTAATTTAGTAAATTCTTCCGAGTCTTCTTTTGATCTCGTAATAGCAATAACTTTTCCTTGCATCATCATCTCCACCCTATTTTATCAGAGAGGTTTACCACCTTTCCAACTACAACTATTGTAGGAGGCTTGACTTTAGATTCATTGATCTTTTTAGATATGTTCAAAAGAGTGCCTTTTATCATTCGATGTTCATCAGTTGTTCCGTTTTGAATTACTGCTACAGGAGTATTCTTACTCAATCCCCCACTGATCAATTTTTTGGATATAACATCAAGCCTTGATAGACCCATCATGATTACTATGGTATCTACCGATTTTGCAAGTTTTTTCCAGTCAACCACACCTTTGGTTTTCTTTGCATCTTCATGACCTGTTACAAATACTACAGATGATGCATATTCTCTATGTGTAAGAGGAATTCCTGAATATGCTGCAGAGCCAATGCCGGAGGTTATGCCAGGAATTATTTCGTATTTGATTTTGTGTTTTCTGAGAAACTCTGCCTCCTCCCCACCTCTTCCAAAAATGAAAGGATCACCTCCCTTTAGTCGTACAACATTTTTATTTTTTTTCGCAAATTTTACCATCATGTCATTTGTTGTATTCTGATGTTTGTAATCATCGCCAACATCTCTTCCAACATACATCTTTTCTGCTCTTTTTGGAATCATGGCAACAATTTTTTTGCTTACCAATCTGTCATAGAGAACAATATCTGCTGATTTGATAGATTCAACTGCCTTTAGTGTGATAAGTTTCGGATCTCCAGGACCTGCACCAACAATGAAAACTTTACCAGTCATTTGCTATTCCATTCCTCTACTTTTTCTCTCCAGTCTTTTGCAATATCTGAAATTCCCTTTTCTTTGAGTTCTGTTGCAACTTGTTTACCAAGATCATTTGCCTTACTTGTCTCTGAATCTTTTTCCACCATTATAGATTTGCTCCCATCTATTGAATACACTATTACTTTTAATTTTAGACGATCATTATCACTGTGAGCAAATGCACCAACGGGAAATCTACATCCAGAATCAACAAACATGGAAAGTGATCTCTCTGCCTCTACTGCGTTGCGAGTCTCTGGATCTTCGATTTTTTTGAGCAGTTCTATTAGTGAAGCATTGTCCTTTCGTGATACAATACCAAGTGCTCCTTGTCCAGGAGATGGTGGAAATGTATCCATGGACAACTTTTGGAACTTTACATCAAGCCCCAATCTGGAGATCCCTGCCTGAGCCAAGACTACGCCATCAAATTCTCCATCATGAACCTTTTTGATTCTTGTCTCAATATTACCCCGAATTGGTTTTACTATCACATCTGGTCGCATTCTTGTTATTTGTACTGCTCTTCTCAAGCTACTTGTGCCAATGAGCGCCCCCTTTTTTATTGTGTCCAGCGTACTACTATCATTTGCTATAAAGACGTCATTTGCTTCTTCTCTTTTTGGGACACATGCAAGCACTAGATCTTCTGGAAGATCAGCTGGGACATCTTTTAGACTATGGACTGCAAAGTCAACTTTTCTTTCTGCCACTGCTCTATCAATTTCTTTTTCAAATATTCCTTTTTGGTTGATTGTAAAAAGAGGTCTGGCATCAGTGTCCCCTTGAGTCTTGATTGTAATTATTTCAAGCTCTGTTTGCGGGGATTTTTTTTTAATTTCTGATACTACCCAATTTGTTTGAGTAAGTGAGAGTTGGCTACCTCTTGTTCCAATTATATATTTCATGATTTCACCGCACGTAATGCCTTTTCGTAAGCAGAGATTGTTTCTTTCACATCGTCTTTAGAATGCGCATATGATAGAAAAACTGTTTCAAATTGTGACGGTGCAATGAATATTTCATTTTTGAGTAGTACTTCGAATAGCGTTTTGAATTTTACCATATTTGCTTTTTTTGCAGAAGAATAATCCACAACTGGTTCATCTGTGAAAAATATCTGGAACATGGATGAAATAGAATTAATCTGGTGAGGGATTTGCATATCCGATGCCAAATCATGTATTGCAGAAACTAGTTTGGCACAATTCTTTTCAAGTTTTGAATATAATTTTGACTGGAGTTTATTCATAGTTTTGATAGAAGATATTCCAGCAGAGACAGATATTGGGTTTCCGGCATATGTGCTTGCCTGGTACACCTTGCCTTCAGGAGACAGCATATCCATTATTTCGCTTTTTCCTCCCACGGCAGCAATAGGAAAACCATTTCCAAGGGCCTTGCCAAGTGTAGTAATGTCTGGCTCTATTGAGAAATATTTCTGAGCTCCACCAGTAGACATTCTAAATCCTGTGACTACCTCATCAAAAATTAATACAATATTTTTGTCCAAAGTTATTTTTCTCAAATCACTAAGAAAATTCTTTGTAGGTAACACCAATCCCATATTTGCAAGAACTGGTTCTACAATTACTGCTGCTACATCGTCTTCTTTTTCCAATAGTGATTGTAATTCTTGTGAGTTGTTATACTGGACAACTAGAGTATTTTTTGAAACCTCATCCAAGCTTCCTTCAGAGACAGACATGCCAATGTGTGCAGCACCAGAACCTGCTTTTACCAAAACATAATCATGTGCGCCATGATAGCATCCTTCAAATTTTATTATTTTTTTCTTTTTTGTAAATCCTCGAGCTAACCTGATAGCTGTCATAGTTGCTTCACTACCAGTATTAACCAGACGTACCTTTTGCATAGATGGAAAATTTTTAGATATCAATTCAGAAAGATCTACTTCGATTTCAGTCGGAGCACAGTATAGAGTTCCCTTTGAGAGTTGTCTTTTTACATCAGAAATTATTTCTTTTCTCCCATGTCCAAGAAGCAAAGCGCCATAGGCATTACAGTAATCAAGATAATGCCTCCCATCCACGTCCCATAATACGCTACCTTTGGCTTTTTTTACAAAGAACGGATATGGGTCATAATACCTGACAGGACTGTTTATGCCAGAAGGTATGATTTTTTTTGCACGTGAAAACAGGTTCTTGGAACTTGTCATTCACATAGAAAATGAATTGTTGTAATTATAACCTATATGGAAAAATAGCGTTTTGTTAAAAATTTAACGAAGTTTTACTAGACAGTTTGTAACTAGATCTTTTGAAGGACTGCCAAGGTTACAAGTATTCTGTCCACTTCCGCCTTGGATCATGTTGCTTCCAGTACCTGCAAACACCTGCATGTTTCCATTTCCTCCCTTGATGATGTTATCACCATTTCCAGCGTAAATGGTATTGGTGCCATTTCCAGCATAGATGATATTGTTACCATTTCCAGCAATTACACAGTCACCTGCCGGACCCTCATGGATTATATCATTACCCTCTAGTCCGATTATCAAATTGGGCACAGTTGAACCGGTTAGTGTGTCAGGACTGTTTGTTCCCATTACTAGATTATAATCAGAAGATGGTTTTCCACACGCAAGTATTGTAACAGTTTGGTCTAGTGTCTTTTCATTACCAAACTTGTCAGTTGCCGTCCATTGTACTGTTGTCTTGCCAATATTGAATAATCCAGTAGAATTATTTGTTATTTTTGGTGATGTATCAATTATTCCGGTACCGTTAGCGTTTCCTATCACAAGTGGTGTTTCAAATGCTGTTGCATCAGTTGTCACATCAGAAGGAATTATCAATTGTGGTGGTGATCTGTCAACAACTTGAACTATTTGAGTTGCATTTGCTGTATTTCCTGCTTCGTCTTTTGCAGTCCACACTATTGTAGTATTTCCAAACTGGAATAATGTTGGAGCGTTATTTGAAATCGTTGCTACTTGTACATTATCGCTAGCTGTCAAGTTTCCAATGTTAACAGGAGTTCCTGCAGAACTTGTGGCGTTTACTATAATGTCATGTGGTGCAGTTACCTTTGGCGCTGTAGTATCAACTACGTCAACTACTTGAGTAGCATTTGCCTTGTTGCCAGATGCATCAGTTGCAACCCATAGGATGCTAGTCTTGCCTAGTGGGAATGTCTTGGATGCGTTGTTTGTTATTGTAACTGGTTGAATGTCACTTGCAGTAGCATTGCCAATTGGAACTTGGTTATCTTTTAGCGATGTAGCTTCAAAGGTGACATTAGCTGGAATGGTTAGCTTTGGTGGAGTTATGTTTTGTACCAAAACAGTTTGTGTGCCATTGGATGTGTTGCCAGATGCATCTTTGGCAGTCCATGTTACAGTAGTCAATCCAATTGGAAATTGTTTTGGTGCATCATTTGTAACTGTGATTTGTTCAATGTCTACAGCAGTTGGTGTTCCAAGTGGAACAGTATTATTGTTAAGCGAAGTTGCTGCAAATGTGATACCTGCTGGGACTGTTAATTTTGGCGCTGTAGTATCAACTACATCAACTACTTGAGTAGCATTTGCCTTGTTGCCAGATGCATCAGTTGCTGTCCACAATACTATAGTCTTGCCTAGTGGGAATGTCTTGGATGCGTTGTTTGTTATTGTAACTAGTTGAATGTCACTTGCAGTAGCATTGCCAATTGGAACTTGGTTATCTTTTAGCGATGTAGCTTCAAAGGTGACATTAGATGGAATGGTTAGCTTTGGTGGAATTGTGTGAACTACGTCAACTACTTGAGTAGCATTTGCCTTGTTGCCAGATGCATCAGTTGCAACCCATAGGATGCTAGTCTTGCCTA
>JAGWHQ010000008.1:54453-55405 GCA_028866655.1 Nitrososphaerota archaeon
ACTACTTGAGTAGCATTTGCCTTGTTGCCAGATGCATCAGTTGCAACCCATAGGATGCTAGTCTTGCCTAGTGGGAAGGTCTTTGGAGCGTTGTTTGTGATGGTTACTGGTTGAAGATCAGTTGCAGTAGCATTTCCTATTGGTATTGTATTATTGTTAAGCGAAGTTGCCTCAAAGGTGATACCTGCTGGGACTGTTAGCTGTGGAGGAGTGGTATTTTCCACATCAACTATCTGTGTAGCATTTGCCTTGTTGCCTGCTTCATCAGTTGCTACCCACAATACAGTAGTCTTGCCTAGTGGGAATGTCTTTGATGCGTTGTTTGTTAGTGAAACTACAGCAACATTATCAGATGTTGTTGCATTACCCAATGGAACAACATCATCTGCAAGAGATGTTGCCTTTATTTCGATATTTGCAGGTGCAGTAATTTTTGGAGCAGTGGTATCTTTCACAGTAACAATTTGAGTTGCATTTGCTTTGTTACCAGATGCATCTACTGCATTCCATGTTACGGTAGTAGATCCCAATGAAAATTCTTTTGGAGCATTGTTTGTGATGGTTACTGGTTGAAGATCAACTACACTTGGATTACTTAGTGATACAGTGTTGTTGTTCATTGATGTTGCTTCGACAACAATGTTTGTTGGTGTTGTAATTTTTGGTGCTGTTGTATCAACTACATCAACTACTTGAGTAGCATTTGATGTATTACCGGATATATCTTTGGCAATCCACAATACACTAGTCTTGCCTAGTGGGAAGGTCTTGGATGCGTTGTTTGTTATTGTAACTGGTTGAATGTCACTTGCAGTAGCATTGCCAATTGGAACTTGGTTATCTTTTAGCGATGTAGCTTCAAAGGTGACATTAGCTGGAATGGTTAGCTTTGGTGGAGTTATGTTTTGTACCAAAACAGTTTGTGTGCCATTGGATGTGTTGCCAGATGCAT
>JAGWHQ010000090.1 GCA_028866655.1 Nitrososphaerota archaeon
GATTTTCCACGCGGTTCCCAAGTTCAAGCTGATTTGATTGATCCTCAACTTAACATTGATCCGACCGAAGAGGATTCATGGACGTGGGGAGCTTCTGCAAGCAATAACACATTATTTTATCAAGCATTTGATAGAAACGGAAATCCCGATGCAGATGGAACTGCCGGAATGCAAAATCTGATAGGCAACCTGACATTACTCATGTTCAACCATAATGGGAGATTAACAGAAGATCCTCGGCCTCAAGGAGTATCAGTGGCTACATCGCAGAGTAACGGTATTCAAAAACTTTTCAAAGATGGCAACGGGCATTTCAGAACTCAGTCAATTAGTGCCCAGTCCATTCCAGTGACAATACTTGAACTCCAACCAAATGTAGGAATCTTTGCAAGTTATGATTCAGGTGGAATTGCAGATAGTAGAATATTAGATAATGCACCAAGAGATGCATCTTTTACTGCGAAATACAACGATATATCATATAGTGCGATGGTAAAATTCCACACTGCAACATTGACAATGGGAACA
>JAGWHQ010000091.1 GCA_028866655.1 Nitrososphaerota archaeon
AATTTATTCTGTATTTCTAGTTGCTAGAAAATAATCATTTTTATTTGATCCCAAGAGTACAAAATGAAATTGAACTGGTATAAATTGGAACACAAAAATGAACTGTACAGTAGCGTGTCCGGCCCGATCCACTACAAAACAATAGCAAACCAGTAATACTTCCACTACATCAGATAGGTAATGTCTGAAAGACAAAAAATCAAAAAGATTTTGGTACCGTTGGATGGTTCAAAAAATTCCATACGAGGTTTAAAGACTGGAATCCACCTTGCAAAAGAACATGAAGCATCACTAACCGTCATTCATGTAGTACACACGTCACACAAAAAAGAACTCAAGCAAAAAAAACTAGAAGAAGATATTCCTCCAGAATTCATACTCTTTGCAAAAAGTCTTGCGGTCAAAAATGCAGTTCCATTTTACAGCAGAATACTTACAGGAGACCCAGGGTATTCCATAGTGGAATATTCCAATACGCACAACATCGATGTTATTGTAATAGGTGCCAGAGGCTTGA
>JAGWHQ010000092.1 GCA_028866655.1 Nitrososphaerota archaeon
TATCAGTAGGCGATGACTGGACTGACGAAGACATGTTCAAGATTCTTCCACCTACTGCATATTCAATTAGGGTTGGTACTATAGCATCATATGCTAGATTTAACCTGCACAATCACATGGAAGTAATCGATCTTTTAGATACGCTGGTACAAAATAATGACCAGAATAAGTTCATTTAGATATAAAATGATGTAAGCGATCGTTATCTTCTAGTACATGCCAACTAATGGTTTGTAATTGTTGCATTGTAGTAATGGGTCTTACTGACTCAACCTTCAGAGCGGTATTGAACAAATTTGACCAAACCCACCCCGGTATTTTGTTTGTCTTAATTTAAGATGCAAAATTTAACATTGTTGAATCGGATAAGTTCCAACACAATATTGTTCCATCTGTGATTTGAGATTATACTCAGATACTAACATGATCAAGTCGTTAAAAGTACTAGAGCATCAGAACTAGGAAGATCAGTCTTCTAGTTATGAATAATCATACAGTTGTTCAGATCTTTTCTT
>JAGWHQ010000093.1 GCA_028866655.1 Nitrososphaerota archaeon
TCAATAACTATCGCAGTGATACTGGCATTGTTTCGGTCTTCGTGTAGATATCCCATTTACTTGTAAAGATACAAAATGTGTATTTTAGATGACTTGTGTCTAGTCTGAACAAACTCAATCTTGCATACATAAGAGTTTGAAATGCAGTCCTGAATTACTTTTTATGTTTTTCAGAGAATCTTTAGGCGCTATTATTGTCTAGTGCCATCAAGAGTTTAGTAACACCTGAGCCAATTCTTTTTACTTGTTGCTCTTGATCTTTATTTTTCATGCTTGCGTCATCTCCAAGTGTCTCATGTGCCTTTGAGACAGCTACCTGTTCAGGTATGACAAGAACTCCAATATTTTCAAGTATAGAGCGAACATGTACCAAGCCCCGCAATCCTCCCAATACTCCAGGAGATGCACTCATTATTCCTGCAACCTTTCCTTTATAGCAAGCAAGCGGGGTTTCGTTGCCAGACTGACGCGAGGTCCAGTCAATTGTGTTTTTCAGAAGAGGGGAGATTGA
>JAGWHQ010000009.1 GCA_028866655.1 Nitrososphaerota archaeon
CGTAATTGGTTTTTGCCGTATAAAAGACTCGATTAACTATGTTACTGGAATTATGAATAAAAAAATTGTCTATTTTTGTCTTGGAAACAGAAATATCATTCAAGTCTAAACAAATGAATTGCCCTAGTACAAAATGCGAGTAAATCCTAAATTTGATTCTAATTTAATAATTGTGGATTGATTTTTCGTGCCGTAGATTATATCGCTATGAATGCACAGGATCTTTGGTGGACTCGTTATGGAAATTATACTATTTATGGAATTGTGGTAGTAACAATAACGATCTGCTTCTTTGTTCTTAAAAGAAAAGAATAACTTATTTCATATTTTGCCAGCATCTAACATCAATTGATTCATCGACCGAAATTAATAGTAAAAAGAAACAACCTAGAAGGTAATAATCTCATCAAAGGATTCCTTTATAAGGTACTAGTACTGTACCATACGGTAAGATGGACGATTTAAGATTAGAAAATCTAGATGGGGTAGGCCCAGTAACTTCCAAGAAGCTAAGCGATGCAGGAATCCATAACATATTGGATCTTGTTGTAAGAGGACCAGTAGACATATCAGAAATTACTGGTATGGATCTTGATGCTGCTGTAAATCTAGTAAACAAAGCAAGACAACAGCTAATTGACAATGGTCAAATTGCTAAAGAATTTGTCTCAGCAACTGAGATCTACAAAAGAAGACAAGACATTGGAAAGATCACAACCGGAACTAACGCACTTGATACTTTATTTGATGGAGGAATTGAAACACAAGCCGTAACAGAGGTTTATGGTGAATTTGGTGCTGGCAAGACACAACTTTGTCACACTGTGTGTGTAACTGTCCAAAAACCAAAAGAAGAAGGCGGATTGGATGGTGGAGTGTTGTATATTGATACAGAACACACATTCAGACCAGAAAGAATTGTTTCAATTGCTAAAGCAAAGGGTCTTGATCCAGAAAAAGTTCTTGACAGAATCATGGTAGCAAGAGCATACAATAGCGCTCATCAGGAATTGATCCTACAAGAAGCAGGTCCTGTAATTGAAGAGAACAAAATAAAATTGATCATTGTAGATTCTGCAGTAGGACTTTTTCGAGCAGAATTCCTTGGCAGAGGTACTCTTTCTGTAAGACAACAGAGATTGAACAAGTTCATGCACCTGTTGTCAAGAACTGCTGAAACATACAATATCGCAGCAATAGCAACAAACCAAGTACAATCATCGCCTGACCAATTCTTTGGTGATCCAACAAGACCTGTTGGAGGAAACGTTGTGGCACATGCCTCAACATACCGTGTTTACCTCAAGAAGTCAGGCAAGAAGAGAATTGCCAGAATGGTTGACAGCCCACATCATCCAGAACAAGAGGCTCTCTACACACTAACCGAAGGTGGTGTTGCAGACCCAGAGGATGAAACAAAGAAGAAAAAGAAAGAAGACGCTGAAGAATAGTGGTCTCATCCAGTTTCCGGGTGGAAGTGCAGTACTTCCATACCGTTCCATTTTTTCTTTATATCCAGTAAGTGTTAAATTATGGTCATCTCAAGTCTTAGCGATTAATGACTACTAAGAAATCCAAGGGTCGTTCACACGGCTTTATGCATAAATCACGATCCGTCATGACTAAGGAGAAAGTACGAGGCGTATCTTTCCTACTTAGAGAGTATGCAGTAGGGGACAAAGTTTTGGTAATCATAGATCCTTCACAACACAAAGCGTTACCACATAGACGATATCATGGAAAAGTGGGAACTGTAACAGAAACTGGTCGAAGGACAGTAAAATTAACAGTTAATCTTGGAAACAGGCCAAAAACCTTAATCACTAGATTAGACCATATCAAACCATTCGGTGTTGTTGCTTAGATGGAAGAAGTAAAAAAGAAACAAGGCATTTCTATTCCTGAAGTAAAAGAAATTATGGAAAAAGTTGATACTGAATCAATGGACCAAATTCAAAGATGGACATATGATTATGTTACCAAATTTTCAAAAATTGATGCAAAGGCTGCAAAGAAACTCAAGCAGCAACTTGTAAAAGAATGTGGTATACAAGAAGAAGAAGCAGTAGAAATTGTAAATAATCTCCCAAGTACTGAAGCTGAATTGCGAGCATTTACTTTTGGTTGGAAGAAACTAATTCTTGCTGAAACGCTCGACAAGATGCTAAAGATAATCAAGGAGAACTCTTAAGTTTAGGAGTACGGTTTATCTTGGAACATTCTCAAACTAGAAAGTATGAGGAATACGCATACGTATTGGATTTTGTCACAAGAGGTAAATCAACTACTGTACGAGGACGAGACGGAATAATTGTTACAGCTATTGGAGAAGAGAGATTAACCATACTTGAATTGCTTGCATTACCAAACTCTACATTTGAAATTGGAGAGCGAGTCTATATTGGAAAAGAAGGTAGGACAAAAATTCTCTCAGTGCTTGGCAGACTAGAACATGAACAGATATCCTCTTCTGCACAGAGTGAGCTCAACGCAGTGATAGAAAAAATTGTCATACAAAATGAAAAAAGATTTGTAGATTATCTTAACAATGCACAACCACTCACTCCAAGAATTCATGCACTTGAGCTAATACCAGGAATTGGCAAGACCTACATGAAAACAATGCTAGAAGAAAGAGAAAAGAAAAAGTTTACTGACTTTAAGGACTTGCAGGAAAGAGTTGGACTAAAAGAGCCTGCAAAACAGATTGCAAAGAGAATCATCGAAGAGATAACAGGAGAAACAAGGATGAGTCTCTTTGTTAGAAAATGATCAAACGCAGGTCACTTGGACAGCATTTTCTAATCACACAATCAATCGCAAAATCAATAGTTGATTCTGCCGGTATAACAAAAGACGACATTGTTCTTGAGATAGGAACAGGCAAGGGTATCTTGACACCGCTTCTCTGCCAAAATGCAAAGCAGGTAATTTCTGTAGAAAAAGACCCGCTTTTGTATTCTCAGGCAAGTGATGCTTTTTCACATGTCCCAAATCTAGTCTTGGAAGAGGGAGATGCTTTCAAAAAAAGTATCGAGTTTACAATTCTTGTCTCCAATTTACCATATTCTGAGAGTAGAACTGCAATAGAGTGGCTTGTTCAAAAAAAGTTCAAGCGTGCCATTATGATGGTCCAAAAAGAGTTTGTCCAAAAGCTAGCCAAAATAGATGGCAAAGAAAGAAGGGCCATATCGGTTCTTGCAAACTATTGCTTTGATATTAAAAATATAATGGATGTAAAAAATACAAACTTTAGGCCTCCTCCAAAGGTTGATTCTATTGTGATATCGATTGTCCCAAAGAATGTGCTCTCAAGTCAGACAGTGAATGCCGTAAACAAGTTATTTTCATTTAAAAGAAAGACCATACGTAACATTGGAAAAAAAATGGGGCTAGAGATTGATTCAGATAAGAGACTAGAAGAAATACCAGATAGTGAGATAATAGAAATTGCAAAAAGAATCAAGTAATTACTATGTACCAGCAGAAGATTCTATTTTCTTCGATGATTATCTAAAAAATAAGACAGGCCAGTCTGCACTTGACATTGGAACAGGTTCTGGAATTCTTGCAAGTACTTTGTCCAAAAATTTTGCACTTGTTGTTGCAACTGACATTAACATTATTGCTCTAGCACAAGCTCACAAAACAATTGACAACTGTATCTGTTGTAGCGCAGCTGATGCAGTGAATATTCAATTTGATCTAATTGTGTGCAACTTGCCGTATCTACCATCTGATGAACTGCTTGATCCTACTGTTGATGGCTTGCATGATGGTACTGAAATCCCAAGTGTGATAATAAAATCTGCCGGCCAAAGAATTAAAAAAAATGGCAAGATGGTATTTCTGACCTCATCTCTTGCCAAGTATGACACTCTGATAAAATTATCCGAGTCTCTTGGGTTTGATGTTACCATTGCTGCAAAAAAGAAATTGTTCTACGAAGAATTGATTATAATAGAATGCACCAAGAACTGAGCCCTAATATGATTTTCTTACAAAAAGTACATCTAGTTTATTTGTAAAGGAGATAAATTGAGGTTGTTGAGATTTCATTATTTGATTTATGCTGGTATCGTGGCTACAATTTTTTATTCCATGTGGTTCCCAAGCGCACAGGCATATGATGCACAAGTGACCATTGTAAATGGAAGTGTAAATCATTGCAGGCCAAACCTCTCATGTTATAGTCCGTTTCAGGTAAATGTCTCAGTTGGAGATACGGTTACCTGGACAAATCATGATAATAGAACCCATACTGCTACTGCTGGAACATCAAACTATGGTCCACAAGGTGTATTTGACAGTGGAATCATACTGCCAGGGCATTCATTTACCCAGTTCTTTGGCTCTGTTGGAAAATATCCCTACTACGACAAGACTGACACGTGGCCTTCGGGATTGATTGTTGTGTCAAATGGATTTTCACATGCTGAACTTTCATGGATTCCTGATTCACTCAAAGTTGAAAAACAAAACTATACTTCAAATGGATTTGTCATAACAAAACAGATTCAAAATACGGGAAACGCTGACGCTCATTCCATAGTGTTTACATTAAAAATAAAAAACCAAACTTCGCTTTTTTACAATAATTTTGTTAAACTAGATGTTCCTCAAAACCAAAGTGTTCCTGTAGCATTTGTGTGGAATAATGTTCCTAGTGGACAGTATCAACTGTTCTTTGATGCAAATGCCGCAAATACTATAGGTGACATGAATGCAAATGATGAAAGATCACTTGATCTAATATCTGTCCCACCATCTTCTTCCCAGTCATCTCAAGATCAATCTCTACCAATCACCAATCAAAATTTTACAATTAATGATAACACTGCAACTGTTCCAGAGTTTGGCTCTGTATCATTTCTTGTCTTGATTGTATCAATAACATCTGTTCTAATATTTGTAAAATCTCAATTAAACACTAGGTTATTTTCGTAGTCTCTGTTTTGCAATCTCTATTATTGCATCTGTCATTTGTGTTGTAGTTGCACTTCCGCCAATGTCAAATGTAACATACTTGCCTTCGTTGATTACTTGGTCTGTTGCAGCAAATATTGCATCTCTGATGTGAGTCTCTCCTAGATATTCTACCATCCATGCTCCTGATAGTACTGCAGCAGTTGGATTTACCTTGTTTAGCCCCTTAAACGATGGTGCACTTCCATGAGCGGCTTCAAACATAGCAAACCTGTCTCCCATGTTTGCAGAGTAGACTAGTCCAATGGAGCCAATTATGCCTGATGCCAGCTCTGATATTATGTCCATAAAGAGATTAGTGCTTATCAAGACAGAACCATTGAACTGTTCTGGTTTTATGACTAGTTGCTGGGTCATGTTGTCTATGTATAGTTCCTCAATGGCTATCCCCGGATTTGCCTTGGAGGCCTTTTCTACTTCTTCCCAAAATATACCATCAGTAACTTTGAGAATGTTTCTCTTTGTTATTGCAACCATTTTGTTCATGTGATATTTTTTTGCCCATGATACTGCAGAATTGATAAAACGACTGCTTCCCTGTCTTGTTATCTTTCTAATTGCAATTGCAGCATCATCTGATACCTTGAATTCAATTCCAGTGTAGAGTCCCTCTGTTGCTTCTCTAAAGCACACAAAGTCTAGTGTCTTGTCTGGAGTTATCCTCTTGTATGTCTTAATTGGTCTAATGTTTGCATATAGATCAAATTTTTGTCGTAATGTTACTGCAACACTTCTTGGAGAATTTGGTTTGGGAATTGTTGTTGTAGGTCCCTTGAAACCTGCATCCGAGTTTTCCAGAATCTTCATTGTTGCATCTGGAATGTATGTCTCTCCACCGTGTTTTTCCCATTGTTCAGATCCTGCTTCACATAATATCAATTCAGTTTGAGTGTTACATGCCTTCAATACTTTTAACATTGAATCTACGATCTCTGGGCCAATACCGTCGCCTTTGATTATTGCAGCCTTTTTTCCCAAATCAGGCGAAATTGTAGTATGAGCATATTTAACTCTAACTAGAAAATTATTTGAAAAATTTATTGTATAATGCTAAAGCTTAAACTCCTCATTGATTGGACATTTTGTTAATGAAAATAGTGCAGATCTCAGATATTCATGTAGGGGCTCAATTCAAAGAAGAAATCTTTGACTTGGCAGTAGAAGAGATAAACCAACTCAAGCCGTCTGTTATTGTAGCAACAGGTGATCTCACAAATGAAGGGCTACTCAAGGAATATGAAAAATGCAAGGCCAAGTTCTCTCAATTTGACACTGAAAAGATAATTGCAATGAGTGGGAATCATGATTATAGAAATACCGGATATCTTTTATTCAAAAAATTCTTTCCTTTTGATTCTGTAAATGAACTAGACTATGATACAGTACTTGTGACACTTGGTACAGCAAGACCTGATAGAGACGAGGGTGAGATTGGATACAGGCAAAACCTATGGCTTGAGAGAACAATGAAAAAATATGAAAACAAGACCAAGATACTTGCAATGCATCACCATCTGATTGGTGTTCCTGATACTGGAACTGACAAAGTCACTGTAATAGATTCTGGAGATGCATTACGTACTGCACTTGCAAGCAAGATAGATTTGGTAATATGTGGTCACAAACACAGACCATGGTTTTGGCACTTTGGAAATTTGTCAATAGCAAATGCTGGAACTGTATCCTCTGAAAGAATGAGGGGATTATTTGAAAACACTTACAATATCATCACTGTTGAAAAAGGCAAAATCAAAGTAGACTTGAAGATTGTAGGTGGAGAGAAAATTCATCTCAAGGATCTTGTAGAGAACTACAAACGTTTTGGTGAAGAATAGGAAAATTCATTCCGGCTTTGGTTCCAAAGTTATAATAACAGTTTAAATTTCAGCAAACATCGTGCGGGGGTCGCCTAGCCTGGTAGGGCGTGGGATTGCTAATCCCATGTCCGTAAGGACCCGTGGGTTCGAATCCCACTCCCCGCGCTTTTTGCGATCTACGCTTAAACTTAATAAACCGAATTTTACGAATTTATACAATGGTAAGGAGAAAATCGGTTAAACCACGATCAAGCGGTCCAAAAAACGTTACAACCGGCCTCTGTCCTAAATGCGGTACAATTGGAAAAATTTTGATAATAGGATTGATTGGAAGCGAAAAAGGCAAATGCCAATCATGTAACGGCGAATTCACACTATAGAAAATACTGACAAAATCCTCAACAAAATAAACCATAAATTTTTAAGGTCACATCTAGTGAAGAGTAAACATATGGCAGGCGAAGACGAATCCATTTATGAAAGAGTAGCTAGACTTGAAGATGAGGTAGCCAGCCTAAGAAATGAGGTAGACATCCTCAAAGGCACATTCCGAAATAAGATTGTAAGATACGAACACAAATTGATCAAGAAAGGAAAAGACGTACAATCAATTATTGACTAGATTTCTCTTTGATGTTTTTAATCATCTCTAATATTTCATCAACATCGTCTGCTTCTGGAGCAAGCTCGATGTACTTGTTAAGAGATGCTAACGCAAGATCGTTTTGAAGCAGTCTTGATTGGATAATTCCCATGTCTCTAATATCCTCAGGTGAGTTGGCATCAAGGCCTAGTATCATGTTGACACAGTGCATTGCCTTGTCATAACTAAAGGACTCGGTGTACGAACCCTTTAGGTTTCGTAAAATTCTTATCAAAATCTTTTCTGGCTCGATATCATTTAGATATTCTGGCTCAAACTCTACTCCTTCGCCATATGTAGTATCAAGTATGTCTTGGAGGTCTTCAACATCCAATAGACTTCCTCCATTGAATGGATCCAAGACAAGCTCCTCTGAATATTTTACCAAGAAATGGCCTGGAAATCCCACGGGGCGAAGTTCAAGTCCTATTGCCTTTGCAAGCTCGATGTAAATAATTGATAGTGTGATTGGTATTCCGGTACGCTTGTCTATTACTACATTTAAAAAATTATTCCTTGGATTGTAATAGTCATCACTATTTCCTTCAAACTCCAAGACATCAAACATGTACTCGTTTAACATGGAAACAAGGTAAATGGGATTTTTGACATCAGATATGTGCTCACACAGTCCTTGTTCAAATGATCTCAATTTTTCTATGTATTCTGTAATATCCAAGTCTGGAAACTCTAGAATCTGGGATAGTTTCAGGCACTTTTCAATTAGTGTATACTGTGGACTCTTTGCATAAGAGATCCACTCTGCTGCAAATGGATCAAATTCATTCATTTTCTATTTAGATAACTTTCTGGATTTTTGAGTTCTCTAGTTGTTGGAGGATTTGCAATTAGTGTCTTGTATGTATCCTTGCCTAATTTTGCAAATATGTATTCTGTAAAGTCAGTTCCCATGCTTTTTCTAATTTGATATGCAGAGATGTCACTATTTGCAAACGTGACTAGATAGTTTTTCAAATCTTGATCATCTTTTAGAATATTTTTTACCGCAAACTCTGCCATTCCTTCCATTGTTGTAAATGCTGCATGATGTGCCTGGATTGGTTTTAACCATCTTTGGTAAATGTCAAGAAGTTGTGGAATCATTTCCAAGATTTTGGGATCAACTGTTACCTTGGTAAATGTCATAACGTCTGGGCCCAAGACCTGAACTATGAAATTGTCTGGATTTAATATGAAAAATAGATTTGCCCTTTTTGCTACTGGATATTCATCTGGAACTTCGGGTAACTGTAAATAATTGTACAAGTTCTTTGTGGTTGTATCATCCAAGCTCAAGATTATTTTTGCAAGCTCTTCGTTGATTGCATTTACTTCAGATACTGCATTTTTGTTGATGTTGTACAAATTATTTTGTATCGAGTGGATTTGTTCCTCAAGGATGGTCATCTTCAAGGCACCAATGTATCCAGAGTTTACTTGATCAAATCTTGACTCGTATGGCTCACCTTGCTTGTGTAATATTATCTTGGGATAATTTGATAAAATGAACTTGTTTAGGTATATTGTAGATTCGTAAAAATCACCATATGTGGTAGATATCTGTGAGATGTACCCTTTAGCATATGTGGAATAGACTAGATATCTAAAGGTCTGATTTTCTGCAAGTGTTGCTATTTTTTGAACATCCTCGTGTGCAATTGCTGTAAATAATTCATCAACAAACTCTGCAGACTCTCTTGTGGGATACACCTTGCGTCCCTTGAGGTGCTTGAACTCTACAAGTTCGGGAAACTCGACTCTTGTATGCGATACTGGAATTCCTGTAAATTCTACTATCTTTTTTGACATGTCTGAAAATAGTCTGTTACAAATTGATTCAATGTCTTCGAACTTTATTTTTCCAGCAAATGCTTGACTAGATTTTGCCTCTGAGTTTGTTATCTCTTTTTCTTCATTTATTTCAACTGAGAGCTGATCTAAAAGGGCATATGCAAACTCTTCAAACTCAGTCATTATGAAATTGAGTCAAACCTGCCAATTTAACATTAACTTTAGATCTGTTTTTCTATGTTAGGTTGTGTTTTTATCAGAATTTGCTTTTAAAATAAAAATGTCTATCTTATCCAGTTGAATTTGTGTTTGATTGCATTGAGCCTGTAGAATTGCTTGGCATTGATCCTGTGGAATTACCTGTTTGCATTGTTCCAGTAGAGTTGTTTGATGGCATTGAATTTGTCAAATTCATGTTTGATGGCATTGATACAGTAGAGTTCATGTTTGTCTGCATTGGCATGGATGAATTGCTCCAAGTGTATTGATTTACATTTCTTGGTTGTGCTAGATAGTTTACAACTATTTGATGCATTACGACAAGTCCATATTGTGCACCCGTAGCTTTACCGGGACCTTGACGTTGTGATGCTGATACAGCTGATGACCATTTGGTATTTTCTCCTGGTTGACAGACATGATTGCCGCAGACTTTGTTTGGATTCCAGTTTGACATGATGCCTTCATGTTCACCTGTTCCCATAGTTAATGCACTTGCCTCTTGTGTTATTGTCATGGATAAGGCAATGGAAAATAAAGCTGTAAAAACTAGCATCTTTTTAGACATTTTTAGTATTTGAATTGTCTTAGAATAAAAGGTATTCGCCTCTTTCTATAAAAAAAGATGTACCATGAAGGCTAAACTGGTCTGCTCGTACATGTGCATCTTATCCTAACTTTTTGATGCCCTATGATTGCCCTAAATGACTTGTGTTCAATAGTCTTGAAACCCATGTTGATTTTATTTTCAAATCATTCTGAGAATTTGAATGCAAACATGTTCTTGTCGTACTTGACATCAATTTTTTTGTGAAACAATTCTACAAATATCAACTCCAAGATTGTTTTGTTGTATAGTGACCAGTTTTTACCAATTTCATGTTTCATAACAAAAGTATGCATGCCCTTGTCAGACATGTGACTTACCTGAACAGAAGAATTAATCATCTGCATCTCAAACCATGACATAAAAGAAATAACGTTTGTCTCTCCTTTCATAAACATTGCAATGTCAAGCATCTCGTCCTTTCCAACTGATGCAATCTCTATTACCTTTTTTTGACTCAGACCTTCAAAAATTTTTGTAAACACTGATTTGTTAAGATTGACCAAGCCTATTCTTGATTGGTAAATATCCCACTCTAGAAATCTTTTCAAGGCCTGAGTTGCAAGTGTGTTGGTATTTACTTGATGATTTGCAGCCTCTTTGTGTAACTTGTCTATGAGTTCTGAATCAAATCTGAACGTTATAGTGGATGTTTTTCTCTTGTTACTGTATGTCTCTTCCATGATGTGTGATTAATTTCTAAATATTTAAGAAATGATGCAAATGAAAAATTCATCCTACTTGTGGTACAATCGTCTTACATTGTATACCGCCATGATTTATTCTAGAATCACTAATACTATAACATGGTAGACATAAAAATCAGAATACAGATTGGTGCACCACTAGAAAAGGTGTACGACGTGGTATCAAAGGTTGACGATGATCCCAAATTCTGGAACCTGACAAAAAAGATTAGAAACATCTCAAAGAAGGAAGGTGAGATTGTTCGAGAAGTCGTGATAGGCAAGACAGACAAATGCCTACAAAAGATCACACTTGTGCCCAAAGGAGAGTTACATGTACTTTGGACCAAGGGTCTGATAACTGGAACAAAGGATCTTCTTTTGAGTGCAATGGGAAACTCTACTCTATTGGAGATCAGTATGAGCTACAAATTATCTGGCCCAGCTGGCTTGTTCTCGGGAAGAATCGAGGAGGAGCTACAAGTTGAAGCCGAGATGGCAGCTGATCTGATAAAGGAAAAGGCAGAGGGAAGACCTCATAGCGTCCCCATGGAAGAGCGAAAATCATGGGCTGACCTTATACGTGGATAGGGCCAACTCATTACAAATTTTTTGTTTAAAATCAAAACTACATCTGTGTATGCATTGATTTTTTCTGGTATGCTTTGAATGTGTGGAAAATTAAATGACAATCACATACTTGTTACACAGTTTCATAATTGGACTAGATTTGATAATCACTGATTGGCAGGTTTTTTCCTTTTCATAAGGAATACAGTTCCACCAATGGCTGCAGCCGCAACAACTGCTCCAATGTAAATCATGGTATTATCAATAGGAGTAGGTGCCTGGACAGGAACAAATACTTGGAATGTTCCTACTGTGATCAAACTGCTTGATCCATGAATTGGCGTTGGATAATCTGCGCGGAAAAATACTGGAAATGTACCGTCATTTGGAAATGCGTAACTTACTGAAAAGTTTCCGTTTGGCACTGCTATCTGACTGAAATTGTAATATCCACTTCCACCTGTAAAACCAGCTACGTTACCTATGGTAATTGATCCAACATAGTTTTGCACTAGTTCTCCAGTTGTAGAGTTTGTCATGGAAAACATCAATGTAGTATAATCATTGATTTTAGGACTAGGTGGCGAAAACCAAAACTTCATGGTTACACCACTCTGTGTCACTTGTTGCACTGGACTAGTTTCTTGTGCATGTGCTACAAGAAATAACGATGATACTAACATGATTCCCGATAAGATGGGAATTATTAGCAAAATTGATCTTAACAACTCATCTAACGTGCATATTCAATCTTTTAATGTTTTGCGAATCTAATTTTGTGATATCCGTATCATTTGATGGTCACAAACTAAATTTCTTGAGGGATTGAAGATTTTTGTGGCTCAAAACCGCTTGTCATGACTTACAACGGTGTATACCGGGGGTGGGTTTCGAACCCACGACCTCCAGATTATGAGTATTACCCTTTTGTGTGGACTGGCACTCTAGGCCAGGCTGAGCTACCCCGGCATAAATAACGCCTAAATTCTTGATGCAATTAAATGTAGCTTGCTCAAACTTTTGCAATCTCTTTCCAGTCGGTATCCACTTTTGACACCCATTGGAATTTCTTTTGTAATGCAGACGTGTAGAGTTTCTCCCATTCTAGTCCAACTGAATCAGACCATGCCTTGACTACTCTTGGGTCGATATAATTTCTAAGTGAAGTTCCCAAATTATAGTCTCGAGTTTTTTCTGTCAATTCTAGTGTAAATTTTAATTTTTCTTCACGTTGTTTTAGTTTTTCAATTTGTTTTTCAGTCTTGGGTTTTGTCTCCTTTAGTTTCTTGATAGCTTCACGTTTTTTCTGTAACGTTTCATCAAAGTTCTTGGGTATGGTTCTTTTATGGTTGCATGTTACAGCAGCTTCCAAGTTGGCTAGTTTTGCATGGTATATCTTGATATTTTCTGATTTTGATTTTAGGTTCTCAACTTTTTTGAGATAATTTGTAACTACCTGTGTTGCAAGATATGTTCTGAATACCTTTGCAGTAAGGCCCTTTACTATGCCACTGAGAAATTCATTGACATGTCTTGATGTAATTCCATCAAATATGAGATCATCTTTTTTCTTTTTCTCTGTTAGTTTTTTGAGATTTTCATAAAACATCTTGTCTTGCTCTGTAACTAGAAGTGGCTTTTGCCATCTTACACTGTCTTTTCCTAAAAAATCAAACTCTATGACGCCAGGTTTTAGGTTTATGTGCTCTACTCTTAGTGTGGTAGCACCTACAGTATCTGCCTCATCTGGATCCTTTTCATCCCCTACTCTCATCGCAGTCTTGTAAATCAAATAACATACAGTCGCAATCCTTCGTATTTTCTCATCCTTGTCAGACATTTTCTTGATAACTGCACCTAACACCTTGTCTATCTCTGCAGCAAGTTTTGTTGCCTTGTCATACTTCATCTTGTCACGTTCTTGTTTGAGATCTGATGTATCAGAGAGCCACACGTATTTTCTCTTGTCAGTTAGTATGTCCATCCAGCTTGCAAGCCACATGAAATCTTGTTCATGAATTATCTTACCCCATTTGCCTGGAGGTACTTTGGCATCTTTTCCAAGGTTTAGTGTAACGTCCTTTTCTGTAATTCTTGGTTTCCACTTGCCTCTTAATGGGTGATCACCTCTTCCAATGAAAAGACCTGGTGGTTCTGCCATCCAGTTTGCTACATCAACTTCTTTTCCGTCAATTATTGCCTTGCCATACATTGCCTTCATTTTTTCTTTGATCTCTTTTCTTGACGCTGCAATCTTTTTCTTTTCTTCCTTGGTCATGGTCACCTTGGAATCTTTTTCCTTGTCTACAACCTTGAATGCATCAGTAAAGTCAATATCTGCAAGTGAAATGTTTTTGAACTTTGCAGGAAGCACTTTAACAAAATAAGAAAGAAAATTCTTTTGAAAAACTTGATCTTTGACATAAGGTGTATCTTTCTTTTTTGCCCACTGGTAGGCCATCTCTTCAGCATCGATGTTTAGAGGAACTTTTTCTCCCTTGATCTTGATTGTAATGCCTTTTGATTCATAGGGCGGAAGAAACGCAATGCCATTGTGTTGAAGGGTTTTCCATTTCATTTTGTACTATCACACTAAATTTTGATTAAATCTGTTGACTTAGACAAAAATTGCTTTACGTCGTATATCAATCTAACCAAAAGAATCATGTGAAATTCATAGAATTTCATGCTGTATCATTTCAGTATTGGAGAAATAGTATCAAAAAAGATGTATTTTAGCTGAAAAGCTCTTTTTTTATGTAATTTTCAAACTCAATGTCAGTCTTGTCTTTCTTTGCCTCTAGGAACATAATTGCATCATTGCCAACAGGATAACGAGGCAGTGGATTCTCAGATGAAACTGCCTTGATTATGGTCTTGGCAACCTCTTGTGGGGGAGTTCCCATTTCTGACATCATCAATAAACCCTTCATCACTTTTTCAGTCATGTCTTTGTATGGCGATTCTGATTTTGTCACTTTTTTCAGGGTTGAAAACAAGTTTGTCTTGATGACACCTGGTTCTATAATTATTGTTCTGATTCCAAATGGAAACAATTCGTATCGCATTGATTCGCTTAGGCCTTCCAACGCAAACTTGGTACTGATGTATCCTGGAGTTACTGGAAAGCCTATTCTTCCTGCAACTGAACTGATGTTTACTATTATTCCTGATTTTTGACTGCGCATTGTGGGTAACACTGCTTGAATTGTTCTTACTACTCCGAAAAAGTTTGTTTCAAACTGATCCTTTAGGTCTGTAATTGTTAGATCCTCCAAACATCCTACTAGAAAATAGCCTGCATTGTTTACTAGGACATCAATCCTCTTTTTTTCGTTTATTATGGTTTGTACCGCTTTTTTAATGGTATTTTCATTATTGACATCAAGTTCTATTACGCTTATCTTCAAATTCTCTTTTTTTGCAATATCTAGAATTTTGTTGCCTTTTTTGACATCACGCATTGTTGCATACGTGTAGTATCCTTCACGTGCAAGCTCAAGTGCTGTCTCAAAACCTATTCCACTTGCGCTACCAGTTACTAACGCAACTTTGTCCATGTCAAGTCTTTGTTGACGATATTAATAATTTGTATCATTCTGATCTTTTCAAGTTTTTATTACATTATACTAGAGGCTTGTCTCCTTCGACAGGTTCTGTAATCTCTGTTCTCTCACCGTCTGTTATTCTTTGTAGAATCTCTTTTGCTGACAACTTGTGAAGATATTCATTGTTGTTGCCACATCTATACGAAAAAGTACATCGTGGGCAACCTGCCTCACTCTTACAAGGACACTCTGATACGATATTCAGACTTCGCTCAAAGGCCTTTTCAAGCCTGTCATAGAGTGCCTTGCTTGCACCATTTCCACCTATTGCAGAATCATAGACAAAGACCAAGCCTGATGTACCAAGTGATATGCCTCCCAAATCTTGTGATACCCCACCTGTTATCATGTTGCTTCCCTCTATTACGACATGTTCTGTAGCGTGATATCCACTTGCTTCAACATATTCTTCGTTTTCTGCTTTGTTGATTTGCTCTAGAGGTCTTGGAGCCTTGAATACAATTCCCTTTGTAACAAAATCATAATCAAGTGGCTTTTCTAAAATTATTTTCTGCCCCTGTCCTACCTCTTGACCCAATTCCAGATTTACATAACCATAGACTCGTTTCTGAATGTGTAGCTTGCAGAATGCAACCTCGATTCCATTTGAAAATCTTTTTTCAAAAATTGTCTCTATTGTTGGCCATTCTTCTGTTAGCGCCTTGGTATAGTATGGATAATTCTTTGGAAGATATTCTAATTTTGCCGTCATCTTTTCTGGATATCCCACATCTTTGACTTTGTATCTAATTCCTGCCAAAAAGTAAACTGCTTGTGGATGGAGTTCTTCTAGTGCAATTGGTAAAACTCGTTCTCCAACTTTTTTACCATTTAGGAAAATGTCAATTGATCTTCCTATTCCTCTTATGCTATAATCTTCTAAAATTGATTGTATCTGATCGTAATTTGGAATGTATCTATTTTCAATCAAGACAAGATTGCCTGCACCAACATGTCTTTCAATGACATCCTTGTGTTCTGGTAGTTCGTGTTTTGCAATTGGCTTGTCACAGGCCATTGCGATAACTTGAAACTCTTCAACAAAGGGATTTTTTGGATCAATGTAAATTTGTTCAACATCTTCAAAATAATCTGCGGGATGGTTCTTGTAATATTGAGAGATTGGGTCATTACCTAGTACCAAAAACGCATGTCCTTCTTGACCTTTTCTTGCAGCTCTTCCTATTCGCTGTGTAAGTCTGTTTACTGGAATTGTAGATGATATGACTCCGTCCACATTACCTACATCAATTCCAAGCTCAAGTGTTGGGGTTGCAGAGATTGCAAGTAACTTGTCAGTCTTGAATAATGTCTCAACTGATCTTCTATAATTTGCCATGAGACCTGCCCGATGAACCTTGATGTCTATTTTTTGTCTTCTTGCCTGCAGTGCCAAAAGCTCGGAATTAAGATGAGAATTGCTAAACACTAGTGTTTTGTGCTGTTTTGATGTCAATTTCTTTAGTATGTCAATCATCAATGCACGCTGGGTCATAAGTGATGGAAAGAGCATTGAAAATTCTGTCTTGCCTTTCTTGCCAGAACCTGAGACCTGGACCATCTTTACTCCAAATAACATCTGGCAAAATTGTAATGCATTTTCTAGCGTTGCAGATGCCGCAATCATTTGCATCTTGGGCGCAATTCGTTTCAATCTTTTTATGATATAGTGAACATTGGAACCAAAAATTCCCGAGTACACATGCGCTTCATCAACTGCAAGAAATCTAGTTGTATTAAACAGAGATGCAAATCTAGTTCGATGCCACAAGTGATAGTGTAATACATCAAAGTTAGTTATTATGACCTGAGGAGGGTTTGCAAGAATTTCTCCACGTTCCTCTTGTTTTGTATCTCCGTCAAATACTGCACATCGTATATTCATCTTGTCTGCAATTTCTTTTATCTTTGGATATTGATCACGGGAAAGAGATTTTGTTGGATAGACAAAAATTGCCTGTATTGAAGAAACTAGATTTTTCGAGTTTCCTATTCTTTCAATAATTGGTACTACAAATGATTCTGTTTTTCCAGATGCCGTGGGTGCAGTGATTACTATGTTATCACCTGATACGATATGGTGTATTGCTTCTTCTTGAAATTTGTAGAATTTCTTTATGCCTTTTGATTCTAATACTTCTATGATTCGCTGATCAAGACCTGAATCGGATACTGTAGAGCCCATTTCAGGCTCGGGTTCCTCTATTATCTTAAAGTGTGAGACATAGTGTTTCTTTGAGAAGAGAATTGACCTTGTAATCTCTCCGATCTTAGCACCTCCTATCATCTTGTTTATCTCGTCTTCTGTCTGCAGGATGCCTTCTTTTTCTAGGGTTGATTCTGATTGGCTCTTGGTTGGTATCTCATCATTATCAAATTTTATCAAAAACTCTAGAAATGCTTCATCGATATTCTTCTTGGAATCTATGATATCTTCAATTTTGCATTTGGGGCAGCTAAAGTGTATTTTTTGATTAAATGTGCGTTGAACATCTATCTTGGATTTACACTTGGGGCAATTGTGCACTAGGACAGGGAACAATTTTGGATGATTTAATTTTTGGTTATGGTACTGTATCCATCACAAGTAAAACTTGAATAGACTTTGTTCAAAACCGCGATGACATATAATATCGTATTATTTCTAGACTGACGTGGGTCTTGGAAGTTATTGGGGAGAAGTCCTCAATGTATTGGAAAAAATAATTCCTGTGTATGACAAGGTTAATTCCATGATTTCACTTGGCAGAGACTCTGAGTTTCGCCAACGAGGAATTACAAATAGAGTTCATCCTGGAAATAGTATCCTTGATGCAGGTTCTGGTTTTGGTAACATGTCAAAGACTGCATCTAGGATATGTAATGGAGACATCAACATCACATTGTATGATCCGCTACGAGCGATGCTAAAAAACACCAGTAGATTATTTTCTGTAACACCTGTACTAACATGCGGAGTCTTTGAGCATATTCCATTCCGCGATGAAAATTTTGATGCAGTACTTACTGGATATTCTCTAAGAGATGCAATCAATCTACGAATTGCAATATCTGAGATACACCGGGTCCTAAAAAAAGACGGAAGATTTGTCATAGTTGATCTAGGCAAGCCTGACAATCCACTACTTAGAGCAGGAGTATCGTTTTACCTCAGGGCGATACTTCCAATACTGGCAGTAATTGGTGGAGGGAGACTGGGGCTGAAATTTGCCACTCTGTATGGTACGTACAAACTATGGCCTCAAAACAAGAAACTAGAGTCGCTTCTTCTTGAAAAATTCTCAAGAGTCGAGTTTGAAAAAGGCATGCTTGGAGGCGCAATCATGGTTGCAGCATACAAGTAAAGATGAACAAAGTAACGCTTGTCTATGTTATTGCATTAATTGTTGGATTTTCATATGGGATGCACAATCCTATCGTTCCACTGTTTTCAAAAGATCTTGGCGCATCGTACTTTGATCTTGGAGTAATTGGATTTGCAAATTTTATTCCTTACATGTTCATTCCGCTTTTTGTCGGACTGTTGCTTGACAGATTCAACAAGGGCCTTCTTCTTTCTCTTGGGTTGATTCTTGATTCTGTATCAATTTACTTGTTGTCTGTTGCGGATTCCATTCCACAGGTAATATTGTTTAGAACAATGGTTGGAGTTGCACATTCATTTTTCTGGCCTCCATGTGAATCTATTATATCGCAATCTACCAGCCCACAGAATCGTGTGAAAGCAATTTCTAGATTTATGGCTTTTTTTGTTGTAGGCCTTATGATTGGGCCTCTGATTGGTTCATTTTTACTTGAACACTTTGATGTATCCTACAGGATACTCTTCCAAGTTGCTGCGTTTGCAATTGCAACTTCATTGGTTTCATCATTGATGTTGTCAAAAGATAAAAAAATTATCCCTAGTGGAAAAATATCTTTTACATCTGCAAAACATTTGATAAAATTTCCAACAGTTATTGCAATCCTTTTGTTTGCAAGTGTCAGCTTTGGAGTGTTTCTGGCAATACTTCCTGCATTTATGAGTGAGCGGTCAATTTCCGAGTCAAACATTGAACTATTATTTTTTGTATTTGGGATATCTCGTCTTGTTTCATTGTTATCCTCAAACTTTCTCATGAAAAAATTCCTCACAAGTATCATGCTTGTGATTGTATCAATTTCTGTTGGAATGCTATTGTTGTTCTACTCTCACAGTATGGTAGAATTTGGCATAGCAGTACTTGTACTTGGGTTTGGATTTAGTGTGTATTTTCCATTAACATTTGAGATTATTATGATAAAGGCAAAAGAAAATGCGGGAGCATTAATTGGTGCATATGAGGCAACCTTTGGAATTGGTTGGGCATTTGGGCCGTTGATAATTGGAGTGATTGCCAATTCTTTTGGCAGTTCTATTCCTTATCTTATCTTGTTTGTAATAGGGTTGTTTGTACTGGGATTTGTGTTTCTCAAGAGAAAACAAGTTGTTCTAGTCTAAAGCTTTAATTTTAGAAACAAGACAAATTATTTCATGTTTGACTATGCACTCAATATCATAGGCAATGATTGGATTATGATTGCCTTGGCGGCTATGGTGTTGTTACTTGGAACCAAAAGAGTGCCAGATGCAACAAAAAAACTTGCACGAGTCATGGCGCAATATGATAAAACAAAAAACATGGTTCAAGATGAAATCAAGAAAGCCAAGGGTGAGCTTAACATCAATATATCAGGACCTGTCATGTCTGAGCGACAAAAACTTGAAACACTTGCCAAGTCATTTGGTGTAAACACTGAAGGCAAGACTGATGATGATCTGCGTAATTTGGTCAACTCTAAGCTTGGTGGTAATGCTAAAGCCGATCAAGATACTACAAAACAATAACAATACTCTCAACAAATTTAAATACAATATCCCGTGAGACATATCGGTTAAGATTGACTAAAATCGATCCTTGGCAAAATGCTCTCAAGCAACTTGCAGATGCCGCAAAAATTTTGAAACTTGATGCTGGTATTCATGAGATGCTGGCAAATCCAAAAAAAATTCTAACCGTTTCATTGCCAATCAAGATGGATGATGGCAGAATCAAGGTATTCACTGGATATAGATCACAACATAATGACTTTAGAGGTCCACACAAGGGTGGAATAAGATATCATCCTGATGTTTCAATTGAGGAAGTAAAGGCACTTTCAATGTGGATGACATGGAAGTGTGCAATTGTTGATGTTCCATTTGGCGGAGGCAAGGGTGGTATTATCTGTGATCCAAAAAGACTCTCGGCTGGAGAAAAAGAGCGACTGACAAGAAGATATGCATATGCAATATCTGAAATAATTGGACCTGGTAAGGATGTCCCAGCTCCTGATGTGTATACTACTGGAAAAGAAATGGCACAGATAATGGATGTTTATAGTGTAATGCATGGCCAGACAGAGCCTGCTGTTATCACCGGAAAACCAATTGCAGCAGGAGGTTCTCTTGCAAGAAATGTAGCTACTGGTCTTGGTGTTGCTTATTGTATCAGAGAAGGAGCAAAGAAGGTCGGACTTAATCTCAAAGGTGCCAAAGTTGTCATTCAAGGTTATGGTAATGCTGGAACATATGTTGCAGAATATGTAGAAAAGATGGGCGCAAAAATTATTGGAGTAAGTGATACCAAGGGTTCTATAATTAATCCAAAAGGAATGGATGCAAAGAAGGTGCTTGAATTCAAGACTAAACATGGAAGCGTTGTTGGTTATCCTGGAAGTAAAAAGGTGTCAACAGAAGAATTGCTTACTACTCCATGTGATGTTCTAGTACCTGCAGCACTTGAAAATCAGATAACTGCTTCCATTGCAAGAAACATTAAATGTAAAATACTTGCAGAAGCTGCAAACGGTCCTACAACTCCTGAAGCAGACGATATTATCTTCAACAAGAAAATAATGGTTATTCCAGATATCTTGGCAAACTCTGGTGGTGTGTGTATATCATACCTAGAATGGGTACAAAACTTGCAAAGATACTATTGGACATTTGATGAGGTTGCAGGTAAAATGGAACACCACATTGTACGTGGTTTCAACGATACATATGCTCTTTCAAAGAAACACAATGTAGACATGAGAAAAGCAAGCATGGTGCTTGCAGTTGGTAGAGTGCTAGAAGCATTTGAAGCACGTGGTCTCTGGCCATAGAAATACCTAATACTTGATATTGTGATAATGTTCTATGAGCAAGGCTTTTGTGGCAATCCACTGTGAAACTGGAAAAGAAAGTCCAATAATTAGAAAACTTATGGAGATCAAAGGTATATCCGAAGTTACTGGAACCTTGGGGTTGTATGATATCATAGCTAAAGTCGAGGCAGCTGATTCTATGACTCTGGAGAAGATAATCACAAAAGAAGTACGAAAAATTCCGCACGTCTTGACTACGATGACCCTGATGGTCATCTAAAATTCATTAATACTTTTTCAAATTGTACACGAGATCTAGTTTACACTAGTTGCTAGAAAATAAAAATTAAAAAAGTTTCGAATCTAGGATGTGCTAAATGAACTTCCACAAGAGCAAGACTTGGTTACATTTGGATTGTTGATTTTAAATCCTGCACCCATTAGGCTCTCGATGTAGTCGATGTTTGCACCCTTGAGGTAGTCGACACTATAACTGTCAATTACCATCTTGACACCGTTTTCTTCGATTACAAGATCGTCTTCTTCAGATGTCTTTTCAAATCCCATTCCGTAGGATAATCCTGAACATCCTCCACCTTGTACGTAGACTCGCAGAAATTGTGGCTTTTCGGCTTCTTCTGCCATGAAAGCAATTACTTTTTCTGCGGCTTTTGGTGTAATTGTGACCAATTTTGTGGTCTGTGTATTACTCATGAACCTAATTCGTGCTTTAAATTATAATAATCTTTTCATACATGACATAATAGGAATCAACAATTAGGTAGAGCTTACTTTTTTGATTTGTTTACAAAAGCAGTCATTCTTTCTGCTCTGTCTGGATGAGTAAAGCACAAGCCCCATGTGTATAATTCCAGGGCAAGACCTGTGTCAATGTCTGAATTTCTCCCCTTGTTTATTGCGATCTTTGACATTCTTACTGCCATTGCAGAATTTTGAGCAATCATCTTTGCAGTATTGTTAGTCTCTTCCATTAATTTTGCGAGTTCTACTACTTTGTTTACTAGACCCATCTCTTTTGCTTCATCTGATTTTACAATTCTTCCAGTAAAGATCAAATCTTTTGCCTGGGAAATTCCAATTGTTCTTTGTAGTCTCTGAGTTCCACCCCAGCCTGGACATACACCAATTGTTACTTCTGGTTGTCCCATCTTTGCAGTATCTGCAGCTATTCTAATATCACATGCAAGTGCGAGTTCACATCCGCCACCGAGTGCAAATCCGTTGATTGCAGCAATTGTTGGCTTGCTACAATTTTCTACAGTATGTGTCAACAGATGGCCAAGTTTTGCATAAGTTTCTGATTCTATTGGTGTGATTGTTGACATGTATGCAATGTCTGCGCCTGCAGAAAATGCCTTGTCTCCTTCTCCTGTGATTACTACGACCTTTACAGAATCATCCTTTTCAATTTCTTTGAATTCTTTGATGATGTCATTTGCAACATCCATGTTCATGGCGTTGAGCTTGTCTGGTCTGTTAATCTTGATTGTGCAAATTCCTTCTGATTTTGAGACGTTAACTAGAGACATGTCAAAACTCCAAACAATGTGGAAATTAAACCTTATTGGGTTTAACTTTTCCCCATTGGTGCAGGGCTGATGCTGCTGCAACCCAGTTTCGGATATCGTCGTACACTGGTACATTGTGCTTTTCAATTAGTCCAGAGACTTTGGCTGTGTATGGGCCGCCGTTTCCACCTACAAGCAATGGTTTTTTGCCTTGCTTTGAAAACTCTCCCAAGTAATCAATTATTGTCTCTTCGAGTGGATCATCTTGGAAGACAAACCATGGCATGACAATGTCGATGTTTGGATCGTCCATGAACTTTTGTATGGAATATCTATAGTCATCAGCATTTGCGCCTCCTGTAACATCTGCAGGATTTCCATTTCCAATTACATATGTTGGAGGATAGTGTGCTTTCATTTCCTTGAGTGTTTCTTCTGTTACTTTGCCAAGCTCTAGTCCATATTTTTCAAATTGGTCTATTGCACCAATCATTGGTCCTGCACCATTGCTGACAAGTGCGACTCTGGGACCTTTAGCTGCTGGTTGCCATGCTAGTGCTTTTGTCGCTGAAGCAAGTTCTTGATAACTTTCTACTGAAACTATTCCTGCTTGTTTGAATGCTCCTTGGATTATTGCGTTAGAGCCTCCAAGAGAACCTGTGTGTGATGCTGCTTGTTTTGCTCCAAGTGCAGTTCTTCCACTCTTCCAAATTATTATTGGCTTGTGCATTTCTTTCATCACACGTTTTGCAGTCTCGATGAATTTTCTGCCATCTCCAAAACCTTCTACGTATAATGCAATTACTTTGGTTTGAGGATCATTTGCCAAGTACCAGATCATGTCTGCTTCGTCCACATCTGATCTGTTGCCATAGCTTACCATCTTTGATAGTCCAAACGAGTCTGCAGTTTCAAGGAAACTGATTCCCATTGTACCACTTTGTGATAATAACGCGACTGGTCCAAGTTTTGCACGGACCATTCTTTCTTGGCCTTGGAATGCACAGTCTAGTCTGTTAGCTGCATTGAACATACCAATGCAGTTTGGACCGATTATTCTGATCTTGTGCTGTTCTGACAAGTTCTTGATTTGAGATTCAAAGTCTGCTCTCTCTCCTCCGAGTTCTTTTCCACCTCCTGATACGATTACCATGTTGTGGATTCCTTTCTTTGCACATGCTTCAAGAACTGGGGGTGTAACTGACAAGTCAACACATACTACAACCAAGTCAACCTTGTCTGGTATTGCTTCAATTGATGGATAGCATTTTAGTCCCAAAATTTCTTCTGCTTTTGGATTGATAGGATATACTTTACCCTTGTAGTCGTGCTTTGCAATACTGTCAAGAACAGAGTTTCCTACTTTGCCAGGAGTTGCAGATGCACCAACCAATGCGACTGATTGTGGAGTAAAGAATGTCTCCATGAATTCGATGTTTGGTTTTGCTGTAGAGATTGCATCGTTTTTGATCTCTTTTCTCAAGATTATTTTTGCATCAACTACATAGTATGATTTTGGATAAACTACGATTGGGTTAAAGTCTACGCTGTCAAAGTATTTTGCATTGTCTACTCCGACCTTGCTGATTTGTACAATTGCTTTTGCAAGCATGCTCAAATCAATTGACTTGGTACCTCTGTACCCTTGAAGGATCTTTGAACCCTTTAATTCTAAGAGCATTGATTTTGCATCGTCTACTGTAATTGGTAGCATTCTAAATGCAACATCTTTGAATATTTCAGTTAGTACACCACCAAGTCCTACCATTATCACTGGACCAAACTGTGGGTCATTCTGAAGTCCTATGATGAGTTCGACTCCTTGTGGAACCATCTTCTCAAGTAAAATTCCTTTTACATGTACTCCTTTCTTCTTTGAGAGTCTTGGATACATTTCAAGAAATGCTTTCTTTACTTCTTTTTCATTTTGTAGTCCGACCTTTACTCCTCCTACATCACTTTTGTGAAGTATTTGTGGAGATACTACTTTCATAACTAGCGGAAAACCTAACTTCTTTGCAGCCTTGACAGCATCTTTTGCATTGGTTACAAGTGCATAGCCTGGAACTTTGATTCCATATTTCTTCAATACTGCTTTGGATAGATCTTCGGTGATTACCTTATGATCTGTTGCAAATGTTTCTTCAAAAATCTTTGTTACTGGGTTCAAAAGGATCTCTCCTCTTTATTGGCAGATCGCAATGATGAGATCTGTATTGTTTTATGTATCATGACGAAATTTCAAGGTCCAAGTGTTTTATATTAAACTTTTGTCAAAATGTGATAAAATACCACCAAAAAAGTTATCCTTTCAAAAATGCTCGCTGCTTGAATCTGTTCCAATTTTTGTGTCTCAGAGATCAAACTCTGACTTGAAATTTTTATAAAATATCTCTAGATTTTCTCTTACAATTCCGATCTTTTGTGGTATCTGTTTTTCAATTATGTCTGGATGAATGTATGTTACCTTGTCTAGTTCTTCTTTTGATTTTTCTAGCCAGAGTTTTATGGTTTGCTCGTCTACTTCAAGATGAAATTGTATTCCAACTACACTTCCTATCTTTATTGCTTGATTTTGATAATCCTTTGAATGTGCTAACCTGATTGCATTTTTTGGCAGATCAAACGTATCGCCATGCCAGTGAAATACCAATGATGGACTCTTTATGCCTCTAAAGAGTTTAGACTGGGAGGTATTGTCAAACTCGATATCATCATAGAACCCTATCTCTTTTCTGGGCCCACTGTATACTCTGGCATCAAATGCTTTGGCAATAATCTGTGAGCCAAGACATATGCCCAAAACAGGTATCTCTTTCTTTACAGAATCGCGAATCAACTCCATCTCTTGTTTTAGGTATGGAAGATCATCGTTTGCACTCTCTGGGGCACCAAGAATTATGATTCCATCATATTTGTTCTCTGGAATTTTTTCATTTTTTGCAAGGATTGTCTTTGTACCAAATCCGTCTGCTTTGAGTAGATCTCCTAGTGTCCCGATTCCTTCTATCTTTGTATTTTGGATTATCAGAAATTCTGACATGTGGGTCTGAAAATTGCTTAATAGTCTAGCTTGTAAATAAGTTTGTGAATTTTAAATCAGACGAAATCTATCACGTGCGAGATTTTGTAAAATCGCTCAACTCTGCACACGACAGTATAATTGTTGTAGAGGGAAAACGTGATGAGGAAGCACTAGATAAATTGGGTTTCTCTGGGAAGATATGTCAGTTTCACAGCTTCAAAGGTCTCATAAAATTTGCAGACAGTATGCCCAAATACAAAAATCTCATACTGTTACTAGACTCTGATCCAAAGGGGCGTTATCTTACAAAGAGAATAATCTATCAACTTCAACATAGGATGACAATTGACCTATCGTATAGAAAACGACTTACTGTTATAACAAAAGGCAAAATAAAAAATGTAGAAGATCTGTCGATGTATGCATTTGAGAGCTAATGCGAAGGAATGTGGAATAAGCACTTATATCATACCATTATCAAAAATAATTGATCAAAAATTAAGAGGATAATGAATTGCCATATACAGGAATTGTCAAGTATCACGTTAAGCTCAGCTTCGAAGTCGACGGATTAGTTGAAAAAGCAGATATCATAGGTGCGATTTTCGGCCAGACAGAAGGTCTGCTTGGCCCAGAAATGAACCTAAACGAACTCCAGAAGGTGTCGAAGGTAGGACGAATAGAAGTCAATACCACGGCCTCGTCTACTCAAACAAAAGGAGATGCTTTAATTCCTATGAGTACTGATATTAACACAGCCGCTCTTATTGCAGCTGCAATCGAAAGTATCGATAAAGTTGGTCCATTTCAAGCTAAATTCAAACTAGATGCAATTGATGATGTACGTACTGCCAAGAAAAAGGAGATTGTAGACAGGGCAAAAGACATCGTCCAAAAGTGGTCTACAAAAACAATCAGCGAAGGTGAAGAGATGCTCAAAGATGTATCTGATATTGGTTCTGCTGGAAAACTTGCAGCATTTGGAAGAGAAAAACTTGCATGTGGTTCCGGTGTATTTGACTCTCCTTGGATAATTCTAGTTGAAGGTAGAGCAGATGTGATAAATCTATTACGAGCAGGTTTTGATAACGCACTTGCAATCGAGGGCGCAAGAATTGATGAATCAATCAAATCATTATGTGATTCAAAATCAAAAGTGGTTGCATTCCTTGACGGAGACAGAGCAGGCGGATTCATACTAAAAGAACTAAAATCTCTTGTTACGGTAGATGTAGTACACAGAGCACCAGAAGGTGTAGAAGTTGAAGAACTAACTCCTATACAGATTGCAGATATTCTAAAAGATACTGCTGAAGATATGAAAAAGGAGACTGCAAAGCCTGTACTCAAGGATACAAAGGACGAACCAATTGCTAATGTTGTAAAGAAGGTATATCCACAACTCAATGAATCATTAGAAGCAATAGCACTCGATGATGGTACAAATCAACTCTTCAAGGTACCGGTAAGCGAAGTTGTAGGCAAACTTGCTCCTGGCTCTGGCATCAAGTTTTTGATACTTGACGGAATCATAACACAAAGACTGGTAGACTCTGCAAAACAAGCTGGAATTGGGTATCTGATTGGTCATAGAATGGCTAATCTCAAGTCCACTGATGGACTGATACTCAAAACATTTACAGAGCTTGGTGTTGCATAAAATTAATGTCAGAACTAAAGATTCAACATATTCTTACACTTGCAGAACTTTTGACCAAAGGCGCACGCTATAATTTTGTCCCGATAACTACGTCTTCTCTTGGAAAAAGTATCAACAAATCACAACAGGCTGCATCAAAACATCTCATGGAACTGGAGGCAAATGGATATGTAGAAAGACTTCGAAGTGGACAAAAAGTCTCTGTAAGAATAACAACCAAGGGTCATTCTGAAATGATCAAAATATTTTCTATACTAAAATCAAGTCTAGAGTCAATTCCCGCACATTTGGAATTCAAGGGAACCATAATTTCTGGAATGGGTGAGGGTGCATATTACATGTCAATGAAAGGATATACAAAACAATTCAAAACAAAGCTTGGCTATGTTCCATTTCCTGGAACTCTAAATGTAAAACTAAAAGACAAAGAATCAATTGAGGCCAAGCGTTCACTTGATGCATATCCTGCAATATTGGTTGATGGTTTCTCCGACGGTAAGAGGACATATGGATGGGTAAAATGTTATCCTGCAAAAATAAATGGAATCACTGCAGCGCTGATTCTTCTTGAGCGTACTCATCATGATGATTCCATAATTGAATTAATATCTGAAGAAAACATCAAAAAGGCAACAAAACTTTCTACTGGTTCAAAAGTTACAATACGGGTTCCAATAAGCGTAAAACCTATCTCAAGTTAAATTCCATAAATTGACTTGCCGTAATCATTTTCTATCTTTGAACTTTTGATGTCTGGTATTGGAGACTGGAGTCTTGCAATTGATACGTCGATTCCAATCTTTTTACATCCATCTATTATGAACTTCTCTTGATGCACCTGATCATAGCCTAACGCAATGATGTTTGGCTTGATAATCTCCACTGACTTGAATATGTCGCCCTCGTATCCTACTATGGCATAATCTACCATTGAGAGAGATCTTACCAGGTCTTTGCGAAGCTCCATGTTATGTAACGGGAGTCGTTTCTTCATTTTTTGTGCAGTATTGTCAGTTGCAATCACTACCACTAGTACATTGCCAAGGGCTTTTGCTGCCCTAAGTGTATGTATGTGTCCTGGATGAATGATGTCGAAAACTCCACCTGCCAGTACAACTCGTATGGAATTTCTTCCAAGTTCGGTAAGGGTTTTTTTATTATTTTCAATAAATCCATTTTTTACAAGATTCTCTATTTTTTCTTCAATGTATTCTGGACTGAGTGCAAGTTTTTTTCGTATTATGCCAGTGGCAGTATCTCCTGAAAGTGATGCCACAAAAAATGCTGTAATTATCTCTTTATCAAATGCATCCAAATCTTATCACTCGAGCGAAACTATTACAATTTGATTTATCTATAAACTCTGTGTCCAAGGATCGATTCCTCTTGAGAGGCGTAGTGCATCCATCAATCCTTCTGCATATCCAATACTGAGTACTGCAAGCTCTTCTTGTCCATCTTTTTGGAACTTTTCAGCATCATCGATATACAGCTGGGCATTTTCTATCACTGGTCCGAGACTAGAATCGTTTTTGAACATCTTTACTACCTCCGTTAATGCTTGTCTTGCCTTTGGAATATACTTTGCAAGCATCTGGTCTGATATCTTTTGAATCTTTGATGAATTGTCAAATGGTTCATCAAGGCACTTGGAAAATATCTTGATTGCATCACTTTCTGTAAAATGTAACCTTCCAGGAATGATGATAGTATGTGGAGGTTTGCCAAAGTCTGTCTTGACAAGTGTTGATATTTTTCCTGAAATTATTTTTTGATTCTTTGAGCCAATTCTTGATGCAACTATGGCAAATGTAGATTGGTCTATGACATTTCGTTTTTGGCCCTTTTCTGTTTCAAGCAAATTTACTAGAGCATCTCTTGGTTCCATGAAGAAATTCAAACTTTTATCAAATTCTAGTATGAGTAAACTGTGGCTTCCCTTTACCATGTTCTCATAAATTGTATAGTATACTGTATTCAATGATGGCATCTCTCTCATGATGGTTACAGGTCTTCCAATCTTGTAATGGTGTAAACCACATTCTCCAATCAATGATGTAATTGCTGATGCACCGTGAATTGTCTTTGTTTTTATCTTGTCATTCTCTGCCCTTGTACGTAGTTCTAGGTGAGTTGTTGCCACATATGGGTCTCCATAAGCAAGCAGTACGACGTTCTTCTTTTTGGCAAGTGCCAAGATTGCCTTACCATCTTCTACCATCCACCTGGGTGCTATAGTCATCTTTCCCTTGACAAGTTTTTTTATCTTTGATAATTCTGTTTTTTCAATGGGGCTAGTAAAATTTTCAAAAAATGTCATGTCTGCCTTTTTTAAAACTTGGATGGCACTAGCACTTGCACCCTCTAGTCCTGAAATGCCAAGACCTACAAACCATAACATTGTAAAAAACTCTGGCCACTCTATATTTTGAGCTTCGTTTTAGGACTTGGTGGAATGATTTTTGAATTCATGCAGTCTTCTTAGGTGCGATAACATCCTCTTAAAGACCTCAATGCTCCTTAGGAACTCATCAGTTGATACTCGCTCATCAATTGTATGTGATGCGTGAGGATCTCCTGGACCATATGTGACAACTGGAATGTTTAGTGAATTTCCTATTATGTTCATGTCTCCTGTTCCTGTCTTTCGAATTAGTTGTGGTCTTGCTTTTTCTACATCCATTATTCCTAATGTTAGTGCCCTTACAAGTGGAGAATTATGTGGCGCCTCAAAAGGTTCTGTCTCATCTATTACAGAATAGAATGCATTGACTCCTTGTTTTTTTGCAATCTCTTCTACTGTTGTTGCAATTCTTTCTCCAACCATTTTACAATTCATGTTTACTGGAATTCTGATATCCATTATTGCATCGCATTCTAGTGGTGTTACATTGTGACTAGTACCACCCTTGATTTCAGTCAGAGATGATGTTAGCATCATGCTCTTTGCTATGCCTTCTTGGTTTTGCTCTAGTGATTTTTTTAGTGCGTTAGTAAATACGTATGATTCTTCAATTGCATTCTTTGCAAGCCATGGAGCACTTGCATGCGCACTATCACCTACATTTACTCGCAGATTTATTGCAATTCTTCCCTTGTATGCAATTGTAATATTTTTAATTCCACTTGGTTCTCCAAATATTGCGTAATCTATCTCTGGCTTTTGTTTTACCAGACTCTTGATTCCTGTAGCGTTTCCTTCTTCATCTACAACTGCTGCAAATATTATTGTCCCATTGTTGTTTCCTTGTACTGATGCTGCTGCAAGAAGCATTGAAATTAAAGGTGCCTTGGCATCTGATGCACCTCTTCCATAAATGAATCCGTCTTCATTTCTTACCTTTATCTTTCCTGGAACTGTATCCATGTGTCCACATAACATTATTCTTGGATATCCGGAACCCTTTGTGGCAATAAGATTTCCTACATCATCTATGTGGATATCTTCAAATCCAAAATCATCACACTTGTCTGCTAGAAACTCTGCCAGTGGTTTTTCTGCAAGAGATGGTGTGTAAAGTCTTAGAGCCTTCTCTAGCACCTTTACTGAATACCTTGGTGTACTAGTTACTGAGGAGTCCAATTTTTATTTCCCTAGATTTACTGCGTAATCAATCATCATTGCTGGTATATTTACGCCAGTAACTCTGACAGTATTTTTGTATTCCGTTGTATTGTTTACTTCGTGTACCACAAGCCCGTTTTCCTTACTTTCCATTAGATCTACCCCAACTATTTGTCCTTGAACTGCTTCTTTTGCCTTGATACAAATGTCTTCTAATTCTTTTGTGACTTTGAGTTCTTCTGCTCTGCCACCAAGTGCCATGTTTGTCTTCCATTGGTCTTCTCCTGAATAACGGTAAATTGCCGCAACAACTCTATCCCCTACTACAATTGCTCTAATGTCTCGTGGAGGTCTGTTAACAAATTCTTCCAGATAGTATACTTGGTAAATTGGATACATACTCTCTCTACTTTCTATTATTGCCTCTGCGGATTCCTTGTCTTTTAGCATGGCAATCATTCGTCCCCAACTGCCTACTGTTGGTTTGATTACCATTGGGTATCCTTTTTTTTCTAAAAGATCAAGTGCAGATTCTTGTGAAAATGCAACTGCGCTAAACGGTGTTGGTATTCCTTTTTTTAGCAAAAGCATGTGAGTAAATAATTTGTTTCCTGCAAAGATGCTGGTGTTCAAGGAATTGATGACATTGACTCCTTTTCCTTCAAGTGCCGCAGTAGAGTGAAGACTGCGATAGTAACTTACACATCTTTGTATTACTATGTCGTAATCTTCCTTGCTTTTATCTAGATTTATGGATAAATTCTTACAGTCTACCATCTTTGCATCGATGCCTTTCTCTTTTGCAGCATCAAAGAGTGCTTTTTCTTCCCACCTTATGGTATCGTAAAGAATCGATAAACCCGGGCTCACTGGCCCCAGTCCTCACCAACAGATTGTGCTGGTTTTAACTCAAAGCCGGAGGATCCTTTAGCAAGCTCAAAACTTGCACCGCAATCAGGACAGGTTACTATCTCTCCTTCCATCGAATCTTGTGGAGGGTTGATGTTTGCATCACATTCTAAACATTTCATATTATTTTCCTGCTTTTACCTTCGTTTCTGTGTCATTAATTATCTTTCGTTCAAGTCTGTCATCAAGTGGTATCTCAAGCAAATCTCCCATCCTTAAATTCTTCAGGCCAGCTGCTACTGACTTTGCATGGGTTTCATTTTGTTCAAGACCTAATAATGACATCAAGTATGCTGCACCGTTCTTTCCTGCAAGTTCTCCAAAGACAATTCTTCTCCTATTTCCTACCACCTTTGGCTCGATTGGTTCGTATGCAGCAGGGTTTCTCAAAATAGCTGCTAGGTGTGTTCCAGCCTTGTGTTTGTAAGCAGTAGGACCAACAATTGGCTTTGAATCATAAGGTATGATTGTGGTATATTGTTCAATTAGTCTTGAGAGGTCCATGAGCATGTCCAGTCTGAAATTATTTGGGGACTTGTATAGGTATGTCAAAGCAACTGCAGTCTCTGCAAGTGCTGGTATTCCGGTTCTTTCTCCTATGCCATCAATTGTTGTATGAATCTGGTCTGCACCACCATCACATCCTGCCAGCGCATTTGCAAGTGCAAGTCCAATGTCATTGTGACAGTGGACATCAAGTGGTGTTTTTATCTCATCACGAATTGATTTTACAAAATTATACATCCCATTTGGTCTCATGATTCCAACTGTATCTGGCAAACTAATCCTGTCAACTCCTGCATCAGAGATTGCCTTGCAGACCTGCATTAAGAATTCTGGGTCTGCTCTGCTACCGTCTTCAACTGTAAATCTCATCTTGAGACCATGTGACTTGGCATATTCTACTGTCTCAACTGATCTTCGTAATGCTTCTTCTCTTGTTATTCTCAGCTTGTCCTTCATGTGAATTTCAGAAATGCCAAGATAAGTTGCCATCCATGTTGCATCGCAATCTAGTGCAACGTCTACATCTTCTTTTAATGCTCTAACGTGAGCAACAATGTCTGCCTTTAATCCTTGTTTGATGATTGTCTTCGTTGCTTCCTTGTGATCTGGTGATACTACAGGTGATATCTCAATTTGATCTACTCCAAAATAATCAAGCATCCATGCAATCTGAATTCTTTGTTTGTTTGAAAAAGTAACACCAGGGTGCTGTTCTCCTTCTCTTAGTGTACTGTCAAGTATTCTAATTTTTTTTGGTTTTACGCCCATCTCGTTGTATTGATATGCGTAATAGTTCGCGTCGTCCATTTATCAATTTTTTACTTGGGTTTTACAAATATAAACATATTCGTACAGAAATCGTCTAGTTTGGTTATTTTTGAAACGATTTTAGGCGATTTTCAGAATTCGATAACGATATTCGTTTTATGTGACAGTACGCAATATTATGACAGTGTTTGTATCAAACACGCCTGGAACCTTTCGTAATTCATCGATACATACGTTGATGTCTGTAATTGTAGGTGCCTTGATTATTGTGGCAATATCATACTGTCCTGTTATCTCAAACACTGTGTGAACTCCACGTAATTTGGAAAGTTTTGCAGATACTTTTGATGTATCAGTTGATGAATCAACTGAAATTAAAATTATGGCACTAGTAGAATTTGCATCTCCTGTTTCGATTGTAAATTTTTTAATTATTCCTCCGTCTGTGAGATTCTTCACTCTACGTCTTACTGCTGATTCTGACAATCCAAGTTTTTCACCAATCTCTACAAATGATTGCCTAGAATCTTTTTTTAGTATCTCCATTATTGTCTCATCTGTTTTATCTCTAGACATTTCTTCGCTGTTCCTCCTTTGTTAGTATTACATCTAGAGTTTCTAAAGCTTTGTTTATGTCAGACTCTGATATCACTAGAGGCGGTAATAATCGTAGTATGTTTTTACCGGAATAAAGCAAGAGTAGATTATTTGCAATTCCATCAAACAATATGTCCTTTACTTCAAACTTCATCTCAACACCAATCATCAAGCCCTTACCTCTTATCTCTCTAATTATCTTGTGTTTTTCTTTTAGTCTCTCTAATCCTTCTCGAAATATCTTTCCATTCTTGTCTGCATTCTCAACTAGCTTGTCTTCTACTAGTGCATCAATTGCCCCAATTCCTGCTGCACATGATAATGGATTACCACCAAATGTTGAAGATTGTTCTCCCTTGCTAATTGAGGCCAAGATATCTGGTCTTACTAGAGTAGCACCCATTGGCACGCCTCCTGCAATACCTTTTGCAAGGCACATGATGTCAGGTACTGTATCCCAGTGCTCACATGCCCACATCTTTCCAGTTCTTCCAAGGCCTGCTTGAATTTCATCAAATACTAGAACGATTCCTTTCTCATCACATAATTTTCTAACTTGTTGTAAAAATCCATCTGGCGCAACATTGATTCCACTTTCTCCTTGAATTGGTTCCATGATAACCATTGCAGTATCAGAATCTACGGTATTTCGTAATGCTTCAATATCTCCAAACGATGAAAAACTTACTGAATCAACAAGAGGCTCAAAGGCCTTACGATATTTCTGATTGAATGTAACTGATAGTGCACCAAGTGATTTTCCATGGTATGAGCCGTTCATTGCAACCATTTTTTTCTTTCCTGTAAACTTGCGTGCAAACTTGATTGCAGCCTCTACTGCTTCTGTTCCGCTGTTGTTTAGGTAAACCTGGTTTAAATTTTTTGGTGAAATTTTTATTAATTTCTCAAGAAATTCTTCACGGGTCTTGTTGTAAAGCGAACTGTGTACTGTGATTATTTTATCGAGTTGATTTTTTATTGCCTTTACTACTCTTGGATTACAGTGGCCAACTAATGCAACACCATAACCACCCATACAGTCGATGTATTCCTTTCCACTTGCATCCCATACATGAGCTCCCAATCCACGCTCTATTGTTACAGGAAATCTCTGATAGATACTTCCCATGAATTGATCTTCTGTCATTTTGATATCACCGTACAGTTGTCATGAGAAATTGCCGCAGATATTGGGTTTTCCTTTTTGCCATTTGCAACAAGTGCCTCCTTGACGCCCATCTCCAACGCTTCTGTTGCAGCAAGGATCTTCTTTTCCATGCCAAATCCAATCTTTGGTAAAATTGCTTTTGCTTCTTCTAATGATAGTTTTTGGACTAGCTTTTCTTCCATGAGTAAACCGTCTACATTTGTGAGAAATAATATCTTGTCTGATTTCATCTTGCCTGCTACGTATGCTGCAGCCCTATCTCCGTCAACATTGAGAAAGTCACACTCTTCACTTATTGCAATGGGTGATATCACTGGAACATATCCTTGGTCTAGTATGGATTGAATCAACCCCGTATTGACATCCTGTATCTTTCCTGTATAGCCGCCATCTATTATCATCTTGCGACCCTTTTCGTTCATTACAATTAGTTTCTTTTTTCGTTCTGCTTGTATTATTTTTCCATCTACTCCTGAGAGGCCAACTGCATTGATTCCATGTTTTTGGAGCATGCCTACTATCATTTTATTTATTTTTCCTGACATGACCATTGTAAATATCTCTGCAGTCTCTTTGTCAGTAAACCTACTCTTGACTCCTCCTGGGGATACGATAAATTTTTGTTCTTTTCCTAGTGCTTCAGAAATTTTTGTTACTTCTTTTCCTCCACCGTGTACCAGAATGAGTTTCTCTTTCTCTGAGACTTTTTTTATGTCTGATATTGTAGTAGGATGAAGACCATCTACCACACTTCCTCCTATCTTTATTGTAATCATTTTTTACACAGGTGTTAGCGGAGAATATGCGATTCCTTCCATCTCATTGAATCCTGCCATCACATTCATGTTTTGTATGGCGGAGCCTGCTGCACCTTTCATGAGGTTGTCTGATGCTGAGAGAACTACAAGTCTGTTATTGTCTTCGTCAATATCAAATCCTACATCACAAAAGTTTGAACCTACTACAAACTTTGGATCTGGGAATTTGTAAAATCCTTTCTTATCACGAATTAGTCTGATGAATCTTTCATTTTGGTATTGTTCGCGATACATCTTCCACAAATCCATTTCAGTTACTGGCTGTTTTAGAAATACATGGTTTGTACAAAGAATTCCTCTTACGATATCCACTGCATGTGGACTCATTGATACTTTGATCTTAGAACCTGCTGCTTGACTTAGCTCTTGTTCTATCTCTCCAGTATGTCTGTGCTTTGCTGGTTTGTATGGTCTAATTACACCTGACCTCATTGCATGATGAGTACCTGAGAGAGTTCCTGCGCCTGCACCAGATGAACCAATCTTTGAATCAACTATGATATGTTCTGTATCGATGATGTTCTTTTTGATCAATGGGTATAATCCGAGAATTGATGTTACTGCCATACATCCTGGACATGATACAATCTGTGATTTTTTTATCTCCTCTCTGTGTAGCTCTGGAACTCCAAAGACTGATTTTTCTAACAACTCTGGGTGTGGATGTTGCCAACCATACCATTTATCATAATCTGCAGGATTGTGTAATCGATAATCTGCACTAAGATCAATTACTTTCATTCCTCTGTCATAGAGTGCTTTTACAATGTCAACTGCAGTTCCATGTGGTACTGCAGTAAAGACAATATCACACTTGTCTGTTAGTTTATCATAATCTAGTTCTGAAAATGTCAAATCTGTAAATCCCTTCAAGCTTGGTTGGATTCTGGAAATGTATTCTCCAACATACTGTCTTGAAGTTACCATTGAAATTTCTGCATGTGGGTGACTAACAAGTAATCTAAGAATTTCTCCGCCGACATACCCTGATGCTCCTACTACACCTACTTTCATTGATACTCTCCTACCATAATATAGTATAATTTAAACTCTAAAATTTTTTTCAACTTTTAGAATTTATCGCTTGGCGTAACTTATTGCGTAGTCGATCATTTCTTTTGGTATGTCTCTTTTGGCAACTTTTGCAAGTCCCTTGAATTCTACGGTGTTGTTGACTTCGTGTACTACAAATCCGCGTTTTTCGTCTTCCATGACATCAATTCCCAGGATTCCGCCTCCTACTGCCTTTGATGCCTTCATGCAGATGTCTTCCAACTCCTTTGTAATTTCACATGCAATTGGTTCTGCACCAAGGGCAATGTTTGTCTTAAAGCCGCCTGTGGATGTTCTGTACATTGCTGCTATCAACTGGTCTCCTACAGATATAGCTCGTATGTCTCTTGGAGGACGTTCCACAACCTCTTGTAGGTAGTAAATCCTGTCTAATGGTCCATCATTTAGTTCTCTGACCTCAATTATTGCATCAGCTGTCTCTCTGTTTCTTAGTGGTACCACCCCTCTTCCCCAGCTTCCTATGATTGGCTTTATCACAAGGGGATAACCGTCTTTTTCTAGCGTCTCAATTGCAGCTTCAGATGAGAATGTAAAGTATGTTTTTGGAGTAGGCACGTTGTGTTTTTTTAACAACAATGATGTCACCATCTTGTTTCCGCAATTGTTTGCTACCTCTGTTCTGTTAAGTACTGGAATATCTAAAAATTCAAGAGCTGCTGTAAAATGAAGACCACGAAAGTAACTTACGCATCTTTCTAAAACGACATCTCCGAAATCGTAATCACTTTTTTTACTTTCAGTGGTAAATTGAGTGGTTTTAGCGTCGATCATCTTCGTATCGTGTCCAAGCTCGATTGCTTTTTGCTCGAGCATCTTCTCCTCTAGTCTTACTCTATCGAACACGATTCGAACTTTGGGCATTTACTCTCCCCAATCTTCGCCAACTTTCTCAGCATGCTTTAATTCGCATACGCTACCGTTCTTGGAAGCAATCTCGAAATCTGCCCCACAATCAGGACATGAGACTATCTCTCCAACACTTGCATCGTCTGGAATTTTTATTGTTGCATCACATTCTGGACAATTCATTCTTTGATCATTCACCTCTTTTTTAGTAATTTATTAGCTTCTGTTGATTGAAGTCCCCATAGCTCAACGAATCCTTTTCCAAGAGTTTGGTCAAAAGTTGATCCGGCTCCATATGTTGCCAGATCATGGCTATACAATGAATATTCTGATTTTCTTCCAACAACTCTAAGACTTCCTTTGAACATTTTGAGCTTGACGGTTCCGCTAACCCTCTTCTGTGTAGCATTGATAAACATATCTAAATCTGATTTTAGTGGATCTTGCCACAATCCAGAATATGCAAGCCATGACCATTCTGTATCAACCATTGTCTTGAATCGTAATTCGTGTTTTGTCAAAACCATTTTTTCAAGATCAGTGTGTGCTTCAATAATGCATGTTGCACCTGGCGTCTCATAGACTTCCCTTGATTTTATGCCTACTACTCTGTCTTCGATGTGGTCTACAATTCCTACTCCGTTTGCGCCTGCTTTTTTGTTGATGTATTTGATTAATTCAATTTGTTTCATGCGTTTTCCATCAGCTGCAACAGGTATACCATTTTCAAATTTTATTTCCAAGTATTGTGGTTTTTCTGGCAAGTTTTTTGTCTTGACCCAGATGAATGCATCATCTGGTGGCTCTGAGAATGCATCTTCCATATCTCCGCCTTCGATTGCTCTTCCCCACAAGTTTTGATCGATACTGAATTTTTTTGCAGTGTTATCAATCGGAATGTGGTGTTTTTGTGCGTATTTCAATTCTACATCTCGTGTGAGATTGAGATCGCGTATTGGTGCAATGATTGGAAGATTAGAACCTGAACGATATGTAACATCGAATCTTACCTGATCATTTCCTTTTCCTGTGCAACCATGTGCAAGTGCAGATGCATTTTCTTTTTCTGCCACTTCAACTACTTTTTGTGCAATCAATGGTCGTGCAAGTGATGTTGCAAGACAGTATTTTTTTTGGTATAATGCATTTGCCTTGATAGCTGGAAAAATAAAATTATCTACAAATTCTTGTCGTGCATCAATGTTGTAATGTTTTAACACACCTAGACTTTTTGCCTTGGCTAAAATCTTTTTCAAGTCATCTTCTTGACCAACATCAACTGTAACTGTTATGACATCAAGTTTGTGTTTTTCTTGAAGATATTTTATCACAACAGAAGTATCCAGTCCGCCAGAGAAAGCTAGAACTGCCTTTCCTTTCATCATCGAGGTTTTCTGTGATCAGAATTTAGCATTTATCTTTTATGATCATGGTGCAGATCTAGTTTTTATTTTGAAAAAATAATAAAATTGGTTTTCTAATTTGTGAGATAAAGCAAATTAGTCCAAGCTAAAATTCGATCACTATTTAAGATAAATATTATAACGACGTTATATGATAATTGATTTTCGTACTGTTCATAGATTACATAGGATGATAATCTCATGACAAAACTTCAGGCTAAAAATATCATAAAACACTTTGATCATAATGGAAATTCTGTTGTTGCACTGGATGGTGTCAATCTAAATGTAGAAGAAGGTGATTTCGTATGCATTGTTGGTCCATCCGGATGTGGAAAATCTACCTTTTTGAATATTGTAGCAGGTCTTGAAAAACCAGACTCGGGAGAAATTCTACTAAATGGCAAACCGATCTCTGACCCAGGACCTGATAGAACAATGGTTTTCCAAGAAGGTGCACTATTTCCGTGGCTCAAAGTGATTGACAATGTAGAGTTTGGACTAAAGATGGCAGGAATTCCAACAGATGAACGCAGAGAAATATCTAGAAGATATCTTGACATGATGCAGCTTACAAAATTTGCAGACTCGTACACATATCAATTATCAACAGGAATGAAACAAAGAGTTGCAATAGCTAGAGCACTTGCAATGGATCCTGAAATTCTTTTGATGGATGAACCCTTTGCAGCACTTGATTCTCAGACAAGAGATCTGCTGCTTGTGGAATTACAACTCATCTGGGAGAGGACAAAGAAGACAATCATATTTGTTACGCATAATATTTCTGAGTCTGTAATACTTGGTAACAAGGTAGAGGTGTTCAAGAATAGGCCATCTAGAATTAAAAAGGAAATAATAATTGATTATCGACGACCAAGACTTGCTGAAGATGAAAATCTTCAACAATATTATCACCAAATTCTTGATGAGCTAAAAAGTGAAGTCATTGCACGAACAAAGGATGAAATTCAATGAGTGATACTGTAAAAAGGCATAAACGAAATTTTGATGATGCTGCAAACGCGGCATTATTCATTGCTGCATTCATTGGTATATGGCAACTGGTGTTCACACTTGGAATATTTCCACAAATATCTCTGCCTTCACCAACTATGGTGGCAGAAACCTTTGCCAAAATAATATCTGATGGTACTCTGTTCTGGAGTGTTGGTGTAACACTAGGTAGGTTGCTTGCCGCTTTTGCAGTATCGATTACACTTGGAACACTTGTTGGATTTACAATGATAAAATTCAAGAGTTTTGGCAAGACTCTGAACTCTTTTTCAGCAGGATTGTTGGCATTTCCAAGCATTGCATGGGTTCCATTCTCGATTTTACTCATAGGATTCAACGAATTTGGCATAATGTTTGTAGTTGTAATGAGTTCTGTATTTTCAATCATGATATCTACATACAGCAGCATCCGAAACATACCGCCAATCTATCTTGATGCTGCAAAAAACATGGGAGCAAAGGGACTTTTGTTATTTAGACATGTTACAATTCCTGCAGCTACGCCTTCATTAATAATCGGATTACGACAGGCTTGGTCATTTTCTTGGCATGCAGTAATAGGTGCTGAGATATTAATGTCAATTGTAGGACTGGGACACATTCTTTCAGTTGGTAGAGAATTCTTGGATATGAGCCAGGTAATTGCAAGTATGATTACAATATTTACAATTGGATTGTTAGTTGATAGATTCCTCTTACACAAGCTAGAAGATAAAATCAGAGCCAAGTGGGGCCTGGATAATCATAGATAATTTTAGGTATTCAAAATGGTTCATCATATCAATGCTGGAATAAAGTTTGGAATTGCAGGTGCAATAATTGGAGTTGTAATTATACTTAGTTTGATATCGCATCCTTTACTGGTATCATCACAATCTTCGTCTGAAACTACGGGCGAGGTATTGCGAATAGGATATTTTCTAAACATGAATCATGCTCAAGCAGTGATAGGTGTTGGTAATGGTGACTTTCAAAATGTACTTGGTAATGTCAAAATAGAATCACAAGTATTCAATGCAGGACCTGATGAAGTGGAGGCATTGTTTACAAATAGAATTGATATTGCGTATGTTGGTCCTAATCCTGTAATCAATGGATATCTCAAAAGTGATGGCGGACTAAAGATAATTGCAGGCGTATCAAGCGGAGGCGCTGTCTTTGTAATAAGAAATGATTCTGGAATAGAAACTATACATGATTTTGCAGGCAAGAAATTTGCTTCTCCACAACTTGGTAATACACAAGATGTTGCATTACGATCTTATTTGATAAAGAATGGATACAAGACTTCGGAAAATGGAGGAAATGTGACAATACTCCCTGCAAAGACTTCGGACATTGTTACAATGATGTCGAAAAAAGACATTGATGGGGCATGGGTGCCTGAACCATGGGGTGCCACACTTGTCAAAAACACAGGTGGAAAAATATTTCTTGATGAAAGAAACTTGTGGCCAAATGGCAAGTTCACAACTGCTCTAATAGTTACAAGAACTGACTATCTACAGAGTCATCCGGATATTATCCAAAAATTGTTAGAGGCTCATGTCAAAGAGACGATATGGATTAACAATAACAAGAATGAAGCAATTGACGATTTTAATACGCAATTGCAGAAATTAGCTGATAAGACAATCCAAAATGATGTTCTCTCTAATGCATTTTCACGAATGGATGTAACATATGATCCAGTCAAATCTTCTGTTATAACATCTGCTGATAGTGCATTTGATTTGGGATTTTTAGGAGATAAAAAACCAGACCTTTCAAACATATTTGATCTGACAATATTGAACAAAGTATTGCAAGAACAAAACTTGCCTGTAATACCTTAATCTTTTTTCTTCTTCCAGATTACTATACTTATTGCAGCTGCTACAATTGGTATTGTTATCAAAATATAATTTCCAAAGTTGTTTGATGCAAGTAAATCAGGTTGGTCAAATCCTGAGATTGCTAGCTTTGATGTAGATCTTGGAGGAAGTGTCAATGCCACATGCCAGTATCCATCCGGGTCTTTACTTTGCACAAATTCTATTGGCATACCATTTGATAATACGGAAAATTTTTCTACTCCTGTTTCTTGTGGGAACATAAAGTTTACAAATCCTGTATCTGGAAATGGGTATCTGACAGTTGCAAGAACGCTGTGTGTGGTATCATCAAATTTAGTATCGGTAACAGAACCCGAAGTCAGATATTGGAAATTGTATGGCTTACCATCTTTGGTGACTGTTACTGGCATTGTTGGGTCTTCTCCTACAACAAAACAACTGTAATAGCTCACCATTGAGGCGTGTTGGGGATCTGGGTACATGGAAAATGCAATTTTTTGCCTAGGGTCTATCTTGTCAATTGTCTCAACACTTTTTCCAACATCCAAAAACTTGCCATCTTTTCCATATATTGCAGCATATACTTTTACCCCATAAGCTGTTGAAGTGTCATTATTTACAATAACACCTGTTTCATGACCGTCAGCGTGTTTTTTCAATGTCTTGTCATAGATTATCTCAATATCTGTAAAATTATGATCCGTTGAAACAAAACTAACTTGAGGAATTTCTAGAGTTGCATTTTTTCCTTCAATTTGAAGTATCTTTATATTAAATGGGATATCCTTTTGAGAATTTACAGTTGATAGAGTATATTTTTCTGATACCATGTTATCATTATCTTTTACATTGATTGTAATTGTTGGAATTATTGCAGTAGATTGAGTATTTTTTACTGCACCAATTACTGTATAAGTTCCGTTTATATCATAAAATCCCTTGAATTCATTATCTGGAATCCATACGTTAGCAGATGCTGGATGAATGGCAACAAATCCTAAACCAATCATTACTGCAAATATGGAAACTAGAACAAACAATTGCATCTGATGATGTTCGTCTATGGACCGTTCTTTAATTTTAATCTAGATGTCAATTTTCATGTCTGTTACGCGTAATGTGAAAATGTTTGATTATCGTAGTTTGTGTAAGAGATCTAACGCCCCTACAAAGTCGTTTGGAGAACTAATCAATACATTTCCTGCAATCTTGTCTATTTGTTTTACAAATCCTACCATGTCCTTACTGTATCCTGACCAGTCAAGATTTAGCATTTGGGCTGATTTTACATTCTTCTCAGATGATAACAAGACACATGGAATTATCTTGAACCCTTGAGGTTTTAGTGTATCAACCATTCTAGTGACTTGATCAATGGAACTTATGACTTGAGTGACAAACCCCTTTGGTTGGGCTTCAATTTTTTTATGCATCTTTTCAAAGTCTGGATTGCTTGAGATTGAGAGAAACATGTCAATTCTTTTTCCAAAGCCTTGTTCATTGAACTGCTTTACTATGTCACTTGGAATCAATCCTGAATCTTTTGGGCCCGCTGGTGGGGCATCACCCTTGAGTACTAGAACTCCGTTTAGATTCAATAAAATGGCATCACATATGGTTTGAGTAATTGAGGTAAGATTTCTGTCACGAACGCGTATGCTTGCAGTGATTCTTATCTTATTGTTTGAATTTCGTATGAAAAATCCAGCTGTAATTGGTGAAACTCTGGGAATTCCAAGAACTGAATCAGTTAGATGGATTCCATCACTTGCTTGACCAATCTTGACAGCTCTCTCCTTTAGCCTTTCAACGGATTCTGAAAGCTGGTCATGAGATAGTACTGTATCTTGGATAACTTTGGGAGGATTAATTTCATAAATTATAGTCATAATTGACTGTCCTGACTACTTGATTATAACCTTTGAAGAGGATTCACATCATGTCAAAACAAAACAGAATTAAATTGATGATGCTCTCTTTGAATTGTACTTGGCTGAAAAGATACCTCTAGATATTTTGATGAAAAATAAAATTGTGCTCTTTGATGGCGCAATGGGTACTGAAATCCAAAAACTAAATCCTAAACCTGAAGACTTTCCAGATGGTAAAGATGGATTCAATGATGGATTATCGTTTACAAGACCAGAATGGATAAAACAAATCCACCGATCATATCTGCAAGCTGGAGCTGACTGTATTGAGACTAATACATTTGGATCAAACAAGCTAAAGCTAGAAGAATATGGGTATGGTGACAAAACACTAGACTATAACAAAAAAATAGCACAACTTGCAGTTGATGTTACACAAGAGTTTACAGACAAACCAAGATATGTGATAGGCTCTATGGGTCCAACTGGTTTTCTTCCAAGCTCAAACGATCCATCTCTTGGTCAGATAAAACTTGATGAAATTCGAGATGCCTTTGAGATTCAAGCAGAGGGACTCATTCTTGGAGGAGTAGATGCCTTGTTGATTGAGACAAGCCAGGATATTCTGGAAGTAAAACTTGCAATTGAGGCATGCCATAATGCATTTAAAAAAACTGACAAGAGAGTTCCAATAATTGCAAATGTAACACTGGATAAATATGGAAAGATGCTTCTTGGTACAAACATCCAAGCTGCATATACTACGGTATCTGAGATGGGCATTGACGCATTTGGACTTAATTGTTCAACTGGTCCTACCGAAATGATTCCTAGTGTACAATGGCTAAATGAACAAAATTCTTTGCCATTACTTGTTGTGCCAAATGCTGGAATGCCTGAAAACCAGGGAGGAAAAGCAGTATACAAGATGGAACCAAAAGACATGGCAAGTGTAATGGCTGATTTTTTGAACCAGTATCAAAATGTGAGAATAATTGGAGGATGCTGTGGCACAAATGTTGAACATATTTCATTTCTACGTAAAGTAATTGACGAAAAGGCCGCAGAGAATAACCGCTAGGTATTTAGAAAAAGTACTAGAGAACGATGTTGTTGAAGATTCCACGAGTAAGTTCTGCATTAAAGGCCGTTGAATTGGCACAAAATCCTGCTCCCTTGATAATTGGAGAAAGACTAAACGCTCAAGGCTCCAAAAAGGCAAAGGAATGTGTCCTAAACGATAACTTTGAAGAACTAGTCAAACTTGCACGAGACCAAGTCGAAGATGGGGCACACTGCCTTGATGTTTGTGTTGCAACAACAGAACGCTCAGATGAACTTGAGTTTATGAAAAAACTTGTAAAATTATTGAGTCTAGAAATTGATGCACCACTAGTAATTGATTCCACAGAACCCAAAGTGATTGCATCTGCATTGGAACAAATTCCTGGAAAACCAATCATAAACTCAATAAATCTGGAAGGTGATGGAAGTAGATTTCATCTGCTTGCCCCTCTGATGGTAAAATATGGAGTTCCTGCAGTTGCCATGTGTATTGGACCAAAAGGGATGGCAAAGACTCCACAAGAAAAACTAGAAACTGCAGAACTCTTGGTTGAGACTGGGAAGAAATATGGTCTGACTGAGGAACATTTCATTTTTGATGTACTTACATTTACCTTGGCCACTGGAGAGGCTGAGTTTTTAGATGCTGGAAAAAATACGCTAGAAGGAATTCGTCTTGTCAAGCAACGATTTCCAAACTCCTTTACAACTCTTGGATTGAGTAATGTCAGTTTTGGTCTTGCTCCTCGTGCAAGAAAGACTCTCAATGCTGTATTTTTATATCACGCAGTAAAATATGGGCTGGATACTGTTATCATCAATCCAAAAGATGTCATACCTTACACAGAAATCGATGATAAGGAAAAGAAACTTGCAGAAGATCTAATATTTAACAAACACCAAAACGCACTTGCAGATTTTATTTCATACTTTGAAAATACAAAAGGAACAACCCAGACTGCTGCCAAGAAAGTGGATGTGGACCCAACTTGGCCTGCTGGAAAGAGGGCAAACTTTAGGATTGTAAATAGACTCCGTGATGGGATTGAAAATGATGTGGTAAATGCAATCGCAGAAAAAATCACTGACAAGTTCAATCTTGTTGAAAAAGATGGAAGGCTGGAAATTGATGCTCCTAGGAACTTGACTCACAAGGCAGCCATTGTGACACTAAATGAAGATCTCTTACCAGCAATGAAGGAAGTTGGTGACAAGTTTGGCTCTGGAGAACTAATCTTGCCATTTGTGCTCAAATCTGCAGAATGTATGAAGGCATCAGTTGTAGAGCTTGAAAAATATCTGCTAAAAGAAGAGGGATCAAGCAAAGGAAAACTAGTTCTTGGAACAGTCTATGGCGATGTGCATGATATTGGGAAAAATCTTGTCAAGACAATCTTTGAAAACAATGGGTATGCAGTATATGATCTTGGAAAACAAGTACCAATGCAAAAATTCCTTGAAAAAATTGATGAAGTAAATGCTGATGCAATAGGGCTTTCTGCATTGTTAGTATCTACATCAAAACAGATGCAGTACTTTGTAGAACATGCAAGAAAGAACAATATGAAAATTCCTGTTCTCTGTGGGGGAGCTGCAATCAACACCAATTACATAAATCGTGTTGCAAAAGAGGGAGGAATTTACGAGCCTGGTGTCTTTTACTGCAAGACTATGTTTGATGGACTAAAAATTATGGATACCCTAGTTTCGCCAGAAAAACCAAAGTTTGTGCAAGACTGGCAAGAAAAAATTGAGAAATGGAAAGAGCCTGTTTTTGAAAAAACTGAGGTACCAGAGTTTGCCCATAGTGGAATTGTTCCTGTGACTCCACCTGTAGATGTATCATTAAACCATGTAATACGACTAGAACCAAAAGACATTGACTTGAACGAAGTCTGGAAATATCTAAACAAGAAATCCTTGTTTGTGTTGTCTTGGGGAGTCCGGGGACAGTCTGCCAAAGACTCTGAACAAGAACATGAGGCATTGTTTCAAGAATGGAAAAAAAAGATACTTGATGAAAAATTGTTTGAACCAAGTGCTGTGTATGGATACTTTGCTTGTCATAACAAAGATGGACATCTGATTGTAGACCATCCAAACGGAGAGCAATTATCGTTTGATTTTCCACGTTCTTCAAAATCAAAACATCTCTGTCTTACTGATTATTTTGGAAAAGACGATGTTGTTGCGTTTCAGGCAGTTACTGTGGGAACTAAGGTATCTGATTTGATAGATAAATGGAACAAAGAAGATCGATATACTGATGCCTATTATTTACACGGAATTGCAGTAGAGACAGCAGAGGCAATGGCAGAGTGGATAAACCACAAGATTAGAGAAGAACTCAAGATTGGAGAAAAGCGAGGACTACGTTATAGTTGGGGATATCCAAGTTGTCCTGATGTAGCACAACATTATATTGTGTGGAAACTTTTGGAACCTGAAAAATCTGGCATGACTCTGACAGAGGCAGGTCAAATAATTCCTGAACAGTCAACTGCTGCTATTGTGGTTCACCACCCTGAAGCAGAATACTTTGTGCTCTAATGATATTACACTGAAATCATAAAAGACAATAATGAATCCTGATAATGATGAAACATTGAATGTTGTACATCTAAAACAGACACTATCTAGTGATATCAGCGCAGAATTACATGATGATTCTAAAAACAAACTTGCAGCAGTCATGATAATTGTATTTGGAAGTGAACCTATGGTGTTGATGACTGAACGATCTAAAACAATGAATCATCATGCTGGTGAAATATCATTTCCTGGCGGAACTTGGGATGAAAAAGACGGAGATCTGCTTACAACCGCAATACGTGAAACAAGGGAGGAATTGGGACTGGAAATCTCAAAATCAATGGTAATTGGACAACTCAAACCAGTAACAACCCTGAATTCCGGCTTTAAGATAATGTCATTTGTTACAATACTTGATGAATTACCAAAGATTTTGCCAAGTTCTGAAATTGCTTCAGTTCTTAGAATCCCGTTGTTTCCACTTTTAAAAACGATTGAAAATGATAAAGATCCATCCCACCGGTCAATCTTAGAAATGTACACTTTCAAATTCGATAATCACTTGATCTGGGGTGCATCTGCAAGAATGCTAAAACAAATCCATGACAAGATATTGCCATGATATCATCTATGTATCTGAGATTCATTTAAAAAGAGGCTAAAATGTCAAATTTTTATGGCTGCCCGCAAGTCAACTCCAAGAAAGAACAGATTGATGAAAAAGATAAAACAGAATTCGTCTGTACCAGCTTGGATAATTGTTAGGACAAAACGAAGAGTGAGAACTAACCCTCAAAAGAGACAGTGGCGCAGAACAGATGTGAGTGTAGGATAAAATGTCTACTGAATCAATAGAAAGAATTTACACTATTAATCTTGGCAAAGTACTCTTGTCCCCAAATAACCAGAGGGCAAAAAGAGCAATCAACATGATCAGAGAATTTGCTACAAAACATATGAAATCAGAAAATGTAAAAATTGAAGAAGAAATTAGCCACCTAGTTTGGGCAAGAGGAATCAGACATCCGCCAAGAAAGATTCGAGTAAAGATTACAAAAGATGATGGCAACGTTATTGTTTCAAAGTATCAAGAAGAAAAGAAAGCAGAAGAGACCTCAAAGAAATCCGACAAAAAATCTGATGACAAAAAGAAAGGCGACAAAAAGTCTAACGACAAGCCAAAGAAAGAAGAAAAGAAAGTAGAGGAAAAAAAGACTGAAGAGAAACCAAAACTAGAGGAAAAGAAATCAGAAGAAAAACCAAAGAAAGAAGAAAAGAAACCAGAAGAGAAACCAAAAAAGGCTGAAGAAAAACCAAAACAAGAAGAAAAGAAATCTGAAAAAAAGCCAAAGAAAGAATAAACTCTACATTTTAATTTACTAAATTTCTATTAGATTAAATTATTTTTTGTTTGAATCTTATTCTATTTGATCTAAATTAAGATCAATTTTCACGCTTGCATCTGGCTCGTCCCAATCAAGTACATTGTCTTTTGGTATGAAACCAAGTGGGTCGTACTTGTCAAAGCGTGTCTCACCTTCAATTGAAGTAAGCAGAACAACTTTGGAGTTTTCTCCTGCTGTGACTGACATGCTTACTCGTGTACTGTCATCTCCAAAAATTCCGCTTATTGTATTTACCATTGAATTCAAAACTCCAACTGGGACTTTGTTTCCGCCTACTACGTACATTAATGCACTTTTAATGTTGTTTGGTGCTGCATCTTCGTATAGCATTTTGATGGAATCTCTAAGTGAAGTCTCTACATCTGAAATATCCTTGCTAGTTGAAAGTATGCTTGTTTCAAGCGGTAATGATGAATTCTTTAGGGTGGATATTACGTGTAGCAAGGCAGAATTTGTGATTTTATTACATGCATCTGGAGTAAGGTCTGGATTGCTCTCAAGTAATGCATCATTGTCTATTATTACTGTACAATCTGAATTTGTCTTTAGTCTCTTCAAAGAAACTCCTGAGAAGAATATCCTGTCTTTTTCAAACTTGAATGGCATGATTCCAAAGGAGAGTGTGCTTTTTCCTGCTTCTTTACTAATCTTAGATACTACGGGTGCAAGTGCAGCACCTGATTTGCCTGCTAGGTTGGCAACAACCATTATTGTTGAATATCCTCTAATTCTTTCTTCAATGGAATCTCTTGCACCAAATGAAACTCCTCTTATGAGATATGCGGACGGATTCAAAATGGGACTAGTATTAATCAAAATCTTTGAGGCATCATGGTTGAGGTCTCTTGCATCGTGGCTTATCAAAAGGCAGTCATATCCTAGGTTTTCCTTTATGTTGATGGCAAGTTTGCATCCTGCGCCCCCTAAACCTACGATTAAAACTGGATCTTTCATCTGAAACTCCATGACTCCCTTTTGCTTACAAAATTGATTAAAAAACTTTGTTGCTTAGTTTTGATCTAAGTTCGGATCTAAAATATTTAGCTCACTATGGTACCATACAGACCATTTGGTGCAGCACCATCTATCTTGACAATGACCTTTTTTCCTAGTTTGACCTTATCATCTGTAACTATCTGTTTGTATGCAAAATTTCTTCCCTTTGTTATTCCGTCTGATATTTCATCGAACAAGACCTCTCCCTTCCAACCTATCCATTCTTCATTTCTTTGCTGAGAGATCTTTTTTGCCATGTCAAAGACTATCTTACTTCTACGTTTGACCTCTGCAACATCGTTCTGGTCCATTTGGGCAGCCTTGGTACCAGATCTTGCACTATATCTTGAGAGGTTTACAATGTCTGGCCTTGTCTCATCTATCAAGTCAACCGTTTTAGCAAAGTCTTCTTCTGTCTCTGTGGGAAAACCTACTATGATATCAGTAGCAATGGTAAATCTGTCAAATCTCTCTCTAAATGCAGAGTTTACATCGTAGAATATCTTGGAGGTGTGAAGCCTTTTCATATCCTTGAGGACTTTGTCACTACCGCTCTGGACTGGAATGTGAAGAAACTTGAAGACTCGGTCATTTACAAAACTCTTCAAGAGGTTGCCCTTGATGCGTGGAAGGTACATGGGATTCATCATTCCTACACGTATCATAAAGTCATGTTCTATACTTGAGACATTTTGTACAAGTTCCGGTAGGCTTGAACCAATATCAAATCCATAACAACCATTATCCGTTGAGGTGAGCCATACCTCTACACAACCGTCCTTGATTTCGTGTTGTACTTGTCTCACAATGTCTCCGACTCGATAGCTCTGCAAATCACCTTTGGCAATCTTTGTCTGGCAAAATGTACACTCACTCATGCAACCGCTTGCTATCTCTATGATCCCAACTGCTGGATTTAGCCTAACCTTTGGAAGTCCCACCTTACTGACATCAGTATCGGCAAGCTCTATCTTTCTTATTCCATTTAATGTGGAACTTATCACATCCAAAGTTTTTCCAAGAGAATTTGGTCCAAGCAAACTTGCTTTTGGGCTAAACTTTTCTACTGTTGACTGTTCTGCCTTGGGTAGACAACCTGCTACAACAAGTGGATTTGTTTTTAGTTTTTTTATTCTGTGTACCATCTTGTGTGCTGTAACGTCTTTTACAGAACAAGTAACTATCACGCTAAGATCAGAATCTTTTTCATTTTCTGCAAGAGTGTGTCCCCCATTTACAATCAGACCTGATATCATTTCCGAGTCTGCAAAACTTGCAGAGCAACCATATGCCTCTACCCAGATCTTTGCCATTGCTTATCCAAGTAGTACCTTTACTTCTTTTTCAGTCAACAATCCTTTTGCAATTACAAGTTGTCTGATTGTCTTTCCTGTCTTGAGGGACTCTTTGAATAAATCTGCAGAGACTTGGTATCCTATCTTTGGAGTAAGAAGTGTTACTATGACTGGACTATTTTCTATGTATTGGCTTAGCTTTGTCTTGTTTGCAGTCAAGCCATCGATTAAATTCTTTGAAAATATTGGAACAAAATTTCTTAGCATGTCCATGGAATCAAGAACTGATTTTAACATTACAGGAAGCATAACATTGAGTTCAAACTGTCCTGCCTGTGCAGCAAGTGCCACAGTAGAGTCCTTTCCAATTATATCAAAACATACCATGTTCATACATTCAGCAAGTGATGGGTTTACCTTGCCTGGCATGATTGAAGATCCTGCATGAACTGCAGGAATTCCAATTTCAGATAAACCTGCAACAGGTCCTGATGCCATCAGTCTAATATCATTTGATATTCTTCCAAGTTCCAGTGCAAGATTTCTTAGAGTGGATGAAACTCTAGCAACTGCAAATCTGCTCTCAAGTCCAAATTGCATGTCCTGCTCTGGTTTGAGTGAAAGTTTTGATATTTTACCAAGCTCTGATATTACAAGGGTTCTGTATCCCTTTGGAGTGTTTGCACCAGAACCTACTGCTGTTCCTCCAAGTGCAACATGTTCAAGATCTTTTTTTGATTCAAAGATTGCATCACGTGCTTTTGCAATTGCTGTAGCATATGCTGCAAATTCACTTCCAAGAGTTATAGGGAGTGCATCCATCAAGTGGGTCCTTCCAATTTTTTGATAACTTGAAAATTCTTTTGCCTTTTTGGTTAATGTTTTTATCAATTCATCAATTACTGGTATTACTTGGTTTACATTAAATAAAATTGCAACATGCATTGCAGTTGGAAATGTATCATTACTTGACTGTGACATGTTTACATGATCGTTTGGATGTATGACGTCGTAATTTCCTTTTTGCTTTCCAATTATTTCAAGTGCGATATTTGATATCACCTCGTTTGTATTCATGTTAAATGCAGTTCCCGCACCAGAATTGATTGCCTCTACAACAAACTGATCAAGATGTTTTCCTGACAATACTTGATCACATGCCTTGATTATTGCATTTCCTCTTTTGGTATCAAGTGCTTTTACTTTCATATTTGCAACTGCTGCTGATCTTTTGATCATAACAAATGCCATGATGAGATATGGATGAGATCTGTGTCCACTTACATGATATTGTTTTATTGCTCTTGCTGTAAATGCTCCATAGTATGCTTCTGCTGGAATCTCTACTTTTCCCAAAGAATCGGAATCGGTTCTAAACTTCACGCCAAAACTAAAATTAATTTTCCTAATATGCATTCGCATTTTTATGAATTAGGAATGGTCTGAAATCACAAGATCCTGTGAATTTCTCAAGAAAATCCCCAATAAGTTAATATATTTAGATTTTAACATTCGAAACGATGAACAGACGATACAGTATGATGTCTATTGCCGCAATAGTGGCAGTAGCAGGATTATTGTTCGCAAGCACATATTCACAGACTCAGATGACTGCATCAAGTCAGAGTGTACCTAGTGCACCAGCACAGGCCTCGATTAAATCAGTCGATGATATGGGCGGTATCCAGTTACAAATGCCAAGTGCATTTGCACAGATACCAGCAGATCAAATTGATAATTTGACTGCACAGGGACGTCATGTAGTAGATGTAAAGTTAGTAGCACAAAGCACTACTTTGCCTATCATGGGCGGCGGAAAATATTACGCATTGACCTTTAACGGCCAAGTCCCAGGACCAACTGTAAGAGTTACACAAGGCGATATCGTCAGAGTAACACTAACAGTACCATCGAATGAATCCACCCCACATTCCATAGATATGCACGCAGGACAACTAAGTGCAACAAACTTTGGAGCTGTCAAGGTTGGACAATCAATGACTTATGCATATATTGCTGAGACTCCTGGTGCATTCAAGTATCACTGTGAAGGTGTCAATCTAGCATCAATGGACCAACATGTAATGTCCGGCATGTACGGAGTAACAATCGTTGATCCATTGAGTGGTTACAATCCATTGATAGTAGACAAGACTGAAACCCAAGGCGGTAAAGTTGTTGTAGTACATCAACGCTATGAAGCAGCTGCAAAAGAATTTGTCTTAGAGTACAATCAATTGTACTTGAACGCAGATGGCAGCTATGACCAAACAGCAATGTTCCTTCACAATACAACACAAACTGTTGTAAACGGAATGGCATTTGGTTACACTCCAAACTCAGATATCAACAAACTGATCAAGGGTGATCCAACAAAGAATGTCTTCCCAGTGCAACCTTGGAATGATCCATCACTAAAACAATATCAAGGACATCCATTATTTGTCGACCTTGATACACACTACAGAATGTTTGTAGTCAATCAAGGAGATATGCCAGTATTCTTCCACATTGTGGGAGGACAACTTGCTCGTGTAACACAAGGAAACCATGTTCAAGCTCAAGGAGTTCAAACTTGGTTGATTGGTGGCTCACAGGATGCAATCTTTGATGTTGTATTTGATAGTCCAGGTGCATATGTAGCAGTCAATCACGACTATGCAGCAATCTTTACAGGTGCGGCCACAGTATTTGTCGCAGGTGACCCATTCAACTTGGGCTATCATCC